>NZ_QUMK01000080.1 GCF_010907035.1 Rhodopseudomonas sp. BR0M22
ATAGGAGACAGGTTCACCGCGCTGGCGCCGCCGCCGCACCCACGGTTTTCGCGGTTCTTCGCCAAGGTCAAACACAACCTCGGCTTCGGCGTCTACGTGCCGGACTGCGACACCACCGCCTGCTCGATTTCGGCCGCCACCCAGGCGAATTCGTCCGATCCGATCATCGGTCAGCCGCTGATCGACTTCTATCGCACCTATCAGGTCCGTGCCGGCGCCAACGCGCCGATGGTCACAGTGCCGCTCAACGACAATATCGACTACGACGGCGGCATCGTCACCTGGATCGACAGCCTCGCCGGCGAGCGCCCGTTCGGCAACGATCTCGACCCGACGCTCAATCTCGACGTGCTCGAGGTCAGCTTCCGCAATTGCGCGCGCTGGCGGATCGTCGAGACTCCGGCACGGCTGGAGACGGTGCGCCGCATCGTCGACTTCCAGCGCCGGCTGGTGGCGAGCGGCGCCTTCGCCGATCCGAAGTCGCATGTGTATTATCTGCCGGAATTGTACTGCGCGTATTTCGGCCGCTGCTACGCCACGTTCCGGACGCTGGACGAAGCCGCCAGGCGTGCGATCGATCCGGACGGCGTGTTCGAGGCGATCCGGCAGCGCGTGCTGGCCTACGTGCAGGACGAACTGATCGCCAAGGAGATGAACGTGTTCGACGCCGCGCTGGCGCTGATCGCGCTCGGCCATCTCGGCGGCGATCCCGCGCACCTCGCCCCGGCGCTGCACTGCATCCTGAGCCATCTCGGCGAAGGCGGTCGCCGGGCGCCGTTCAAAGCCTACGAGTGGAACAAGATGAAGACGCCGACGCGCATTCTGGTCGGCGGCCCGGAGGTGACCTCGGCGTTCGTGCTGATGGGGCTGGCGCTGGCGCGCAAGGCGCTGCTGCAGCGGGCACACCACGCCTGAGCTTCGCGCGAAGTTGACTCGCAGCATCACCGAGCCTCTGGCCCGTCGGCCCAAGATTCAGCACAATCGCCGGACCTGTTTGACCGCAGGGTGACTGCCGGGAAGGTCGACGCATGCTCAAGCTGAACACATGGCTGCTGCCGCTTTTGCTCCTGCTGCTGCCGGTAACGACCCAGGCCGCCGACATCAGCGGCGTACCCAAGATCCGCGACGGCGACCATATTCTGATCGGCAAGTCCCGCATCCGCCTCGCCGGCATCGACGCACCGGGGCTGGATCAGCTCTGTCTCAATACCAAAGGGGACCGCTGGACTTGCGGCGTCGCCGCACGCGACGCGCTGGTCCAGCATACGGCCGGCAAGAGCTGGACCTGCCACGTCCTGCGCGTCGACAAGGCCGGCCGCTCGATCGCCAAATGCGACATCGACGGTGAGGACCCCGGGCAATGGATGGTGAAGAACGGCTGGGCGCTGGCCTACGTGCAGTACTCCCGCGCCTACGAGGCCGAGGAAAAAGACGCCCGCGCGGCCAAGCTCGGGCTGTGGCAGGGCTCGTTCATCGCACCCTGGGCGTGGCGGGTGCGCAGCAGCAAGACGCCGATCCTCGGCGCCACCAGACCGCCGAAGGATGCCCGCCGGATTCTGCTCGCCTCGGCCTCCGGACCGGTGGCGCCGTCGCCGGACTGCACCATCAAGGGCAACGTCAACAGGTCCGGCGAATGCATCTATCACAAGCCGACCAGCCGCTGGTATGCACAGATCCGAATGAAGATCAGCAAGGGCACGCGCTGGTTCTGTTCGGTCGAGGAAGCCGAGGCCGCCGGCTGCCGCGAGACGCGGCGCTGATCCGAGCGCGACCTGCCGGCTGCGGGGGCGACGGGTGAAGCAGACAGCAGACGAACCATCGCAGCGGCCGCGCAAGCGCCGGCTGCGGCGGGTGTCGCAGATTTCGGTGGTGCTGATCGGCTGCTACGCGATCCTCGCCTATCTGGCGCTGCCGCTGTTCTGGACCCATTACGAACACCAGAGCAAACTCGCCGACATGCCGATGGTGACCCGCACGGCGCAAGGCATTCCGGGCGACCCGATCAATGTCGGGCTGATTGGCGATCAGCACGACATCGTCTGCGCGATCCTGGCGGCGCATTGGCATCCGGCCGATCCGATCACGCTGCGCTCGTCGATCGCAATCGCCGGCAGCGTGCTGCTGGACCGGCCCTATCCGGACGCGCCGGTGTCCAGCCTGTATTATCTCGATCGCCGCGAGGATCTCGCCTTCGAGAAACCCGACGGACGCAGCGCCGACCGCCGCAACCATGTTCGGCTTTGGAAAGTGCTCGACAGCGGCCAGGAAGGCCGCCCGGTCTGGCTCGGCAGCGCCACCTTCGACCGCGGCGTTGGCATCAGTCACTACACCGGCGCTGTGACGCATCACATCGCGCCGGATATCGACGCCGAACGTGAGCGCTTCGCCGCCGACCTCGAAGCGACCAAGATGGTCGAGGCGAAATATCAGATCACCGGCGTAGGTCCGACGGTCGCCGGACGCAATGGCGAAGGCGATTCGTATTACACCGATGGCGAGGTCTGGATTCTGCGGCTGACCGAAGGCTGCAAGACGCGCAGCGGACCGGTCGAGATCCTGCCGAGTCCGCTCGCCACCCAGATCAAGGACCAGATCTTCCGCACCGTCACGGACGCAATCGAGCCCGGCGCGCCGGTGCCTTGAAATCGACCCCGCGGCCCGGCATGGTCGCGCAACCTCTCATCACAGGGACAAGCATCATGGCCGTCAGCGCCGGACGGGAATTCTTGGCGATTCCCGGACCCACCACCATGCCCGACGAAGTGCTGCAGGCGATGCATCGCCCGGCGCTCGACATCTATTCGAAGGAGATGGTGGCGCTGAGCGAGGGGCTTCTCGCCGATCTCAGCCGGCTGTTCGCCACCAAGGGCAGATCGTACATCTACATCGCCAACGGCCACGGCGCCTGGGAAGCGGTGATCAGCAACGTGCTGTCGCGCGGCGACAAGGTGCTGGTGCTGGAAAGCGGACGGTTCGCGGTCGGCTGGGGCAATGCGGCACGCGCGATGGGCTGCGAGGTCGAGGTGATGCCGGGTGACTGGCGCCGCGCGGTGCGCGCCGACGAAGTCGAAGCGCGGCTGCGCCGGGATACTGCGCATACGATCAAGGCGATCGTGGTGGTGCAGGTCGACACCGCCTCCAGCGCCCGCAACGATCTCGAAGCGATCGGCCGCGCCATCAAGGCCGCCGGCCACCCGGCGCTGTTCATGGTCGATGCAGTGGCGTCGCTGGGCTGCATGCCGTTCGAGATGGATGCCTGGGGCATCGACGTCGCAATGTCTGCCTCGCAGAAGGGGTTGATGTCGCCGCCCGGCCTGTCGTTCGTCGCGGTCGGTGAACGCGCCCGCGCCGTGCATCAAAGCGCCGGTCTGCGCACGCCGTATTGGGATTGGACCGAACGCGACGGGCCGGAGCACTACCAGAAATACGCCGGCACTGCGCCGGTGCATCTGTTGTTCGCGCTGCGCAAGGCGCTCGACATCCTGTTCGCCGAAGGACTCGACAACACCTTCCGGCGGCATCATCTGCTCGCCGGCGCGGTGCGCCGCGCCGTCGACGTCTGGGCCGAAGGCAACGTGCTCGGCTTCAACATCGAGCATCCGGACGAACGCGCCGACACCGTCACCACCGTGCGGGCCGCCGAGGGCCACGACGTCGCGGCGCTGCATCGCTACTGCAAGGAGAAGTGCGGCGTGGTGCTCGGCGTCGGCATCGGCGAATTGCAGAACAAGGCGTTCCGGATCGCCCATATGGGCCACGTCAACGCCCCGATGGTGCTCGGCACCCTCGGCGTGATCGAGATGGCGCTGACCGCACTCGGCATCCCGCACAGCCGCGGCGGCGTCGATGCCGCAGTGGCGTGCCTGGCTGAGAACGTGCCGGCTTAGGCCGCCACCGCCACGGCGCGGCGCATCCAGCGCAGCAGCCCGATGCAGCCGGCAACCGCGAACCCGAGCAGCGCCAGCGCGCCGAGCAAGGCGACACGGCCCGAGCCGTTTTGCGCCAGCGTGAAGTACACCGAACCGAGCGCCGCAACGCCGGCGGCGCTGGCGATCTGCGTCGTGGTGCCGTAGAGGCCCGAGCCCGAGCCGGCGCTGGTCGCCTGTACGCTCGACAGCACCACGCCCGACAGCGGCGCCATCACCAGGCCCTGGCCATAGCCGGCGACCAACAACGCCAGCGCCAACACGAACGGCGTCGGCGACGCGATCACCGTCACCGTGGCGGCGATCAGGCCGAGACCGGCGATCTGCAGCAGGCAGCCCTCGATCAGCACCAGCGTGCCGCGGCGCCGGGCGCGCGCGCCCGAATGCCGCGACGCAATCACGAAGGCCAGTGCGAGCGGCAGGAATACCAGGCCGGCCTGCAGCGGCGGCACGTTCAGCTCGAGCTGCATGTACAGCGTCATCACCAGATAGAACGACTGGTTGGCGAAGAAGAAACAGAACACCGCACCGAGGCCGCGGACGAAAGCGCGATCGGTGAGCAACGTCAGATCGACCACCGGCATGCCGCCGCGTGCGGCGACGCGGCGTTCGTAGCGCAGGAAAAGCGCCAGCATCGCCCCGCCGCCCGCCATCACGGCCCAGACCCAGCCGGCCCAGCCGACATCGCGGCCGAACAACAGCGGCCCGATCACGCAGACGAGGCCGGAGAACAGGATCACGGCGCCGCCGAGATCGAGCCGCGTGCCCGGCCGCCGCGGCGTCTGCGGCATCACCCGGGCGGCAGCCGCGATGATGATCAGCCCGACCGGACCATTGACGTAGAAGATCGAACGCCAGCCGAAGCCGCCGAGATCGAGCGTCACCAACAGGCCGCCGAGCGCAAAGCCGGTGGCGCCGGCAAGCCCCAGCACGGTGCCGTAAATCGCAAACGCCTTGGCGCGCGCAGCATCGGGAAACAGCACATGCAGCGTCGCCAGCACCTGCGGCACCATGAACGCCGCCGTGGTGCCCTGCGCGAGCCGCGCCAGGATCAGTTCCGGACCGGAGCGCGCCAGCCCGCACCACAGCGAGGTCAGCGTGAAGCCGGCGACGCCGAGCAGGAACACCGTCTTGGTGCCGAAAATGTCGCCGAGCCGGCCGCCGGTGACGATCAGCGTCGCGTAGCCGATCAGGTAGACCGCGATCACCGCCTCGAGCTGCGACAACGATGCGCCGAGTTCGGTCGAGATCGTCGGCAGCGCGACGTTGACGATAAAGGCATCGACCCCGAACATGAACTGCGCGGCGACCACGATCGCCAGCACCTGCCAGCGGCGCGAGTTATCGGTTGCGGCAACGGTCTGGTGCATGGCGGCAGATCCCGGCAAGGCTTGAGCTGTCCCACGGTCGCAGCCCGGCATCATCGGGTCGATTACCAGCCAGGTAAACATCCGTCGTTCAGCAAGCCCCTCTCCGCGTCATTGCGAGCGTAGCGAAGCAATCCAGGAATCACCCGCACAAAGCGGCTGGATTGCTTCGTCGCCTTCGGCTCCTCGCAATGACGGGTGAAGGCGACCGATCAGCAAAAAGGCCCCGGCGAACCGGGGCCTTCGAGGCAACGATCATCTGGGCCGGACTAACCCCACGGGCCACGGCCACGCGGCTGGCCGCCCCACGGGCTGCGGCCGGTGCCGCGCGGTGTGCCGCTCCAGGGAGCGGCGCCGGCGCTGCGCGAAAACGCCGAGGCCGGGCGAGACGGACTGCCGCCGATCTCGGCGGCGAGCCGCTGCAGCGCCGCGATCCGGTTGTCGGTGGACGGGTGGGTGGCGAACAGATTGTCCATGCCCTGCCCCGACAGCGGGTTGATGATGAACATGTGGGCGGTCGCCGGCGAGCGTTCGGCGTCGTAGTTCGGCACCTGATGCGCCGCGGCTTCGATCCGGCCGAGCGCCGAGGCGAGCCACATCGGCTGGCCGCAGATCCGCGCGCCCATTTCGTCGGCGGCGTATTCGCGGGTCCGGCTGATCGCCATCTGCACCAGCATGGCGCCGAGCGGCGCGAGGATCATCAACGCCAGCGAGCCGATCAGGCCCGGGCCGTTGTTGTTCTCGCGGTTGCCGCCGAAAAACATGCCGAACTGCGCCACCATCGAGATCGCACCGGCGATGGTCGCCGTGATGGTCATCAGCAGCGTGTCGTGGTTCTTGATGTGCGCCAGCTCGTGCGCCACCACGCCGGCGAGTTCCTCGCGGCTGAGCTGGTGCATCAGGCCGGTGGTGACGGCGACGGCGGCGTTCTCCGGATTGCGGCCGGTGGCGAAGGCGTTCGGCTGCGGGTTGTCCATGATGAACACCCGCGGCATCGGCAGCGAGGCGCGGCCGGCCAGTTCCGCCACCATCCGGTAGAGATCCGGCGCGGTGCGCTCGTCGACCTCCTGGGCGCCGTACATCGACAGCACCATCCGGTCGGAATTCCAGTAGGTGAAGATGTTCATCGCCGCGGCGACGACGAGCGCGATCAACGCGCCGTTGGCGCCGCCGATCAGATAGCCGACCCCCATGAACAGCGCGGTCAGGCCGGCCAGCAAGAGAGCGGTCTTGAAGTAACTCATGGTCCTCCTCCTGCGTCTTCCGCTCCTCGAGGGAGCCGGGATAACGCATCCGTGAGATGGGGAATTCCGCCAGCCGGGGCAAGATCGCTTCGTGCGGCAGGCCGTCGCGGCTCGCCGCGGCCGCAATCCCTCAACGAAAGTTCCTGTGTGACCGATCCGACCGCCCCACCCGACGCGATGCGCGTCTATCCCGCCGGCGTCAGCATCATCCGCCGCAGCCAGCGCGGCCGCGCCTGCCTGCCCGCCAGCATCACGCTGGCCGAGCTGGACACCTGGCTGCTGCACGAAGCCTCCGCCGAACCGGAAATGCTGCTGACATTCGAATCGCTGATGTGGCGGATGACCGCGGTCGGGCTGCCGGTGCATCGCGCCTCGCTGCACATCCGCACCCTGCATCCGCAGCTGCTCGGCTTCGCCTGGAACTGGCGCGCCTCCGACGGGCTGTGCGACGAAGTCCAGGTCAACCAATCGACCGCCGATAGCGACGCGTTCCGACTCAATCCGCTGCGCAACCTGTTCGAGGGCGGCAAGGCGATCCGGCGCAATCCGCAGGACGCCGCCGCGCAGGCGGAATTCCCGATCATGCGCGATCTCGCGGCCGGCGGTTACACCGAGTACCTGGCGCTGCCGATGGGCGGCGAGCGCTTCCGCCATGCCGTCACCTTGGCGACCACCCAGCCGGGTGGCTTCAGCGACGAGCATCTGGCGCAGCTCAAGCGCCTGCTGACGCTGTTCGGCCTGCATGTCGGCCGCCACGTCGCCACCCGGATCGCCATCAACGCGCTCGGCGCCTATCTCGGCCCGGTGGCCGGCGCCAAGGTGCTGAGCGGCGACATCAAGCGCGGCGCCGGCGAGCCGATCCACGCCATCATCTGGATGTCGGATCTGCGCGGTTTCACCGATCTGTCCGACCGGCTGTGCGGCAACGACATGATCGCGCTGCTGAATGCTTACTTCGAGGTGTTCGCCGACGCGGTGCTGCGCAACGGCGGCGACGTCCTGAAGTTCATCGGCGACGGGCTGCTGGCGGTGTTTCCACTCGGCGACAATCCGCGCGCCGCCGGCAACGCCGCGCTGACGGCCGCCATGGAAGCGCAAGCCGGCCTGTCGCGGCTGAATCTGGTCGACCCGGCGGGCGTGACCTGCGAAGGCTGGCGACCGCTCCGCGCCGGCATCGCGCTGCACGAGGGCGAAGTGTTCTTCGGCAATATCGGCGCCGCCGAACGGCTCGACTTCACCGTGATCGGACCGGCCGTGAACGAAGCCAGCCGGGTCGAAGCACTGCAGAAGAGCATCGGCCGCAGCATCCTGGTGACGGCGGCGGCCGCGGCCCATATCGACGCACCGCTGGAGCCGCTCGGCGACTACCCGCTGCGCGGCGTCACCGTTCCGATGACGATCCTGGCTCCGCCCGAACCGCCGCTGCGTCAGCCGCTGGCCGCTGCGTCATAATCCTCGGTGCGTCGGTTTGGCCTTGCCAAGCCGAGCGCACGCCTCCTATTTTCAACTGCAACGCGCCACAGAACGGGGGCACACCTCCGCATGGCCGATACAACCGCCTAGGGAGGCCCCATGTCGATCCAGGTTGCGGATTCGTCACTCGTCGCACGGCTGTCGCCACCAAAGCCGAGCGCGCTCGCCCACATCCCCGGTGACGAAGGCTGGCCGATCATTGGCCGGACGCTCGCGGTGCTCGCCGATCCGAAGGGCGAGGTCGAGAAGATGGCGCGGACCTATGGTCCGGTCTATCGCAGCCGCGTGCTCGGCGAGACCTCGATCACCCTGCTCGGGCCGGAAGCCAACGAGCTGGCGCTGTTCGACAATACCAAGTTGTTTTCGTCGACCCATGGCTGGGGCCCGATCCTCGGCCGGCTGTTTCCGCGCGGCCTGATGATGCTCGATTTCGACGAGCACCGGCTGCACCGGCGCACCCTGTCGGTGGCGTTCAAGGCCGGGCCGATGCAGTCCTATCTGGCCGAACTCAACGCCGGCATTGCCCGCCGCATCACGGAGTGGCGAAGCCGCCCCGGCGAGATGCTGTGCTATCCGGCGATGAAGCAGCTCACCCTCGATCTCGCCGCGACCTCGTTCCTCGGCACCGCGATCGGCGCCGAGACCGAAGAGGTCAACCGCGCCTTCATCGACATGGTCGCAGCTTCAGTCGCGCCGATCCGCAAGCCGTGGCCCGGCACCGCGATGGCCCGCGGCGTCAAGGGGCGCCAGCGCATCGTCGCTTACTTCGCCGAACAGATTCCGATCCGCCGGGCCAAGGGCGGCGACGATCTGTTCTCGCAGCTCTGCCGCGCCACCCACGACGACGGCGCGCTACTGTCGAACCAGGCGATCATCGATCATATGAGCTTCCTGATGATGGCGGCGCACGACACGCTGACCTCATCCCTGACCTCGTTCGTCGCCGCGCTGGCAGCGCATCCGGAATGGCAGCAGAAGCTGCGCGAAGAGATCGCCGGCCTCGGCCTGAAGCCGGGCGAGCCGATCAGCTTCGAACAGCTCGACGCGCTGCCGCTCACCGAAATGGCATTCAAGGAAGCGATGCGGCTGCGGCCGCCGGTGCCGTCGCTGCCGCGGCGGGCGACGCGCGCCTTCACCTTCAAGGGCTACACGATTCCGGCCGGCACCATGGTGGCGGTCAATCCGCTGTACACCCACCACATGCCGGAGATCTGGCCGAATCCAGAGCAGTTCGATCCGCTGCGCTTCACCGACGACGCCTCGCGCGGCCGCCACCGCTTCGCCTGGATTCCCTATGGCGGCGGCGCCCATATGTGTCTCGGGCTCAACTTCGCCTACATGCAGGCGAAGTGCTTCGCCGTGCACCTGCTGCAGAACGTCGACCTGTCGCTGCCGCCGAACTATCAGGCGTCGTGGCAGATGTGGCCGATCCCCAAGCCGAAGGACGGGCTGCGGGTGCAGGTGAGGCCGGCGACGTAGTTCAACGCACCGCATTAGTCCGTCATTGCGAGCGGAGCGAAGCAATCCAGAGTCCGTAGCACGGCGTCGCTGGATTGCTTCGTCGCTTCGCTCCTCGCAATGGCGGCAAGCGTGTCGTTCACCCCTCGCCGTGATCGAACGCCTTGCGCAGCGCGACGTAGCCCTGCTGCTGCGCGGTCCAGTTGCGGCCGCCGGTGATACCGCCGTCGACCACGAGGTCGTGACCGTTGATGAAGCTCGACTCGTCGCTGGCGAGAAACACAGCGGCCTGGGCGATGTCGTCCGGGATGCCGGCGCGCTGGATCGGCTGCGCGGTCCGGTAGATCTCGCGCATCGTCGCCGCAGTCTTTTCGGCCGCGTCGGTGGTCAGTCCGAGTGCCTTGCCGAAGATGCCGGTGGCGATCGCGCCTGGAGAAATCGAATTGACACGAATGCCGGATTCGCCGAGCTCCATCGCGACGCATTTGGTGAAGTGGTTCACCGCCGCCTTGGCGGCACCGTACACCAGGGACGACGAGAAACCGGCAAGCCGGCCCGCGATGCTGCCGTTGTTGATAATCGAGCCGGAGCCTTGCTTCTTCATCACCGGCGCGGCGTGCTTCATCCCCAGCATCACGCTGCGCACCAGCGTCGCCATCGCGGCGTCGAAGCGGTCGACCTCGAGCCCTTCGATACCGCCGGTCTGCGCCGGGCCGCCGGCATTGTTGAACAGGCAGTCGAGCCGGCCGAACCGGTCGAGCGCGGTAGCAATCAGCGCCTGCACCTGGGCCTCGTCGGTGACGTCGGTCTGCTTGAAGACGCAGGACTCGCCGAGTTGCGCCGCCAGCGCCTCGCCTTCCGCGACGCGGCGACCCGCCACCACGATCCTGGCGCCTTCGGCTACAAATACCTCCGCAGTGCGCCAACCGATGCCGCTGGTTGCGCCGGTGATCACCGCAACCTTACCGTCGAGCCGTCCCATCCTTGTCACTCCCTGATCGAGCAGGCGTTACCTGCTACCTCTCTCGTTATCGACATTGAGACGCTGTTAATGACAAATACTCGACTGCAATTCAAATCTGCTCCGGA
This sequence comes from Rhodopseudomonas sp. BR0M22, assembly GCF_010907035.1. GTDB lineage: Bacteria > Pseudomonadota > Alphaproteobacteria > Rhizobiales > Xanthobacteraceae > Rhodopseudomonas. The sequence goes on from NZ_QUMK01000080.1 coordinate 10,558, forward strand.
TACGACGATTACACCGCAGCAAGCTGCGGTCCTTAACCATTACTACAGCGAATATTGCCATGTCTGGTGCGCATGACGAGCGCTGCCACATCCGTTTCACCGACTGAGACGACCGACGCCGCCGGCGACCGGGAAGTCGCGCTTTCGCAAATCCAGCCTGCCGCGCCCGAGGAAGCCGATCTGCGGCTGTTCAAGGAAATCGTGCGCGCGCTGCCGTCGGCCGTGACGGTGCAGGACGAACACGGCCGCTTCGTCTTCGTCAACGATGCAGCCGCCGCGCAGTATCGTCTCCCCCCTCTGGCGACCGACGCGGACGGGAACCTGCCGCTCGATCGCCGCCGGCTCGATGGCGCCGCGGTGCTGGCACGAGGGCAGCCCGGCACCTGCGAGGAACGGATTGCCTTCGGCGGCCCGGCACGCGCGCTGCTGACCGCGCACAAGCCGGTGGAGATCGCGGGCCGCCGATTGCTGCTGTCGAGCTCGCTCGACGTCACCGAACAGAAGGCGATCGAGGATGAGCTGTTCCGCCGCTCCTATTACGACGAGCTCACCGGCCTTCCGAACCGCGCCGTGATCGAGCGCCACGTCACCGCTTTGCTCGACGACCAGCGTCCATGCCATTTCGCGCTGGCGTTCCTCGACGTCGATAATTTCAAGCACATCAACGATTACTACGGCCATTCGGTCGGCGATGAGCTGCTGGTCGGAATCGCCAAGCGGCTGTCGCTGGAGCTGCGCGACCGCGACGTGCTGTCGCGCATCAGTGGCGACGAGTTCCTGCTGCTGCTCGATCCCGTGACCAGCGAGGCGGAAGTCGCCGATCATATCGCGTTCCTGCTGCAGCGGCTGAAAGCACCGTTTTTTATCGGCGACACCGAAGTGTTCGCCTCGGCCTCGATCGGCGTCAGCCTGTATCCGGAGCATGGCCGCAGCTATGAGGCGCTGCGGCAGAACGCCGACATCGCGATGTACCGTGTCAAAAGCAACGCCAAGGGCGCGTTGGCGATCTTCAACATCGCGATGGAGCGCGAAGCGTTGGAACGGATGGCTGTGGAGCAGTCGCTGCGCCAGGCCATTCTCGACAAGCGGTTCTGCTGCGCGTTCCAGCCCAAGGTCGACATCCGCACCAACGAGATCCAGGGCATCGAGGCGCTGGTCCGCCTGCGCGACGACAACGGCGTGATCCAGGCGCCCGGTTCCTTCATCGACCTCGCGGTCGAACTCGGCCTGATCGACGAGCTGACACATCTGGTGCTCGGCGAGATCATGAAGTCGATCGACCTGATCAACCTCGCCTTCGGCGAAAGCGCCAGCATCAGTGTCAACGTCGCCGCCAAACAGGCCGGCTCGCCGGATTTCATGCGCTCGTTCTGCGAGGCACTTGCGGCGACCGGTAGCCCGACGCGGTTCATGGTCGAGATCACCGAAGACGCATTCGTCACCAAGGGGCCGTTCCAGGCTGAAATCCTGCCGATGCTGCGCAAGATCGGCGTCGGGCTTTCGATCGACGATTTCGGCGTCGGCTATTCGTCGCTGTCGGCGCTCGCGGACATCACCGCCGACGAGATCAAAATCGACCGCTCGTTCATCACCGACATCCACAAGCGACCGCGCAGCCAGGGCATTCTGCGTGCGATCGAGTCGCTCAGCGACGCGCTCGGCATGACCGTGATTGCCGAAGGTCTCGAGACCTTCGAAGAGCTCGCTTACCTGCAGGCGATGACACGGATTCGCTACGCGCAAGGCTACTACTACGCCAGGCCGATCTTTCTCGAAGAACTGCCGCAAACCACATCTACATTCGTCACCGCGCGCACCGACGCTCCCGGACGACAGATCGAACAGGCGCGACAGTCGCTGATCGGCACCAGCTACGCGCGACGCTGAGCCAGCAAGCGTATCGCGCGGCCCCGCATTCGCATTCCTCACAGCGAACAAACAACTGATGATCAGCTTGGCGCACCTCCGGTACTGTCCGAGGGTCGTCAGCTTGATCTATCGCAATGTGACGCGGGGGGCGTTCGGCGATTGTACCGCCACCGTCAGACATCTTGGAGGGCGAAATGCCTGCCCATAGCCGCCCCTATCCGCTCGTCGACCGGCTGATCGAAACCTTCGCCGACTGGCTGAAGCATCGCCGCGAAGTCGTCGAGATGTGTCAGTTCGACTCCGCCGAATTCGGCCGCATCGCCCACGACCTCGGCGTCACCGCGTCCGACCTCGACGAGTTGGTCCGCCAGGGCCCGCACAAGGTCGAAGAGCTGCCGCAGCTCCTCAAGGTGCTCGGCATCGACGAGGACGCCATCGCCCGCGCCCAGCCGCTGGTGATGCGGGACCTCGAGCGGGTGTGTGCGCTGTGCCGCCACAAGGCCGAGTGCGATCACGACATCGCCGACGGCTCGCTCGCCGAGCACTACCAGGCGTACTGCGCCAACAAGGTGACGCTCGACGCGCTGGATAAGGAATTCCACGTCGCGCCCGGCACCGTCCGTCACTAAGCGCGGCGATGTCGCACGGCTGGATCCGGCTGCTGGCCACGGGTGTTCTGATCGTTGCGGTGCTGCTGATCGTTCGGCTGCACCGCGCTGGCGGTGCAGCCCCGCAGGATGCTGTTTCGGCCGGTCACAAGCTCGCGGTCGCGTGGTGTTCGGACTGCCACGCCGTCGCGGCGGGTGATGGCCGGGAGGGCAAAGGTCCGGCCTTCGCGCGGATCGCGAACCTGCCCTCGACCACGGCGCTATCGCTGACCGTATTCCTGCGCTCCAATCACGCCAACATGCCGAACTTCATCATCGCGCCCGGCGATGCCGCGGAGATCGTGCAGTACATTCTCAGCCTGAAGCGCAGTTGATCCGGGCGTAGTCCCACCGCGCCCGACACCTTCGCCCTCGGCGGGACGCTCCGCCGCCCTTCCCGCCTGAGAGCCCTGTATGGATTTCGAACACAGCGACAAGGTGCAACGGCTGCGCGCGCAGCTTTCCGATTTCATGCGCTTCCACGTCGAGCCGGCCAATGTCGCGTGGCATCGCGCGGTCGCCGCCGGTCGCTATCCGCTGGATTTGATCGAGCGGCTGAAGTCGAAGGCGTTCTCCGAAGATCTGTGGAATCTGTTCCTGCCCGGGCTGCGCGACGAGGATCCCGGCCAGCGCCTCGGCAATGTCGAGTACGCGCCGCTCGCCGAGATCATGGGCCGGGTGCATTGGGCCTCGGAAGTGTTCAACTGCAACGCGCCCGATACCGGCAACATGGAGCTGCTGCATCTGGCGGCGACGCCGGAGCAGCGCAGCCAATGGCTCGATCCGTTGCTGATCGGCGAGATCCGCTCCTGCTTTGCGATGAGCGAGCCGGACGCGGCGTCTTCTGACGCTCGCAATATCCGCACCACGATCCGGCGCGACGGCGACCACTACGTCGTCAACGGCCGCAAATGGTTCATCACCGGACCGGCGCATCCAAACTGCAAGCTTGCGATCGTGATGGGTGTCTCGGACGACAGCCTGCCGCCGACCTCGCACGAGCGACACTCGATGCTGCTGGTGCCGATGGACACGCGCGGCCTGTCGATCGTCCGCAACATTCCGATCATGCATTATCACTCGCCGGAAGGGCATTGCGAGCTGCTGTTCCGCGATGTCCGGGTGCCGGCCGCCAACCTGCTCGGCGAAGAGGGCAAAGGCTTCCGGCTGGCGCAGGACCGACTCGGACCAGGCCGGGTGCATCATTGCATGCGGACCATCGGCCAATGCGAGGTCGCACTCGAACTGATGGCCGAACGCGCGTTGGAGCGCGAGGCGTTCGGCAAGCATCTGGCCGACTTCGCCAATGTCCAGGACTGGATCGCCGAGTCGCGGCTGGAAATCGATCAGGCGCGGCTGTTGGTGATGCAGGCGGCGCACCGCATGGACCGCGCCGGCAACGCCGCCGCGCGGGTCGACGTCTCGGCGATCAAACTGGTGGCGGCGCGGCTGCAGACTCGGGTCGTCGATCGCGCCATGCAGGTGTTCGGGGCGATGGGCCTGACGCCGGATACGCCGCTGTCCTACTTATGGACTTGGGGCCGGGCGATGCGGTTTCTCGACGGGCCGGACGAAGTGCATTTGCGCGTAGTGGCGCGCGCCGAACTGGCCAAGGCGAAAGCGCAGGCGGGCCGGAACGCCCACCACTTCGTTCCGCCGTCGCAATTGCTGACGGAGTGATCAGCGCCGGGCAGGCTGCGACACTACCGTGACGATCCAGCGTCGGGTCTCGCCGGACTTGTCTTCCTTGACGGCGCGAACGATACCGGTCACCGACGAACCACCGACCTTCAGGGTCGCGGCCCGGCCGCTGAACTGCGCAATCCGCGACCGGCGAGCTTCTTTCAAATCCGTAGTTTCGAGCGTCTGCAGCATGGATATTACCCCTCTCAGGCTCGACTATTCGCAGTCGTCGTTACGCACTGATTAAATCAGCCACTGGTATGAATACCTGCCTGGCTGCGACGAAAGACCAAGACGGCTGCTAGCGATGCTCCGTCACGCCGCTCGCTGCGACCGCCCGCCGCACGCTGTTTCCAACATCCGCTGTCAGCAATTCGCCTGACTGGTCGGGCTTTCGCATTTGCCCTATTCAAAAAGGGCTGGGAATCGGCGCTTGCCGGTTGTTTCGCGCTCGAGATCGTGGACGCAGTCGAGGATGACGACCTCTGCAGCAGCGTGCGCGTAGCTGACCGTCTTCCACCCCACTCGCGGCGATGCGCGGGTGGACGAACCTGAAAGGGCACCCGCCACCGCCGGGTGACAATAGGTAAATCAATGCAGTATTGGATCGGTGCTTTTGCAATCGCCCTCGTGGTCGTCATCGGCTACGCCGGCGGTCCTCTCGCCGCCCTCGTGACCATCGCGACCTTCCTGATCGCGCTGTTTCTGTTGTGGGCGCGCGAAATCGGCTTCAAGGGCGCGTGGGAGAGGTTCGGCCTGCAGACCATGACACCGCCGCTGTGGAAGGCGGAGAACTGGGATCGCTTCAAGCTGATCTTCATCGACCAGAACAAGGTGGTGAGGGCCTGCACCGTCGCGGTGGCAATGATTGCGCTGGCGATGTTCCTGCCGCGCAATCTGGTTGCGCTGCTGTATCTGGCCGCCGCCGCCTGGGGCGTGTTCGAAGTCTACCGCGCCAACAGCGCCACGGCCCCGCGGCCGGGCACGCCGATCAACTGATCGACGCCGATCGGGCGCGCACCCCGCGCCGCCACGAATAGCAGGCCGGCGGAGCGATCCGCCGGCCTGCTGCGTTCGATAGTACCCCTGCGTGCCGTTTCGCCCCCAGCGCCGGGCCGCGCTCGGCGTGAGCAATATTGAACAGGCTGCGGCCTCTGCGGATTCGAGTCCCGCTCGCCCCATGTTCAAGATTCGCTTACCGTGATTGCTAACCTGCCTCTCATTTGTGGCTGGTAGTTTCCACGGGATGCAGAGCCCCCGCGCCCGATCTCAGGCCCTCGGCCCTCCACCGAACGTCAGCGAGCGGCTGTCGCTCGCCGGAGCGCTTCGCCACCGCCCGATCCTCTGGCTGATCCTCAGCGGTGCAGTCCTGATCGCCGGCATCGCACTGATCACGACGTTGACGGTGAACAATTTCCGCGAGCGGGCGCTGCAGAACGGCGAGCGCGAACTGTCCAACACCGCACTGTTGCTGGCACTGCATTACGATCGCGAAATCGAAGATTTTCTACAGATCCAGAACGAGATCGTCGCGACGGTGCGCCAGTCTCACCGCCAATCCGCCGACGAGTTCGGCGGCGGATTGGCGACGCTCACGGCTCACCAGATACTGAGATCCCGCGCCAGGGGAGCAACCGACATCACCGCGCTGCGAATCTTCGACACGCACGGCCGGTTGATCAACGCCTCGAATGCCTGGCCGGTCCCCGAGATCTCGATCGCCGACCAAAGCTACTTCCTCGACCACAAAGCCGGCACCGCCCCGCGGATCACGGTGGCGCTGGAGCGGAACGCGCTGGCGGGCGGCTGGACCACCGTGCTGGCGCAGCGGCTGAACGACGCGAACGGCGCGTTTCTCGGCGTCGTGACCCGCGCGATCACGCCGATGCATTTCGATCGCTTCCTGTCGCAGGTGTCGCTGATCGGGGATTCGGCGATTGCCGTGCACCACAGCGACGGCACGCTGCTGACGCGGCATCCCTATATCGACGGCATGATCGGCCGGAATTTTCGCGACGGCCCGCCGCATCAGCAGGCGCTGTTCGACGACGATACCACCGCGCGGCTGACCTCGCCGGTCGACGGCCAGGAACGTCTGGTGGCCTCGCACGGGCTGAGCGAGCTGCCAATCGTGATGGTGGCCAGCATGACCACCGAGGACGCGCTGGCGAGCTGGCGCAGGCAGACCAAGCTGCTGGTGTCGGTGGCGGTCGTCTCGGCGCTGGTGGTGACGGTGATCCTGCTGCTGATCGTGCATCAGATCTCCAGGCATCATCACGCCACCCAGCGCAAATTGCTGCTCGACAAGCAGCGCCTCGACACCGCGATCAACAACATGTCGCAGGGCCTGCTGCTGTTCGACGCGCAGGCCCGATTGGTGGTGTGCAATCAGCGCTATCTCGACATGTACGGCCTGTCGCCGGAGATCGTGAAGCCGGGCTGCAGCCTGCGTGACGTATTGGAGCATCGCAAGGCCACCGGCTCGCTGGGCGGCGATGTCGACACAATCGCCACCAATCTGATCGACTCGCTGTCCAGCCGGAAGGTCTCGCTGGTTCATAACATCGGCGACCGCTCGATCGAATTCTCCAGCGTCCCGGTGCCCGGCGGCGGCTGGGTCATCACCCACGAGGACGTCACCGAGCGGACTCACTACGACGAGCGGATCTCCTATCTGGCGCATTTCGACAGCCTGACCGACCTGCCGAACCGCACCATGTTCCGGCAGCGGCTGGAGAAGGAACTGCAGCGCGCCGGCCGCGGCGCAGCGTTCGCGCTGCTGTATATCGACATCGACGAGTTCAAGAGCATCAACGACACGCTCGGCCATCCGGTCGGCGACGAGTTGCTGAAGCAGGTCGCCGTGCGGCTGCGCGACTGCGTGCGCGAGACTGACTTTGTCGCCCGGCTCGGCGGCGACGAATTCGCCGTCATCCAGATCGCAGTCGACGGCCCGGAGGAGGCGACGGCGCTGGTCGACCGCATCTACGAGTCGATCCGCCTGCCCTATCAGTGCCTCGGCCATCAGCTCTCCACCGATGCGTCGATCGGGATCGCGATCGCGCCGCGCGACGGCGCCGATCTCGACCAGCTGGTGAAGAACGCCGACCTTGCGATGTACAGCGCCAAGGCCGAGGGACGCCGCACCTTCAGGTTCTTCGAGCCGGAGATGGATGCCGCCGCCAAGACCCGCCGCCAGCTCGAATTCGATCTGCGCAGCGCGATCACCAGCCGCGGCTTCGAAATCCACTACCAGCCGCTGGTCGATCTCGGCAGCGGCGCGATCACCGGCTGCGAAGCGCTGCTGCGCTGGCGGCACCCGACCCGCGGCATGATCTCGCCGGCCGAGTTCATTCCGATCGCCGAAGACACCGGCCTGATCAACGAGATCGGCGCCTGGACCCTGGCGACCGCCTGCTCGGAGGCGGCGACCTGGGACGCCGACATCACGCTGGCGGTCAACATCTCGCCGGTGCAGTTCCGTCAGCCGTCGCTGGCGCTGCTGGTCGCCTCCGTGCTCGGTGCGTCCGGCCTGCCGGCGAACCGGCTCGAACTCGAAGTCACCGAGGCAGTGCTGATTCACGACGACGACGCAGCGCTGACCACGCTCACCCAGCTCCGCGCGCTCGGGGTCAGGATCTCGCTCGACGATTTCGGCACCGGCTACTCGTCGCTGAGCTATCTGCAGCGCTTCCCGTTCGACAAGATCAAGATCGACCGCAGCTTCATCGACGCGATCGACACCGCCGAGGGCTCGACCGCGATCGTGCAGGCGGTTGTCAACATCGCCGCGGCGCGACGCATGACCACCACCGCCGAGGGCGTCGAGACCGCACGGCAGCGCGAGATCCTGAGCAAGCTCGGCTGCACCCAGATGCAAGGCTGGCTGTTCAGCCCGGCGGTGCCGGCTCCGGCGTTCCGCCAGTTGCTCGACACGCACGTCTCAACCTGCGCTGCCTGACCGGCATGGCTGCTTCTGCGTCGTAGCAGCGGCGCACAGCAGGCCCTACACTGGCCGGCGCCGGCGGCTGACGCCGGTGCCTCCGCCCGTTCTCCCATCTTCAGCGAAAGCCTCCGCATGTCCGACCAGTTCAGCCATCTGCAGCAGATTCGTAAGCCGGCGATCACCGCCACGGGCGGCATCGTCGCGGCGCAGTCGCGCCGGGCCGCCGAGATCGGCGCCGATGTGCTGGCGGCAGGCGGCGACTGCATCGACGCGGTGATCGCCACTACCTTCGCGCTCGGCGTGCTCGAGCCGTGGATGAGCGGCATCGGCGGCGGCGGCGCGATGGTGCTGTACCGCGCCAAGGAAGACCGCACCGAGGTGATCGACTACGGCATGCGGGCGCCGCAGAGCCTGCGGGTGGAGGACTATCCGCTGACCGGCGCCGGGGCGGCGTCCGATCTGTTTCCGTGGCCGCGGGTGAAAGACGACCGCAACATTCATGGGCCGGCCGCGGTCGCGGTGCCGGGCGTGGTCGCCGGCATGGAAGAGGCACATCGCCGCTACGCCAGGCTGCCGTGGCGCGATCTGGTGGCGCCCAGCATCGCGCTCGCCGGCGACGGTCTTGCGATCGACTGGTGGACCACGCTGATGATCGGCAGCGTCGCGGCCGATCTGCGCCGGTATCAGGCCAGCGCCGCGTCGTATCTGATCGACGAGCTGCCGCCGCACGCCCCCTGGGGCATCAAGTCGAACGTCGTGCTGCCGCAGGACCGGCTGCAGGCGACGCTGGCCCAGCTCGCCGAACAGGGGCCGCGCGACTTCTACGAGGGCGACCTGGCGCGCAGCCTCGCGGCCGATATCCAGGCCAGCGGCGGCACGCTGTCGGTCGAGGATCTGGCCGGCTTCCGTGCGCATCTGCGGCAGCCGCTGACGATCCCGTATCGCGGCGGACATGTGTTCGCGACGCCGGAGCTGACCGCCGGGCCGACGCTGGCGCACACGCTGCGCGTGCTCGGCGATAATTTGACGCCGAGCGGCAGCGAACCGAACACCGATGCCTACGCCGCCTATGCGCGGGCGCTGCAATCGGCCTATGCGGAGCGGCTGCGCGACATGGGCGACGCCGACGGCCGCCGCGCGCTCGGCGCCGAGCATCTGGCGCCGGCCTGCACCACGCATTTCTCGGTGGTCGACCGCGACGGCAACATGGCGGCGGTGACGCAGACGCTGCTGTCGACCTTCGGCTCGAAATTCGAAACGCCACACACCGGCATCATGATGAACAACGGCATCATGTGGTTCGATCCCGAGCCGGGCCGGCCGAACTCGCTGGCGCCCGGCAAGCGCTGCCTGACCAACTACACGCCGGTGCTGGCGCAGGCACCCGACGGCCGCCGCTTAGCACTCGGCGCCTCCGGCGGCCGCCGCATCCTGCCGGCGGTGGCGCAGATCCTGTCGTTCGTGATCGACTACGGCATGGACCTCGACGCCGCGATCCACCAGCCGCGGATCGACGCCAGCGAGGGCGAGGTGGTGATCGGCGACGTGCGCCTGCCTAATGCGACGCGCGAGGCACTGCGCAGCCAATTCGACTATGAAGAAGCGCGGGTGCAAACCTTCCCGATGAAATTCGCCTGCCCGAGCGTGGTGCTGCGGCACGGCACCAGCAACAGCGGCGCGACCGAAATCGCCCAGCCGTGGGGCGACGCGGTCGCTGAAGGCTGAGCGGCGCGAACGTCGTCGGCGCGCACAGACCCAGAGTGATTCATCGTTTGATTGAAACGATCCGACCTTTCCGAAGGCACTGAGCCCTCATCCCGAGGAGCCCGGCAAAGCCGGGCGTCTCGAAGGATGGGGCAACGCATTCCCTGCGGCGCATGGTTCGAGACGGCGCTTCGCGCCTCCTCACCATGAGGTTGTGCCTGTTGTAAAACTCCGAAGCGCGCTCCCGCTTCGATCAAAAGCAGAGCTACGCTAGACCGGCATCGCCCACGGCGCTGACTGAGGACGTGCAGTCGCCGTGCGCTTCGCGCGCAACCTCTGCGCCGGCAGGTTCATCGGCTTCGGGCCGATCAGATCATCGTCGTCGATGCCCGGTTCTGTGCCATCGAGCGAGCGATATGCCGCCACATGCGCATCGAGCTGGGCGGTGCCGAAGGTGCGGCCGTCCTCGTCGGAGATGACAACGTCCCAGCCTTCGCTCTCCCAGATCCGCGCCTTGGCGAACGCCACCAAAACACTGTCGCGCACGCAGCGCATCTTCTCGTCTTGTCGAACGGCCGTGATGGTGTAGGGCAAGCGTCGGCTCCTCGTGCAGCGAACATCCGCCGTAGCCGAGTGCTTTGACCGTAATTCGCCGCCATCATGGCGATTTCGGGCTGCGGGAACCGGGTGTGGATATCTCGCGCTCGCGGTAAGCCGCAGCGATTGTTTTCACGGCCGACCATCGGCCAGCGAGTCCTTCGATTGTATGCCACCTCGCCAGATGCGGCTTTTCTATCGCACCGCGTCCTTCTAAATTCGCCGCCTGACTTCGATCGCCCGAAGCAGAGATTTGCGAATACACATCCCGACCGCTGCGAACTCCAAGGAGCTCACGATGTCTCCCGTATCGCTGGTACTGAATATCCTCTGGATCGCGCTCGGCGGGTTCTGGATGGCGGTCGGCTGGGCGGTCGCGGCGGTGATCATGGCGATCACCATCATCGGACTGCCGTGGGCGCGTGCGGCCTTCAGTATCGGGGTCTACACGCTGTTTCCGTTCGGCCAGACCGCGGTGCCGCGGGAAACCGTCACTGGACGCGAAGACATCGGCACCGGGCCGCTCGGGGTGATCGGCAATGTGATCTGGCTGGTGTTGGCCGGCTGGTGGCTCGCGATCGGCCATGTCGTCACCGCCGTGCTGCTCGCGGTGACGATCATCGGCATTCCGTTCGCCTGGGCGCATCTGAAGCTGGCCGCCATCGCGCTGTGGCCGATCGGCAAGGTGATCGTCCCGATCGACCAATACTAGCGCGGGCGGGCAAAGCGGGGCGCGCAGCGGGTCGGCGCGCCTGCCGGCACGAGCGGTTCGCTCACGGCCGCGCGTTCCATTCCTTTCGCAGGATCGCGTACTGCATCGTGTTCTCGTAGATCGGCTCCCCGTGGTCGTCGGACTTGAACGACACGAATTCCACGAACAGCCCTTCCTGGCGCATCCCCAATCGTTCACACAGACGTCGCGACGCCGTGTTGTGATCCTCCACATAGGCATAGAGACGACGAGCGCCTCCGGCGGCGAACAGATGCGCGAACAAGGCTCGGGCGGCCTCGAAAGCGAATCCCTGTCCGCCGAAATCCGCGTTGAAATTCCACCCGACCGAAACCGTATCGTCCTCGGGCATGGCGAACACATCGCCGATCAGCCGGCCGGACGTCTTCAGGCAGACGGCGATGTGCTCGTCGCTTCGGCTGCGTTCCTCGGCCTCGGCCCGCGCGGCGCCGATGTCCTGAAGCTTCAGCGAAAGGAAGCAACTCGCCCTCGGTTCGCGCAAATAGGCGTAAAGGTCGGCTGCATCTTCGACCCGAAAATTCCGCAGGGCCAGCCGGTCTGTTTCAATCGTGTCCATATCAATCGTGTCCACCGAGCCTGTCTCGTGGTCCACGACCCTGCCGGACGAATCCGGCCAAAACACTGCACTCGCGCCCGACCGCCGGAGCTTCATCCTGTTCAATCCGATGCGCGCGCCGGGCGACTCTCAGGAGAGCGGCGCAATCCGCCGCATCATTTCGAGGATTCGTCGCATGCCGAGCTCACGCCCTATCGTCCCCGCGCTTCTGGTCGCCTCTGCCCTGAACCTGGCGCTGATGGTGCCCGGCGGCTTCGTCGAAACGCGCGACTTCAGCGCCTATCCGGCGATCGTGCTGGGCGGGTTCAACGTGTTTCTGACCGTGCTCGGCTTGGGAAGCCTCGTGCTCGCCTATCGCGTGATCAGGACGGGTAGAGCATATGGTTGGGCCGGGCTCGCCGGCCTGGCGTTCGTCGGCGTCTATCTGCTCGACTTGGGCCGCATTTTCCCGGTGACGCCCAACCCGATGTCGACGCTGCTGGCGACGCTGGAATGGATCGGCACAGCGCTCGGCGCCGCCTTGGCGGTGTCATCCGTCGCGCTGCGCGGCGCGGCGGGCACCGCAAGCTCGGCCAGACCGACGCTGCCGATGCCGGTCGTGCTCGGCCTCGTCGTCGTGGCGCTGATCATCGTGGCCTTTGCGACCAAGTCGGCGATGGGCGTCTAGATTGCAGAGCGGAAGCGGGAGCCGCCCGACCACAAAGGCCCCCCAGCCGCGCACGACCAATGACCATCGGCGGAATTCGGCGCCTCCGACGCGATTCGAACATGCGGCCACCGTCCGAGGGGCTTACCCCTTGAAAAAATATCGCTTTTCTCCCCCGTTGCCGATCTGGTTGCGATCGGCTACAGGAACGGGGCACGCACCCGTAGCTCAGCTGGATAGAGCGTTGCCCTCCGAAGGCAAAGGTCACACGTTCGAATCGTGTCGGGTGCGCCACTCTGCCTCCACGCAGAATGTGGTCGCGACCTTCCAATTGATTGCCTGACAAACAAGTCACCGCGCGACAAGAGCGCTTTCGCGCGCGTGAGCTGAAGCGGGCTGCTAGTCCACCCTAAGCCGCCCGGCTCTGCGCCTGATCCCCGATCAGATGCACGCAGTTACGTCCCGCAGCTTTGGCCTGATACAGCGCGAGGTCGGCTTCTTCGAACAGGTCGGTAATCCGCCTGCGATGCGGGCGGCCGATCAGGGCGGCGCCGATCGAGGCGCTGACCTCGATGCGTCGGCCGTTCCAGAACAGCGGGCGGTTGAGCATCACGATAGTCCGCTGCAGCACGTCTGCGATCCGCACCGGATCGGTCGGCGCCCGCAGGATGATGGCGAACTCGTCGCCGCCGAGCCGACTGATCAGACCCGCGCGGTGAAACGCTCGCCTCAGCCGCTGCCCCACTTCGCACAGGCACGCGTCGCCGGCCAGATGGCCGAGCGTGTCGTTGAGCTCCTTGAAGCCGTCGAGATCGATCAGCACCAACGCCGAGGCGAAGCTGTGATTGAGGCCATCGCCCACCACCTCACGATAGCGCGTCTGAAAGCAGGCGCGATTGGCGAGGCCGGTGAGCGGATCGGTTTCGGCCTGCCGCCGGAGGCGCTCGATCGCGAGGCGATCGGATGTGACGTCCTGTTTGCAGCCGAAAATCCGCACCGGACGGCCGCTCTCGCGCAGCGCGTTGATCGACAGCCGCATCCAGCGCATCTCGCCACGCCAGGTACGGATTTCGGTCTCCAGCGTGACCGGACGTCCGCTCTGGATCACTTCGGCGCGGGCGAGCTCCATGTGGCGCCGGGATTCGTCGACATAGAGATCGACGATGCTGGCGCGCCGCAGCGGGTTGCCGATCGGATAACCGAACAGCCCATAGACGCCGGAGGTCCAGTTCAGGCGCTCGGTTGCGAGATCGCACTCCCAGGCGCCGATCCCAGCGGCGGTCAAGGCCTGATCATAGAGACGCGCGCGAGCCTGGTCCGACAAAACCGAGGCGGCAGAGTCTTCCCTCATCGGCGATCCGGCAGCGATCCATAAGCTAAGACCTAAGGACTAGGGCTGCCGCGTTAATGATTCCTATATTCACTGGCCGCGCGTGCGCGGGCCGCTCGTCTCAACCGGTCCCGATCCGCGGCTCGGCGATTTCGGAGAGCCGGCTGACGTCGAGGATTGTCAGGCGGTGACGACCGCTTTTGACGAGGCCTTGTTTCTGCCAGGCGCTGAGGGTGCGGCTGACGGTGAAGTAGGTCAGGCCCGCCATCGAGGCGAGGTCGATCCGGGTCACCGGGGATTCGATATGAATGCCGGCCGGTGTCCGCACGCCGGCCTGGGCGGACAGCCGCAGCAGCGAAGCGGCGATCCGCTGCGCGATGCATTTGCCGGTCATCTCGGTGGCGCGGTTCAGCATCTCGCGTGTCCGGTCGCCGGCAATGCAGACGACGTTGTCGGCGAGCGCCGGGCTCTGCTCTACGACATTCACACATCTGCTTTGTCTGTTGCGGGCGGCAGCTTTCTCTGACTCGATATCGGTCGCGGACGAGGAGGAGCAGATGGATGTTGGTTTGGGACGGTTCGGTGACCGGCGCCTGGAAAA
>NZ_QUMK01000081.1 GCF_010907035.1 Rhodopseudomonas sp. BR0M22
GTCAGAGGTGTATAAGAGACAGGCGGACGATGGCGCGGCCGCTTCCGATCCGGCCGGTCGCGGCCGGATCGGAAGCGGCTGCGCCATCGTCCGCCGCCTTCGGTCGCGCTTCGAGATTGGTGATCCGGATCGCGAGCGCTTCCAGCGCCGCGCTGTCGCCGGGTGCGGCTGCTGCGCCGCCCGCCGCGGGAGCGGCTTCGAGCTTGGCGATCCGGGCATTGAGCGCATCGAGCGCGGCCGGATCGGCCTGCGGCGCGGTGACGCTGGTCGACGACAGGAATTGCGGCAGCAGTCCCATTTTGGCGGCGCCGACCACGAGGCCGGTGGCGATCGCGATCGTCAGCACCGGCGGCAGGATCAGCGATGCGAGGCTGCTCCGCGGCGGCGCCGAACTCTGCGCCGATGCAGCGGTATCGGCGGCAGCCGTCGTGGTGGCGAAGTCCGGCTCCGGCAGTCCGGCGGACTGTTCGGCTTGCTCGCGCTGATCGGCCGCGATGTCGAAAGCCTGCTCCGGTCCCCGTGCCGGCTCGGCGTCGGGGGATGCCTCTACGGCCTGCTCGGTCTCGGTCCCGCCAGGTACGGCGCCCGTCTGCCGCGCAGCCGGCTGACGATGCTCGGCCGGCTCCGCAGCCTGTTCGTGTTCGGGCCTGTTCTCGACCATCCTTGGATTTTCCTCGTCGCTACCAGTCGGCACCGGCAGTCCGGTGCCGTGTCAGTTGACCTTGGCCGGGCCCAAAGCCCGATCCAGCGCTTCGAGCAGCGCCTTTTCATCAGGCTTGCGCGCCACCATCACCTGATTGGCGCCGGCCTCACGCACCACCTCGGACACCGCTTCCGACAGGCAGCACTGCGGAATCGCCAGCGCGGAGATCTCGATGCCGGAGCTGCGCGTCGCGTCGACAAAGGCGCGCGCGCTGCGCCGCGAGTAATGCAGCACCGCCTCGATCCGGTTCGCGGCGAATGCGTCGCACACCTCACCCGGCAGGCCGGGCACCGGCACCATCTTGTAGGCGGTCTGCATCACGACGTCGAAGCCGTCTTCGCGCAATTCGCCGGCGAGGTCGCGCGACAAATCGGCGCCCGCCAGATACAGCAGCGCGCCGGCGCTCTTACTCTTGTCGCTGATGCTGTCGCGGATCTTGATCCTGAGTTTGGCGGCGTCGCCATCGGCAATGATCACGGATGAGAAGCCGGCATCCTGCGCCTTGCGCGCGGTCTGCTTGCCGACCGCAAACAGCGGCAGCTTCATCAGCCGGGCCAGCACCGGCTGGTCCTCGAGCGCCCGCAGCGCATTGGCGCTGGTGACGATGACGCCGATGTACCGAGCCTCCAGGTCGTCTGGAAACGGCACCGGCTCGAACCGCAGCATCGGCGCCAGCAACACATCATAACCCTTTGCGCGCAGCGTCTTCGCTGTCGCGTCGCCGTCGGGTTGCGGGCGGGTAACGAGCAAAGCCACGCGTTACGTCCTCGCCTGTCGATCGATGAAAACGAAACCGTTGAAACCGGATCGCACGACAACGATCTTGATGCAGACCGGTTGCGCTGCTGCGTCCTGCATCGGTGCTCCCACGCAATCTGCCGGGGCCGCAGGGCGCCAAGGGGATGATTGCATTCCAAGACCCCGCAATGCTACGCGAGGCAAGGAGAACGCCGGTTCGGGCGCAAACGCAAGGGCTCAATTTGACTAGTGAACAAGCCTTGCTGGTGCTGGGGATCGAGACCACCTGCGATGAAACCGCAGCCGCCGTGGTCGAGCGCCGTGCCGACGGCAGCGGCCGGTTGCTCTCCAATATTGTACGCTCGCAGACCGAAGAGCACGCGCCGTTCGGGGGTGTCGTCCCGGAGATCGCGGCGCGCGCTCATGTGGATGTGCTCGACGGCATCATCGCGGCCGCGATGAACGAGGCCGGCGTGGCATTCGCCGGTCTGTCCGGGGTTGCGGCAGCCGCCGGGCCCGGGCTGATCGGCGGCGTGATCGTCGGACTGACCACCGCCAAGGCGATTGCGCTGGTGCACGGCACCCCGCTGATCGCGGTCAATCATCTCGAAGCCCACGCGCTGACGCCGCGGCTGACCGACTCGGTCGAATTTCCCTACTGTCTGTTCCTCGCGTCCGGCGGCCATACCCAGATTGTCGCGGTGCTCGGCGTCGGCGATTATGTCCGTTTGGGCACCACCGTCGACGATGCCGTCGGCGAGGCGTTCGACAAGATCGCCAAGATGCTCGGCCTGCCCTACCCCGGTGGCCCGCAGGTCGAGCGTGCGGCCGAGGCCGGCGATCCCAACCGGTTCGCATTCCCTCGTCCGATGCTCGGACGTCAGGATGCCAACTTCTCGCTGTCCGGCCTGAAGACCGCCGTGCGCAACGAGGCCGGCAAGTTGACGCCGCTCGATCCGCAGGACATCAACGATTTGTGCGCGGGCTTTCAGGCCGCGGTGCTGGACTCGGTGGCTGACAGGCTCGGCACCGGGCTGCGTCTGTTCAAAGAACGGTTCGGGCCGCCGAAAGCGCTGGTCGCGGCCGGTGGCGTCGCCGCCAATCAGGCGATCCGCCGGATGCTGCGCGAGGTCGCCGCCAAGGCGCAGACCACGCTGATGGTGCCGCCGCCGGCGCTGTGTACCGACAACGGCGCAATGATCGCCTGGGCCGGTGCCGAACGGCTGGCGCTCGGCCTCACCGACGCCATGGATACCGCGCCCCGCGCGCGCTGGCTGCTCGACGCTGGCGCCACCGCGCCGGCCAAATTTGCCAACACACGCGCCGGGTTCTAAGGCCGGGCTCAAGTCGGTCGCTTGGATGATGTTGCGATGAGTTCGTTGAATTCGATTGCCGTGCTCGGCGGCGGTGCCTGGGGTACCGCGCTGGCGCAGACCGCTGCGCGCGCCGGGCGAAACGTGACCTTGTGGGAGCATGATGCCGGCAATGCCGAGCATTTGATCACCAGGCGCGAAAGCCGGTTTCTGCCCGGCGTGATGCTGGAGCCATCGGTCCAGGTCACGCGTGACCTCGCCGAAGCGGCGCGCGCCGAGGCGTTGCTGCTGGTCGTTCCGGCGCAGGTGCTGCGTCAGGTCGTGACCTCGCTGCAGCCGCTGATCGCGCCGAAGACGCCGCTGGTCGCCTGCGCCAAGGGCATCGAGCACGGCACCCACCGGTTCATGACCGAGATCATCGCCGAAGCCGCCCCGGCTGCGATCCCGGCAATTCTGTCGGGCCCGAGCTTTGCGGCGGACGTGGCGCGCGGCCTGCCGACCGCCGTGACGATCGCCGCGACCGACGCCGCCTGCGCGCAGGCGCTGGCCCAGGCGATGAATTCCGGCAGCTTCCGCCCGTATCATTCGACCGACGTGCGCGGCGTCGAGCTCGGCGGCGCCACCAAGAACGTGCTGGCGATCGCCGCCGGCATCGTCGAGGGCCGTCAGCTCGGCGCATCGGCGCTGGCGGCGATGACGACGCGCGGTTTCGTCGAACTTGTACGGTTCGGCAAGGCCTATGGGGCACGGATCGAGACCATGCACGGCCTGTCGGGCCTCGGCGATCTGACGATGTGCTGCTCGACGCCGCAGTCGCGCAACTTCTCGTTCGGCATGGCGCTCGGCCGCGGCGAAGGGATCGAGACTGCCGCGCACGGCAAGCTGGCCGAAGGCTATTACACCGCGCCGGTGCTGCTGGAGATGGCGCAGGCCAAAGGCATCGACATGCCGATCTCGACCGCAGTGGCGGCGGTGCTCGACGGCAAGCTCAGCGTCGATGCGGCGATCGAAGGGCTGCTGACGCGGCCGCTCAAGGCGGAGGAATAGACGTGGCGTACTGGCTGGTGAAGTCCGAGCCGTCGGTGTGGTCGTGGGACCAGCAGGTCGCCAAGGGGGCCGCCGGCGAAGCCTGGACCGGTGTGCGAAATCACTCCGCCAAGCTGCACATGGTGGCGATGCGGCGCGGCGACCGCGCGTTCTACTATCACTCCAACGAGGGCAAGGAGATCGTTGGCATCGCCGAGATCATCCGC
This sequence comes from Rhodopseudomonas sp. BR0M22, assembly GCF_010907035.1. GTDB lineage: Bacteria > Pseudomonadota > Alphaproteobacteria > Rhizobiales > Xanthobacteraceae > Rhodopseudomonas. The sequence goes on from NZ_QUMK01000081.1 coordinate 4,008, forward strand.
GAGGCCTATCCGGATCCGACCGATGCCAGCGGCAAGTTCGTCTGCGTCGACATCAAGGCCGACAAGCCGCTGAAGACCCCGGTGACGCTCGCCGCCGTCAAGGCCGAACCCCGCCTCGCCGACATGGCGCTGATGAAATACTCGCGCCTGTCGGTGCAGCCGGTCACGGCCGAGGAGTGGAAGCTGGTCTGCAAGATGGGCGGGCTGTAGGGGACGGACAGCAGGACAGATCATGGTTCGAGACGCCCGGCTCCGCCGGGCTCCTCACCATGAGGGCCTTGCCTGGAGCCTAGGCGCCTCATCCTGAGGAGCGGCCATTTGGCCGCGTCTCGAAGGATGAGGATGGTGATCGCTTTACATCTCTCCGCCGCTCGCCCATCACCGCGCGATGAGCACGTCCGCGATTACCGATCCCGTCGCCTTCATCCACGCCAACACCCGGCTGCGCGCGGTGCCGCTGGTGCCGGAGGTGGTGCTGCATGTCGCCGACGAGGCGCTGCCGCTGTGGAGCAAGACCGAGGAAGAGCTGGGCGAAGCCGGGTTGCCGCCGCCGTTCTGGGCGTTCGCCTGGGCCGGCGGACAGGCGCTGGCGCGCTATGTGCTGGATCATCCGCAGGACGTCGCCGGCAAGGACGTGATCGATCTCGCTTCCGGCTCCGGGCTGGTGGCGATCGCGGCGATGAAGGCCGGCGCGCGTAAGGTCACCGCGTTTGACATCGACGGCTTTGCGCGCGAGGCGATCCTGGTCAATGCCGCGGCCAACGGCGTCGCGATCGATGTCTGCGGCGACGATCTGCTCGCCGGGCCGCATCCGCTGCCGGCGCAGGTCGTGCTGGCCGGCGATATCTTCTATCAGCAGGACATCGCCGGGCTGGCCTTCGAGTTTCTGCAGAGCCGAGCGGCGCAAGGCGCCCGGGTGCTGATCGGCGATCCGGGCCGTTACTATTTGCCGAAGGAGCGGCTCGTCCAACTTGCCAGCTACGGCGTGCCGGTGACGCGCGAGCTGGAAGACTCCGAAATCAAACACACTGGCGTATGGACGCTGAAATAACTGCCGAACCCACACCGCCGGCCGCACATCATCGTGCCCAGTGACTTGCAGGCCCCGCACCGTCCCGCGGCGCATCGGGCCCGGTCCAATGCGCCAGGGCGAGGGTCTGGGATGGCAGCTCACCAAACAGCGTTCGGTAGCTTCTCGAAAAGTCGCTCAGATGCCAGAAGCCGTATGCCAAGGCGCAGGCCTTGACGCTGATGTTGCCGATCAGCAGCCGCTGCCGAACCTGCCAAAGACGTTTGAGCTTGAGGTAACGATGCAGGCTCATACCGCGATATTGCAGCACAGCGTTGTGCAGGGTTCGGACCGAAACCCCAAGAGTGCCCGCCAACTCGCCGCTGTAGATCGGGCTTGCCGGGTTTGCGGAGATGATCTCATCAATGCTCTTGATGATACCAAGAAATCGCTCGGCTTGCGATGACCGCCGGCCCAGCGCGAAGGCCGAATTCGCGAATGCCTCGTCGGCCGCTGCGAGCAGCGATTCCTTGGCGCCTTGTGCGACCTCCGGCCTTTGCAGGTCGTCTGGGGAATGCGAGGCGAGAGTCATGATCTCCATCACCAGACAGCGAAGCCTGTCATGGGCAGGTCGCGGCATGATGAAATGGGCAAAGCCTTTATCCGCGGCCGGCCATCCACGGTCGTGTATCTCCGGCTCGAATGCTACGCGCGCGAAGCAATGGGGCTTGTTCTCATACGCAACGTAACCGGCGCCGCCGTGTCCGAGGACGAGGGTCGAGACCTTGAGATCGATGCCGTTGAACAGGCCCGCAGCTTCGTCGGTCATCGAGAAGCCGATGACCGTCCGACCCGGCATGAGCTTCCCGCCGGTGAGGCGGGGAAACGAGCTCTCCACCAACATGTCACAGCCCGGCATGGTCAGCATGAACTGACGAGCCGAGATCTTTCTAACGAGCGGCGTCAATTCGAACTGGAGGGCTGTCGCGCCCGACCGGTATCGGTCGATATCGTCGAAGTGAAATATCCGCAGCGCGGCCGATGGGGCCAATGACAGCGTAGTTTTCATGCTGCTCAAAGCAAACCTGGAAGCAGCGCCCAACAGGTGCGCTCGAAACGCGAGTACGCCGCCCGCTCGCTCGGCATGTCGAGCAAATCGTCTGCCTCGCTTGGCGGTACAATAGTATTTGAGGGGTGCGCTGCGGGAATGTCCAGGTCTTTGCAGATTTTCGATATCGATTTTACCGCTCATTAATGACCGTCTAACCCACGCTTGAAAGATTGCAGTGTGCGTCGACTGCGTATCACCGCGTCGCGGAAATAAGCGAGCGCAGTCGGGGGGAGCGATCAGTTACAAGGATATTCGACGTGTCTGATTTCACGGCGACGACAACCCAAGGCTCTTTGCTCGACGAACTCGAGTCCGCGATTCAGACCGGTTCGGCCGAGCGCCGTCTCGAGACTCTGCGACGGGTCACGGATCTCTTCCTGGGCGGCAGTAACAAATTCAATGAAGACCAGATCGCCGTTTTCGATCAAGTCCTGGGGCATCTGATCAGGAAGATCGAAACCCGGGCGCTGGCCGAGCTGAGCGTTCGGCTGGCGCCGATCGACAATGCGCCGCTGGAGACAATCAGAAGTCTGGCGCGAAACGACGATATCGAGGTCGCTCGACCCGTGCTCGAAGAATCGGCGCGTCTGACCACGAGCGATCTCGTGGAGATCGCAAGGACCAAGGGGCAGGCTCACCTGCTGGCGATTTCCGGTCGTCCGACGCTGACCGACCCGGTGACGGATGTGCTTGTCGAGCGCGGAAACATGGAAGTGTTTCATCGGCTCTTGAGCAACGAGACGTCGTCGATCTCGGCTGCCGGCTTCGCTGTGCTGGCCAAAGCCGCCGAGCAGGACGAACTGTTGGCCGAAAAGGCGGGCCGGCGCATCGACATCCCGATCAAGCTGCTACGCGACCTGTTGCTGAGGGCGAAGGAAGCGGTTCGCGAGCGGCTGCTGGCGGTGATGCCCGAGAAGGTTCGGAACGAGATCCAGTATGTCCTCAATTCCGTGGTCCAGGCCGTGGATCACGAGGTCTCGCAGCCGCGCGATTTTGCGTCAGCTCGCAGGTTCGTCGAACTTCTCAAGGAAAAGGGCGAACTCCAGGAAAAGGATCTGCTGCGGTTCGCGAAGGCCGGCCAATACGAGGAAACGGTCGCCGCGCTGTCGTTGCTGGCAGCGACGCCGATCGACATTCTCAAGCCGCTGATGCAGAGCCCGCGCTGCGACGGCTTGCTGGTGCCGTGCCGCGCCGCGGACTTCAGGTGGGAGACCGTCAGCGCGATCCTGCAGATGCGCTTTTCGGCGACTCCCCTCCCGATGCTCGAACTCGACCGGATCGGGCAGGAGTTCGCGAAGCTGTCGAAAGCCAGCGCACAGCGGATGCTGAGATTCTGGAAAGTGCGGGAAAGCACTCAAGCGAGCGCGTAGCGCGAGCCGCCACATTCGCGGTGATCAAGGATCGGGGGAGAAACCACCATGAGCTGGGATAAGCGCAAGGCCAAGCGTGTGCAGTTTCAACGGGCGACCAGCATCGAAGTCTGCATTGTCGGGGTCGACGGCCTTTGGCGACGTGAAGGCAAGCTTCTCGATATCTCCGAATCCGGCGTTCTGTTGAGTTGCACGGCGCCGATCCAGGGATTGGATCTCAGAACCTTCCTGCTGGAGTTCAAGCCGAGAGGCATGGCCAGCCGGCTCTGTTCGGCCGTGCGTGTCGAGGCCGGCCGCATCGCGGCGCGTTTCGTCAAGGAAAAGGCTCGCTAACTACACTGTAAGCCGTGCGCCGTCGTGCGCTGCCATCATCAGTCGCCGCACCGTGCCGGGCGTCTCGCCGCTGATCGAAACCGGAATGAAATGCTCGGTGCGGCCCTGCGTCGGACTTTCGATCAGCACGTTTCGCACCGCGCCGATCTCCACGGCCAGCCGCCGCCGCAGCGCCGCTTCGCCGGCCGCGCGCAGACGCCTTGCCCGGTCCCTGATGACATCGCCCGCCACCTGCGGCATTCGCGCCGCCGGCGTGCCGGGGCGCGGCGAGTACGGAAAGACATGCAGAAACGTCAGGCCGCACGCCTCGACCAGATCGAGCGAGCGTCGAAACATGTCGTCGGTCTCGGTCGGAAAGCCGGCGATCAGGTCGGCGCCGAGCGCGATGTCCGGCCGCAGCCGGCGGACCTCCTCGCAAAACGCGATGGCGTCGGCGCGGCAGTGGCGGCGCTTCATCCGCTTCAGCACCAGATCGTCGCCGGCCTGCAGCGACAGATGCAGATGCGGCATCAGCCGCGGTTCGGTGGCGAGCGCGTCGATCAGGTCGCGATCGGCCTCGACCTGATCGATCGACGAGATCCGCAGCCGCTGCAGCTCCGGAACGTGTCGTAATACTTTCTTAACCAGCGTGCCGAGCTTGGGGGCGCCCGGCAGGTCGGCCCCATAGCTGGTCAGGTCGACGCCGGTCAGCACGATCTCGGCGTGGCCACGCTCGGCCAGCAGCCGCACCTGTTCGACCACCGCGCCGACCGGCACCGAGCGCGAGTTACCCCGTCCATACGGGATGATGCAGAAGGTGCAGCGATGGTCGCAGCCGTTCTGCACCTGAACGAACACCCGCGGCAGCCCGCTCTGGTAGCCGTCCACCAGATGCGGCGCCATCTCGCGCACCGCCATGATGTCGGCGACCGCGATCTTCTGTTCGGTGTCGAGCCCGAAGCTCGCTCTGTCGTCGAGCGCGCTCTTGGCGGCTTGCCAGGCGGCGCTGCGGGTCTTGTCGTCGTTGCCGATGACGCGGTCGACCTCTGCCATCGCGGCGAACGTCGCCGGCTCGGTCTGCGCGGCGCAGCCGGTGACGATGATGCGTGCCTCGGGACGCGCCCGCTTCAGCTTGCGGATCTGCTGGCGGGCCTGCGCCACGGCCTCGTTGGTCACCGCGCAGCTATTGACCACGATGGTCTCGGTGAGCCCTGCGCCTTCCGCCTCGCGCCGGATCAATTCGGATTCGAACGCATTGAGGCGGCAGCCGAAAGTGACGACCTCGACGGCCATTACGCGGTGGTCGAAGCGCGCGCGCCGGCGAACAGCGCCGGATCGAACCGGCCCTCGAACTCGAATTCGGCGCCGCCGGTCATCAGCACATGGTCGTCGCTGTCGCGCCAAGCGATGGTCAGCCGGCCGCCCGGCAGCGTCATTTCAACAGTCCGGTCGGTTCGCTTCAGCCGCGCGGCCGCGACCGCGGTGGCGCAGGCGGCGGAGCCGCACGCCTTGGTCAGGCCGGCGCCGCGCTCCCAGGTCCGCATCGTGATGTGCTGGCGATCGACGATATGGGCCAGCGTGATGTTGGCCCGTTCGGGGAAGATCGGATGGTTCTCCAGCAGCGGCCCGAGCCGGGCAAGATCGTAGGCGTCGATATCGTCGACCCAGAAGACCGCGTGCGGGTTGCCCATGCTGACGGCCGAAGGCGTATGCAGCACCGGCGCGTCGATCGGGCCGATCTGCAATTCGATCATGCGGGTGTCGCGGAATTCCTCGGCGAGCGGGATGTCCTGCCAGCCGAATTTCGGTTCGCCCATGTCGACGGTGTAGAGGCCGTCGGCCGGGCCACGCCAGCAATTGAGCAGGCCGGCGCGGGTCTCGAAGGTCAGGCCGTTCTTGTCGGTGCCTGCAAACATCTGCCGTGCGACGCAGCGCATGCCGTTGCCGCAGGCGCCGGATTCGGACCCGTCGTTATTGTAGATGCGGACGAAGGCTTCGGTGCCGGGCAGCCGGGCCGGCTGCAGCAGCATGAGTTGGTCGTAGGGGACATGCGCCGCCACGGCCCGCGCATCGGCCGGCGTCACCGGTGCCGGTTGATCGCGCAGGTCGACCACCACGATCTCGTTGCCGATGCCGTTCATCTTGGCGAACAGGCGGTTGTCCAGCGCGCTCATGCTTTCGTCCTCGCCGCGCCTATATGGCGAACCCCGGCTGGTTTGGCCAGTCCGCCGCCGGCAGCGTCCTCCGGCCACAGGGAAGCCACAACGCCGTCGCATGCCTCGCCAGGACGGGACGACGTCGCGGATCGGATGCTATGAGAGGGCGCTCGACTCGGCGTCTCGCGCATCGGCCGACGCTGTACCACGCGGGAAGGTCGGGCGTGGTTCGCTGCGGCCTTGGGAGACATGGAATGGAACGCCCCTACCTGTTTGGTCTGACGCGTATCGGGCTCATACCGTCGCTGGTCCTGACGCTCGGGATCGCCGGTGCATCGGCCCAGACTGCGGCCGACGCCAACAAGGACGCCAAGGACAAGCCGCCGGCCGCAGCACCTGCGCAAGCTCAGCCTCCGTCGACGCCTGCCACGCCCGCAACTCCGGCGCCCGCTGCCCCGGCCACGCCGCCCGCCGCGAGCGAAACGCCGGCTGCGGCGCCGGCCCCCGCCACGCCTCCGTCGGCGGCCCAGACACCGGCGGCGCCGACAACGCCCGCACCGGTGCAGACCGCAGATCCGTTCGGCGAAGAGACCACGCTGGAGCCGAAGACGGCGGTGATCCTGAAAGGAAAGGCGAACTGGGACAACGCCTTCGACAGCCTGATGGAGGCGTTCAAGTCGCTGACCGCGCTGCTCGACAAGCAGGGCATCGTGCCCAATGGAAATCCGATCATCGTCTATACTTCGACCGATGATGCCGGCTTCACCTTCCTGGCCGAGATACCAGTGCCACAGGAGCCGAAGAACCTCGGCAAGTCGATGAGCATCGGCAAGTCGCCCGACGGCAAGGCGCTGAAATTCGTCCACCGCGGCTCTTACGACAACATGGACAACACCTACGAGGCGATCACCAACTTCCTCGACGACAAGAAGCTGGAAGCCAAAGACACCTTCATCGAGGTGTACATGACCGACCCCTTGAAGACCGCCGAAGACAAACTGGTGATCAACGTTTACGTGCCGATGAAATGAAAAAACTCCTCGCTGTCCCCGCTGCCGTCGCCGTCTGCCTGCTCGTCGCTCTTCCGGCCCGCGCCCAGGACGCGCCGCCGCCGGGAATCGTCGTGCGTGGCGAAGCCCACAAATCGGTCGCGCCCGACATCGCCGGGATCGAGGCCGGCGTGTCGAATTTCGCCAAATCGGCTCGCGCGGCGGCGGAAGCCACCAACCTCGCAATGGGCAAGGTGCTGCTGGAACTGAAGAACGCCGGCATCGACCCCAAGGATATCCAGACCTCGCAATTGTCGCTGCAGCCGCAATATGCAGACCGGCCGGGCCCGACCGAGATCACCGGCTATGTGGCCAAGAACATCGTCTCGGTGAAGGTCCGCGACATTGCGGCGGTCGCGGGCATTCTCGACCGGCTGATGACGGCTGGCGTCAACGAGGTTCGCGGCATCAGCTTCGGCGTCAGCGATTCCTCGAAGCTGCTCGACGAAGCGCGGACCGAAGCGATCGCCGACGCGCGCCGCAAAGCGGAGGTCTATGCGCGCGCCGCCGGCCTCACCCTCGAGGCGCCGCTGTCGATCGCCGAAGATCCTGGTGCCGTCGTGATGCCGATGCGCAAGATGGCTGCCGATTTTGCCGCCGGTGCTCAGGTCGCGCCGGGCGAGCAGACCCTGAACGTGTCGGTGACGGTGAACTGGGCCTTCAAGGCGCGCTGAGCGCGGCCCTCACAGCTCGAACACCTGTCCGGGCTTCAGCGCCGGAAACCGTTCGCGCGGCACGCCGGCTGCGTCCAGGGCCGCATACAGCGCCTGCTCCGGCGCGTCGATCGCCTCGTCGGTGAGCTGGAAGGTGCCGTGATGATTGGCGAGCGCCCGCTCGGCGCCGCAATCGGCCAGCGCTTTCACCGCGTCGGCCGGATTCATGTGCTGATCCTGCATGAACCAACGCGGCTCGTAGGCGCCGATCGGCAGGATCGCCAGCTTCAACGGCGCATGGGCGTCGCGGACGCGGCGGAAGTGCTTGCCGTCGCCATAGCCGGAATCGCACACCACGTAGATCTTGCCGGCCGGGGTCTCGAGCACGAAGCTCGCCCACAGCGCGCGGTTGCGATCGAACAGGCCGCGCGCCGTCCAGTGCCGGGTGGGCACCAGCGTCACCGCAACGCGATCGTTCAGCGCGACCCGGTCGCTCCAATCGTAGGCTTCGGCGCGGATCGCAGCGTCGTGCGCGGTCATCGTCAGATCATTGCCGAGCGGCGTAATCACCCGCGGCTTGTGGGCGGCGGCGAGCCGCGACAACGTGGCGAGGTCGAGATGGTCGTAATGACCGTGCGACACCAGCACCACGTCGATATCCGGCAACTTATCGAACGCGATGCCCGGATCGTTGTGCCGCTTCGGCCCTGCGAATGAGACCGGCGAGACCCGCTCCGACCACACCGGGTCGATCAGGATGTTGAGTCCGGCAGTCTGGATCAGCCAGCTCGCATGGCCGACATAAACCAGCCGGACGCCCACGCCGTCGACGCGCGGCGGCGGGGTGTCGGCGAACGGGCTCGGCGCCCAGTCCGGCCATTGCGCCGGCTTGTGGCTGAACCGCCAGCGCAGCACGTCGAGGAAGCTCTTCGGCGGCGCGCCATCGGGATCGAAAAACCGCGTGCCATCGAAGTGATCGGTGACCGGGCCTTGGTAATAGGTCATGCGGGAGATCCAGAGGGAGGAAAGCCCGGCCGTGGCGGCAAGGCCGGCAGCAGTCGCCAGCAGGCGGCGGCGTGTGATCGCGTTCATCCGCTCATGCGCCGACCAGCGCAACGCCTTCGGCGGTCGCCGCCCGGACCAGCGCCGCGTCGAGCGTTGCCAGCCCGATCCGCTCGCGCTGCGCCAGTTCGAGATAGGCGGCGTCGTAGAAGGTCAGGCGGTGGCGCTGGGCCAGATCGAACACGGCATCAGCACCTGGAAGAGGATCCAAGACGATGGCCGCCCGATTTATCCGATCGAGCACTCGCTTCATTTGCTGATGGTCGATCCGGCCACGCCTTGATCCGACCAAGACGGCGTTGCGGAGTTCAAACCAGAACAGCGCGGGTGCAACTGCGGTTGCGCCGCGTTGCAGACGTGTGAAAGCGGCGTCGGCGACAGGTTCATCCTCATCGTCGAAACAATACGCCGCTGCCACAGAGGCATCGATGACGAAGCGCACTTAGAACCGACGACCTTCGTCACGCCAGGCAATGATCTCTTCGGCAGTTGCCCGTCCCGACTTCTTACGCAGCTCTTTCAGTTCTTCGATGGCGCGCCGAGCATCCTCCCGACGGCTTTCGTCGAACGGAGGCGCGAGCTCGGACGAGCCCGCTCCCTCGCGGCTGATCGTCACCGTTTCGCCGCGCTCGACCTCATCGAGCAGTTTCGCAATGTTGGCCCGCGCATCTGCCAGACTGACGTGCTTCATGACCTTGGACCTCGTTAAGTTCACGAAATATAGCGCTTTTCCGCCCGGTCGGGAGTCCCTCCAAGGCGCCGAACAGTCGGATTTCTTGACTTCGGGGCGATGTCGCGTATTGATGCCGTCGAAATCTCGAAAAGTGCTCTTTTCGATCCGCCGCCCGGTCCTGTGAGGCCGGAGGTCAACGTCCGACAGCGCGATGCGCCCTCGGGCGCCATAAGTGTTTGGTTTTGTAGGCCTTTCGCCGGAAGGCCGTCGCTGGAATTGGGCCGATGTTCGATAATCTCTCGGATAAGCTGGGCGGTATTCTCGATCGGCTGACCGGGCGCGGTGCGCTCAGCGAGGCCGATGTCGACGCGGCGATGCGCGAAATCCGCCGCGCGCTGCTGGAAGCCGACGTCGCGCTCGAAGTGGTGCGCTCGTTCACCGAGCGGGTCCGCGAGCAGGCCGTCGGCGCCACCGTCGTCAAGTCGGTCAAGCCCGGCCAGATGGTGGTCAAGATCGTCAATGACGAGCTGATCGCCACGCTGGGGTCCGAAGTCCAGTCGATCGACCTCAACGCCGTGCCGCCGGTGCCGATCATGATGGTCGGTCTGCAGGGCTCGGGTAAGACCACCACCACCGCCAAGCTGGCGCGCCGCATGACCGAGCGCGACAAGCGCAAGGTGCTGATGGCCTCGCTCGACGTCTATCGTCCGGCCGCGATGGAGCAGCTCGCGGTGCTCGGCCGCGATCTTTCGATCGACACGCTGCCGATCGTCGCCGGTCAGCAGCCGCCGGATATCGCCCGCCGCGCGATGGAAGCCGGCAAGCTCGGCGGCTACGACGTCGTGCTGCTCGACACCGCCGGTCGCACCACGCTCGACGAAGAGATGATGACTGAGGCGGCCGAGATCAAAGCCGCCGCCAATCCGCACGAAGTGCTGCTGGTCGCTGATAGCTTGACCGGTCAGGACGCCGTCAATCTCGCCCGCGCGTTCGATCAGCGCGTCGGCCTCACCGGTATCGTGCTGACCCGTATCGACGGCGACGGCCGCGGCGGTGCCGCACTGTCGATGCGTGCCGTCACCGGCAAGCCGATCAAGCTGATGGGCACCGGCGAAAAGACCGATGCGCTCGAAGACTTCCATCCGAGCCGGATCGCCAGCCGCATCCTCGGCATGGGCGACATCGTCTCGCTGGTCGAAAAGGCCGCTGCGACGCTGGACGCCGAAAAGGCCGCCGCCGTCGCCGAGAAGATGCGCAAGGGCAAGTTCGATCTGACGGACTTGCGCGATCAGTTGCTGCAGATGACCAAGATGGGCGGCATCGGCGGGCTGATGGGACTGATGCCCGGCATCTCGAAGATGAAGAACCAGATCGCCGCGGCCGGGATCGACGACAAGATCCTCAAGCGCCAGGTCGCGATCATCGATTCGATGACCCGCGAGGAGCGCAAGAACCCCGACATCCTCAAAGCCAGCCGCAAGAAGCGCATCGCCGCCGGCGCTGGCATCAAGGTCGAGGACGTCAACAAGCTGTTGAAGATGCATCGCAACATGGCCGACATGATGAAGGCCGTCGGCCGCGGCAAGGGCGGCCCGATGGCCGGCTTCGCCAAGGCGATGGGCTTCGGCGGCGGTCTGCCCTCGCCGGACGAGATCAAGGCAATGCAGGAAAAGATGAAGAGCGGCGACATGCCCGAGGGGCTGCCGGAGCTGCCGAAGGATCTGCCGGCGTCGCTGCGCGGCGGCATGCCCAATCTGCCCGGCCTCACCGGCCTGTCCGGCAAGCCGACGCTGCCCGGCCTCGGTGGCTTCCCGGGATTCGGGAAGAAGAAATGAGGCCGCTCACTCACCTCTCTGTCATTCCGGGGCGCCGCGCAGCGGCGAACCCGGAATCTCTCTCCCAGAACAGCTCGGGATTCCGGGTTCGCGCTTCGCGCGCCCCGGAATGACGAACTAACTGCTCAACTCGTATACACGAACCCCCACCTAGGAGATCCGCAATGTCCGTCGTTATCCGCCTCGCGCGCGCTGGTACCAAGAAGCGCCCGTTCTATCACGTCGTCGTCGCCGACTCGCGCTTTCCGCGCGACGGCCGCTTCATCGAGCGCCTGGGCTACTTCAACCCGCTGATGGCGAAGGACAACGAAGCCCGCCTGAAGCTCGATCTCGACAAGGTCAAGGACTGGCTCGCCAAGGGTGCGCAGCCGTCGGACCGCGTGGCCCGCTTCCTCGACACCGCCGGTGTCCGCAAGCGTGAAGCCCGCAACAATCCCGAGAAGGCGGTGCCGCGCAAGGAGCGCAAGGCCGCCGACGGCAAGTAAGCGGGGCGGTTGATGCCGTCCGGGCTCACCTGCGTCGCCCGGCAAGTCTGCGTCGCGCGAATCGGCGCGCCGCATGGCGTGCGCGGTGCGGTGCGGCTGTGGAGCTTCACCGCCGATCCGTTCGCCGTGGCCGACTACGGTCCGCTCGTAACCAAGGACGGCGCGCGCCAGTTCGAGATCGCGAGCGCGCGCGAGGCCAAGAGCCATCTGGTGGTGACGCTGAAAGGCGTCACCACGCGCGACGAGGCCGAACGGCTCAACGGCGTCGAGCTCTATGTGGCACGCGACAAGCTGCCGCCGACCGAGGCCGACGAGTACTACCACGCCGACCTGATCGGGCTCGCCGCGGTCACCACGACGGGCGATCCGCTCGGCAAGGTGGTGGCGATCCATAATTTCGGCGCCGGCGACATCATCGAAATCGCGCCGCCGTCAGGTCCGACGCTGCTGCTGCCGTTCACCAATGCGGTGGTGCCGACCGTCGACCTCGCCGCCGGCCAGGTGGTGATCGAACCGCCGAACGAGATCGAAGGCGACACGCCGAACCATCCGGAAGCGTGAAGGCTCGTCGATCGGTCCGGACGAACGCTGCTACACTCTCTGTGGTCATCGCCGGGCTCGACCCGGCGATCCATCATCTTGCGAAGAAGCTGGATGCGTGGGGCAAGCCCGCGCATGACGCCTCACCTTTTGCAGGCTCTGCATGACTTGGCGCGCCACCGTCCTCACCCTGTTTCCGGAGATGTTTCCCGGCCCGCTCGGCGTCAGCCTGGCGGGGCGGGCGCTGGCGTCCGGGCTGTGGGGCCTGGAGGCGCGCGATATCCGGGACTCGGCCACGGACCGGCACCGCAGCGTCGACGACACCCCGGCGGGCGGCGGCCCCGGCATGGTGCTGCGCGCCGACGTGCTGGCGGCCGCAATCGACGCGGTGGACGCATCCGCTGACCGGCCGCGGTTGGTGATGAGCCCGCGCGGTCGGCCTTTGACCCAGGCCCGCGTCGCCGAGCTGGCGGCCGGCCCCGGGCCGCTGATCGTCTGCGGCCGGTTCGAAGGCATCGACCAGCGGGTGATCGACGCGCGGGGGCTCGAGGAGGTCTCGATCGGCGATTACGTGCTGTCGGGCGGCGAGATCGCCGCGATGGCGCTGATCGACGCCTGCGTCCGGCTGCTGCCGGGCGTGATGGGCAAGCTGGAATCCTCGACCGACGAGAGCTTTTCGGCCGGTCTGCTGGAATATCCGCAATACACCCGGCCGCAGAGTTTCGAGGGACGCCCGATCCCCGAGGTGCTGCTGTCGGGCGATCACGCCAAGGTCGCGGCGTGGCGGCTCGGCGAAGCAGAGGCCCTGACCAGGGCCCGGCGGCCGGATTTGTGGGCCGCGAGGCCCGCGCAAACCATTCGGGCAAAGGGCGAATCGCAAAAAACGCCAAAAAACAAGACGGACGGGTGACAAACCCCCAAGATTGCCGTATAGCACCGCCAAATCCGTGCAATGGCAGGACAATGGATCTTTGCGCAGCCCGCGCCGGGATGGTCGGGCGCGCCGCCGATGGAGAATTATCGATGAACCTGATTCAGACGCTCGAAAAAGAGCAGTTCGACAAGCTGTCGGCCGGCAAGACGATTCCGGAGTTCGGTCCCGGTGACACCGTGATCGTCAACGTGAAGGTCGTCGAAGGCGAGCGTTCGCGCGTGCAGGCCTATGAAGGCGTCTGCATCGGCCGCTCGGGCGGCGGCATCAACGAGAGCTTCACCGTTCGTAAGATTTCTTACGGCGAGGGCGTGGAGCGCGTGTTCCCGCTGCTGTCGCCGATGATCGACTCGATCAAGGTGGTGCGCCGCGGCAAGGTGCGTCGCGCCAAGCTGTATTACCTGCGCAACCTCCGCGGCAAGTCTGCCCGCATCGTCGAGAAGAAGCAGGACCGCACCGCTGCGGCCGCTGCCGCCGAGTAATCGGCGCTTCGAGATTTGGTGTTTCGAAAGCGCGGCCTTCGGGTCGCGCTTTTTTGTTGCGCCTGCGCTGCGGGCCGGCCTGCACGGCGAAACATTGTCGGCCGGTCGCGACGTGCTATATGGGTGGAATGTTTCCAAATCGCCGCCGCGCCGCGAAGATTGTGCTCGACGACCGCAGCCGCCTGCCGTGGCGGTTCTTCGGCCGGCTGACCACGGCCGCGCTGATTAGCTGATCGGCCCGCGGCGCCCGCCCGCCGCGCGATCGACCTCACTTCGATAATTCAAAGATCCTTCCGAAGGACCGACACCATGTCCGCCAAGCCCACCACGCTGTACGACAAGATCTGGAACGACCATCTGGTCCACGAGGCCGAAGACGGCACCTGCCTGCTGTATATCGACCGTCATCTGGTGCACGAAGTCACCTCGCCGCAGGCGTTCGAAGGGCTGCGCACTGCCGGCCGCAAGGTTCACGCGCCGGAGAAGACGCTGGCGGTGGTCGACCACAACGTGCCGACCACGGATCGCTCCAAGCCCAATCCGGATCCGGAAAGCGCCGAGCAGATCGCCGCGCTGGCCGAGAACGCCCGCGACTTCGGCATCACCTACTACAACGAGTTCGACAAGCGTCAGGGCGTGGTCCACGTCATCGGCCCGGAGCAGGGCTTCACGCTGCCCGGCACCACCATCGTCTGCGGTGACAGCCACACCTCGACCCACGGTGCGTTCGGCGCGCTGGCGCACGGCATCGGCACGTCCGAGGTCGAGCACGTGCTGGCGACCCAGACGCTGATCCAGAAGAAGGCCAAGAACATGCGCGTGACGGTCGACGGCCAGTTGCCGGCCGGCGTCACCGCCAAGGACGTGATCCTGGCGATCATCGGCGAGATCGGCACCGCGGGCGGCACCGGCTACGTGCTGGAATACGCCGGCGACGCGATCCGGTCGCTGTCGATGGAAGGCCGCATGACGGTCTGCAACATGTCGATCGAAGGCGGCGCCCGCGCCGGCCTGATCGCGCCGGACGAGCGCGCCTACGAATTCCTGAAGGGCCGTCCGCTGGCGCCGAAGGGCGAGGCCTGGGACGCGGCGATGCGCTATTGGGACACGCTGCGCTCCGACGACGGCGCGCATTTCGATCACGAGCTGAAGCTCGACGCCGCTGCGCTGCCGCCGATCGTCACCTGGGGCACGTCGCCGGAGGACGTCATCTCGATCACCGGCCGTGTGCCGAACCCGGCCGACATCGCCGATGAAGCCAAGCGGCTCTCCAAGGAGCGCGCGCTGGCCTATATGGGTCTGACTCCGGGCACCAAGATCACCGATATCAAGATCGACCGGATGTTCATCGGCTCCTGCACCAACGGCCGCATCGAAGATCTGCGCGCTGCCGCCAAGGTCGCCGAGGGCAAGACCGTCAACGCCAACGTCAACGCCATCATCGTGCCGGGCTCCGGACTGGTGAAGGAACAGGCCGAGGCCGAGGGGCTGGACAAGATCTTCATCAAGGCCGGCTTCGAATGGCGCGAGCCGGGCTGCTCGATGTGCCTCGCGATGAACCCCGACAAGCTGGCGCCGGAAGAGCGCTGCGCCTCGACCTCGAACCGCAACTTCGAGGGCCGTCAGGGCTTCAAGGGCCGCACCCATCTTGTGTCGCCGGCGATGGCCGCCGCCGCCGCGATCGCCGGCCACTTCGTCGACATCCGCGATTGGCACTAACCGAGACGCGGTCGCTCGCGGGCTCGTTCCGCGATCGTCCGCTCCGATGATCAGCAAACAGGCGCCTCGCGGGGCGCCTGTTTTGTTTCGACAGGACCGTGCCGGAATCGCGCTCCCGGCGGGGATCGCCGGAACGATAAGTCCGGCGCGAGACTCATCGACGCGCTCGAATCCGGAGCGGCGATCGACGACCGTCGCTTACCAAGACGGCCCGAGGCCCCAGCCGAAGCCGAACGGGAAGAAAGGCGCGACCGGATCGGGCCGATACCAATGCGGGTGGGCGTTGTAGTCGTAGGCCCGGCGCGGTGCGTACACATAGGTGCGGTGCGGCGGCGGATGCCGGTGGAAGTGGCGATGCCGAACGTGCGGCTTACGTTGCCGTGCGCCGATATCGGTCGCCTGCGCCGCCGATGCGCCGGGTGCCTTGGCGGGGGGTGACGCTGCGCCAGCAGGGCCGCCGACGCCGAGCGTCGCCGCCAGGATGGCCGCTCCGATCCATGCACGCATCGTCACCTCCATCACTTGTTGTCTCACTATCATGTCGGCGCGACGTGCCGAAATGCAACGGCCTAACCGAAACGGGCCCGCATTTGCGGGCCCGTTGGTAACCGATCCGTATCAGCGCCAGTGGCGGTGATGATGGTGACGGTAGTGATGGTGGTGGTGACGGTGGCCGTAATGCCGGCGAACGTGGTGGTGCCGATGCCAGCGGTGGTGATGGCGGTGCATGTGCCGGTGATGCCGGTACTGCACTTCGGTCGCCTGCGGGATCGCGTCGCGCTGCACCGCGGCGGCGATGCCCGGGGTCGACAGCGGCGCCGCCTCGGCGCGTTTGTCGGGCGCAGCGATCAGCAACAGACCGGCGATCATGGCCAAGCCCGACAACTTCAGAATCTTCATCCAACAGCTCCATGGTTGGCGACGCGCGTCCGGCCGCTTGCTGGCGGTCGGCGGGCCGCTCGGAATGACCCCCTGACAATCAGGCTGACGCGCACGACGTGAATGCGGAGTGAATGCGTCACTCGCCGCACAGCAATGCGCGATCAGCGCGCCAAGTTCCGGAGAGGTTGCTGATTTGCTTGGTACTGCGCGTACCAATGAGGCGTCGCTGCGAGGCCTTCAGGCGAAGGCGATGGTCAGCCGCGACGCCAGAAGCAGTTCATCCGCGGCACGATCACGGTGCCGCTCGGCCGATGCTCCTGGACGTAGCTGGCGGTGCAGTCGCGCACCGCGTTCGGGCCCGGATTGTAGCGTGGGATGACGTTGTCGCTGTCGTCGCGCGGATAGACTGGCACCCGCCGCGGCGCCCGCCGAACCCGTTCCTGCGACGAGACGTCGGTGAGACGATCGGCCGCTGGCCGCGCGGCGGTCGCCGCCTGCTGGGCCTGAGCCGGCACGGTCGCCGGCAGGCAGGCAGCTAGCCCCAGTCCCAGCGTTGCCGCTGCGATCGCGATCCGCCCGATGCCGATCTGGTTCATGCTGCCATCCGCCCCTTCAAAGCCCCGCGGCAACGTCCCCGATCATGGCGCCGTCGTCAACCGGAAGCCGCTTGCCGCCCCCACCCGATCGCGTACAACGGCCGGCATGTGGATCAATGCCAAAGCCCCCTCCCTGGCCGAGCTGGAACAAATGGCGCACGAGATGTTCGCCCGCCTGCCCGGCGAATTCCGGTCGTTGTGCGAGGACGTCATCATCCGGGTCGACGATTTCGCCACCGAGGAGGTGCTCGACGAGCTCGGGGCCGAAACCGAGTTCGACGTGCTCGGGCTGTTCCAGGGCATCGGCCTGCCGCAGCGCTCCAGCCAGGACGTCGCCCCGATGCCCAATATGATCTGGCTGTATCGCCGGCCGATCCTCGACTATTGGGCCGAGCACGACGACAGCCTGGGCGAGATCGTCCGCCATGTCCTGGTGCACGAGATCGGCCATCATTTCGGCCTGTCGGACGACGACATGGAGGCGATCGAGGCCAAGGCGGACGAGACGGCCGAGGATTGAACCTGCCGCGCGGGGCTCTGCGGTTTGTCGGCTTGACCGACGGCCTGGGGGCGCTAAGACCATTCCAAACCCCGGAGACCTGACGATGGACAAGTTCACCACGCTGGAAGGCGTCGCGGCGCCGCTGAAGATCATCAATGTCGACACCGACATGATCATTCCGAAGCAGTATCTGAAGACCATCAAGCGCACCGGTCTCGGCAAGGGCCTGTTCTCGGAGCAGCGCTACAAGGACGACGGCAGCGAGAACCCGGATTTCATTCTCAACAAGCCGGCCTATCGCGGCGCCAAGATCCTGGTCGCAGGCGACAATTTCGGCTGCGGCTCGAGCCGCGAGCACGCCCCCTGGGCGCTGCTCGATTTCGGCATCCGCTGCGTGATCTCGACCTCGTTCGGCGACATCTTCTACAACAACTGCTTCAAGAACGGCGTGCTGCCGATCCGCGTCTCGCAGGCCGATCTGGACAAGCTGTTCGACGATGCCGAGCGCGGCTCCAACGCCACGATGACGATCGATCTGCAGGCGCAGGAAATCCGCGGCCCCGACGGCGGCGCGATCAAGTTCGAGATCGACCCGTTCCGTAAGCACTGCCTGATCAACGGCCTCGACGACATCGGGCTGACGCTTGAAAAGAAGTCGTCGATCGACGCCTATGAAACCAAAGCCGCCAAGGAGCGCGCCTGGGCTTGACGCGCGCCCCTCTCCGCCTGCGCGGAAAGAGGAGCCGTGGCAGAGCCGACCGCTGTACCCCTTTGGGGTGCTCGATCGGTGAGCCGCTGTTATGAGCACCGACATGCCCGGCCTTGTGCCGGGCACTTTTTTTGACGCGCCGATCGCCACATAACCGAGGGGGCTCTTGCGGAGGTGCGGTGTTGGCACCAGTCGTCTGCAACGGCGGTGACACGCGTTGCACGGGATCGGCCACACGGGGTGCCACGATGGTCGTATGGACCGGAACGTCGCAGCAGCGCACTGCATAACGTGCGAAGCTGGTCGACGTTTGCGGAGTGCGACGGTCTGCCCTGCGTGGCGCGCGCGTCTTGAGCGAACGAGACGGAGACGCATCGCAACGGATGCGAACGCAATCGATCGAGTAACAATTCAATCGATGCGCTGAACCGCGCCTGCGCGCGCTCGCAGATGAAAGAAATATGTCGTCCCTGTATCGGCTGACGACGATAGTCGGGTGCCGACTTCCGCGTTTTGTAACGTCGTCTTAAATCCACGGAACTAATCGGATCGGAATTGATCCCTCCGAGACTCCCTTCATGAAAATCCGTCTCTCGATCACATCGATGATCGTTGTCTTCGCCGTGGTCGTTCTGGCGAGCCTTACGGCGATGCTGACCACCAACTTCATGGCGCTCAATCAATTGCGGGTCGGTGGGCCGCTGTATTCGCAGATCAAGCTCGGCAACGATCTGGTCGCCGACATTCTGCCGCCGCCGGCCTATGTGATCGAAGCCTATCTCGAAGCCACGCTGGCGCTGCGCCGGCCTACCGAGTGGCGCGCGCATGCCGCCAGACTCGAGCAGCTCCGCCGCGATTATCTCGCGCGGCAAAAATTCTGGACAGGCTCTGCGCTCGAGCCTGAGCTGAAGACGCGGCTGACCGTGGATTCCGACGCAGCAGTGCAGAAGTTCTGGACGGTCGCCGAGCAGCAGTTGATCCCAGCCTTGAGCGCGGGTGATCAGACCGCTGCGGAAGCCGCCTACACCAAGCTGGATTCGATCTACGGGGCTCACCGCGCCATCATCGACGACATCGTCAGACGCGCCAATGCGGCCAATGCCGAACTGGAAGAAGAAGCCGCCCGGCAGGTCGGGAGCTATTCGATCATCGTGTGGATGTTGTCAGGCCTTGCGGCGCTGCTGATCGCGCTGGGCGTCGCCGGTCTTGCGATCGGAATGGTCCGTCCGTTGGTGCGGTTCACCGCCGCGATGCAGGCGATGGCGGCCGGCATGCTCGACGTGGTCATTCCCGGCGCCGGCCGCAGCGACGAGATCGGCGCCATGGCCAAGGCGATCACGGCGATCAAGACCAACGCCGAACACAAGGCGAACCAGGAGGCGGCGGAACAGAGCCGGCAGGAGCACCTCGCCGCCGAGCGCCGCAAGGCCGACATGGCGCGGCTCGCCGACGGTTTCGAAGACGCGGTCGGAGAGATCATCAAGACCGTGTCGTCGGCCGCCAACGAATTGGAAGCCGCGGCGCATTCGCTGTCGTCGACTGCGGCGCGGTCGCTCGAACTCGCAGTCGATGTCGCGTCGTCGTCGCAGGAGGCATCGGCCGGCGTGCAGTCGGTGGCGTCCGCCAGCGAGGAACTGACCGCATCGGTGCACGAAATCGGCCGGCAGGTGCAGACCTCCGCCAGTGTTGCGACCGAAGCAGCCGATCAAGCCCGCCGCACCAACGAACGGGTCGGTGAATTGTCTGCGGCGGCCGCACGGATCGGCGACGTCGTCGAACTGATCAGCACCATTGCCGGTCAGACCAATCTTTTGGCACTGAACGCGACGATCGAAGCGGCGCGTGCCGGCGAAGCCGGCCGCGGCTTTGCGGTGGTGGCGTCGGAGGTCAAGGCACTGGCCGAACAGACCGGCAAAGCCACCGGCGAGATCGGCCAACAGATCACCGGCATTCAGGCGGCGACCGACGAGTCGGTGGCGGCCATCAAGGAGATCTGTGCGATCATCGGTCAGATGTCGGAGATCTCGTCGTCGATCGCTTCCGCGGTCGAGGAGCAGGGCATGGCCACCAAGGACATCGCGGTCAACATCCAGCACGCCGCCCACGGCACCTCGCAGGTCGACGAGGACATCGCCCGCGTCCAGGCCGGCGCCCGCGAAACCGGCGCGGCCTCGGTCCAGGTGCTCTCGGCCGCTCAATCGCTGTCGAGCGAAAGCAGCCGTCTGCGCGCCGAGGTCGGCAACTTCCTGGCATCGGTGCGGGCGGCCTGATCTGAAGCCTTTGCCACGCACTCCGTCATTCCGGGGCGCGAACGAAGTTCGCGAACCCGGCGACTGTCTCATGTGTCAAGGGTCTTACCTTGATATGGCGTGTCGGCTTTGACGAGTGCGTTGGCTGTGACGAGCAGTTTTCGGGCGATTGCGATGAGCGCGACCTTTCCGGGTTTTCC
>NZ_QUMK01000082.1 GCF_010907035.1 Rhodopseudomonas sp. BR0M22
CGGGTGGGTTGGTCGTCTGGGTACCGCCTCCGTCGCTACCAGTCGGCGTACCGCCGGGTGGGGTGGTGATGGTGATGCCGCCCCCCGTCGTACCGCCGGTGCCGGGATTACCCCCGGTCGTGCCGATGCCATCGGTGACTCCAGGGGCCTGGGTGGCGCTGCTTCCGGAGCTGTCCGGCGCACCGCGCGCGGCGATGGTCGTCGGCGCTCCCGCATTGTCGGTCGCAACGTCCGCTCCGGTGCCACTGCTACCAGCACCGCCGCCACCACCGCCGCCGAGCGGCGTTGCGGCGAGCGGCGTGGCGCCCGGAGGCGTGGTCACCGGTGCGATCGCGGCTTGTTGCATCAGAAGGCTCGACGGCTCGGCAATCGGTGCACCCGGCCCGTTGATGGAGCCGCCGGAAGCGGCTGGAGCGGTCTCCAGGGGCACGCCGAGATCGGGCGTGTTGACGTCGGTCGCCGTTGAGGCCGAGGGCGCATAGCCCTGGCTGACGACCAAACCTGGCACCTGCGTGGTGAGGGCCGGGCCCGCCGGTGCCGTCGCCGCCGAGGTTCCTGCCACAGGTGCGCCCATGGCGTCGTTCGCCGGCACCGCGCCAGATGCAACCTGGCTGGGATCGAAAATATCGGCCGACTGGTAGATCTTCGATTCCAGGACTGAGGTGGTACCGGCGGACTCGGTGCTCATGACGGACTCCTGTTCATGCGTCATGAATCGCGCGGGGGCTCTTAAGGAACTCTGACAAAAACCTCGCGAAAACAGTATTTTATAAGCAAAATCAATGGTTTATCCAGGTAGAATTACGGGGGGTGAACGGCCTTCCACGATGGAAACGGTGCGCCAGGCGGCGGGTCGGTTCTGCCCGTGTCGCGGAAAAATAAAGCGATAAAGCAGGTAGTTAGCTGGCGCCTATAGCCGCCGAACGAGCGCCTGACGCCTGTGCCCGGCACAACTTCACCGTGCGTATCAAGCTGTCGTGATCTACCTGCGACATAGTGGCAAGACCGACTTGGCAACGACCAGCGAACGCGCGACAGCGACCACTCAAGGTGAGCGACGATTTTGGGGGAAGTTGTCCAGTTTCTGTCTCACAAGCTTGCGTAATCGAGTCAAAGCTGGCGGCGGAGGAGAACGCCGCATCGCGAGGTGTCACGGCGGGGACGAGCCATAGCAGTGAAGCCGCGGACGATATGCACTCCCTCCACCCAGGCCCTGCAAAGAAGCGAGGACGACAGACGCGCCCGGCTGCATGTCGAGCCTCTCGGCCGCAGATGTGATTTGCCCTTCTTAGGCGACGGCCATCTGATGCAAAGGCCTGAACGACGGGATTGCCGATCATGAACAAAGAGCCTGCTCTGCTGCCGGAGCGAATGCCTCCATCCAGCGGTCTGCTTGAATTCCTGCAATGGGTCGCCGCGCAACCGCGCACGTATCGCGAAACCATGGATGCGTGGCGCACAAGCTGCCCGCGTTTGCCTGTTTGGGAGGATGCGGTGGACGCCAGGCTCGTCGAACGAGTGAACGTGGAGCAAACAACGCTTGTTCAATTGACGGGCGCGGGTCGCGACTTGCTGGCGGGTGCGCGCCCATGAAGGTCACCATCCTCGATGATTGGTTCGATACGCTGCGGACGCTGCCGTGCTTCGCAAAGCTTGCCGGTCACGAGGTGACCATCTGGAACGACCATGTCGAGGACGAAGACGAGCTCGCCCGACGCTTAGCTGAGACCGAGGCTCTCGTACTGATCCGGGAGCGAACTGCAATTCGGGCCGGTCTTGTCGATCGTCTCCCGCGTTTGCGGCTCATCAGCCAGCGCAGCGTTTATCCGCACATCGATATCGCAGCCTGTAGCCGATTAGGTATTGTCGTATCGTCCAGTCAGCATCCCGGCGTTCCGTCGTATGCGACGGCTGAACTGACCTTTGCCCTGATACTCGCGGCGATGCGCCGGATTCCTCAGCAGATGGCATCGCTGAGGGCAGGGCATTGGCAAATGTCGGTCGGGACAACCGCCCGCGGCAAGACTCTCGGCATTTTCGGCTACGGCCGCATCGGCAGGCAGGTTGCGGAATACGCCCGCGCTTTTGGCATGGATGTGGTGTTCTGGGCGCGTGAAGCCTCGCGAGCTAAAGCGCAGTCAGAAGGCTGGGCGACGGCGGCGAGCAAGGAGGCGTTCTTCGAGGACAGCGACATCATAACGCTCCATATGCGTTTGGTCGAAGCGACACGTCATATCGTATCGAGTTCGGATCTCGCGCGAATGAAACCTACGGCACTCATCGTCAATACCAGCCGTGCCGGCTTGATTGCGCCCGGAGCATTGGTTGCAGCGTTGAAGGCCGGGCGTCCGGGAATGGCTGCCGTCGATGTTTATGAGGAGGAGCCGCTGCGCGACCCGCAGAACCCGCTGCTACAGATGGATAACGTTGTCTGCACGCCCCACATTGGTTATGTGACGCGCGAGGAATGGGAGGCGCAGTTCAGCGACGTGTTCGACCAGATCATCGCCTACGCCTCGGGGGCGCCCATCAACGTGGTCAACCCTGAGGTTCTTGAGCAGCAGCGAACTTGAACAGCCGTCAACTCGGCGCCTGCCGGCTCCGGAGACGTCGAGGGCCGTCGCAACGAGATGGTCACCTGCTGATGAGCTGTCACCTGCTGATGAAAATGACTTCAGCGCTGCTCTGTCAGCGTGGCGAGAATGGGCCGCAGATACTCCAGTAGCCTCGGCGGGTTCTCCGTCATCGGGAAATGCCCGAGGTCGGGCATCTCCGTGACGGTGGCGCCGTCGATCCATCCGGCCAGCGCGTAAGCGTCTGAGACCGTCGCGGAGAAATCGTAGTGACCGATCATCAGGTGCACGGGAATGCGGCTGCCGTCGATGCGCTTGGCGATCGGCTCACCGTCGAATTCGTCCGAGTAGAACACGAGATCGCCGTCGTACACGCCTGGCGCGCCTTGCGCGTAAATCCAGGCGGCGCGGCGGCGATCTTCCGCCGGGCTCGACGGACTCATTAGTCCGCGCACATAGGCGGCCGAATGCCAGCCGCCATTGACCTTGGCATGGGTGAGGTGAGGATTGCGCCGGCCACGCGGACGAAGCGGCGCTTCGAGCGCGATGACGGCCGTGACCAGGTCCGGCCGCTCGGCGGCAAGAGCGAGCGCAATGCCGGCGCCCATCGAACAGCCGATCAATGCGACCGGCCTGCCGATGGCCTGCTCGATGAAACTGATGCACCAGTCGAGATAGGTCGCCTGATCGAGCTGGTAGATGCCGCCGTCCCAGCCGAGTGGCGGCAGGGAGCGGCCGTGATGGGGCATATCGAAGCCGATCAGGTGCCAGTTGCTTCCGAGCTGTGGGTCGCACATCACCCCATGAAACTGCCGCGTGTCGGCACCGGCCGTATGCAGGCACAGTACAGGCGCGCCCTGGCCGGCGCTCTCTGCGTAGATGTTGCAAATTGCGCCGCCGGCGCTGCGTATGCGGTGATAGCTTCCGCTGAGCCGCGTCAGGTCGGGCTCGCCGTGCGCCGGCTCGGCCGTGGTCAGGTGAGCAAACACGACTTCGAGGAACGCGCGCGCCTGGGCGATGACCAGTGCGTCCCCGCTGACGACGAAGTTCGGATTGCGCAACTGGATCGACGAGAACGAGTGATAGGTCGGTCGCGGGCAGGGCGCCAGCGCCTCCCGCCATGCGCCTTCGGATGCTGACAGCGTGATGTCGGCAAGGCCGGGAGCGGCCGCAATCATCGGCCCGTCTGCCGAGCAGACGATGGTGACGGCTTCGTGCCCGATCGCGAAAGTGACTGCGACGTCGAGCCCGCGTGCCAACGACCTGGATTCCGGGGCGGCAACCGCCTGTGCCAGCCGATCGCGGAGCTGATCGATCAGCGCCATCTGCATCGTTCGATCAACGTTTGGCCGTCAGGTAGCGGCCGATCTCCACATGGTCGGCCCCGGGTCCAAGCTCCTGCATCGCGGCGCTCCACAGCGCCGATACCTCGTCCGCCAGCGGCGCGCTGACGCCGATATCGTGCGCGAGCTCGTCGGCGGTGCGGATGTCCTTTGCCATCAGCGCCAGCGAGAACCCCGAGGTGTACTTCTCCGGGATGACGAACTGCTTGAGCTTGTTCTCGGTCGAGTTGTTGCGTCCGGTGGAGGCGTTCAGCACGTCGACCAGGACCTCGGGCTCGATGCCGAAGCGGCCACCAATGGCGAGCGCTTCCACCGCCGCGGCCAGACCGGCGGCGGAGACGTAGTTGTTGAGCGCCTTGGCGGCGTGGCCGGAGCCGAGCGGGCCGGTGCGAAAGATCGACTTGCCCATCGCCTTCAGGACCGGCTCGGCGCGATCGATGGTGGCGCCGTCGCCGCCGGCCATGATCGCCAGACTGCCGTCGATGGCACGCTTGACGCCGCCCGAAACGGGGGCATCGATGAAGCCGAAGCCGGCGGCGATCAGTTCCTCGCCGAGCGCGCGCGTGCCGATCGGCGCCGACGAACTCATGTCGATCACTACCGCGCCTGGCGCGAGGTGAGCTTTGACGCCTTCGATCGCGCTCCGCACGATCTTGCCGTCACCCAACAGCGTGATCACGGCGGCGGCGCCGGCGACCGCATCTGTCGCCGTCGAGGTCGCAGTGCCGCCCGCCTCGGCATAAGCGGAGCGCGCTTCGGCCGAGATGTCGAAACCGACGACGTGATACCCGGCGCGTGCCAGACAGGCCGACATCGGACGTCCCATGTTGCCGAGGCCGATTACGGCAATGCGTGCGGGCGGATTGATGACAGCTGACTGTGACACTGGCGTTCCTCTCGGTGGTGTTTTGTTTTTGAAGATCGTGCTGAGCCGTCGTTGCTGCTCAGGTCTCGCCGCGGCGGAGGGCGTCGAGCGCGATGGCGGCGGCGTTGTTGATGTGCTGGACGCAGGCCTGTTCGGCACCGTCTTCGTCACCGCTTTCGATCGCGACGAGAATGCCGCCGATCTCCTGCAGGCTGCGACCGATGCGGTTGGGCTGCGTCATCGAGGTCATCCGCAGCACCGTCACCCGGTTCAGCAGCATCTTGAGAAAGCGCTCGACGAAGACATTGCCGCAGCCTTCGAGCAGGGCGGCATAGAATTCGGTCTTGGCGGCGAGGAGCTCGCTGCGATCATCGTTGCCGGCGACGGCGACCATGCGTTCGTACTGGGTTCGCAGGCGGCCGATGATCGCCGGGTCGCGACGCTTGGCGCATTCGCGGCCGGCGAAGCCTTCGAGCAAAGCGCGCAGATCGTAGAGCTGGGCCGCTTCGTCCGCAGTGATGGTGCTGACGATCGGGCCGCGGTGCGGGATCGTGGTGACCAACCCTTCGGCCTCGAGTTGCCGCAGAGCCTCGCGGATCGAGGTGCGCCCGACGCCGGTCTGCTCGCACAATTCGCGCTCGATCAACCGCTGTCCAGGCTTGAAGAGGCCGCTGCCGATCGCCGAGCGCAGGCGGTTCTCAACCAGCAGGCGAAGGCTAGTGGCTTCACGCGAGACATTGAGGTCCGAGTCAGTCTTGGGCATGCAGCGATCTGGCCGATTGTCAGACAATCTGTCAAGCAGCTTGACGGATGGTCTGATTTGTGGCGACTTCGAACCCAATCAAAACAGACCAGATCGGTCACCGGGAGGAAGAAACCATGTCGAAGATGTTGCCCCGTGCGGGGCTGAGCCGTCGTTCGCTGCTCGCCGGCACCGCGTCGCTGCTCGCCAGTCCGATGATCGGGAACGCGGCGCGCGCCGAGGCCAAGCCGGTCAACATTGGCGTGATCATGCCGCTGTCCGGCGCCAACGCGCAGTTCGGCATCAACTCCCGCAACGGCATCGAATTGGTCGCCGATGAAATCAACGCCGCCGGCGGCATCAAGGCGTTGGGCGGCGCCAAGATCAATCTGATCGTTGCCGACTCGACGTCGACGCCGACCACCGCCGGAACCGTTGCGCAGCGGCTGATCTCGCAGAATGAGGTCACCGGCATCCTCGGCGCGTTCGCCTCGTCGCTGACCATCGCCATCTCGGAAGTGACTGAGCGGCGCGACATTCCGCTGCTGACGATGTCGTTCGCCGACCAGATTACCGGGCGCGGCTTCAAGAACATCTTCCAGGTCGTCGCCAAGGCCTCGGCACTCGGCAAGGCGCAACTCGACTACACGCTGGCGATCGCGCAGGCCGCCGGCACCAAGATCGACAAGATCGCGATCATGTACGAGGACACGGCCTACGGTACGGCTCAGGCGAACGGGCTGCGGGCTGCCGCCAAGGCCGCCAATGTCGAAGTAGCGATGGACGACGCCTATCCGCTCGGCATCACCGACACCACGCCGCTGATCAACAAGCTGCGCGCCTCCGGCGCCCAGGCGGTGTTCCCGGTGTCCTATCTCAACGACAGCCTGCTGATCATCCGCACCATGCGTCAGCAGCGCATCACCATGCCGGCGATCGGTGGCGCGGCCGGCTACGTCATCCCGGATTTCGAGAAGGGCCTCGGCGAATTTGCCGAAGGCGTGCTGTCGATCGCTCCGGCGAACTACGATCTGGCGCCGGATCTCACCGAGCGTTTCCGTAAGCGGTTCGGCTACTTCATGGTGCACGAAGCGCTCGAACACGCTGTCGCCCTCGACGTGCTGGTGCAGGCGATCGAGAAGGCCAAGTCGGCCAAGGCCGAGGACGTCGCCGCCGCGCTGCGTGGTGCCAAGTTCACCGGCGGCTGGACCAGGGCGATGACCGGCGGCGCCGTTCAGTTCGATTCGACCGGTCTCAACGTGCTGTCTGTGCCGGTGATGGTGCAGTGGCGCAACAAGGAACTGGTGACCGTATGGCCCAAGGACGTGGCCAAGGCCACCGCCGAGTGGAAGAGCTGAGCGAAGTCTGACGTGTCCTTCGTTCAAGCGATAATCGACGGTCTTCTGGTCGGCGGCGTCTATGCCGTAATTTCGATCGGGCTCACCCTCGTCTACGGCGTGATGGGCATCGTGAATTTCGCGCAGGCGGAATTCCTGATGATCGGCATGTTCGTGTCGTGGTTCGCCTGGGCCTATCTCGGGCTCGATCCGGTTCTTGCGGCGCCGCTGTCGTTCGCGGTGTCGTTCGCGATCGGCTGGGTCGTGCAAGGGCAACTGATCTCGCGGGTGCTGAAGGCACCATCGGTCGCGCAGATCTTCCTCACGGTCGGGCTTTTGATCGTGCTGGAGAACGGCGCGCTGCTCACCTTCGGCTCCCAGTTTCGCTCGGTGGTGACGAGCTATCAGACGATGTCGCTGTCGCTCGGCGCGCTGTTCGTCAGCGTGCCGTATCTGATCGCGTTCGCGATGTCGCTGGCCTGCGGTGTGGCGCTGTGGTGGTTCATGCGCACGAGCTGGTTCGGCCGGGCGATGCGCGCCACCGCGCAGAACCCGATGGCGGCGCAGTTGATGGGGATCGATACAGCTCTGATGTACAAGATGGCGTTCGCGCTCGGCGTCGGGCTCACGGCCTTCGGTGGGGCGGTGATCCTGCCCTATGTCGCCGTGTTCCCCGGCGTCGGCGGACAATTCGTCGTGCTGATGTTCACGGTGGTGGTGCTCGGCGGTCTCGGCAGTGTCGCCGGCGCGGTGGTCGGCGGGCTCGCGGTCGGTGTCATCCAGGCACTGTCGTCGCTGGTGTTTCCGATTCAGCTCCAAAATCTGGTGCTGTTCATCGTCTTCATCCTGGTGCTCGCCGTGCGACCGCAGGGCCTCGTCGGAGCACGCCGATGAAACGTTGGCTTGCTCTCGCTGTCCTCATCGCAGTGGCGGCTGTGCTGCCGCTGCTGCTCAGCCCGACCGGATACTGGATCCGCGTGCTCACCTTCACGCTGCTGTTCGCCGCGATGGCGCAGGCGTGGAATCTGATCGGCGGCCTCGCCAATCAGACATCGCTCGGCCACGCGGCGTTCTTCGGCATCGGCGCCTATACGTCGACCATCTTGCTGCTGAAATTCGGCATCAGCCCGTGGCTCGGCATGTTTGCGGCCGGCGCGCTCGGCGGTCTCGCGGCGCTGGTGATCGCAATCCCGACGCTGCGGCTGCAGGGGCATTACTTCGCGCTGGCGACGCTGGCGTTCGGCGAGGTGATGCGGGTGATCGCGAATGTCTGGGCTCCGCTGACTGGCGGCCCCGGCGGGCTGTCGGTGCCGTTCACGCCGCCGAGCTTCGCCGGCTATTCGTTCAAGCAGCTCTTGCCCCACGCCTATATCGCGCTCGGCGCGCTGATCATCGTCACGGGGATCTTCGAGGTCATCCGGCGCGGCGCGATGGGCTATCGGCTACGGGCGATCCGTGAGAACCAAGCCGCAGCCGAAGTGATCGGCATCGACACCACCAAGGTGAAGCTGCAGACTGCGGTGATCTCCGGCGTGCTGATGGCGATGCTCGGCACGCTGTACGCCCAGGTCGCCGTTTTCTTCGATCCGGACACGGTGTTCAGCGCCGCGGCGATCTCGATCCGCGTCGCGCTGATCGCGATCCTCGGCGGCGTCGGCACTGCCGCCGGTCCGATCCTCGGCGCACTGTTCATCATTCCGGTGGAGGAATTGATGAACGACCTGTTCTCCGCGGGTGCCGCAGGTCTGTCCCAACTGATCTTCGGCGCGATCCTGATCGCGGTCATCCTGTGGAAGCCGCGCGGCTTCATCACGCTATGGGACGCGCTGCGTGCCCGCTTTGCCCGCGGGGAGACACGCTGATGACGATCCTCGATGTGCGCGGCCTGTCCAAACGGTTCGGTGGTCTGCAGGCGTTGTCGGACGTGACGTTCACTGTGCCGCGCGGGCAGATCGTCGGTCTCATCGGCCCCAACGGCGCCGGCAAGACGACGTTCTTCAGCACGCTTGTCGGACTGATCCGCCCGGACAGCGGAAGCATCAAGCTCGGCGACACCAGCCTGGTCGGGATGAAGCCGCACAAGGTGGCGGCGCTCGGCATGACCAAGACGTTCCAGAACGTCGCGCTGTTCGCCGAAAGCTCGGTGCTCGACAACGTGCTGACCGCTGGCCTGCTGCGCTTTGACGTCGCGACCGCGCGCGAGCAGGCGCTGATCTGCCTCGATCGGGTCGGGCTGAAGTCGGTGGCGCACAAGCTCGCCGGCGATCTGTCGTTTCCGGAGCGTGCGCGAGTCGAACTGGCGCGGGCGTTGTGCACCGGTCCGAAAGTGCTGCTGCTCGACGAGGTAATGGCGGCGCTCAATCCCGTCGAGATGCAGGAAATCATGGACCTGATCCGTTCGCTGCGCGACGACGGGCTGACGCTGCTCGTGGTCGAACATCACATGCGCGCCATCATGACGATCTGCGATCGCATCCTGGTGCTGAACTTCGGCAAGCTCTTGGCCGATGGCACCGCCCAACAGGTCGCCAACGATCCGGTGGTGATCGAGGCCTATCTCGGGCGCTCGGCGGAGGCGCACACATGAACGCCGTCACGCCTCTGCTCGAGATCAAAGGGCTCCATGCCGGCTATAACGAGGTCGATGTCCTGCACGGTATCGATCTCGAGATTCGCGACGGCGAGTTCGTCTGCATTATCGGCGCCAACACCGCCGGCAAGAGCACGATCCTGCGCGCGATCTCCCGTCTGGTACCGCGTGTCTCAGGCACGCTTCGATTCGCCGGGGCCGATCTGACCGGCCGCGCCGCGCACGAGGTGCCTGCACTCGGCATCGCTCATGTGCCGGAGGGGCGCCACGTCTTCCCGGACATGAGCGTCGAAGACAATCTGATGCTGGGCGCGTTCACGGCGCGCACCGCCGGCGATCTGCCGCAGCGGATGCAGCGGATCTTCGAACTGTTCCCGCGGCTGCGCGAGCGCCGCGGTCAGCTCGCCGGCACATTGTCCGGTGGCGAGCAGCAGATGGTGGCGGTCGGCCGCGCGCTGATGCTGCAGCCCAAGCTGTTGCTGCTCGACGAGCCGAGCCATGGCCTCGCGCCGAAGGTGGTCGAGGAGATGCACGACGCCTTCGTCAAGATCCACAGCGGCGGCACGTCGATCCTGTTGGTCGAGCAGAATGTCGGCCTCGCGCTCGATGTGGCGACGCGGGGTTACGTGCTGGAGACCGGGCGGATTACGCTGCAGGGCTCGTCCGCTGAGCTCGGCCAAAATCCCGCCGTTCGCGCTGCCTATCTCGGCATATGATCGAACGCATCAACCTCAACGAATCGAAGCAATTGCAGAGCGAAAGGACGATACCTGTGAGCTATGACCAGAAGATCACCCTTGGTGGCATGTTCGACATCGGGCTCTCGGCCCGCCGCGAAGTTCTCGGCGCGGAGTACGTCGACAAGTCGATGAAGTCGACCAACGACTTCATGATGGCGTTCCAGCACATCACCACCGAATGGTGCTGGGGCTACGCCTGGAATCGTCCGGGGCTCGATCGCAAGACCCGCAGCATGCTGAATCTGGCGATGCTCACCGCGCTCAACCGCGCCCCGGAGATCAAGCTGCATACCCGCGGCGCGATCACCAACGGCGTCAGCGTCGAAGAGATCAAGGAAGTGCTGCTGCACGCCACGGTGTATTGCGGCATTCCGGCCGGCCTCGACGCCTTCAAGGCGGCGAACGAAGTCCTGAAGGAAATGGGCGAGGTGGAGTAGCGACGACGTCGCTACCCCGCCGGGACAAACTGGTGTGAAACGTTCTTGGCGATGGTGTAGCACCCGAGGCCTTCGGTGCCGCCTTCGCGGCCATAACCACTGTCCTTGACTCCGCCGAACGGCGTTTCGGCAGTCGATGCCACGAAATGGTTGATGGTGAGATTGCCGGTTTCCACGTCGGTCGACAGCCGTTGCACGTTGTCGGCCGACCGGGTGAAGGCGTAGGCGGCGAGGCCGAAGGGCAGGGCGTTGGCCTTGGCGATCGCCTCGTCGAGGTTGCGCACCGGATTGATCAGCGCCAGCGGACCGAACGGCTCTTCGTTCATGGCGAGTGCGTCGTCGGGAATGTCGGCCAGCACTGTCAGCGGATAGTAGTAACCGCGGTTGCCGAGCCGCTGTCCGCCGGCCATCACGCGGGCGCCGCGTGATTTGGCGTCCGCCACCAGCCGCTCCATCGCTTCCACCCGTCGCACATTCGCCAGCGGGCCGAGCTGAGTGGCCGGATCGAGGCCGTTACCAATTCTGAGCTGCGCGGCGCGCTCCGCAAAGGTCGCGGCGAAGCGCTCGTACAACGATTCATGGACGAAGAACCGTGTCGGCGCGACGCAGACCTGGCCGGCATTGCGCGACTTCGCGGCGGCCGATGCGGCGGCGGTCGTGACCGGATCGACGTCGTCGCAGACGATGACGGGACCGTGGCCGCCGAGCTCCATGATCGCCGGCTTCATCGCCCGCCCGGCCATCGCGGCGAGGTGCTTTCCGACCGGAACCGATCCGGTGAAGGTGATCAGCCGGATGGTCGGATGCGGCACCAGATGATCGGAGATCGCCGCAGGTTCGCCGTACACCAGATTGAGGACGCCCGGCGGCAAGCCGGCGTCGTGGAAGGCGCGCACGAGCTGCAGGGCGCCTGCCGGCGTTTCTTCGGATGCTTTGAGGATGATCGAGCAGCCCGACGCGAGCGCACCGGCGACCTTGCGTGCCGGTGAGCTCATCGGAAAATTCCAGGGCGAGAACGCGGCGACCGGTCCGATTGGCTGACGATATACCGTGTGCTGCAGGCCGGGACCGGCAGGGATCACGCGGCCATACAGGCGCATCCCTTCGGTGGCATCCCATTCGATGATGTCGCAGCCGCGCAGGATCTCCAGGCGAGATTGGTCGAGCGGCTTACCTTGCTCCAGCGTCATCGCGACAGCCATTTGATCGACGCGCTCACGGATCAGCGCTGCGGCGCGCAAGATGATCTGGGCCCGTGCGTTCGGTGGGGTCTTGCGCCACAGCGCGAAGCCGCGCGCCGCTGCGTCGAGCGCATCGTCGAGGTCGGCGGTCGTCGCGTGCGGCACTGTGCCGAGCACGGTTTCGTCCGCCGGATTGATGATCGGCGCCCCGGGCCTGCGAAGCCAATGTCCGCCGACATAGAGCTCGATCTCTGGATAGGTCATTGCCAAGTCCGCTTGCTGTTTGAAGCGCGAGCGATGCTGCCCGCTTGCGTCGCATCCAATCATATGTTCCTATAACAGAACAAGCGTTCTGTCAGACAGAACTATAAGATAATCGCGACAAGATGGGAGGCGGCATGAAGGTGCAGGCGAGGGGGCGCGCTGAGAGGCTGCGGCGACGACAGTCGGGGCTCGCGGGATGCCTGCGCGTTGGCCGAGCCGCGCGTTTGGTTGCTGACGACCGAGGAGGTCGGCGTTGAAGCAATCGGAATCAATCGCCGAGACCTTCAATCGTCTCCCGGAGATGTTGGAGCGCGATCCGTCGCTGGTGCATCGCGGACGGATGCTCGACGTCGACTGCCTGCTCGGCTCGGTCGAGCAGGCGTTCCACGTCGCGATCCGTGCCGGCCGCATCACCGACGTTGCGCCGGCACCGGTGCTGATGCGGCCTTGGACCTTCGCGTATCGGGCGACGCCCGAGGCGTGGAGGGCCTATTGGCAGCCGATGCCGGCTGCGGGATGGCACGATTTGCTCGCACTCACCAAGCGTGGCGCCGCGACCCTTGAAGGTGACATCAAGCCGTTCATGATCCACCTGCAGTATTTCAAGGATCTGCTCGCGCTGCCCCGCACAGGAGGCGCGCGATGACCGGCCGAATTGAGCCGATGGTCGGCCGCTACGTGCACGTCGAGATCGCCGGCACGACGCACCGGATCTATTTCGAGGAGGCGGGGACCGGCATTCCGCTGGTCTGTCTGCATACCGCCGGCTCGGATGGCCGTCAGTGGCGCCATCTGCTGGCCGACGAGGAGTTCGCGAAGGACTTCCGCATCATCGCTTTCGATCTACCGTGGCACGGTAAGTCGAATCCGCCGGCGGATTGGGACGGCACTGAGTATCAGCTCACGACCGCGCGTTACACCGAGACCATCCGCGCGTTCTGCGCGGCGCTTGATCTCGATCGGCCGGTGGTGATGGGCTGCTCGATCGGTGGCCGTATTGTGCTGAATCTGGCGATCGACCACGCCGCCGAGTTCAGGGCGCTGATCGGCCTCGAAGCGGCGGACTTCCAGGCGCCCTGGTACGATACGGGCTGGTTGAATCGCCCCGATGTTCATGGCGGCGAAGTCTGTGCGGCGCTCGTATCCGGGCTGGTCGCACCGCAGAGTCCGCCCGAGACGCGGATGGAAACGCTGTGGGCCTACAAGCAGGGCGGCCCCGGTGTGTTCAAGGGCGACCTGTATTTCTATCGCGTCGACGGCGATCTGCGCGGACGAACAAAGGCGATCGATACCAGCGTGTGCCCGCTCTATCTGCTGACCGGCGAATACGATTTTTCCTGCTCGCCGGAAGACACGCTGCGCACGGCCGCAGGGATTCCCGGTACTGCGGTCGTGGTGATGGAGAAGCTCGGCCATTTTCCGATGAGCGAGAACCCGGAGCAATTCCGGCGCTACATCGCGCCGGTTCTTCAAGCCATCAAACAACAAAAAGCCATCTGAGGAGGAACCTATGACGACCCGAACATTCAAGAAAGCGCTGTACCTATCAGCCGCACTGCTGCTGTCGATCCTGCCTGCGAAGGCCGCAGAAACGATCAAGATCGGCGTGCTGAACGATCAGTCAGGTGTTTTTGCCGACAATGGCGGCACCGGTTCGGTTGCTGCCGCCAAGCTCGCGGCTGAAGATTTCGGCGGCGAATTGCTCGGGCGGAAGATCGAGGTGATTTCGGCCGACCACCAGAACAAGCCGGATATCGCCGCGGCGACGGCGCGGCGCTGGTTCGACACCGAGGGGGTCGACGTCATCGCCGATGGCGCAGCATCGTCGGCCGGCTTCGCCATTCTCGAGGTGGCGCGGCAGAAGAACAAGATCTTCGTGATCAGCGGGCCGGGCTCGTCCGACTTCACCGGCAAGGCGTGTTCGCCGGTTAGCTTCCACTTCAACTACGACACCTATGCGCTGTCGAAGATGACCAGCGACGCCGTCACCAAGGCGGGCGGCAATACCTGGTATTTCATCACGGCGGATTACGCGTTCGGTCATGCGTTGCAGCGCGACGCGACCAAGTTCATTGAAGCCGCCGGCGGCAAGGTGGTCGGCTCGTCGGCTCATCCGCTGGGCTCGACCGACATGGCGTCGTTCCTGCTGCAGGCGCAAGCCTCGAAGGCCAAGGTGGTCGGTCTTGCGACGTCGGGCGCCGACGTTCAGACCGCGATCAAGCAGGCGGGCGAATTCGGAATCGTGGAAAGCGGGCAGCAACTCGCCGGCCTGCTGGTGTTCATCACCGACGTCAACGCGCTCGGCCTCAAGGCGACGCGCGGGCTTCAGGTGACCACCTCGTTCTACTGGGACCTGAATGACGACACTCGCGCCTGGGCGAAGCGCTATTTCGCGGCGACCGGCGGCAAGGTGCCGAGCATGGTGCAGGCCGGCGTCTACAGCGGCGTGCATCACTATCTCGCTGCCGTGAAGGCCGCCGGCACCAAGGATCCGGCGATCGTCGCCAAGAAGATGCACGAGATGAAGGTCAACGACATGTACAACAAGGACGTCGCCGTGCGTCCCGACGGCCGTGTTCTGCACACGATGTATCTGGTGCAGGTCAAGAAGCCCGAAGAATCGAAGTACAAATACGACTACTACAAGGTTCTGACGACGGCGCCGGGCGAGCAGGCGTTCCGCCCGATGAGCGAGGGGAACTGTCCTCTGGTCCAGAACTGACGTTTATCCAGGGCGGGCGTGCCGTCGCGGCGCGCCCGTCTGCTTCGATCCCGGAATGAAAAGGAACTTGTAATGGCTGCGATCGGTTTCATCGGTTTGGGTGTCATGGGCGAGCCGATGTGCCGCAATCTGGCTCGAAAGTCGGGCGCTGCGGTCTATGGCTTCGATCGCGCGGATGCGCCGCTGCAGCGGCTTGCGGAGGTCGGCGTCGAGCGCGCCGCTTCGCTGGCGGATCTTGCCGACAAAGCCGACGTGATCTTCATGGCGCTGCCGAGCGGCAAACACGTTCAGGCCGTCTGCGAAGGCGAGGACGGCCTGCTGCGCCACGTTTCGGCGCGTCACACCATCGTGGATCTCGGCACGTCGCCGGTCGAGGCCAGCCGTGAACTGGCGGAGCGCTTCGCCGCCAAAGGGGCGGTGTTCGCCGATGCGCCGATCGCCCGGACGCGGCAGGCGGCAGAAGAAGGCACGCTGAGCGTGATGGTGGGGGCCGATGCGGCGACATTCGAGAAGCTGCGGCCGCTGATCGCGACGTTCGCGACCGACATCACCCATTGCGGCGGCGTCGGGGCCGGGCAGGTGGTGAAGATCCTCAACAACATGGTGCTGATGCAGACGGTGGTCGCGCTCGGCGAGGCGCTCGAGACCGCCAAACGCGCCGGCCTCGATGCCAAGCTGGTCTTCGAGACGCTGGCGAAGGGATCGGCCGACAGCTTCGCGCTGCGCAATCACGGCATGAAGGCGATGCTGCCCGACGTCTTCCCGGAGCGGGCGTTCTCGACCGAATACGCCCGCAAGGACATCTCCTACGCGCTCGATCTGGCGCGGTCGGTGTCGATCGAGTTGCCGGGCGCCGAACTCGCCGACCGTATGCTGGGCGAGGCAATTGACGCTGGATTTGGCGATCTCTACTGGCCGGTGCTGGCGCGCGTCATCCGGGCGTCGCGAACAGCTTAAGGGAAAAGGCGCGATGAAGCGGACGTCGACCGGACCGACCACCTCGGAGGCCCCAGCTCAGACCGGCGACGGCGTCGCGGCGGTCGAGCGGGCGCTTGCGATCGTGGCCGCGCTGGAGACCTCCGATCAGGCGATGAGCCTGGCCGAACTGGCGGTCCGCACCGGGTTCTACAAGAGCACGATCCTGCGGCTGCTGGGATCGCTGACCGCGACCGGCTACGTCACGCGATTGCCTGACGGCAATTACGATCTCGGACCGGCGGCATTCCGACTCGGCTTGGCCTTCACCCGCAAGAATGCGCTCGCTCATCATGTGGTGCCGGCGCTGCAGGAGCTGGTCGACCGCGGCACCGAGAGTGCATCGTTCCATGTCCGCCAGGATGCCGACCATCGGCTTTGTCTGTTCCGCGTCAATTCACGGCACGCCACGCTCGATCGCGTCGAGGCAGGCCAGAGCTACGCGCTGCTGCGCGGCGCCGCGGGTCACATCATCCTGGCCTATGACGGCCGTGCCGGCGCGCGCTACGCCGCGATCCGCGCCGAAGGGTTCGACGTGTCGCTCGGCGAGCGCGATCCGAGCTGTGCCGCGGTGGCGGCTCCGGTGTTCGGGCCGCACGACGTGCTGATCGGCGTCATCTCGCTGTCCGGTCCGCGCGAGCGCTTCGGCAAGACCGAAGTCGCGAACATGAAGCGTGTGCTCGGGCCGGTCGCCGAGAAGCTGACCAAGACATTGGGGGGCGTATGGCCGACGTATCGCGCTTGAGCGCCACGCAGGCCTTGCGCTGCGCGACGAGGGTGCGCGGCTGATGGCTGCGTCGCAGACCATTCCCGACGTGCTGGTGATCGGAGGCGGCAACGCGGCGCTGTGCGCGGCGCTGATGGCCCGCGAGGCCGGGGCATCGGTGGTGTTGCTCGAGGCTGCGCCGCGGTCGTGGCGCGGCGGCAACTCGATGCATGTGCGCAATCTGCGCTGCATGCACGACGCGCCGCAGGACGTGCTGGTCGACGCCTATCCGGAAGAGGAGTTCTGGCAGGATCTGCGCAAGGTCACCGGCGGACTGACGGACGAGACGCTGGCCCGGCTGGTGATCCGGCACTCGTCGCGCTGTCGGCCTTGGATGCAGGGTCACGGCGTCCGGTTTCAGCCGCCTCTGTCCGGTGCTCTGCACGTCGCTCGGACCAATGCGTTCTTCATGGGCGGCGGCAAGGCGCTGGTGAATGCCTATTACCGCAGCGCCGAGACGCTCGGCGTGACGGTCCGCTACGACACGCCGGTGCAGCGCCTCGATCTGAAGGACGGCCGCTTCGTCGCGGCGATCACCACCGGTGGCGAGCGGATCACGGCCAAGAGCTGCGTGCTCGCCTGCGGCGGCTTCGAATCCAATCTGGAATGGCAGCGCGAGGCCTGGGGGCAGAACGACCGCGGGGAGTGGCCGGCGGAGAACTTCCTGATCCGCGGTACGCGCTTCAATCAGGGCGTGCTGCTGAAGTTCATGATCGACGCGGGCGCGGATTCGATCGGCGACCCGACCCAGGCGCATTGCGTTGCGATCGACGCGCGGGCGCCGCTCTACGACGGCGGCATCTGCACTCGCATCGACTGCGTTTCGCTCGGCGTCGTCGTCAATCGGGACGCGAAGCGGTTCTACGACGAGGGCGAAGACTTCTGGCCGAAGCGCTACGCGATCTGGGGCCGGCTGGTGGCGCAGCAGCCCGGCCAGATCGCGTGGTCGGTGATCGACCACAAGGCGATCGGCCGGTTCATGCCGCCGGTGTTCGAAGGCACGCAGGCGGACACGCTGCAGGAGCTCGCCGAGCGCATCGGGCTCGATGCGGCGGCATTCACCGAAACGTTGTCGGCGTACAACGCCGCCTGCCGCCCCGGCACATTCGACCACACCGCGCTCGACGATTGCCGGACCGAAGGCGTCGCGCCGGCCAAGACTCATTGGGCACGGCCGATCGATACGCCGCCGTTCTATGCCTACCCGCTGCGCCCCGGCATCACCTTCACCTATCTCGGGATGAAGACCGATGCCACCGCCGCCGTCCGCTTCGCCGGTGTGCCGAGCGACAACTTGTTCGCCGCCGGCGAGATGGTTGCCGGCAATGTGCTCGGCCAGGGCTACACGGCCGGCGTCGGCATGAGCATCGGTACGGCGTTTGGCCGGATTGCCGGCGTCAACGCCGCGCGATCCGCCGGTTTCGCGCATCCGACCTTTGACGAGGAGTTTCGCTATGCGGCCGGTCGCTGAACCCGCCTCGCCGCCGCAGGAGACTGGCGCCTGCGAAGCCGTCAGCCTGACCAGCGCGCTCGGCGCCGACGAGGCCGAGATCGCGCGCGTCATGCAGATCTGCAACGCTTGCCGCTACTGCGAAGGATTCTGCGCGGTGTTTCCGGCGATGACGCGGCGGCTCGCCTTCGATCGGGCCGATACGCACTACCTCGCCAATCTGTGTCACAATTGCGGGGCGTGCCTGCACGCCTGCCAATACGCGCCGCCGCACGAATTCGCCGTCAGCGTCCCGCAGGCGATGGCGCGGGTGCGGGTACGTACCTACAAGGACTACGCGTGGCCACGGGCGTTCGGCCGTCTGTACGATCGCGCCGGCCTCACGGTCGCGCTGGCGCTGGCCGGCGGGCTTTCGCTGTTCCTGGCTCTGGCCGCCATGATGACCGGCGGCCTGACGCACGCGCCGCTCGCCGGCAATTTCTACGCGGTGTTTCCGCACAATCTGCTGGCCGTGCTGTTCAGCGTCGCGTTCTTCTATGCGGTGCTTGCGCTGGGCATCGGCGTGACGCGATTCTGGCGGGAGGTCTCGCCGGCGCGGGACGACGACACGGCCGAGGCGGCGCGCGCACGGGTGCCTGCCGCGGCGGAGGTTTTGTCCGACGTGGCGCGGATGCGCTATCTCGGTGGCGGCCACGGCGACGGCTGCAACGAGGAGAGCGACCGCTTTACGCTGTGGCGGCGGCGATTCCATCAGCTCACGATGTACGGCTTCCTGGTGTGTTTCGCCGCCACCTGTGTCGCATCGCTGTATCACTATGGATTCGGTCTGCATGCGCCTTACGGCCTGCTCAGTGCGCCGGTGGTGCTGGGGTCGATCGGCGGCCTCGGTCTGATCGTCGGGCCGGCCGGGTTGTTGTGGCTCAACCTGCGGCGCGATCCGCAGCACAGGGAGGCGTCGCAGCAAACGCTCGACCGTGGATTCATCGCGCTGCTGTTGCTGGTCAGTGCCACCGGTTTCGCGCTGCTGCTGCTGCGCGATACCCAATGGATGGCGCTGTGGCTGGCGATCCATCTCGGCACCGTGCTGGCACTGTTCCTGACGCTGCCCTACGGCAAGTTCGCTCATGGCGTGTTTCGCGGCGCCGCGCTGCTGAAGTTCAACATCGAGAAGCGTCTGCCGAACCGTCTCGGCCTCGGCGGCGATTGAACGGCCGACTGGCTGGCGCGCATGCCCCGGGCGGGGTATCGGATGGTCCAAGAGCACGATCGCCGAGCACGAGCGGTCGCACCGAAGGAGGAGCCTATGGTCAACCGGTTCAGCGCGACGGCCGTTCCGTCCAGCGGCACGAACGCACGCTATGAAGTCTTCGCGCTGCGCTACGCGACCATGCGCAATCGGCAGCCGCATCAGAATTTCATGTTTCCCGATCCGCATGAGACGGCGAGCGATCTCGATTACTTCATATGGGTGATCCGCGGCGAGGGACGGGTGATCCTGGTCGACACCGGATTCGGCGAAGTCTCCGCCAAGGAACGCAGCCGGACGCTCACCATCGACCCGGTCGATGCGTTACGCCGGTTCGGGATCGACCCGCTGGCGATCGAGGATATCGTCGTCACGCATCTGCACTACGATCACGCTGGAAGCCTCGACAGCTTTCCGAACGCACGCTTCCACATCCAGGATCGCGAGGTTGCCTACGCCACCGGGCGCTGCATGTGCCATCATGCTCTGCGGCATCCGTTCTCTGTGAACGACGTCACCGCACTGGTGCGGCACGTCTATGGCGGACGCGTCGTGTTTCACGACGGCGACGATGAATTGGCGCCGGGTATCAGCCTTCATCTGATCGGCGGCCATTCCAACGGGCTGCAGGTCGTGCGCGTCGAGACGGCGCGTGGTCCCGTCGTGCTCGCGTCGGACGCAGCCCACTTCTACGACAATTTCCTCAAGGAGAATCCATTCCCGATCGTCAGCAATGTCGGGGAGATGTGCGAAGGATGGCGCGAGCTGAAGCGGCTGGCCGGCGGGACCGAC
The DNA here is from genome assembly GCF_010907035.1 of Rhodopseudomonas sp. BR0M22. Taxonomy (GTDB): domain Bacteria; phylum Pseudomonadota; class Alphaproteobacteria; order Rhizobiales; family Xanthobacteraceae; genus Rhodopseudomonas. The sequence goes on from NZ_QUMK01000082.1 coordinate 20,024, forward strand.
AGAATTATCCCTGGTCACGATCCGCTGGTGGCCGAGCTGTATCCAGCCGTGTCCGGGGATGTCGATGCATTCATGCTGCACGAGCGGCCACGGCGCCCAATCGCACCCTGAAACGGTGGCGCCTTCGGGCAGGCGAGCCGTTCGGTGCAACTGTCCGCCGATCAGATCGCTTCAGGTCCCAATTCGCATCGCCGCGTTCGTCTTGCGGAGCAATGCAATCGCCGAGAGTGCGGTGATAATTCCCGTCTTCGGGTTCTCTGATGGCACGTTCTCGATGGTCATCGAGAATCGTGCCGAGTCAGCGTCTACTTCGATCCGGTGAGTATTGCGGGTAACGCCTGGATCGGCCCAGATTTCCACGATCGTGCGATCCGGACCGATCCCGGCGAGCGATAGCGCCACCGCGACGTTCAGGTTTGCCGGAAATCCTTTGCCGGCCTCGCGGGCCGTGCCTTCGAACAACTTCAGCGGCGCGTCGACCCGATCGAGGTCGATGCCGTTATCGATGACGAACGGCGCGCCGCGGAAGCCGTCGACCGGTTTGCGGGTGATCATGCGCACCGAGTGGATCGTGCCCACGGCGGCGGCGGAGACGGCGTCGAGCCCGATCAGCGCGCCTGTCGGCACAATGATCTGGCCGCCGTGCGCCTTCGCGATGTCGATCAGGTCCGCGGCGTCGAGCAGCGCCGCAGCGCTGAGTACGATGGCGGACTTGCCCCGGCTGACGAAAGGCTCGACGATGGCCCGTAGCAGCCGGCTCGGCGCGGCCTCGATCACCAGGTCGGCGTCTTCCCACAGCCGCTCGGCGGTCCTGACCCGTGGCGGCGTGTGCAGCGACTGCAGGAAGCCGCGGTGCTTGGCCGGGTCGGCGGAGGCGACCGCCGTCAGCACCATGCCGTCGATGCCGCCGCGATCGAGTTCGCGCGCGATCGCCTTGCCGATCGCGCCGAGGCCCGCGATTGCAACGCGTTGCACGGGCCGGCTGCTGGTCATGGTCGCCTCCGACGGCTCGCCATCACACCACACGCTCGCGATGCACGCAGCGGCAATCCATCTCGTAGTCGAGTCCTTCGACCGGCGGACGATTGAAGTGCCAGGTCAGGCCGTGACGGAACACGCCGCGTTTGCCGAGCTCGCTTTCCAGGATCGGATAGACGTCGTGCACGGTGTAGAGCTGGACGCCGGTGGTGTCGCGCCAGGTGCCGCCGAACGCACTCATCCGACGCTCCATCTCGCCGAGCACGTATTGCGCCTTGGCCCGCAGCCCGGCCGGGCTGGTGTCGCCGAGCGCGACGATGTGGTCGCGGTAGTTGGCCTTGCCCTCGACCGACTCGCCGCTGCCGGCGACGACGAAGGACGGCGGCGCGTTCTCTGCCGGCACCGTGTAGGAGAAGGCGTGGAAGCTCGGCTCGGCCGGCGGATCGATCTTGGGGCAGACATTGCTGCGCGCGATCGGATTGACGCGGTCCTTCATGATCCCCCAGTCGATCAGGGTCTCGATGTAGATCTCGTTGAATGCCTTGAAGCCGTCCTCGGTGAACGGCGCCGGGGAGCGCAGCTCGCAGGCGCCGAACGCGGTGAGCGGCCGGCCGGCGGCTTTCAGGATCTCGGCGATCCTGGCGAAGCCCTGCTTGAGCGGCACCGGATCGGCGAACCGCACGCGCTCGATGGCGAAGCCGGGCAGCGCGGCGATGCCGCACGAATACTGGAAGACGCCCGGCATGTAGCGATAGCCGCTGTTCGGCGCCTCGACGGTCTCGATCATGATTCCTCTTTCACTTCGACGACAAAGAATTCGATGCTCCCGGTCATTCGTGCAGCACGCCGAGATAGGCGTCGCGGACGATCGGATCTGCGAGCAGCTCCTGGCCCGATCCTTCGCGGACGATGCGGCCCATATCCATGACGAAGGCGCGGTGGCACAGATCGAGTGCGATGGTGACGTCCTGCTCGACCAGCAGGATCGATGTGCCGTCGCGGTTCAGCACGCGCAGCGCGTCGACCAGTTGCTCGACCAGCAGCGGCGACAGGCCGAGCGACAGTTCGTCGATCATCAGCAGCAGCGGCGCGCTCATCAGGCCGCGGCCGATCGCGCACATCTGCTGCTCGCCGCCGGACAGCGTCGCGGCCTGCTGGTTCCGGCGCTCGCGCAGCCGCGGGAAGGTGGTGTAGACGCGGTCGAGATCGCGGCGGATCTCGGCGCGACCCGCCTTGCGGGCATAAGCGCCCATCAGCAGGTTCTCCTCGACGCTCATCGCGCCGAACAGTCGGCGGCCTTCCGGCACGTGGACGATGCCGTGCGCCAGCAGTGCAGCAGCACCGGCGCCGGTGAGGTCGCGGCCGTCGGACAGGATGTGACCGCCACGGACTGGAATCAGCCCCGACAGCGTTCGCATCAACGTCGTCTTGCCGGCGCCGTTGGAGCCGATCAGAGCGGTGATTTCGCCGCGGACGACGGCGAGGTCGATGCCCCACAGCACTTGTATTTCGCCGTAGCCGGCGGTGAGGCCGGCGGTCTGCAGGATCAGCGGTTCAGCCATGGCCGGCGCTCCGCTTGGCGTATTGCTGGCCGAGATAGGCTTCGACCACCGCGGGATTGCTGATCACCTCGCGCGGCGGCCCGTCGGCGATCGGATGGCCGTTGTGCAGCACCACGATGCGGGTGCAGACATTGAGCACCACCTTCATCAGATGCTCGATCATCACGATGGTGATGCCGTCCTTGGCGAGCTGGTGGATCAGCGCGGTGGCGCGCTCGACCTCGGCACTGTTGAGGCCGGCATTGACCTCGTCGAGGAACAAGAGCTTCGGCCTCATCGCCAGGGCCTTGGCGAGTTCGAGACGCTTGCGCATCGCCAGCGTCAGCGTTGCGGCCGGCTGGTCGGCCTGCGGCTCGAGTCCGACGAAGGCGAGGTGCTCCCGCGCTGCCTCGCGCGCTGTTTTCAGGCTGGTGCCGGGCTGCGAGAACAGCGCCGCGGCGGCGACGTTGTCGAGCGCGGAGAATTCGGCGAACGGCTGCACGATCTGGAAAGTGCGCGACAGTCCGCGCCGCGCCGCCTGATACGGCTTGGTCCGGGTGATGTCGCTGCCGTCGAACAGGATGGTGCCGGAATTCGCCGGCGTGACGCCGCAGATGGTGTTGACCAGCGTGGTCTTGCCGGCGCCGTTCGGCCCGATCAGGCCGAGCACCTCGCCGCGCGCCACCGACAGATTGACGTCGCGCAGCGCCTGCAGGCCGGAGAAGCGGCGCGAGACGCCGGTGAGGCGGAGCAGCTCAGACATGCTTCGCCCTCCGCCACAGCCGGCCGAAGCGCAGCGAGGTCAGGCCGTGCGGCAGGAACAACAGCAGCAGCACGATCAGCACGCCGAGGACGCCGGAGTGGATCTGGATGTAATTGCGCCACACGACCTCCTCGAGGCCGAGATAGAGCAGTGCGCCGCAGGCGACGCCGAACGGCGAGCCGAGCCCGCCCATCAGCGCCATCACGATCGGCTTCACCGAATACAGGATGTCGAACACGTCGGACGGGTCGATGTAGTGCACCCAGGCGGCGTAGACGCCGCCGGCGGCGGCGACGAAACAGGCCGACAAGCCGAACGCGATGCTCTTGGCCAGCGTGGTGTTGAGCCCGACCATCGCCGAGGCGGTCTCGTTCTGGCGGATGCAGTTCAGAGCGAAGCCGAGCCGGGAGCCCGCCACGAGGATCACCATCGCGGCGGTCAGCAGCATGACCAGCCACATCGCGTAAAAGAAGAATGTCGCTTCCGCCATCACGCTGGCGCCGGCGGACAGCGGGATGTTCAGCCCCATGCCGCCGCCCGTGAGGTCGGTGGCGTTGTTGACGACCTCGCGCAGCACTTCGGCGAGCGACAGGCTGGCGATGGCGAAATAATGCCCGCGCAGCCGCAGCAGCACCGCGCCGAGCAGCGTCGCTGCCACCATCGCCAGGGCCCCCGAGGCGGCGATCGCGGCCCATAGGGGCCAATCCTTGCCCATCAGCACACCGGCGCAATAGGCACCGAAGCCGAAGAACGCCGCGGTCGCGAACGACGGATAGCCGGCGAAGCCGCCGACCACGTTCCACGACAGTGCCAGCGTCGCGTACAGGCAGGCGATGGTGCCGAGACGCAGCGCATATGCGCCGCCGACCAGAGGGAGGCAGGCGAGGGCCGCGATCAGCACCAGCAGGGCGATGTTGCTCCGGCTCATCATTCGAAACCCTTCCGGCCGACCAGTCCCTGCGGGCGCAGGATCAGGAATGCGATCAAAAGTGCGAACGACAGCGTGGTGGCGTGAGACGGGCCGAACCAGGTGGAGCCGATGGTCTCGACCAACG
>NZ_QUMK01000083.1 GCF_010907035.1 Rhodopseudomonas sp. BR0M22
AAGCGTGCCGATAGACATTCCCCGCTCCCGCAATCTGCTTCCAAGGAACCGAGCCGTGCCGTCGCTTGACGTCCTCGGATACGCGGCGGGACGCTTCGGAGATGATCTCAAGGCAGCGCGTAACCGCATACACGGTACGCAGGTCGGCTTTGAATTCATTCTCCGTCAAGTCGCTGGTGAACTCGATCGCGAGTTCGATGTGATGCTGGATGTCGCGCAGAGCGATATCCGATGCATCAGAACGCATAGACCGCATCTCGCGCTGCGTTCGGCGCAATCGACGGCTTGAGCTGTTCGCGGTTCACGACGTCGACCGGATGGTCGAACAGGCCGGCGATATAGTCCTTCAGCTCCGCATAGTCGAACACCGTGATGCGGGCTGCCGGGTCGATTTCGACGAGCACATCGATATCGCTGTCGGGAAGGTTGGTACCACGCGCCACGGAACCGAACAGCGCTGCACGCCTTACGCCTCGTGCTCGTAACGGAGCCTCGGAGTTTTTCAAGATCTCGAGTGCGGCGCGGCGGTCCATCCAAGCAGTATAGCAGACTTCGCGTGTTTCGGCGTGCGGTTGGCTCGCCATAAAGAAAGGGGCCCCAGCTTGCGCTGGGACCCCTCGACGGTTCGGGCATTGCCGGGTATCTGCCCGAACCGTAGGAGTTGGCGCGGCGGTCTGAAGAGCGCCGCGCCTCGGGAGAACTTACATGTTGTAAGCGCGCTCGGTGTGCTCGACGAGGTCGAGGCCTTCGCGTTCGACTTCGACCGGGGCCCGCAGACCGACGATCACATCGACCACCTTGTAGAGGATCGCCGAACCGATGCCGGACAGCAGCAGCGTGGTGCCGACGCCCCAGCACTGCGAGATCATCTGAGTGCCGAAGTCGTACTCGCCGACCTTGCCGACCGTGTAGTCGTACACGCCGGTGCCGCCGAGCGCCGGGTTCACCAGGATGCCGGTGCCGAGCGCGCCGATGATGCCGCCGATGCCGTGCACACCGAACACGTCGAGCGAGTCGTCGTAACCCAGCGCGTTCTTGATCACGGTGCAGAAGAACAGGCAGACCACGCCGGCGACGATGCCGAGCACGATTGCGCCCATCGGACCGGAGAAGCCCGCGGCCGGAGTGACCGCGACCAGACCGGCGACCGCACCCGACAGTGCACCGAGCACCGAGGGATGACCCTTGAAGATCCACTCCGCGAACATCCAGGCCAGGGCCGCAGCGGCGGTGGCGAGGAAGGAGTTGGTCATCGCCAGGGCAGCGCCGCCCGAGGCTTCGAGGTTGGAGCCGGCGTTGAAGCCGAACCAGCCGACCCAGAGCAGCGAGGCGCCGATCATGGTCATGGTCAGCGAGTGCGGAGCCATCAGCTCCTTGCCGTAGCCGGTGCGCTTGCCGATCAGGAGGGCGCCGACCAGGCCGGCGATACCGGCGTTGATGTGCACCACGGTGCCGCCGGCGAAGTCCAGCGCGCCCTTCTTGAACAGGAAGCCGCCGTCGGCCATCACTTCATCGAGCTTGGCCTGCGCCGCAGCCTTGGCGGCTTCGTCGGTCGCGGCAGCGAGCGCCTTGGCGGCGTCGTTGACCGCATCCGGGCCGGCCCAGTACCAGACCATGTGGGCCATCGGCAGGTAGATCAGGGTGATCCACAGCGGGATGAACAGCGCCACCGCGGCGAAGCGGGTGCGTTCGGCGAAGGCGCCGACGATCAGCGCCGGGGTGATGGCGCAGAACGTCATCTGGAAGCAGACGAAGATCAGCTCGGTGATGTTCGCATCGACCGTGAAGGTGCCGCCCATCGAGTCGGTGGTGATGCCCGACAGGAACGCCTTCGAGAAGCCGCCGATGAACTCCGAGCCGCCGGTGAAGGCGAGGCTGTAGCCGTACAGCGCCCAGATGATGCAGGCGACGCAGACGGTGTAGAACACCTGGGCCAGCACCGAGAGCATGTTCTTGGAGCGGACCAGACCGCCGTAGAACAGCGCCAGGCCGGGGATGGTCATCAGCAGCACCAGCACTGTCGATGTCATCATCCAGGCGTTGTCGCCCTTGTTGACGGTCGGCGCTGCGAAGGCGGCTGTCGTCGCGAATGTACCGGCGACGAGCACGGCCAATCCCGCACCGTAGGGACGCTTGAACGTCATTTTTTGTCTCCTGAGTGAAGCAATGAGGGTGAGGGAATCAGAGGGCAGCCGCATCGGCCTCGCCGGTGCGGATCCGCACGGCGTGGTCGAGGCCGATGACGAAGATCTTGCCGTCGCCGATCTGGCCGGTCTTGGCGGCGCTGGTGATCGCCTCGATGGTCTTCTCGACCTGCTCGTTGGCGATCGCGACCTCGATCTTGATCTTGGGCAGGAAGCTCACCGCATATTCGGCGCCACGGTAGATTTCCGTGTGGCCTTTCTGGCGGCCGTATCCCTTCACTTCCGTCACCGTCAAACCGTGAACGCCGATGGCGGTCAGCGCGTCACGGACTTCTTCGAGTTTGAATGGCTTAATGATCGCCATAACAATTTTCATGGGTCCTATCCCCGCTAGGTCCCGGCCGAACTGGCCAGGAAATGATCTCGACTGAAATTCCCCACGCGGAGAGCATCACTACGCGGGCACAGCCGGCCCGTTAGAATCAAATGCCGTGCCAGTCGGAGCGGCCCTTGGAATCATTTCGGAATCAGCGCCTTTTTCGCGGTGCGGCACTTGGACACCAGCTGCGCTATTCGGTCGCGCCTAACACGTAGGCATGCCTGATCAGGAATCAGGCATGCCAGGGTGCGGACACAATGATTGCCCATCCGAAGGGCATAACGCTTAGCCGAAAGTCGGGCGGTCCGCCTACTGCAGCGCCTCGCCGTGCTGCGAAATGTCCAGACCCTCGATCTCGTGCTCGCGCGAGACGCGCAGGGCCACGAACAGGCTGACCATCTTCAGCAGCACATAGGTCGCCACCCCCGACCACACGAACGTTACTAATATACCAGCAAGTTGGGTGAGCGGCTGCATCCAGGAGCCTTCGAGGGCGCCCGACACGCCGCCGATCGAGGCGGTCGCGAAAATGCCGGCCAGGAACGTGCCGGTGAGGCCGCCGATGCCGTGGACGCCGAACACGTCGAGCGAGTCGTCATAGCGCAGGCGGTGTTTCAGCCAGGTGCAGGCCCAGTAGCAGATCAGGCCGGCGACAATGCCGATCACCACGCCGTGCCAGGGTTCGACATAGCCCGATGCCGGCGTGATGGTGCCGAGGCCGGCGACAGCGCCCGAAATCATGCCGAGCACCGACGGCTTGCGCCGCGCCATCCATTCGATTGCGCCCCAGGTCAGCGCGCCGGAGCAGGCGGCGAGGTGGGTGGCCGTGATGGCGAACACCGCGCGGGAATCCGCCGCCAGCGCCGAGCCGCCGTTGAAGCCGAACCAGCCGACCCACAACAGGCCGGTGCCGATCACCGCCAGCGAAAGGTCGAAGGGCGACAGGTTTTCCATGCCGTAGCCGTGTCGGCGGCCGATCACGATCGCCGCCACAAGGCCTCCGGTGCCTGCCGACAGGTGCACCACCAAGCCACCGGCGAAATCCAACACGCCCATCGCGCCCAAAAAGCCGCCGCCCCAGATCCAATGCGCCAGCGGCACATAGACGAAGATGAACCAGCCGATCGAAAACAACAGATAGGCGGAGAACCGCATCCGGTCCGCGACCGAGCCGGCCACCAGCGCCACGGTGATGACCGCGAAGGTCATCTGATAGAGCATGAACAGTGCTTCCGGGATGGTTTTGGCAGCCGGATTGACGCTGTCCATGGTCATCCCGGTCAGGAAGATGCGATCGAACGAGCCGATCAGGCTGCCGCTGCCGGTGAACGCCAGCGAATAGCCGAACGCCACCCACAGGATCGAGATCAGCGCCACCGCGGCGAGGCTCTGCGCCATCGTGGCCAGTACGTTCTTCTTTCGGACCATCCCTGAATAGAACAGCGCCAGACCGGGGATCGTCATCATCAGCACGAAGGCGGTGGCCACCGTCATCCAGGCGGTGTCGGCCGGGTTGATGCCCGGCGCCGCTGCGGCTGTCCCTTGAGCCAGCGCCGGCATCGTGCCGGCCGCCGCGAAGCCTAGTCCTGCAAAGATAGAGCCCGTAGCAGCCGACGCCGCGCGGCGTAGCAACAAGGTCATGATGCCCGTCCTGTTGTGGAACTGTGCGGCGCCCCCCGGCTCCGCGGGGTTTGGGAAATGGCTGTCGAAGGCCGGCTTACAGCGCGTCGACGTCGGTCTCGCCGGTGCGGATCCGCAGCGCGCGGTCGATCGGCGTGACGAAGATCTTGCCGTCACCGATCTGGCCGGTGCGGGCGCCGCGGGTGATCACTTCGACCGCCTTGTCGGCGAGCGCGGAATCGACCGCGATCTCGATCCGCAGCTTGGGCAGGAAATTCACGATGTACTCGGCGCCGCGATAGATCTCCGTGTGGCCGCGCTGGCGGCCGTAGCCCTTGACCTCGGTGACGGTCATGCCGTGGACGCCGACCTCGGTCAGCGCCTGGCGGACCTCGTCCAGCTTGAAAGGTTTGATGATGGCGACGACGAGTTTCATGCGTTAGCCCCTGATTCGCGCAATGCCTTTGACACCGCCGCGGCGGTGCTCCGTTCCCGTGTATATGCCGGGTTTAGCGGCAGTGCGCGCAGAAAATAAGCTGATTGACTGCTCAGGGAGAAGGCTTTGTGCCGTGGCTACGTAATCTCGTCGGCGGCCGGACCGGTGAGGCTCGATCCGCCGCCTGTCGTTGCGTCGAGGCGTCTGTCAGTCCTTCGGCGTCTCCCGGCGTTCGCGCACCGAGCCCTCTTGGGCGACGGAGGCCACCAGGGTGCCGTCGGTCTTGAAGATCTGGCCGCGGGTCAGGCCGCGGCCGCCCTGCGCCGAGGGTGAGTCCTGCGCGTACAGCAGCCATTCGTCGGCGCGGAACGGGCGGTGAAACCACATCGCGTGGTCGAGGCTCGCCGGCATCATCCGCTTGTCGAACAGCGTGCGGCCGTAGCGCGCCATCACGGCGTCGAGCAGCGAGAAGTCGGACGCATAGGCCAGCGCGCACATGTGCAGCGCCGGATCGTCGGGCAGCTTGGCGGCGGTCTTGATCCAGACGTGGATCCGGCCGTCGTCGATCTTCTGGCCGAAATAGCGCTTCAGCTCCACCGGGCGCAGCTCGATCGGCCGGTCGCTCTCGTAGTAGCGCTTGATGAAGTCCGGCATGTCCTTGAAGAACGGCTGCTTGACGATCTCCTCGGCCGACAGCGCTTCCGGCGGCGGCACGTCGGGCATCTTGTCCTGATGGTCGAAATTGGTCTCCTCGTCGTCGTGGAACGACATCATCAGCGAGAAGATCGCGTTGCCGTGCTGGATCGCCGTGACCCGGCGGGTGGTGTAGCTCTTGCCGTCGCGCAGCCGCTCGACCTGGTAGATGATCGGCACTTGCGGATCGCCCGGCAGGATGAAGTAGCAATGCAGCGAATGCGGTAACCGGTTCTCGACGGTGCGGCATCCGGCGACCATCGCCTGGCCGATCACCTGTCCGCCGAACACCCGTTGCCAGCTCGTCTTCGGGCTGGTGCCGCGAAACAGATTCACCTCGAGCGGCTCGAGATCGAGAATCGAGATCAGATCGATCAGGCTCTTGGACACCGGTCGAGCTCCTTCAGGGTGGTGCAGGCAGGATCAGACGCCGCGGAACAAAACGCCAAAACAACAAGTTGGCCCATCGCCGCAGCGATCAGGGCGGAATGCCGCGCGGCCTTGCTGGCCGTTTCCCACTGCCGGCGTTGTCTGTTAGAAACTGCCACAGCAACAGCGGGTTGGTCCTTGAAACCTGTTTCGCCCAGCTCCGATCCGGGCGCAAGGATCATGGCGCGAGAGTGAGAAATATGACGGCACCGCGAAGCATTGTGATTGGGGGCGGCGCGTTCGCCGGTTTGGCGTTGGCATTGGCGTTGCGGCAGGGGCTCGGCCCCGAGGTGCCGGTGATCGTCGCCGACCCGGCGCTGGCGATGCGGCCGAGCAAGGATCCGCGCGCCACCGCGATCGTCGCGGCGTGCCGGCGTCTGTTCGAGGCGCTCGGGGTCTGGGACGAGGTGGCGCCGACCGCGCAGCCGATCATCGATATGGTCGTCACCGACAGCCATCTCGAAGACGCGACCCGGCCGGTATTTTTGACCTTCGCGGGCGAGGTGCAGCCGGGCGAGCCGTTCGCCCATATGGTCGAGAACAAATATCTGGTCGAAGCGCTGGCCAAGCGCGCCGAGGCCGAGGGCGTCGAACTGCGGGCAACGCCGGTCACCTCCTACGACGCGCGCCCCGAAGCCATTGGCGTCACGCTCGGCGACGGCAGCGTGATCGATGCCAGCCTGCTGGTGGCGGCCGACGGCGCCAAGTCGAAGCTGCGCCAGCGTGCCGGTATCGCCACCTATGGCTGGGATTACGACCAGTCGGGCATCGTCGTCACCGTCGAGCACGAGCGCGACCACAATGGCTGCGCCGAAGAACACTTCCTGCCCGCGGGACCGTTCGCGATCCTGCCGCTCACCGGCCGGCGCTCGTCGCTGGTGTGGAGCGAGAGCCGCCGCGATGCCGAGCGGATCGTCGCGCTGCCCGAGAAGGAATTCCAGCGCGAACTGGAAAAGCGGTTCGGCCTGCGGCTCGGCGACGTCAAGCCGCTCGACAAGCCGAAGTCGTTTCCGCTCGGCTATTTCGTGGCGCAGTCGTTCATCGCGCCGCGGCTCGCGCTGATCGGCGACGCTGCGCACGTGATTCATCCGATCGCCGGACAGGGCCTCAATATGGGCCTACGCGACGTCGCGGCTCTGGCCGAGGTGGTGGTCGATGCGGCACGGCTCGGAATCGATCCCGGTCAGGTCGACGTGCTGGAGCGCTATCAGCGCTGGCGGCGGTTCGACACGATGGCGATGGGGGTTGCCACCAACGGGCTCAACTTCCTGTTTTCCAACAACTCGCCGCTGCTGCGCGGGATTCGCGACATCGGCCTCGGTCTGGTCGATCGCCTGCCGCCGCTGAAGGGGGCTTTCATCCGCCAGGCGGCGGGGCTCACCGGGGAAACCCCGCGGCTGCTGAAGGGCGAGGCGCTGTAAGTCGTCGCCCTTCGCGCGTTGCAAAAAGCTGAAATATCTCAGCCGTGCTGCACGAGCCTCCTGGCTACGGTGCTGCCGAGAGGGAATCAGGGCATGGATGGACGCCATTTCGCGCAATTCGCGGCCTACAACCGCTGGGCCAACGCACGGCTCTATCAGGCCGCGTTGGCGTTGCCTGATGACGTCTACCGCCGCAGCGTCGGTGTGTTCTTCGGCAGCCTGCACGGCACCCTCAACCATGTGCTGGTGGCCGACCGGATCTGGCTGAAGCGACTGACCGGAGCGGGTGAGGCGCCGACCCGCCTCGACGCGATTCTGTTCGACGATCTTCGTGCGCTCGCGGCCGCGCGTGCCGCGGAGGACGAGCGCATCATTGAGATGATCGACGGTCACGACGCTGCCGCGTTTGCCGAGGTGGTCACCTATGCGACGACCTCGGGCAAATCCTTCCATCAGCCGCGCGCCGAGATTCTCAGTCACGTCTTCAATCACCAGACGCACCACCGCGGCCAGGCCCATGCCTGCCTGTCGATCCTGACCGGGGCCGAGCCGCCGTCGCTGGATTTGATGCCGTTTCTGCGCGGCACGCCGGCGCCGGATCTCGCCGCGCTGGCGGCGGCCGGGGTCTAGTCGATCCGCCGTGCCTCTTCGGGCAGCATGATCGGGATGCCGTCGCGGATCGGGTAGGCCAGCTTGGCACCGCGCGAGATCAGCTCCTGCCGGGCGGCGTCGAATTCGAGCGGTCCCTTGGTGACCGGACAGACCAGGATGTCGAGCAGCTTGCGGTCGACGGCATCGGGTCGCTCGGACGGCGAAAGGGTCATGGTTTCAGGCTCCAGAACAACGGAGTGGTATCCGGCTTGATCGGACGGACGAGGCGGGCCGTCAACGCGCCCGCGCAAATTGCTGCACGTCTTGTTGCAGCTTATTGCAGCGGCGGGTCGCCGGTCGTGCGCTTCTTGGCGAGGTCCATCTCGGTGACGGCGATCAGGATTTCGGCGCGGGTCTTCAAATCGGGTGCTTCGAGCAGTGCCTGCTTCTCCGGCGGCCCATAAGGCGACATCATCGCCAGCGCATTGACCAGCGCTTCGTTCGGCGCGCTCTCGACGCCGTCCCAGTCGACTTTCAGATTGTTGGCCTTGAGAAAATCGGTCAGCACCGCCAGCAGGGTCTCGCGGTCGACTTCGTCCTCGCCCTTGCGAGCGGTAAAATCATCGACGAACGGGAAATAGTCGACCTTGCACTGCCGGTACGGCGTCAGCACCTGCAGCTCCTCGACGACCTTGAAGCGCGAAACGCCGGTCAATTCGAGGATGTAGCGGCCATCGCCGGATTCGGCCAGCTGGGTGATTCGTCCGACGCAGCCGACGTTGAACAGCGAAGGCTTCTCGGCCGTTTCGGACGAATGCGCCGCGTCCGGCTGGATCATCCCGATCAGCCGATGACCATCGCGCAGCGCGTCGTCGATCATCGCCAGATAGCGTGGTTCGAAGATATTGAGCGGCATCTGGCCCCGCGGCAGCAGCAGCGCCCCCGCCAAGGGAAACACCGGAATCACCTCGGGAAGGTCGGCTGGTCCGCGATAGGCGGCATTGATCGGCATCGCCGGCTCCCCGCTTGAATGGCGACTACGAGAACAGGATCGTCGACAGCCGCTTGCGGCCCTCGACGGTGGCGTCGTCGGTCGGGCCCCAGGCCTCGAAGAACTGGACGAGCTGCTTGCGCGCGCCATCGTCGTTCCATTTGCGGTCGCGTTTGACGATGTCGAGCAAATGCGTGGTCGCGTCCTCGCGCCGGTCGGCGGCGTTCAGCGCGATGGCGAGGTCGAACCGCGCCTGATGATCCAGCGGATCGGCCGCGACCTTCTGTTCCAACTCGGCGATCGGGCCGAGCGACTCGGCCTGTTCGGCCAGATCGATCATCGCCTGCACGGCCTTGACCGATGCGTCCTCGCGCTTGGCTTCGGGCACCAGCGCCAGCGTCTTCTTGGCCTGTTCGGTGGCACCGGTCTGCATATAGCAACGGGCCAGGCCGGCGATTGCGGGAATATTGGTGCCGTCGGCACGCAACACTTCGGCGTAGATCGAGGCCGCGGTCTGGACGTCGCCCTCCGCCAGTACCGCTTCGGCTTCCTGCAGCAGCTCGGCGGCGGTCGGCGCACCGCCCGGCATGCCGGCAGTCAGCTTTTCGATGAAGGCGTTGACCTGGCTTTCCGGCACTGCGCCCATGAAGCCGTCGGCCGGACGACCGTCGACGAAGGCGATCACCGCCGGAATCGACTGGATGCCCATCTGGCCGGGAATCGACGGATGCTCGTCGATGTTCATCTTGACCAGCTTGACCTTGCCGTTCGCGGCCCGGACGGCCTTCTCCAGGATCGGGGTGAGCTGCTTGCACGGACCGCACCACTGCGCCCAGAAGTCGATCAGAACCGGCTGGCGCTTGGATTCCTCGATCACATCGCGAACGAAGCTCTGGGTCGTGGTGTCCTTGATCAGATCGGCGGCCTGAGGCGCCGCACCGCTGCCCTGCTCCAAAATCGTCACGTCGCCCTCGCTGTTGTCCGTCGGTCCGCCGTTTTAGCATGACCCCCGCTCTAGATGGCGCAGCAAGTTCGATTTGCAACGGGAATCGGCCCAGCGCCGGCTTTTTGGCCCCGCTGCGGGCGCGTCTCGACCGGGTTTTCCGGCCCTTGCCGGCTCCGGCCGGGCGCACCGGGCCGCGCTCGGACGGTAAAATGGACGAGAGCTGTCATCCTCTCAAAAAGCCGGCTCATGAAATGTCGAACGGCTGTTGCAATCGCTCGCGGCATTTGGCATACGACTGCCCACGGTCGTGCCCACGGCGCGCCGTTTCTCGGATGCGGGTGTAGCTCAGGGGTAGAGCACAACCTTGCCAAGGTTGGGGTCGAGGGTTCGAATCCCTTCGCCCGCTCCAGAGATCTGCCGGTTCCGGCGCCTGCCTTTCAGTTCATCGCGCATCTCGTCGCGCCGCCCGCTTTCGGGCGATTTCCTGCGCGCCGGCGGAATGCACCACAGCGACCGACCGGCTGGGCGAGGCGGGTGGAATCTGAAATAGGTCGCGGGTCGATCGCCCTGCAGGCGCCAGGGAACCGCCCGGTCCAATAATGCTGTTCTATGAACCCCTGTTTCTGACCTGTTTTCCGTTCCTCTATGTGCTGTATTTTGCGGCCCGCGAGGCGCGGACCAAGCGCTGGATCCTGCTGATCGGCAGCGGGCTGTTCTATCTCTGGGGCGAGCCGCTGTTCGTGCCGGTGGTGGTCGCCTCGGCGCTGATCGACCATCTGCTGGCGCGACAAATCGTTCGCACCGAAAGCGCCGCGACCCGGCGCACGCTGCTGGCGCTCGGCGTGGTACAGAACCTCGCGATCCTGATCGTCTACAAATACACCAGCTTCGCGCTCGAGAGCCTGAACGTGCTGCTCGCCGCCGGCAAGTTCAGTGCGCTGCCGGTCTGGCACATCGCGTTGCCGATCGGCGTCTCGTTCGTCACCTTCGAGAAGATCACGTATCTGGTCGACAGTTATCGCGGCGTGTCGAAGCCCGCCCGGCGGTTCTCCGACTACTGCCTGTTCGTGTTCTTTTTTCCGAAGCTGCTGGCGGGCCCGATCCTCAAATATCATGAGATCGATCGGCAGATCGCCGTGCCGGGGGGCTTCGACTGGACCGATTGCGGCGCAGGCTTGGCGCGGTTCGCCCGAGGCGCGTTCAAGAAGCTGCTGATCGCCGATCCGCTCGGTCACTACGCCGACCAGGTGTTCGGCGCCGATCCGGCGACGCTGTCGATGGGGGCCGCATGGTTAGGTACGGTCTGCTTCACGCTGCAGATCTATTTCGACTTCTCCGGCTATTCCGACATGGCGATCGGGATCGCCCGAATGCTCGGCTTCTCGCTGCGCGAGAACTTCAACATGCCGTACATCTCCCGCTCGATCACCGAGTTCTGGCGACGCTGGCACATTTCGCTCACCACCTGGATCCGCGACTATCTGTACATCCCGCTCGGCGGCAACCGCGGCAGCGCGCTTCTCACCTATCGCAATCTCTGGATCTGTTTTCTGCTGTCCGGCCTGTGGCACGGGGCGAGTTGGAATTTCGTGCTGTGGGGCGCCTATAACGGTCTGTTCCTCACGCTCGACCGGGTGTTTCTGGAACGCTGGCTGCAGCGCAGCGGCGCCGTGATCGCCACCATCGCGACCTTGCTGATCGTGATGCTCGGCTGGGTGATCTTCCGGTCGCCCGATACGGCGCACCTCGGTGGTTACTTCGCTGCGCTCGCCGGTTTCGGTCAGGCCACCGCGTGGCTGCCTCCGCCGAACTCGGTGCTTTGGACTGCCGCGCTCGGCGCCGCGCTGAGCCTGATCCCGGCTCTGCCGGCGTTTGACTCGCTGAATGTGGCCTGGCGCCGCAGCGGTGTGCTTCGGCTCGCCGGCTATGTCGGCCTCGGCGCGCTGGGCACGATCGCGATCGCGCGCGCGGTCGCGATCCCGTTTCAGCCCTTCATCTACTTCCGGTTCTGAGCATGGTGGCGATTACCACATCACCGGGACGATGGCTCCGACGCATCGCGGCCGCAGCCTTTGTGGCGATGCCGGTGTGGACGCTGTGGAATCTCACGGTGCCGTCGCACGCCGTTCGGATCGGGCCGGCGCTGGTCGGCGTCACCCAGAAAGTGCCGTTCGACCTTTCGCTGCACGGGTTCCTCGACGGCGCGCTGCAGAAGGCGGCCGCGCTGCGAATAGCGGACGCGATGCCGCTGCGGCGAACGCTGATTCGGCTCAACAATCAGATCGCGTATTCGTTGTTCGGCGAGATCACCGCTCCCGGCATTCTGATCGGGCGCGACGGCGAACTCGTGCAGCGCGGCTATCTCGAGGAATACTGCTCGCGCACGATCGGCCAGGCCGACACCATGGCGGATGCCGCGATTCCGTTGCTGCGCGACATTCAGGCCTACTATCGCGATCGCGGCAAACTGTTTCTCTACATCGTGACGCCGTCCAAAGTCGCCGATATGCCGGACAAGTTCACGCATCTGATCGCCTGTCCGAGCAGTCCGCAGGCGCGAGCGGAGCTCGTCCCGGCCTACGTTGCGCGGCTACGGGCCGCCGGCATCGATGTGCTCGATCTGGCGACCTCGACCCATGCGATGCAGAGCGACGCCACGCCGCCGTTCCCGCGCGGGGGCATTCACTGGAACGAGCTGGCGATGGCGCGCGGCAGCCGGCAGATCGTGGAGGCGATCAACGCCCAGGCCGGTCGCGAATTGCTGTCGCCGTTCAGCTTCACCGTCACGGTCAGCCGGCCGGCCGAGGGCCGCGACCGTGATCTCGCCGAACTCGCCAATCTGCTGGTGGCGCCGATCGACTATCCGACGCCGAAACTGACTTTTAGTCATCCGCCTTGCGCCGGCCGCGAGGCGACGCGGATCGATGCCGCCCTGGTCGGCACCAGCTTCATCGACCCGGTCAGCGAGGTGCTGACCGAACAGGCGTGTCTGACCAGGCTGGGTCAGTATTTCTACCTCAAGCTCGGCCGCTCCCGCGGCGGTGTGCGTCAGGACCATCTATCCGAGGCCGATCTGCGCGAAGTCCGCGACGTCGATCTGATGCTGCTCGAAGAAAACGAGAGCCTGATCGGACGACAGGCCTATCTGCCGCTGCTGCACCAGATCGTGACGACGCCCTGACGCCTTCACAGGATGAGGCGGCGCCTGCGGCAGTTCTTTCCGCTTGATGACTAGCGTCCGAGCAGATCCTTCGCGATTTGCCTCACGAAGAACTTCGACGACGCCACAGTCAGGTGACTGCCGTCGAACGTCACCGGCGTGCCATCACCCGGCACCGCGAGCAGGCAGCCCTGATCGCTGCAAAAGACCGGCGTCGGCGAAATGAACGCCACACCCTGCGCGGCGAAGAACGCACCCAGCCGCTGATTGGCGTCAGCTTCCGACCGGTCCAGTCGCGGCGGACCGTCGCGCGTCGGGATCTCGGAGGCGCTGATCAACCCGGCGGCCTCCGCCCGGTAGGCCTGAGCCAGAATGCGCTTCGGCGGGGTGCGCCAGCTCGGAAACTTGCCGACCACGACGATGCGCCGGACTCCGATGTCGCGGAGCTCGGCGATGGTGGCTTTGATCATCGTGTCGATTGCCGCCGGATCAGGATCTGGGCCGTCGTAATCGTGCCACTGCCGGGCGACCAGGATGACCACGTCCGGCTTCAGCGCCTTCAGGCGTTCCCGCGCATTGTCGTTGGCAGCCGTGCAGTCCGGCCTCTGTGTGCTGACGTAACCGAAGATCGGCGGGCAGCCGGCGGTGGTGTATTGCGAGAGTCTGAAGCCGCCATCGCTCTGCTGCAAGGCGCGCAAGCCCGGATACAGATGGGCGGCGTGCGAGTCGCCCCACAGCGCGATCCGAGGAACGCCGGGAGATGGCGCGTCGTCGCATTCAAGGGCGAAACTCGAGCCCGAGCCGAGGAAGCAGCTAGCCAGCCGGTAAGCCGGCATCGCCTCGGCCTGATGATCGCGGGTGACGATTTGCACGCTGGCGCTGAACCGCGACGGAACGCCGTCGGCAAGGTAGATGCCGGCGCCGATCAAGCCGACCATGGCGACGCCCATAAACGCCGCGGCGGTTTTCGCGCGGGTCGGCCGATAGCGGATCCTGGGTTCGACGAACCTGTAAGTGAGGTCGGCGAGCCCGAATGCCACCAGCACGGCGATCAGCTTCATCAGCGGCGGCGGCTCCTCGCCGAGCCGGACGATGCGGACCGCCGCCAGCACCGGCCAGTGCCACAGATACAGCGGGTAGCTGATCAGCCCGACATAGACCATCGCGCGGTTGCCCAGCACACGCCGCGCCGTCCAGGTGCCCGGACCGGTCGCGATCAGCAGCGCCGCGCCGAGCACGGGCAGCACCGCCCACCAGCCCGGAAAAGCACGGCTGCGATCGATCAGCGCGGCGCCGGTCGCGATCAGCCCGAGGCCGGCGATCGCACCGATGTTGCGCAGGATCGCGGTGTTCTGCGCGAACACGGCGCTCAACGGAGCGGTCTGCTTTGCCGCAACGATCGCCAGCAGGCAGCCGGTCATCAGCTCCCAGAACCGCGTCACCGGCAGATAGAACGCGGCGGATGGATGCGCCGGCGTCAGCAGCAGATTGGTTGCGAACGAGGCGACCAGGATCGCCACTGCAGCCACGACGGCGCCGTTCTTCCAGCGCCATGCCAGGATGATCACCGGTGGCCACAGCAGATAGAACTGCTCCTCGACGCCGAGCGACCACAGATGCAGCAAAGGGTTCAGCTCGGAGGAGGTGTCGAAGTAGCCGGAATCGTGCAGCAGCGCGATGTTGGCGAGAAACGCGGCGCCGAATCCGATCGCCTTGCCGGCATCGCGATAATCGGTCGGAAACAGCAGAAACCAGCCGCCGATCGCGCAGGCCGCCAGCACCAGCAGCAGGGCCGGAAAAATGCGGTTGATGCGGCGGGCGTAGAAAGTGGCGAAGCTGAAGTCGCCGCGATCGACCGCCTGGCAGACGATCGAGGTGATCAGAAATCCCGAGATCACGAAGAAAACGTCGACGCCGATGAAGCCGCCGCGAACCGCAGTCGGGAAGGCGTGGAACCCAACCACCAGCAGCACTGCGATCGCACGCAGGCCATCGATATCGCTGCGATAGGCCGGTCTCATCGGGAATCGTCGTCCTGGCAGGCAAGAAGGTCGAGTTGGGCGCTGCGGGCTCGGTCAACCCGCAGGGATGCAAGCAGCGCGTCATCGCGAAGCCCTCCCGCACTGTCAAGTTACGGTGGCGTCCCGGTTGCGAGCTGGTCGCATGTCGCGCATGCGGCAACGGCTTGCGTTGCTCGGGCGCGGGCACCGGGCTAACACTCGAACTGGTTCCAGTCAGGACGACGTCATGCAGATTGCACGCCACCGCATCGAACTCGCCACCACCGCGCCGATCCAGTTGATCGACATCACCGATCAGGTCCGCCGCTTCGTCGCCTCGAGCGGCATCAAGGACGGTCTGGTCACGGTGAGCTGCCTGCACACCACCGCGCGGATCAACGTCAACGAGCGCGAGGAAAAACTCGAACGCGACATGCTGACGTTCCTGAAGCGGTTCGTGCCGCGTGACGGCGACTATCTACACAATCTCGATCCTGTCGATGGCCGCGACAACGCGCACTCGCATCTGATCGGGCTGTTCATGAATTCGTCGGAGACGATCCCGGTCGCCAATGGCGCGATGGTGCTCGGCGAATGGCAATCGGTGTTCTTCATCGAGCTCGACGGTCCGCGCGAGCGTCGCGGCGTCGAATTGCAGATCATCGGCCAGAGCTAATCGGGGCCGGCGCGACCACCCCTCCATCGAAAGAACGGGGTGTTACGGATGGATACGCGGGCCGCGCCCGCGTATGACCGCAGCGGGATCACCAACAGGTCATCAGCCATGACGCCGGACGACATCGCAGGCTTCTACGCCAAGCGCGCCGATCTCGATCTCGATAACTACATCGAGCTGGATTTCGATTTCGAATGCGCCGGCGATCCGCGCGAGGCCGCCGCGCATCTGTGCAGCGAGCAGTCGACCGCGCAGTGGCGCCGCGTCGGCTTCGACGAAGATTTCCGTCCGCGCTTCGCCGCCAAGGTGCTGGACCTGTCGGCCGAGCCGCGCCCTTCAGGCTTCAGCATTCCGGTCGAATGCGCCGCGCGCGGCGAGGTGCATGCCTGCCGCGTCACTATCGCGCATCCGCACGGCAATTTCGGCGCCAAGATTCCGAATCTGCTGTCGGCGGTGTGCGGCGAGGGCGTGTTCTTCTCGCCCGGCATTCCGTTGATCCGGTTGCAGGACATTCGTTTTCCCGAGTCCTATCTCGCCGCGTTCGATGGTCCGCGGTTCGGCATTGCGGGACTGCGCGAGCGGCTTCAGGCGTTCGATCGCCCGATCTTCTTCGGGGTGATCAAACCGAATATCGGTCTGCCGCCGCAGCCGTTCGCCGAGCTCGGCTATCAGAGCTGGAGCGGCGGTCTCGACATCGCCAAGGACGACGAGATGCTGGCCGACGTCGAGTGGTGTCCGCTGGCTGAGCGCGCTGCGCTGCTCGGCGATGCCTGCCGCCGGGCGTCGGCCGAAACCGGCGTGCCGAAAATCTATCTCGCCAACATCACCGACGAGGTCGATCGGTTGATCGAGCTGCACGACGTCGCGGTGAAGAATGGCGCCGGCGCGCTGCTGGTCAACGCCATGCCGGTGGGGCTCTCGGCGGTGCGGATGCTGCGCAAGCACGCCACCGTGCCGCTGATGGCGCATTTCCCGTTCATCGCAGCTTTCAGCCGGCTTTCGAATTACGGCATTCATTCGCGGGTGATGACGCGGCTGCAACGACTGGCTGGCTTCGATGTCGTGATCATGCCGGGCTTCGGTCCGCGGATGATGACGCCGGAGCACGAGGTGCTGGACTGCATCCGCGCCTGCCTGGAGCCGATGGGACCGATCAAGCCGTGTCTGCCGGTGCCGGGCGGCAGCGACTCGGCGGCGACGCTGGAGAATGTGTATCGCAAGGTCGGCAGCGCCGATTTCGGTTTCGTGCCCGGCCGCGGCGTGTTCGGCCATCCGATGGGGCCGGCGGCGGGCGCCGCTTCGATCCGGCAGGCCTGGGACGCGATTGCCGCCGGAATCCCGGTGGCCGATCATGCGTCCGGCCATCCGGAGCTCGCCGCGGCGCTGAAAGCGTTCGGCGGGCGCTGACGCGCACCCGCCGCTTTTCCGTCAGCGCCTCAGCGCGGCAGTTCGGTGAAAGTGACGATCACGGCGCTGCGACGGCCTTGGCTCGGCGCACCGTCGCGGTGAATGCCCGCAGGATCGTAGATCACGGCGTTGCCCTGGCTGCTGGTGACGGCCACCTGGTTCTCGGCGATCGCCGCAGTGAAGTTGCTGTCGCCGACCAGGTCGACCCCGAACGTCGCCTTGCGCTGCAGTCCGGCTGGCAGTGCGTAGAATGTTTCGCGAGCGGCCGGCAGCGTCGACGACAGTCCGCACAGATCATTGGCACGGCGGATCATCGCGTCCCAGAACCGGCGGCCGGCGCGGTTGCTGCCCGCCACATAAGTGAGCGGGCCGTTCGCGGTCCCGGTCTCGCCGAGATACACCACCATCTTCAGCACATTGTAGCCGGTGTCGACCTTGAAGCCGTCGCACGGCGAGGCATCGACGCTGACATCGGCGAACGGGCTCGACAATGCACCGCTGCTTGCTTCGCTCACTTCGGCGGCGATCTGGCCGATGCCGACAGGGCGTTTCAGATAGCCGCTGGCGGCTTCGGTGAGGCCGGCATCGGCGGCGATCTGGTTGAACCATTTGTACAGGTCGGGGGCGGCGGCGGGATCGACCGTCACGCGGGTCGAATCCGGATCGCCGGGAATCGCGACGCGATGCTCCAGCGTCTTGAACGCTGCGTCGAGTTGGTTGCGCAGCTCGACGATCTTGTCGGGTCCGAACTGGACCGGAGCAAAGCCGTCGCGGGCGAGCGGGCCGAACACCGCGCTGCCGCGTTCGGTCTTCGGGGTGTAGGCCGAGCCGGCGCTGAACCGGCCGAGCCGCTGCAGCATGATCAGGCGCAGATAGGTCGGCAGGCTGCGCGCCAGCGAAAGGAAGCGGTTTCCAGTTTCGGCCGGACGCGGCAAGTGTTCGGCATCGATCATCCGCTGCGCGGTGGTGAGACAGAATCCGTAGCCGAAAATGGTGATCGCCTTCAGCCGTGCGCCGAGCATCGGCATCGACATCACGCGCCCATAGGCCGGGTGGGCGTCGTAGTCGATCATCGGCAGGTGATCGAACGGATAGGATTTCGCTTCGGATTGCATGACCAGCCCCTCTGAAGGCATCACCGTTAACATCGGCGCATGATTTGACTATGGCGGCGAGGCGCGAGTCGGGCGAGTTGGCAATCCGGCCAACACGCGTGCCAGGCGGCGAGTCGCCGCGGTGGCCGCTTCGACATGCGAAGCGACCGCGAGATGTCGGAAACTGCGGTGGGGATCAGATCCAGGCGAAGTTCGCGGCCGGTCGTGCACTGCGATTGAGCAGCGAGCGCATCAGGCAACGCTCGATCTGCACTGACGAGATCGTGGCGGCGTCGGCGTCGATCAGCGCGCCCGCGTCGCTGCGCTCAGCGAACACGCGACCGCTGGCGACCACGGCCAGCGCCGGATTGCGCGATGCGGCGCGCAGCTTGCGGATGGTCTCCGCCATGCGCGGCAGCCAGTGTTCGCGGCGGAGTGCCGGCGACAGCGAGATGTTGACGGCGTCGAACCAGCCGCTCGCGACCAGGTCCGCCAGCGCGCGATCGGAATCGGGAAACTCCGAGACCGTATTCCAGCCGGCCTGACGCAGCAGCTCGGCATGCAGGGCTGCACAGAACGAATGCGGCTCGCCGGGCTGCGACACCAAAAGCACAGTGCGCGGCTGGGAACGAGCCAGCGGTGTCGACAAAAGATCGAAGCTGATCCGGCGCATCGCGGTCTGCAGATGACAGAGCCCGATGGTGACTTCGAACTCGCTGCAGGCGTCTTCGCTCCACAGATTGCCGAGGCTGCGGGCGGTCGGTTCGAACAGGCCGGTGAACAATGCGGTCGGTGACGACGCCCGCGCCAGCGATTTGTCGATCAGGTCGAACGCGTCGGTGAGGTTCGGCGCGATCAGGAGACGAGCCAACTCGGCGGCCCGCACCTCGGCCGGATCCTGGACGGCACGCGTCCTGGCGGCGGTGTGCTTGACCACGAGATGCGGAATAACAGTCGAGACAATGCTTTCGGGATGCACGGCACGCACTCGATCTGGTTGCCCTCGACCCAAGGAAAACAAGGCTGGACGAATGCGATGAAACCGTCGCCGCTGCCGAGGGGAAGCAGGGAGTAGATCGCCTCGCGCGGCTGTGAGCCCGTTCACAACTGCCAGCACCGTTGCCGCGGTGCGAAGGGAGCCCCGGAATCGCTCGGTCGTCCTTGCTCTAAATCAAAACGAGGCGAATGGCCGGGCGGCGGCCGCGCATGCGCCTTCTGGCTGCCGCCGTGCGCCATAGCGGCATAGGGTCGCGGCGCTTGGGCGAGGTCGTCCCGTCGGCGCGACCGCACCGCCGTATCGGGTGGTTCCTGTTCGGACCTCGGTGTGTAGTTCGGGTGCGCCTCACCGCGCGCGGAATTCGCGCTCGGCACTGATGGATCGGCATCCCGATGTCGCCTTCGGCTGTCGCGCAAACTAAGCCGAATTAGTACGCAGACACCGTTGGTATAGATCGCCGCTAAGGAGTGAAGCTGGCGCTTACTCCATTATCATGGACCAAGCGACTTCCCGAACTTCTCTATATATTTACAGCCGCGCGAATCGGAGCAAAACTGATTCCACGGATCGTGATTTACTGAGCAACTACCTGTTTAATCAAAGAGTTAGACGGCTAATTGGCTCAACGTGATTCGCGATTCTCTCGAACGAGTGTCTGGTTACCAGTCGCTCGTTCACCGTTCCAGCGTGAGGCGTTTTCTTAGCGTGACCGAAGCAGGTCAATGCCGGAGTTAGCGAACCGTTAACGTTAATAAGTAAAGCGTTGTTCACGCTGTTCACCTTAGGGGGCAAGCCGCTCCTAATTGAAGAAAGCTGGAGAACTACGATGCAATTCGATCTGTCCAACCGAAACCTAGCCCAGAAGATTTCGATCCTCGTCCTGGGGATCACGCTGTTCGCCTCGGTCGCCATCGGCGGCGTCGGCGAAATGGTCTTGCACAAGGTGACCGACAGCCACGCCAAGCAGTCGGCGCGCGTCGCGTCGCTGGATCGTCTGGTCGGCCAAGGAGGTGCGACGCTGTCGCCGGTCCGGGCCGCTGACGGTAGCATTGTGGGTATGCTGGTCATGCAGCAGGATTCCGGACCTGTGGTGATGCCGGCCTCGTTCGAAGGCCAGGGGCTGATGGTGCAGGCTTCGGAGACGGTCGTGACCTCGACGCCTGACTACGGTGTCGGTGCCGCCCGCACCATGCTGTTGCTTGCCGGTGTTGTGGTGTTCGCGGTGGTCGGTCTGGTCGGAACCCGGATTTCGCGCGGCCTGCTGGCCCCGCTCGGCGAACTCGAGAAGGACGTGGAGCGCCTCGCCTCTGGCGATACCAGCGTCCGCATTCATGCGCTGAGCCGCTCGGATGAAATCGGCCGGATCGCGCGGTCGATCGCCAAGATCCAGCAATCGCTGATCGAGCTGGCGAAGCTGAAGAGCCACCGGGTTCTCGACGGCACGAGCGGCATTCTGGCCAATCTCAAGGAGATGTGGATGGACCTGAAGGGGGCCGTCAGCAATGCCCGAGAGATGCTGTTCACGGATGGACGAACGGTCAGCGAGACACTGTCGCGATCGTGGAGCAACTGGCTGCACAACGGTTTGGGCGTCCCGAAGCGCGCCTGATCGGCGCCTCGTTCCGCGACCGTGAACGCGCCTCCCGGAGTCATTGAAGGCGCGACGATCAAGACCACGCGTTGAGATCACCGCATCGAGGCTCACCCAGACGGGTGAGCCGCTAACAACAAAAGCCCGCGCATCGTCGCGGGCTTTTCTGTTTGGGGCGTTTCTGTTCGGACCAGGAGATCGAAGAAGCCGAGACGCGAGAAGGGACGGCAACGCCGGCTGGTCCCCCTGCTCTTCTCCGGCGGGCGCCCCGATCTGTCGGTGATGTCTCCGAACGTTTCGGCCGGCTGAAACAACAAGGCAGAGGCTCGCGCCAAGGCCGGGCCTGATCGTGTCCGAGCACGGGAAACGGGCCGGGACGGAAGTCCGCTCGTCGGCTCGGACGAGTGACCGTCGACCTCAGCGGTCCGTTCGATTGCATGCGATCACGGCTGCTTCGGGAGCCTCCGACCAGACCGCCAAAGCCGAGACAGCCTCGCATCGCCGGCGCGAGGCCGGGCGCGGCGGAGCGGATCGGTGCGGATGAAGAAAGGGTGGTGCCGCAAGAGGGGCTCGAACCCCCGACCCCGTCATTACGAATGACGTGCTCTACCAGCTGAGCTATTGCGGCGACCGCGGGCGCGCTCACGAAGCAGCCCGAAAACGTCGGCTTCTGATATCGGGCGGCGGCCTGATTGGCAAGAACCAGGGCGCCAGAACCGGCGGCGGCAGTGTCCGCCGCTGCAGTTTTCTGTTCCGTCGTGCGACTGCCGACCTCCCGGTCGGGAGCTCAGCGTGGCGGCCGATAACCCCGCCAGCCGCTGCTCTGCCCGGCCGGGGCCTGCGAGCGTTCGGCGAACTCCTCCGGGGCGGCGTCTTCGTCGACGCCCGGATCGTCCGGCGCCCGCACGATCGGGATCACCGGCGCTGGTTCTTTGCGCCGGTGGAACAGCGGCGCGGGAGCCGACGCAGCCACCGTCTCGGTCGGAGCCTCGCTCGTCTTGGCGGGCTTGTCCGCTTTGGCCGGCTCTTCGGCGACCGGGGTCGGTTCCTTCGGTGTCACGATCGGGGCTTCGGCCGCAGGTTCGACCGTCACCGTCACGGCTTCCGAAGTGGAGCTGGCGGGGAGCGCCTCGGCAGCCGCCGAGGCGATCAATGCGTCGTGGAACTTGTCGTCGATCACTTCGGCCTTGTTGGACGGCAACGCCGACACCGGCACCTGCCATTGGAATGCGTCGAGCCGGCCGGTCACCGGCGACACAGGCCGCCAGTGATTGGAGACGAAGCCGTCGGCCGTCCACACCGGGTCGTGCAGCGCACGAACCGCGCGAAGCGTCCACGCCCGCGCCTTCGCTGTATCGCCGCGGTCGCCATGCTCGATTTCGGCCATCAGCATCGCGACGCGCTGGGTCGGCATATCGAGGTAGGGTTGCAGCGCTTCGCGGGCGCGGCCGAACGAGCCGGCATCGATCGCGGCGCGTGCGATGGCGACGGCGCTTTCGAGCTGCTGCGGCCCCTTGCCGATCAGATTTTCGACCCGCCCGAGCCGCGCGGTCGCGGTGTCGCCCGGCTTCAGATTGGCGTAAGTCGACGCGAGATCCGGATGCGGCTGCGCCTGCCACGCCACCTCGATCACCTTCATGGCGCGGCGAACCTGATGCGTATCGGCGAGATATTTCGCCGCCAGCACCGCCGCCGGCACCAAGGTCGGCGCCAGCTTGTTGGCTTCCAGCGCGCTGTCGCGGGCCAGACTCTCGTCGCTCTCTTCGAGATCGATTGCCCGGGCCGTCAGCAGCACGGCGCGCTGCCGACGAAACGCCTGTTTGTCGATCAGTCCGGCCGAGAGATTGCGTTCCAGAATCTCCAGCGCGCCGGTCCAATCGGCGCGGGCGCAGCGGAAGCCCAGAACCGCCTGCGACGCCCACGCGCAGTTCGGCTGCAGCCGCAGTGCTTCTTCGGCGATTGCCAGCGCCGCGTAGGGATCGTCGGCGCGCTGCGCCTCGATATACAGCCCGCGCATGCCGAGCGACTTGGTGTCCTTGCGGGCGGCCATCGCCAGGAACGCCCGGCGGGCGCCTTCGCGGTCGCCGTCGAGCTGGGCGGATTGCGCTTGCAGCAGCAATGCCAGCGGATCGTGTGGGGCGTGGCGCCGCGCCGCATTGGCATGGGCCCGGGCGGCGCTGCCGTCGCCGTGGCCGACCGCGAGCAGGCCTTGGGTGATGGCGGCCCGCGCACGCGCGCTGCGCCGCGCGCTCCGGCCGATCTTCATGCGGCCGGGCGCGCGCAGCAGCCCGATGATGATCGCCCAAGTCAGCATCGTGCCGACGATCGCGGCGCCGACCACCAGCGCGAACACTGGCAGCGTCATCGACGCCTTCCAGTCGTTCCACGACAGCACCACTTCGCCGGGCTGGTCGGCGACCCAGGCGGCGCCCGCCGCCGCGAGCGCGATGATCACGAGAAACAGAACGATGCGCAGCATGGGCAGACCTATGGCGACGGTTTTTGCAGCGCCCCGAGCGCTGCGGTGGCGAATTGATGAGACGCGGCGAGTGCCTGGTCGCGGGCCTCGGCCTTGTCGATCCAGGATTGAACAGGAGCGCGGTCACCCGGCGCAAGCGCTTTCAGCTCCTTGAGCGCGCCGGCGATGTCGCCCTGCTTGCCGGCTGCCGTGAGCCGGCCGACGATCGCGGTGCGATCGATGCCTTCGACCGCGTCGGAGCGCTGAATCTTCACCAGCCGCTCGGCGTTGGCCTGAAACCGGTCGATGAAGTTGGCATTCGCGACGCTCTTGTCCGGCAGCAGGCCGGGCAGCTGATCGATCAGCTCCTGGCCGAGCGCACGGGCGCTGGGCACGCCGGTCGCAGCGAAGCGGTCGAGCGGCTTCAGTGCGCCAGCATCGGGTGCCAGCGGCGCCGCGGCCTTCAGCAGCGCCTGAAATGGCTGGCCTTGTGTGACGGCGAGATCGAGCAAGGTGGCGGCGACCGCGCGGCGCAGCGCGCCATCTTCGGCGGGGGCGGACTTTGGCGCCGGTTTCTCCGCCTCGGTTTTGGCTGCGGCTTCCAGCGCATCGAGCCGCCGATCGATCGCTGCGATCGCGGCGGTGGTCTGCTCCAGCGCGGCCGTCTTGTCGGGGCCGGATGCATCGGCAGTCGGCTTGGCCTCGCCAGCGCTGGCGTCCGGCGATGCCTTCAGCTCCTTGATGGTCGCGGCGAGCTGATCGGTCTGGCCGCGCAGCGCGGTCAGGTCGTCACGCAGCGATGCCACCGACTTCTCCAGCG
>NZ_QUMK01000084.1 GCF_010907035.1 Rhodopseudomonas sp. BR0M22
GGACTGAAGGGCCCGAAAGAGAGCTGTCGCGTGAATTGCGGTGAAGCACGGCGTAACTTCCGGAAGGGCCGCCGCCCGGTGGCGGCGTGGCTGCTGCTGAGCGCTGCGCTGGCGCTTTCGGGGTGCGGCGACCCCAGCCGGTTCGAGACCGGGCCGGTTGCGGCGGTGCCTGCGGCCAAGCCCGTGCGCCCCGCGGCGCAGTCGCCCGCGGCGGAGCGCGAGCACGAGCGCATCCTGGCGACCTATGGGGGCGCCTATGATGATCCCAAGCTGGAAACGCTGATCTCCGGCATCGTCGACCGGCTCGTCGCAGCCTCCGACCGCCCGGATCTCGCCTACAAGGTGACGATCCTGAATTCCGGCGCCGTCAATGCCTTTGCGCTGCCGACCGGACAGCTCTACGTCACCCGCGGCTTGATCGCGCTCGCGACCGACACCTCCGAATTGTCGTCGGTGCTGTCGCACGAGATGGCCCACGTCCTCGCCAAGCACGCCGCGATCCGCGAGGACCAGGCGCGGCAGGCGGCGCTGGTCGCGCGCGTGGTCACCGACATGGGCAACGACCCCGGCATGACCGCGTTGGCGCTGGCGAAAACCAAGCTGTCGATGGCGAGCTTCTCGCGGCAGCAGGAGCTGGAGGCCGACGGCATCGGCATCGGCATCTCGGCGCGGGCGCAATTCGATCCTTACGGCGCGGCGCGGTTCCTGACCGCGATGGAGCGCAACGCGGCGCTGAAGGCCAGCCGTGGCACCAGCGACGGACGTACCGACTTTCTATCGTCCCATCCGGCGACCCCGGAGCGGGTCGCCAACGCACAGAATAACGCCCGGCAGTACACAGCCCCGCAAGGCGGCTGGCGCGGCGAACGCGGCGAGCGCGACCGCGAAGCCTATCTGAATGCGATCGACAACCTCGTCTATGGCGAGGATCCGAGCGAAGGCTTCGTGCGCGGCCGGCGCTTCCTGCATCCCAAGCTCGGCTTCACCTTCCAGGTGCCGGACTCGTTCACGCTCGATAATACGGCCCAAGCGGTGATCGGACTGCGCGAAGGTGGCAATCAGGCGATGCGGTTCGACGTCGTCCGGGTGCCGGCGGAGCAGTCGCTCGCCGATTATCTGAATTCCGGCTGGATGGAGAACGTCGACAAGAGCTCGACCGAAGAGCTGACCGTCAACGGCTTCCCGGCCGCGTCGGTGACGGCGCGTGGCGAGCAATGGCAATTCAGGGTGTACGCGCTGCGGTTCGGCAGCGACGTGTACCGCTTTATCTTCGCGACCCGGCAGCGCACCGCCGAGAGCGACCGCAACGCCCGCGACACGGTGAATTCGTTCCGGCGGCTGTCGCTCGATGAAATCCAGGCGGCGCGCCCGCTGCGCATCAAGGTGATCACCGTGCAGCCCGGCGACACGGTCGAATCGCTGTCGCACCGGATGTCCGGCGTCGATCGGCCGCTCGACCGTTTCCGCGTGCTGAACGGTCTCGACGCCCATGCCCAGGTCAAGCCGCGCGAGCTGGTGAAGATCGTCGTCGATTGAGCGCGAGGGTCGCGTTGCGCCCACGAAAAAGGCCCGGCTGGATGGCCGGGCCTCGATCTCACGAACCGAAGACGATCGCTTACGCGGCTTCGTCGGTCACCGACTCGTCGTCGGAATCGCCGTCGGCATCCGTATCGGCCTCGGCATCGCTTTCCGCCTCGGCCTTGGCGCCGCGTCGGGGGCTCTTGGCGAGCTGGCTCTCGACTTCCTTGACGGCTTCGGTCTCGGTGATGTGCTGCACCACCGCGATCTCGCGCGACAGGCGGTCGAGCGCCGCTTCATAGAGCTGCCGTTCGCTGTAGGACTGCTCGGGCTGAGACTCCGAGCGGAACAGATCGCGGACCACCTCGGCGATCGCAACGATGTCGCCGGAGTTGATCTTCGCTTCGTATTCCTGAGCGCGGCGCGACCACATCGTGCGCTTGACGCGAGCGCGGCCCTTCAGGGTCTCCAGCGCCTTCTTCACCAGCGCCGGATCGGACAGCTTGCGCATGCCGACATTGCCGACCTTCGCGGTGGGCACGCGCAGCGTCATCTTGTCCTTGATGAAGTTGATGACGAACAGCTCAAGCTTGGCGCCCGCGATTTCCTGCTCCTCGATCGCCAGAATCTGGCCGACGCCGTGGGCCGGATAGACCACGAATTCGTTGGCCTTGAAGCCCTGACGCTGGGTCACGGCCTTCTTCGGCTCCTCGACGCGCGCCTGCGCCGGAGCCGCCGGCTTGGACGCCGCCACCGGCTGCTTCACGTCCGGCTTGACCGCTGCCTTGGCAACCGGCGCCTTCACCTCGGTCCTGACCTCGGCCTTCACCTCCGCCTTCGGAGCGACGGCAGCCTTGGCAGGCTTCGCCGCCGGCTTGGTTGCTGCGGCGGGCTTGGAGGTCGCCGGCTTGGCGGGAGTTTTCGCAGACTTGGTTGGCATTTCACTTCTTTTGATTTTCGAGGACTTGAAGGCCGGAGCTTTGGAGGCCGAAGCCTTTGCAGCAGACCCCTTTGCGGTAGCGTGTTTGGTGGCGCTCGCCTTGCCGGCGCCCGCCTTGGTCTGGGTCTTGGAAACAGAAGCCTTTGCGGCGGTCGCTTTGGCGGCTGTCCGGGTGTCCTTGACAGAAGCCTTCGAACGGCTCTTTGTGGCTCCGCGGCTGGCCGCAGATGCCGACTTGGCACCCTTTGAAGAAACACTCGTTTTACGCGTTTTCTGTGACACAGCCTGCGCGTGGAACCGCCACGCCCCTGTTCGTTGCTTTTGACGGGGAACCCTCTCCCGGCCGCGAAAACGGCGCGCCGGAGTTGACGAATGTGCTAAATATAGCACATTTCCCGCAAAAATCAATGATTTATGACGATTCCAGCCCATTCGGAGCGGTGCTCCGGGGCGCATCTCGTCAACAGGGTTAAGCTGGTCGGCCGGCTGAGCCGGCCTCTCAAGACCTACAGCAGACTTCGGCTCAGTCGCCCGAACCCGGCTCCGCAGAGAAATACTTCTCGAACTTGCCCGACTGACCGTCGAACTCCTTGGCGTCCGCAGGAGCTTCCTTCTTCTGAGTCAGATTCGGCCACGTCTTGGCGTATTCCGAATTCAGCGACAGCCACTTCTCGAGGCCCGGCTCGGTATCCGGCTTGATCGCTTCGGCCGGGCATTCCGGCTCGCACACGCCGCAGTCGATGCATTCGTCCGGGTGGATGACCAGCATGTTGTCGCCTTCGTAGAAACAATCCACGGGGCAAACTTCCACGCAGTCGGTGTATTTGCACTTGATGCAGTTTTCAGTGACGACGTAAGTCATCCCAACGCTCCGGAACGGTTCTAATTTTGAGTGTTTGCGTACCGCAGGAGCTCCGCAGCCGCAAGTGAAGATGCCTATTCCCGTGGCATTCCGAGATCGGCATAAAGTCCAGTAACCGACTCGGCGTCGCCGCGGCGCTCTGTAAATCCAATCACCTTCAACACCCGCACGCTACGATCCAGCGCAATCGTCAGCACGTCGCCGGACTTGATGCCGTGTCCAGGTGAGGTCTCGCGCACGCCGTTGATGCGGACATGGCCGTGTTCGACCAGAGCGGCAGCAGTGGTGCGCGCACGGACAACACGCGCGTGCCACAGCCATTTATCGAGACGCTGACGCTCCAAGCCCGAACCATCGGCAGTGCCGGCGCAGTGCTAGTCCTTGCGGCCGGCGGTGAGTTGCTCCTTCAGCGCGGCGAGCTTGGCGAACGGCGAATTCGGATCCATCGGCCGGTCGCGCTCACGCGGCGCGCTGGAGTGCACCTGACGATGCGAGCCGCCGCCCTGATTGTCGCGGCCGCCCTTCGGCCCGCCCTGACGCTTGTCCTGGAATTTGTCGCGGCCCTTGAAGCGCTCGCGCGGGGGCCGTCCTTCGCCGGAGGCCTCGCGTCGGTCGCCTTCCTGATTGTTGCGGTCGCGACGGAAATCACCCTTGCCGCGACGGCCGCCGTTGCGGTCGCCCCTGGCTTCGCCGCTCTCGCCTTCGTTCGCGCCAGCGGCGGCGCCGTGCTGCGGGCGATTGCGATGACGGTTGCGGTCGTGGCGCGGCCGATGCTCGTCGGAGCGTCCGCCCGGACGCCAGACTTCGACCAGCTCCGGCTCGGCCTTGGCGGCCGGCGCAGCTTCTGCGGCGCTGGCTTCGGACGTGCCCTCAGCGGCCGGTGTCTCGCTGGTTGTTGTCTCGGCGGTCGGCGCGTCAGCGGCAGAGCCTTCGCTCGCTGCGCTCGCCTCGGCGGCCTGCTCCGCGGTTTCGGTGTCCGAAGCCGCTGCGGCGGGCTCGGTCGGGACAGCTTCGGACTGGTCGACAACCGGCTCGTCGGCTTTGGGTTGTTCGTCGACGCTCGGCGCGGCCTCGGTCGCCTCGTCCTCAGCCGAAGACGGCTCGAACGCGATCGCGCCGGCCAGGATGGCCTGATCCTCGGCCGACATCTCGGTCGCGGGCGACGCCTCGGCCGCGGCAGCGGGGGGCGCGGCTTCGGCGGCCTTCGGGGCCGGCGGTGGCGCCGGGCGCCGCTCCATGCGGTAGCCGAGCGCCTTCAGAATCGATGCGAAATCTTCGCCGGCCGAACCGGTCAGCGACGTCATCGCCTGAGTGACGACGAAGCTGCGGCCGTCGAATGCGCCGGCCGGCTTCTCACCGGGGGCGCCTTCGCGCCAGGCGAGGGCGGGCCGGATCAGATCGGCGAGGCGTTCGAGGATGTCGACGCGCACAGCGCGCTCGCCGCACAGCCGGTAACCAAGTGTGCGGTAGGCGTCGCGATCGAGCGCCTTGTCAGCCGGAAACGACGTGCGGCCGCTGCCGGCCAGATGCTGCGCGCTGGACAGCGCGGCAAGGTCGACATTGTCCTGCTTCTGCGCCCACAGCAGCGAGGCAAGCGCCCGCGCCGCCGGCTTCAGCAGCGACGGGAAGTAGATGTGGTAGGCGCCGAACCGCACGCCGTATTTGCGCAGGGTCGCGCGCGACGGCTGGTCCAGGTCCTTCATTTCGGTCGCGATCTTGGCGCGCTCCAGCACGCCGAGCGACTCGATCAGCTGGAAGGCGATGCCGCGGGCGATACCGCTGACGTCCTCGGCTTTGCCGAGTTCGAACAGCGGGCCGAGGATCTTCTCGACATGCGTGTTGAGCCACAGGTCGAGGCGCGCCTGCACCGCTTCGCGCGGCGCTCCGGCGAGCCGATCGTCCGCGATGATCCGCAGCCGCGGCCGCAACACGTCGTCGGAGCCGACCAGCCGCGCGACCGCATCGCCGGTCCAGCGAATGGTCCCGTCGGAGGTCAGAATGAACTGATCGTCGGGCGCGTTCGACAATTTCTCGGCGCGCGCGTCGATTTCGCCGGCCAGCGCCTTTTGCGCCGTCGCCTGCAACGCCTTCGCATCCGAGCCGGCCTCGGCCGCGTCGGGCGCAAAGGTGAAGCCGTCGAGCCGACCAATCACATGGCCCTCGACGATCACCTCACCAGTCTTGCCAATTTCCGTATTCAACATCGTGTTTTCCCGCAGGCGGCGCATCAATACACTGGTCCGACGATCGACGAAACGTTCCGTGAGCCGTTCGTGCAACGCATCTGACAATTTATTTTCGATTTCGCGCGATAAACCCTGCCAATGCTCGGGGTTGGTGAGCCAGTCGGGGCGGTTGGCCACGAAGGTCCAGGTGCGGATTTGGGCAATTCGCGCGGAAAGCGTGTCGATACCGCCGTCGGTGCGATCCGCCTGATCGATCTGGGCGGCGAACCAGCTATCCGGAATCCGCCCCTTTTGCATCAAGAAACGGTACAGCGTCATCACCAGCTCGGCATGGGCTGCCGGTGCGATCTTACGGTAGTCCGGAACCTGACAGACATCCCATAGCCGCTCCACGGCTGCTTTTCCCTGCGCGAATTCACGCACCTCGCCGTCGCGGGCGACGTGGTCGAGCACGCGGAGATCCTCGGCGACAGGCGCGCGGGTCAGCGCTTCGTGCCGCGGCGTCTCCGCCAGCGACACCTGGAGC
Source organism: Rhodopseudomonas sp. BR0M22 (assembly GCF_010907035.1). Lineage (GTDB taxonomy): Bacteria > Pseudomonadota > Alphaproteobacteria > Rhizobiales > Xanthobacteraceae > Rhodopseudomonas. The sequence goes on from NZ_QUMK01000084.1 coordinate 6,033, forward strand.
GCGCCGATCGAGGCGAAATCCAGCTCGGCGTTGCGCCATTGCAGCATCTTCACCGGCTCGAAGCTGTGGTTCTGCAGGGCATTGACCAGCTCAGGCTCGAACGGCGCGCAACGCCCGGTGGTGCCGAAGGTGCCGTCCCGGGTGGCGCGTCCGGCGCGCCCGGCGATCTGAGCGAATTCTGCCGGCGTCAGGCGCCGAAACTGATAGCCGTCGAATTTGCGGTCCGACGCGAAGGCGACGTGGTCGACGTCCAGGTTGAGCCCCATGCCGATCGCGTCGGTGGCGATCAGGTAATCGACATCGCCGGACTGAAACATCGCCACCTGGGCGTTGCGGGTGCGCGGGCTCAGCGAGCCCAGCACCACCGCGGCGCCGCCGTGCTGGCGTTTGATCAGCTCGGCGATCGCATAGACCTCGTCGGCCGAGAACGCCACGATCGCTGTCCGGCGCGGCTGCCGGGTCAGTTTACGGTCGCCGGCATATTCGAGCTGCGACAGCCGCGGCCGGGTGACGATACTGGCGCCGGGCAGCAGCCGTTCGATCATCGGCCGCATCGTCGCGGCGCCGAGCAGCAGCGTCTCGTCGCGGCCGCGCCGGCGCAGAATGCGATCGGTGAAGACGTGGCCGCGCTCGAGATCGGCCGCGATCTGGATTTCGTCCACGGCGAGAAACGACACATCGAGATCGCGCGGCATCGCCTCGACGGTCGACACCCAGTAGCGCGGCTGTTTGGGCTTGATCTTTTCCTCGCCGGTCACCAGCGCCACCGCATGGGCGCCGACCTTGTCGACGATCTTGTTGTAGACCTCTCGCGCGAGCAGCCGCAGCGGCAGGCCGATCAATCCGGACGGGTGTGCGACCATCCGTTCGATCGCCAGATGGGTCTTGCCGGTGTTGGTCGGTCCCAGCACGGCGGTCACACCCGCACCGGGGACGCGGTCATTGGTAAACGCTTCAGAGTACAGATTGGGCATTTCGACTGGATTTCTGCGTGGTCGCGGTCAGATGTGTGTCACATTGCGACGCCGCAGCAATCGCCGATTAAGGGCTGGAACGAGTCCGGAACGAAACGCGGCCGAATCGCTGACTCGCTCGAAGCCAAGCGTGGTTGCCCCAATATCTCGTACCGAAGCCGGGCGAGCGCTCAAGATCAGGTGAAATGACAGGCCGAAATCCTCTTGGCCGGGATGAGTCCGCGGCGACTCATGCGTTCCGCGATTCCGTCGGGAGTCAACACGATTCGAAGCCGTCGGCAGGACGGTGAGGCGCCGCGCGTTATTGCGTCCGGGAGGCCGATTTCGGCGGAGACGCCTGAGTGATGAATTGCGTCGCTTCCAGCACCGCATTGCCGAGCGGCGTCGGGATCTTCAGCTTGTACGGCGCCAGCACGCGGGTGCCGGCGATCGGCGCCAGCCAGACCTCCATGTCGCGCTGCTTGGTCAGGTATTTGATCGCGGCGCGATCCGGGATGTAGCCGGAGACCGGGTTGAAATACACCGCGCAAACCAGCGCCGGTCCGCGATAGCCCTTTTCGGCTTTCACCGTTTCGGTCCGCTTGTATTCCATGCGCAGATCGTAGCGCATCCGGCCATCGAAGATCGGCGTCGATACCCGGCATGAATCCGGGCTGAGCAGGTCGCCGGTGCCGGGCACACGCAAGAACGACGCCGTCATCGGATCGATCACGCCGCGGCGGTGTGCATCGGTCACCGGAATGCGATCATCGTCCGGCGGCGGTTCGGGCTCGATGCTCGAATCCTTGACGTTGCCGTTGGCGAGCGTGATCCGGATTGTCTCGGTCTTCTTGCCGCCTGTGATGCTCGCCATGTAGTTGCCGGGCACGAACTGGCCGTTGATCACCCGGCCCTGCGCTTCGCCGCGGCCATGGCCGCTGGAGAACGCCTGCATGACGCCAGACGTGGCGCCGGTGGCGGACGCCGAATAGAAATCATCATCGACCTGAATCACCCAGGCGCCCTTGCCGACCTCGATGCCGGCGAGCGAGGCTTCATAACGGGCGTCGAGCTTGCCCTGCGCAACCGCAGGCGCTGCCGTCAGAATCGCGGCGCCGGCCAGCAACCCGGCCAGACCGGCACGCCGGATCGGCGCGGAAGTGACCTGGGTAGCGGGGCGACGAATACTGGTGCTCACAAACGATGTCCTGCCTGGCGCCGGGCGCGCTGTCGATGGGGCAACGCGCACCGGGCCGATCAGTTGATGTCGGAACCGATTACGTCCTTTATATGGTGTCAGATGCTTGATGGTGCGGACAATTCCGCGTATCGGCGAGCACCGCGCGGCAGTTCCCGATTCGCCAATTTCGGGTTCCGGCGCAGCCGTCGCTTGACGCTGCGCCCCAGCCCTTTTATAGGTCCGCGGTTCCTGAAAACGGACGAATGATGAAGCCCCGTGCCTGCTGGTGGGCCGGCGGGGGATGACAGAGGATTTTCGCCATGTCTCGGCGCTGCGAACTGACCGCCAAGGGTGCCCAGGTCGGCCACAAGGTCAGCCATTCGAACATCAAGACCAAGCGGCGTTTCCTGCCCAACCTGGTCAACGTCACTTTCCTGTCGGACGCGCTCGGTCGCGCGGTACGGCTGCGTGTTTCGACCAACGCGCTGAAGAGCGTCGACCATCGTGGCGGTCTCGACGCCTATCTGCTCAAGGCTCGCGAAGCCGAGCTGTCGCCCAAAGCGGTGGAGCTGAAGCGCGCGATTGCCAAGAAGACGGCCGGCGCGCCGGCTGCTGCGGCGAGCTGATCGCCGCTCCCCAGCGGACGAATATGATCGAAATTTCGGCGGCCGGGTCGTTCGACCCGGCCGTTTTGTCGTGCTTGCCGTTCAGTCGAAGGTATTAGGGTCCTTGGTGCGATCGACTGCCAGCGATCGACGTGCGGGGGCCTCGTATCACTACCAGTAATATACATTTGTTCGAATCACGTACTTTCCCGAGGTGACGGAGCGGACGGCCGATCGCACAACTTCTCTCCTTCGGTGGGATCGCCCGATGGATTGCGGACCGCAGCAGAAGCCGCCGCCGGCGCCACGGTGAGTGCCGATGCGGTCACCATTGCAGGGGCCTCCATGAAACTGTCGACCCGGCTGACCCTCGCCATGGTAGCGCTGGTCTTGGTGACCACCGCGGTCCTCGGATTTCTGAACTACCAGAACGTCGTCGACCTGGTGATGCCGCGGGCGCTGATGCGGCTGCAAACACACGCCGAGCTCAACGCTCTGCTGATTGATACGTCGCTCAAGGGTACCCATGCGGATGCTGTCGGCGCTCAGTCGTCGTCGGCGTTACGCGAGCTCCTCACCGCGCGGCGCGACAGTATTCAGAGTACGGGCGCCGAGCCCGAGAACTGGCGCAAACGGATCGAGGAGCGCTTTTTCGCCGAGATGGTGGCCAAGCCGAGCTGCGCGGTTCTGCGCATCATCGGCCCGGATGATGATGGCCGCGAACTCGTGCGGGTCGACCGGCGCGGCCCAAACGGCAGCATTCGCGCGGTGGCGCCGTCGGAGCTGAGCCGGCGCGGTGACCGGGCGTACTTCAAAGAAGCCATGGCGTTGCCGCCGAAACGGGTGGCGATGTCGAAGGTCGAGCTCAACAACAGCACGCCGACGCCGGATCAGCCTCGCGTGCCGACGGTGCGGACGATGGTGCCGATCGACGACGCCGACGGTACACGGCTCGGAATTCTCGTCATCAATACCGATCTGCGCGGATTGTTCGAGAGGATCCGCGAGAGCAGCGACGGCAGCAGTACGATCTATGTCGTCAATGCGAACGGCGATTACCTGCTGCATCCCGACCGATCGCGTGAATTCGGCTTCGATCTCGGGCGCCCCAGCCGGATCCAGGACGATTTCCCGCGTCTGGCCGATCTGCTGCTCACCGGAAACGCCGGCGAGATCCAGCCGACGCTGGTCACCGATCGGGCCGGCGCTCGGTTCGGCGTGGGGTGGGACTGGACCGAGTTGCCGGACGGCCCGCGGCTCGCGGTAGTCGAAACGCGGCCCTATGCGTCGCTCACGTCGGTGCAGACGGCAGTGAGGAATTCCACCGTGCTGGGCGGAACGGTGGCGATCCTGGTTGCGATGCTGATGGCGTTTCCGCTGGCACGCTCGCTGACTCGCCCGTTGGTCCGGATCACCAATTCGATCGTGGCGTTCTCCTCGAGCGGTGTACCGGTCGAGGTGAAGACCGGTGGCGGCCATGAGATCAATATGCTGGCCGATGCGTTCAGCCGGATGGCGTCGGAATCCCAGCGCAAGGCGGTGGCGCTCGCTTCCGAAGTCGAGCAGCGCTCGCGGATCGCCGAAGTGCTGCAGAACACCATCGACAACATGGTCGATCCGGTGCTGGTTGCCGATGCCGGGGGCATGGTGATCCTGACCAACCCCGCGGCGCGGGAGACCTTCGGGCAGCTATCCGGCGTCGGCGTCCTCAACACCACAAGATCGTTCGACCGGTTCGACGCGGACGGCAATCCGATGGTGCAGGATCAGTCGCCGCTGCTGCGTGCCTATCGCGGCGAGACGATCGTCAATTTCGAGTTCGCGGTGCAGCCGATCGGCTCCGGTCGCCGCTCCTATTTGATCGCCAACGGCCGCCCGCTGCGGAACGAGGCCGGCGAGATCCAGGGAGCGGTGATGGTGTATCACGACATCACCAAGACCAAGAAGGCCGAGGAAGCGCTCCGTCGCAGCGAGCAGATGTCGCGCGCGATCATCGACACCGCGCTCGACGCCTTCGTGCAGCTCGACGCCCAGGGCCGGATCACCGACTGGAGCCCGCATGCCGTATCGCTGCTCGGCTGGTCCCGGGAGGAAGCGATCGGACAGGATTTCGGCGAACTGGCGCTCGCGCCCGACCACAACCGAGATGTCAAGACCGGCTATCGACGCTTCATCGAGGCGATCGAGCACGACATGAGCGTCATCCAGGGCCACCGTATCGAGGTCGAGGCGGTCCGGCGCGATGGTTCGCCGATCGCGCTCGAAGTGTCGATGACGGCGCTGCCGGTCGAAGGACGGTTCGTCGTCAACGCGTTCATGCGCGACCTGACCGAGAAGATCGCATTCGAAGAACAGCTTCGGCAGTCGCAGAAGATGGAGTCGATCGGGCAGCTCACCGGAGGCATCGCGCACGACTTCAACAACATGCTGACGGTGATCACCGGCACGATCGACATCATCAGCGACGGTGTCGCCGATCAGCCGCAGCTCGCGGCGATCGCCAAGCTGATCAGCGAGGCGGCCGACCGCGGCTCCGAGCTGACCAGGCTGCTGCTGGCCTTCGCCCGCAAACAGCCGCTGCGACCGGACGAAACCGGGGTCAACGCGCTGCTGGCCGGCCTGCAGAGCCTGTTGCGACCGACCCTGGGCGAGCGAATCGAAGTGGAGACCGTGTTGGCGCCCGACACCTGGCCGATCTATGTCGACCGCGGACAGCTCGAGTCGGCACTGGTCAACCTCGCCGTGAACGCGCGCGACGCGATGCCGAAGGGCGGCAAGCTGACGATCGAGACCAGCAACGTCATGGTCGATCCGGATCTCGGCAAGAGGTTGGGCGATTTGGCGCCCGGCGACTACGTGATGATCTCCATCACCGATTCCGGCAGCGGCATCCCGGAGGCGATCCGCAACAAGGTGTTCGATCCGTTCTTCACCACCAAGGAAGTCGGAAAGGGCACCGGCCTCGGCCTCAGCATGGTGTACGGCTTCATCAAGCAATCCGGCGGACACATCACGCTGGACAGCGAAGAGGGACAGGGCACGACGTTCCGGCTGTATCTGCCGCGTGCCCAGGCTGAGGTTGATGCGGATGCTGCGCCGTCGATCGAGCCGAATCCAGTCGGCGGCACCGAGACGATCCTGGTGGTCGAGGACGACGCCATGGTGCGTAGCTACGTCAACGCCCAGCTCAAGAGCCTCGGCTATACGACGCTGTCGGTCAGTAACGCCGCTGCGGCGTTGTCGATCGGCGAGAGCGACACCGCGTTCGACCTGCTGTTCACCGACGTGGTGATGCCCGGCGCGATGAACGGCGTTCAGCTCGCGGTCGAAATGGCCAAACTCCGCCCGGGCCTGAAGGTGCTGTACACCAGCGGCTATTCGGAGAATGCGCTGATTCACAACGACCGGATCGACTCCGACGTGCTGCTGCTGTCGAAGCCGTATCGGCGCAGCGATTTGGCGCGGATGATCCGCCGGGCGCTGACGCCGGGGCAGGAGCCCGAGGCGGTGCGTTCGATGTCGGCGGCTGCCGAGTCGCTCAGAGCCAGCAGGGCCGCTGCGGCGTGGACCGGGTGACAACGGCTCCGGCGCAATGGCAGGTCGCGCGGCCTCTCAGTCCGGCTCGAGCGTGAATTGCAGCAGCAGGGTTCGCTGCAGCATCGAGAAATTGTCGTCCGACACCATCGTCAGCACGGTCGCGCCGCCGGCGTCGATATGGACGTTGAGCCCCTCCATATTGTCGATCTCGTTGCCGAGATCGGCCTCGAAGATCGCGGGCCCGTCCACCGTCGCGCCCGGACCGATCGTGCTGAGCGCGATCCGCCGGATCCGGATGTGCACGCCTTCGAACCAGGAGAACTTGCGCTCCAGGATCAGCAGCTCCTCGCCACCCGGCAGCAGTGCCGCGTCGGAAATGTCGTAGGTCTCGGTGCGGCGCACCGAGAATTGGCCGGGTGTCCTGCCGCCGATCAGGAAGCCGACGATGTTGCGCTCGGCATCGAGGCCGCGTTCGGACAGCGCGATCAGCGTGCCGGCCAGCGCGTGCGGCTTCGGCACCACCACCAGCGATTCGATGCCCTTGTTGTTGGGCAGCTTGCGCAGCGCCGGCGGCACCGCGATCGGATGGCCACGGGCGCGGACGCCGTCGCGGCCGAAGTCGAATTTGACGATCTGGTTGACGCGCTCGAAGCCCACATAGGCGGTGCCGCCGTCGAACGCGAGCGACTCGCTGTCGTACCATTTGCGCGACCGCAGCGGCGTGCCGTCGGGGCCGAGCAACGGTGCGGCTTCGACGTCGGCAAGACCGCTCATCGCGGTGCCGTCATAGACGATGCGGCCGGTGAACCAGGTGGCCTTGTCGCTGACTGCAACGAACCGCTCGCCGCGCGGATCGAGCCGCAGGCCGGACAACCCGCCGAAGCCGCGGAAACTCGACGTCAGGATCAGGCCGCTGCGAAATTGCAGCGAACCGAACTGGCGATGGGCCCGATCGCGAAGATCGAAATGGTCGATGGGGCGAGCCCGCACCTCGATCGCGCGCGGCGCCGGCGGTGTCAGCTCGTCGGCTTCGGCCGGTTTGGCCTGCGCCAGCGCCGTTGTCGGCGAGAACGAAGCCAGCGCCACGGCACCGCCGAACGACAGGCCGCCAGCCAGAAGGTGCCGTCGCGTCGTCGCGCCGAGGTCTGGCGCGCCAGCGCCGGTCGTCGCCGCGTGGTCGCTCCGTTGACCGGTCTCGCCCCGCAGAGCGCTCATCGGCTCATCTCAGCCTGATGCGCTCACGAATGCAGCCGGCGGCGGCGCGGTCCCGGCGCCGCGGCGGGCGCGGCGGTCTCGCTGAACAGCTCGGCGAGCTTTTCGGTGATGGCGCCGCCGAGCTCTTCGGCGTCGACGATGGTCACGGCGCGGCGGTAATAGCGCGTCACGTCGTGGCCGATGCCGATCGCGATCAGCTCCACCGGCGAGCGGGTCTCGATCTCCTCGATGATGTGGCGCAGATGCCGTTCGAGGTAGTTGCCCGGGTTGACCGACAGCGTCGAGTCGTCGACCGGGGCGCCGTCCGAGATCATCATCAGGATCTTGCGCTGCTCGGGCCGGCCGAGCAGGCGCTTGTGCGCCCAGTCGAGCGCCTCGCCGTCGATGTTCTCCTTCAGAAGCCCCTCGCGCATCATCAGCCCGAGATTCTTGCGCGCGCGCCGCCACGGGGCGTCGGCGGACTTGTAGATGATGTGGCGCAGGTCGTTGAGTCGGCCCGGATTGGCCGGCTTGCCGGCGGCGAGCCACGCCTCGCGCGACTGCCCGCCCTTCCAGGCCCGGGTGGTGAAGCCCAAAATCTCGACCTTGACGCCGCAGCGCTCCAGCGTGCGCGCCAGAATGTCGGCGCAGGTCGCCGCCACCGTAATCGGGCGACCGCGCATCGAGCCTGAATTGTCGAGCAGCAGCGTCACCACGGTGTCGCGGAAGGTCGCTTCCTTCTCGTTCATGAACGACAGCGGATGGAACGGGTCGATCACCACGCGTGACAGACGCGCCGGGTCGAGGATGCCTTCTTCGAGGTCGAAGTCCCAGGCGCGGTTCTGCTGCGCCATCAGCCGGCGCTGCAGCCGGTTGGCGAGGCGCGCGACGATGCCCTGCAGATGCGCGAGCTGCTTGTCGAGATAGCTGCGCAGCCGCTCCAGCTCGTCGTGATCGCAGAGGTCTTCGGCGGCGACGATCTCGTCGAACTTCGGCGCGAAGGCGTGATACTCCGGCCCGCGCGGCTCGTTGGCGCCGCGATTGTGCGGCCGGGTGGCTTCGCCCGGCGTGTCGTCCTCGCCGAGCTCGGAATCGTCGAAGGCGTCGGAAGTGGACGCCTGCGCGCTTTCCATCTGGCTGTCGCTGACCTCGTCGGTGGTCGCCTCGGCCTGCTCGGCGCTCATTTCCTGGGCCGACTCGCCTTCCGGCTGCCCTTCGGCGCCACCCTGGTCGTTCTCGCCTTCCTGCTTGTCGTCCTGGTTGTCTTCCTCGTCAGTGTCGGTGTCGCGATCGTCGCCGAGCTCGAGCGCGTCGAGCATGTCGTGGATCATGTCGCCGAACTTCGCCTGATTGTCGGCGAAGCGTTCGAGCTGATCGAGCCGCGGCCCGAGTTTGTCTTCCAGCACCGGACGCCACAGGTCGACCAGCTTCTTGGCCGCCGTCGGCGGCGCCAGCCCGGTCAGCCGCTCGCGCACCAGCATCGCCAGTGCGTCCGACAGCGGCGCGTCGGCGCGGTCGGTGATCTCGTCGAATTTGCCGCGATGGAAATGATCGTCGAGCATCGCGGTGAGGTTCTTGGCGACGCCGGCCATCCGCCGCGAACCGAGCGCTTCGACCCGCGCCTGCTCGACCGCCTCGAACACGCCGCGCGCCTGCGGATTGCCCGGCATCAGCTTGCGATGCACTTTCGGGTCGTGGCAGGCGAGCTTGAGCGCGATCGAATCGGCGTGGCCGCGGACGATCGCCGCGTCCTTCTTGCTCATCTTCCGCGCCGGCTCCGGCAGCCGTGCCTTGCCCGGCGCGAGGCCGGGGCGCTCGGCCGCGAAACTGACTTCGAGCTCCGGCGCTTTCGCGATCGCGCGCAGGCACGAGGTCACCGCGCGCTTGAACGGCTCGGTCGGCGCTTCCTTCGATCCGGTGCGGAGTTTGCTGTTGGTCGTGGTGCTCATAGCGCTTTCATGAACCAGTGCCGCGTCACATCGTCAGGATAACCGTCGATGACGCCGAACTTTTTATAACCGCAGGTCGAATAGAAGCCTGGAGCCTGAAAGCTCATCGTGTCGAGATATGACCTCGTGGCTCCAAACTTCCGTGCTTCGTCCTCGATTGCCGCGAGCAACTTTCTGCCGTGTCGTTTGCCCCGGTAGGCCTGCTCGATCCAGAAGTACTGGATGAACAGCACCGTCGACCACATCTCGCCGACGACGCCTCCGACGATTTGCTCTCCGTTTCGCAGTGAGACGGCGAAGCGCTTGTACTTCTGCCGTCCCCACTGCTCTTTGTTGTAAGCCTTCAGTCCGTCGAGAACCGCCTTCTTGGTCTTGCCATAAGTGCGGTCGACGGAAACTGAAGGCATGGGATCAGCTCATCGCGATGTTGACCGAGCTCTCCGGCAGCTCGGCGTTGAAGCAGCGCTGATAGAATTCGGCCACCAGCGGGCGCTCCAGCTCGTCGCATTTGTTGAGGAAGGTGACGCGGAACGCGAAGCCGATATCGCCGAAGATCTCGGCGTTCTCCGACCAGGTGATCACCGTGCGCGGGCTCATCACCGTCGACAGATCGCCGTTGGCGAAAGCGTTGCGGGTGAGGTCGGCGAGCCGGACCATCTTGTTGACGATGTCGCGCCCTTCGGCGTTGCGATAGTGCTTGGCCTTGGCGAGGATGATCTCGACTTCCTCGTCGTGCGGCAGATAGTTCAGCGTGGTCACGATCGACCAGCGGTCCATCTGACCTTGGTTGATCTGCTGCGTGCCGTGATACAGGCCGGAGGTGTCGCCGAGACCGATGGTGTTGGCGGTGGCGAACAGCCGGAACGCCGGATGCGGCTTGATCACCTTGTTCTGGTCGAGCAGCGTCAGCCGGCCGGAAATTTCGAGCACGCGCTGAATCACGAACATCACGTCCGGGCGGCCGGCGTCGTATTCGTCGAACACCAGCGCGACGTTGTGCTGCAGCGCCCAGGGCAGGATGCCGTCACGGAATTCGGTGACCTGCTTGCCGTCGCGAACCACGATGGCGTCCTTGCCGACCAGATCGATACGGCTGATATGGCTGTCGAGGTTGACGCGCACGCACGGCCAGTTGAGCCTTGCGGCGACCTGCTCGATATGGGTCGATTTGCCGGTGCCGTGGAACCCGGTCACCATCACGCGCCGATTCTTGGCGAAGCCAGCCAAGATCGCCAGAGTGGTGGCGCGGTCGAAACGGTAATCCGGATCGACATCCGGAACGTGAGGGTCGACCTCGGAATAGGCGGGAACTTCAAGGTCACTGTCGATGCCGAAGACCTGCCGGACCGACACCTTCATGTCAGGTAACCCAGTGATCTCCGGAGCGGTGGTCGTAGCGGCGGTCATCAATCCTCCGTGGTCCCGGACGCGCCCGAAACCCGATCTTCGTTGGTGGATGCGGTTGAGTGCGGAATTGAACCTAGCAGAGAGCCGCGATCCGCAGAAGCCCGCGGCGCGATCAAAGTTCCGTCGATGTTTCATCGAGATAGGTGCATGACGCGGTTTTGTGAAGGCTGTGTTGCGAATTCGGTGGGCGATGCCGAATCGCCGTGCAACCTTTCGGCAGGGCGGAGGTCGTAAGCTGTCGCGCCTATCGGTTCGTTCTGATGCGGAGTCCGCACGGCCTTGAGTTCACTGCTCGACCCGCTGGTTCAATTTGCCGCGTCGCATCCTGGACTCGCGTATCTGGCGCTGTTCCTGGCTGCTCTGCTCGAAGCCGTTCCGGTGCTCGGATCGCTGGTGCCGGGGTCGACGGTGATCCTGGCGCTCAGCGCGCTGATTCCCGGCGGCCAGATCAGTCTGGCGGGCGCTCTCGCATCGGCGGTCGCCGGCGCGCTGATCGGCGACGGCGCAGCATATTGGACCGGTCACCGCGCGCAGCGCCGCATCCTCAGCGCCTGGCCGTTGTCGATCTATCCGGACGTGGTGGCGCGCGCGGAGGCCTTTTTCCTGCGCTATGGCACCTGGGCGGTGCTGTTCGGCCGGTTCGTGCCGCCGATCCGCGCCTTCGTGCCGGTCACCGCCGGGGCGCTGCAAATGACGCCGGCGCGGTTCTTCGCGGTCGACGTGCCTGCGATTCTGTTGTGGGCGCCGGCGCACGTGCTGCCGGGCGTGCTGGCGGCCACCGCTCTGGAGCGCAGCCACGCGTCACTGCACCACTGGCTGCCGGTGCTGGCCGGCGTGGTCGGAACGCTGGCGGTGGCGTTTTGGGCATATCGCCGCTGGAAGGGCGTCGAGCCGACCGGTTAGCCCCTGAGCGGTCGAGATCATCGTCTCGTGGCGACGAGACGACAGCTCAGCTTCGGACCACCGTTTTCAGATAATTGTACGCCTTGATGATTTCGATCAGACGATCTTCGGTCGAGCGGTCGCCGCCATTGGCGTCGGGGTGATGCTGTTTCACCAGGGCCTTGTACTTGGCCTTGACCACTTCGAGCGTGGCGTCGCTGTCGAGGCCCATCACCTGCAGCGCCTTGCGCTCGGCGTTGAATACCTTGCGCGGCTCGGCGCGCACCTCGTCGGCCGGATCCGGCCCGCGACGCCGGCGACGGCTGCCGGTGAATTCGTTGAAGACGTTGAACGGATCGGCGGCGCCTTCGAGATCCTCGGGGCTGCGGGCGCGGCTGCGCGCGCCGTTCTGTCCCATCTTCCAGGTCGGCCGATGTCCGGTCAGCGCGTCTTTCTGATAGCGCGCGACGTCGTCGGGATCCATGCCTTGGAAGAAATTGTAGCCCTGATTGAATTCGCGGACATGATTGAGGCAGAAGTGCCAATAGTCCTTTTCGTAGCCGCGGCCCTTCGGGGCACGATGCGCAGCGCGGCTGGTGCAGCCGGGCGCATCGCACATCCGCACCTGTTCGCGCGCGGCTTCGCGTGCCACTTCCGCGGCCCGCGGCTTGACGCGGATCTTGTCGAAGAATTTGGACGAGTCGATTGGCATGAGCGGACTTTGACTACGCAACGTTGCGGGCTTCAAGTCTTGACATTCGGAGTAGTGCCCCGGTTGATGCGTCGCAGACGGATTTGACGGAATAACGGCCGAGGGTGGGCATCAAGATATGGGCACGCAGGACACTATCACGAAGAAGTTGCGCGAAGCTTTCACCCCGGAAAGCCTCGATGTGATCGACGAGTCTCATCTGCATGAAGGCCATGCCGGCCATTCCGGCCGCAGCGAGACTCATTTTCGCGTCAATATCGTGTCGGCCGCCTTTGCCGGCAAGAGCCGGATCGATCGCCATCGCATGGTCAACGACCTGCTTGCACCGGAACTGAAGGGCAGCGTCCACGCGCTGGCCATCAAGGCCAAGGCGCCGGACGAGGCCTGAGCGAAGATTCGGTCAGACCGATCCGGCGCGCGACTTTCGGCTCTTCGTCTGAATCAGATCGGCCTCACCGTCGCGCGGCACCGGCGAGATACGCAGCGTCGTGATGCGGTTGCGTTCACGGCGCAGAACCCGGAAGCGGAAGCCGTGGAAGGTGAAGTTCTGGCCGCGCTCGGGAATCGACCGGGCCTCGTGAATCACCAGGCCGGCCACCGTGGTGGCCTCCTCGTCGGGAAGCTCCCAGTTCATCGCGCGGTTGAGGTCGCGAATCGGGACCGAGCCGTCGACCACCACCGAGCCGTCGGGCTGGGTGCGGACGCCGGCCACCACCACGTCGTGCTCGTCGGAAATATCGCCGACGATTTCCTCGAGGATGTCCTCGAGCGTCACCATGCCTTCGACTTCGCCGTATTCGTCGACCACCAGCGCGAAGTGAGTCTTGCGGGTGCGGAACGCCTTGAGCTGTTCTGACACCGGGCGCATCTCCGGCACGAACCAGGGCTGCAGCGCGATCTTGCCGATGTCGATCTTGGAGGCGTCGCCATCGGCGGCCCGCAGCGCACGCAGCAGATCCTTGGCGTGCAGCACGCCGACGATGTTCTCCGGTTTGTCACGCCACAGCGGCACGCGTGTGTATTCGGTGGCCAGAACTTCCTTCACCAATTGTTCGCTGGGTTGATCGGCATTGACGGTGACCATCGAGGTCCGATGCACCATCACGTCCGACACTACCAGTTCGCCGAACCGGAACACGTTCTGGATGTACTCGGCCTCGCCACTCTCGATCTTGCCGTGCTCGGCGGACTCGCCGACCAGCCCCTCGATCTCGACGTCGGTGAGGATTTCGTGCTCGGAGTTTTCTTCGACGCCGAGCAGTTTCAAGACGCCGCGCGAGGCCTGATTCAGCAGCCAGTTCAGCGGATACAGCAGAATGAACGAGACGTGCAGCGGGTAGGCGATCCACTGCGACACCGGTTCGGGCTGGCGGATCGCCAGCGTCTTCGGCACCTGTTCGCCGATCACGATGTGGAGCGAGGAGAAGAACAGGAAGCCGCCGAGAAACGCGATCAGATGCTGTGCCGATTCCGACAGGCCCATCGGCTCCAGCACTGGCGCGAGCAGCGCCGATACGGTCGGCTCGCCGACCCAGCCCAGACCGAGCGACGCCATGGTGATGCCGAGCTGACAGCAGGCCAGATAGGCTTCGACGTTGCCGAGGATGTGCTGCACCAGCTCGGCGCCGAACCGCTGCTTCTCGACCATCGCCTTGATGCGGAAGCCGCGGCTGCGCACCAGCGCGAATTCCGCAGCCACATAGAAGGCGTTGGCGATCAGCAGCAGGACCGCGATCAGGACGTTGCTCAGAGTGGAGTTCATGATGCTCTTGGGTTCGCCTGCGTGACCGCGGGGCGCCGCAGCGGCGTTTAGGCTTCAGCCAGCTTCCGCTGCAGGAAGTCGCGCACTGGCGCCGGCTCGACCTTATTGGCGATCACCGCGCGGCCGATGCCTTCCATCAGGATGAAGGTGAGTTCGCCGCGCTTGACCTTCTTGTCCTGCGCCATCAGCGCCATCAGCCGGTCGGCATCGGCGAGGCCTTCCTGGGTGAAGCCGGCGATGTCCTGCAGCCGCGTCGGCAGCCCGACCTCGGCCAGATGCTTGGCGAGCCGCTGGGCGTCGGCCGCCGGCATCATGCCGCGTTCGGCGGAGAACTCCGCCGCCAGCACCATGCCGATCGCAACGCCCTCGCCGTGGAACAGGCGGTCGGAGAATCCCGTCGCCGCCTCCAGCGCGTGGCCGAAGGTGTGGCCGAGATTGAGCAGCGCCCGGTCGCCGGTCTCACGTTCGTCGCGGGCCACGATCGCGGCCTTGGCCCGGCACGAGGTGGCCACCGCGTGCTCGCGGGCAGCGCCGCCGCTGAACAGCTCGGCGTGGTTGGCTTCGAGCCAGGCGAAGAACGCTTCGTCGCCGAGCGCGCCGTATTTCGCCACTTCGGCATAACCGGCGCGAAACTGCCGCTGCGACAGCGTATCGAGGATCGCGGTGTCGGCCAGCACCAGTACCGGCTGATGGAAGGTGCCGATCAGGTTCTTGCCCTGCGGCGAGTTGATGCCGGTCTTGCCGCCGACCGAGGAGTCGACCTGCGCCAGCAGCGAGGTCGGCACCTGCACGAAATCGACGCCGCGGCGCAGCAGCGAGGCCGAGAAGCCGGCGAGGTCGCCGATCACGCCGCCGCCGAGCGCAATCACCAGATCGTTGCGTTCGATCTTGGCGGCGATCAGCGCCTCGCACACCTGTTCGAGCCCCGCGTAGCTCTTCGAACTCTCGCCTTCGCCGACGATCACCGACGCATGTGCGATGCCGGCCTCGTCCAGCACCTCCTCGGTGCGCTTCAGCCAGGTCTTCGCCACGGTGCGATCGGTCACGATCGCGGTGCGGGCGCCGGGGCGCAGCTTGGCGATCCGCTGGCCCAGCGAGGCGATCACGTCGCGGCCGATCACGATCTCATAGGCGCGGTCGCCGAGCGCGACCTCGACGGTGATCGGAGCGGAATGTGTCTGCGGGGCGTTCATGAAGTCTCGCTCAAGGTTGGGGCGGACGCGCCGCACAGATAGTGATGGAGAGCGGCGACGCATTCGTCGACGATCTTTTCGTGCGGCACGTCGCGCGACGCGATGGTGATGTCGGCTTCGCGGTACTGCGGATGGCGCTCGGCGATCAGCCGCGCGATGGTGCCGGCCGGATCGGGTGTCTTCAGCAGCGGGCGATCGGCGCGGCGCTTGACCCGGCGCAGGATCACGTCGGCCTCGGCCTCCAGCCACATCGAGATCGCCTTTTCGCGAATCCGGTCGCGGGTCTCCTCGCGCATGAAGGCACCGCCGCCGGTCGCCAGCACCTTGGTGCCGCCATCCAGCAGCCGGGCGATCACCCGAGCCTCGCCGTCGCGGAAATGCGGCTCGCCATGGGTTTCGAAGATCTCCGGGATCGTCATCGCGGCGGCCGTTTCGATCTCGGTGTCGGCGTCGAGAAACGGCAGCCCGAGCCGCAGCGCCAGCCGGCGCCCGACGGTGGATTTGCCGGCGCCCATCATGCCGATGAGCACGACCGGGCGATCGCCCAGCGCCGCGACGATCTCGGCTTCCTGGGGCGACCTGCCGGCAGCAGCCGTCGGTACGGTTTCAGACATTCGCGGCATCCGTGGGACTGAAAGGCCAAGCTATACTACCCCCGTCGCCGGGCTTGCCAGAGTCTCTTGCAAGGGACGGGCGAACATGGTCGTAGTCGGCCGTCCTCGCCCAAACGCCCGCCTGTTCGCTGCCGCCGAGATTGTCGAATGCCCACCCTGTTTCGGTTCCTGACGGTGATCGGTGTGGTGGGCGGTATCATCTACGGGACGATTTTCGCGCTGGCCAATTTCGTCGGGCCGAACAGCCGGGAAATGACCGTGACGATCGGGCCGGACAAATTTCTCAAGAAATAGCCGCTAGGCTGGTCGCATGCGTCGACCGCGAACCATATCCAGAGCCGCCGCCCTGCCGGAGCCCGAGGCTCAGGCTGAGCCGCTGCGTCCCGTCTCGTATTCGGATGCCGGACTGACCGAGCTGTTTCTCGACATGATCGCGGCCGAGCAGGGCGCCTCCGCCAACACGCTCGACGCCTATCGGCGCGATCTGGCCGACCTGTCGCACTTCCTGTCCCGCCGCCGGCTCAGCATCGGCTCCGCCGACACCGCGGCGCTGCGCGGCTATCTGGCCGATCTCGACAAGCGGGGCTTCGCCACCTCAAGCGTCGCCCGGCGGCTGTCGGCGCTGCGCCATCTGTTCCGGTTTCTGCTCAGCGAGCGGATTCGCGCCGACGATCCGGCCGCGATCCTGGCCGGGCCGAAGCGGGGCCGCAGCCTGCCGAAAGTGCTGTCGATTGCCGATGTCGACCGGTTGCTCGCCTGCGCGCGCCAGGAGGCCGACGCCGCAGAGGGGCCCGCGCGGCAGCGCGCCGCCCGGCTGAATTGTCTGCTCGAAGTGCTGTACGCGACCGGCCTGCGCGTTTCGGAGCTGGTGTCGCTGCCGCTGTCGGCAGCCCGGCGCGACGCCCGGATGATCGTGGTCCGCGGCAAGGGCGACAAGGAGCGGCTGGTGCCGCTCAATGCCGGCGCCAAACAGGCGATGGCGCGCTATCTCGAAGAGGTCGCGACCGCCACGAAGGAAGCCAAAGGCGCGCCGGCCTCGAAATGGCTGTTCCCGTCCTTCGGCGAGAGCGGGTATCTGACCCGGCAGCATTTTGCCCGGGATCTGAAGGATCTGGCAGCGCGCGCCGGACTGTCGCCGCGGCTCGTCAGTCCGCATGTGCTGCGCCACGCCTTCGCCAGCCATCTGCTGCACAATGGCGCCGACCTGCGGATCGTGCAGACCCTGCTCGGCCACAGCGACATCTCGACCACCCAGATCTACACCC
>NZ_QUMK01000085.1 GCF_010907035.1 Rhodopseudomonas sp. BR0M22
CTCCCCGCAAGGGGGAGGGGAGAAGACGCGTCGCGTCACTCCATGCTCGTGTGCATTGGCCCGATCGACAGGCATCGCCGCCCTCACTGCCCAGCATTCGCCTTTGCCACGAATTCCGTGGTGTAGGTCTTCGACAGATCGACGGTCTTGCCCTGCAGGTTGGGCGAGAAGCTCGCCAGGATCTTGGCGACGGACTCAGGCGCGCCGGTCGGCATTACGCCGTCGGGCGAGTACTGCACCTTGCCGTCCTTCAGGCCCTGGACGTAGAGCGCGCGGTCGCCGGCGTAGTAATCCTTCGGCATCTTGTCGGCGATCTCTTCGGCCGAATGCGCGTGGATCCATTTCAGCGTCTTGACGAAGGCGTTGACCAGCTTCTGCACCGTGGCCTTGTTGGCTTCCATCCAGCCGCGGTCCATGTACAGGCAGGCGGCTGGATAGTCGCCGCCGAGCGCCTTGCGGGTCTCGTCCGGCGAGCGCAGGTCGATGCCGATTCTGGCGGTGCCGGAATTCAGCGCGCGCTGCACGGTCGGCTCTGTGGTCATGCCTGAGACAATCTTGCCCTGCTGCATCGCCGCCAGGAAGGTGTCGCCGGCGCCGACCGGCACCAGCGTGTAGTCCTGCATCTTCAGGCCGGCTTTGGCGGCGAGCGCGCGGGTGAGAAAGTCGGTGGCCGAGCCGAGCCCGGTGACGCCGAGCGCCTCCCCCTTCCAGTTCGCCGGGTCCTTGAGTTTGTCGGCGTCGGCGGCCTTGACCAGAACGACTTCGCCGGGCGCGACCGAGAACTGCACCACGTTGGTGATGAACTTGCCCTTGGCCTGCAGATCGATGGTGTGGTCGTAGAAGCCGACCACGCCCTGGACTTCGCGCGCCAGCAGCGCAGTGGCCGCCTGCGAGCCCGAGGTCGAGTTGAACAGCTCGACGTCGAGCCCTTCCTCCTTGAAGAAGCCGAGCTGTGCGGCGAGCTTGGCCGGCAGATAGATCTGCTTGTCGATGCCGCCCACCATGATCTTCAGTGGTGTCTGCGCGCTCGCCGGGACGGCGGTCAGCAGGGCAAGAAACAGGGCGGCGACAAGTCTGCGCATCGGCGTTTCCTCGTGACGTCCGCTGGTCGCTGGCCCAGAACGGCCGCTGCGGACGCCGCATCAGGACTCGGGGTGCGGCAATCTGTCAATGCCGATCGCACGGCGGATCGGTCTCGAGGCGCGGCTGTCGCTGCCGAGCGTCGTCAGCCGCGCCAGCGCGAACGGTCGGCCTTCATGCGCCTGAAGCGCACCCCGGAGCCGTCCGGCAGCCGGGTGGCGATATAGCCGGCGGCCAGGCACGCTTCGCGCTGTGGCATGTGCTCGTCCGGCGCATAGGTCGAATCCCACCAGGCGGCACGTTGCGACGCGCGCGGCAGATCGAAGCCGAGCATTCCTTCGATCTCGTCCATACGCAGCACCAGCTCCGGCGCGGTTTGTTGAGCAAGGTAATCGCGTAACGGATCGAAGTTCTTCATCGGGAGCGTCAACGCTGGTCGGAGGAGTGGATACGGACGGACAGTCTGGTACGTGCGGGGTACGTTTGCTGGGCAATACATACGGCCCGAGGTGAAAGCGCCCGTTAACCCCACGTTACGTCAATAGCGCAACTTAAGCGCTCCGCAAGACATTACGTGGAACTTGCGGCGATGGACACGCACGGTCTTCTCGACACCCTCAGAAGAGAAATCCGCCGGCGCCGACGCATGTCGGCGCGGCTGATGGTGGTGTTCTCGATGATCACCGTGCTGGGGTTTTCGGCGGTGTGCGGCAGCGTGCTGATCGATATGCGGCGCAGTGCCGAGGATCTGGCCCGGCAGACACTGGAAAATCTGGCGGTCTCGATCGATGCGGACATCGACCGCAATCTCGAACTGTACGATTCCGCGCTGCGGACGGTCGCCGGCAAACTGTTGCTGCCCGAGCTGACCTCGGTCGATCCGGCGATCGCCCGGCTGATCCTGTTCGACCATTCGATCGTGGCCCCGCATTTCGGCGCGATCCGGATCTACGATCAGCACGGCAATCTGACCCGCGACTCGGCAGCTCCAAATCCTGCTGCGCAGAACAGCGCCGATCAGCACTTCTTTTTGGCGCAGCGTGACGACCCGCAGCTGGGGTTGTTCATCGGCAAGCCCCAGCAGCTCGACGGCGTGTATTCCGTGATCGTCAGCCGCCGGGTCAGCGGCTCCGACGGCCGGTTTCTCGGCGTCGTCGCGGGCTCGATCAGCTTCGGCTATTTCCAGGATCTGTTTAAACGCCTCCGGCTGCAGCCGAACGACATGATCGCGGTGCTGGCCCATGACGGCACGCTGATGACGCGCGCGCCGCTGACGCCGGAACTGATCGGCAAGAACATGATGTTCACGCCCGGCGTTCAGAAGATGTTCGAACGCCGCAGCGGTTCGTTTGCGGGCGTCGGGACGCTGGACGGCGTCAAGCGGATGTTCGTCTGGAGCGACAGCACCAAGCCGCTGGTCGTTCTGGTGGCGAAGTCGTGGGACGACATCTATGCGATGTGGCGTCGGGAAGCGGTCTGGATCGGAATCGCGTTGTTGGTGCTCGCCACCTTCGTGGCCGCCGTCACGGTGTTCTTCATCGGCGAGATCGATCGGCGAGCGCAGGCCGAACGCCGGCTCGAGGAGCTCGCGACCACTGATCCGCTGACCGGGCTGACCAATCGCCGCAAGTTCGACGCCGCGGTCGATGCCGAATGGCGCAGAGCTCTTCGGCAGGCCAGCCCGATCGCAGTGCTGATGATCGACGCCGATCACTTCAAGGCCTTCAACGACCGGTTCGGCCATCAGGCCGGCGATCAGATGCTGGTCGGGATCGCCGTTTGCATCGCCGACACCGTGCAGCGCGCCAGCGACTGCGCGTCTCGGTTCGGAGGCGAGGAGTTCGCCGTGCTGCTGCCGGGGCTGAGCGCTCCGGCCGCCGCATCCGTCGCCGAAACCATCCGGCGCAAGGTCGAGCAATGGTCGAACGTCGAAGGCGGCGTCACCGTCTCGATCGGCGTTGCCAGCACCACGCCAGCCGCTTCCCAGCATTGGCACGATCTGGTCGAATCCGCCGACCGCGCGCTGTATGCCGCCAAGGAGCTCGGCCGCAACCGCTGCGTCGTCGGCGAGCGCTGCGAGGTCACGTTGGTTGCGTAACCTCTGCCGCCGCGCTCGGACGGGACGGGATCACTTCTCCAGATAGCGCTTCATGTCGTCGATCAGCCCGGCGCGCAGATCGGCGCGCTGCATTGCGAACGCGATGTTGGCGCGCAGGAAGCCGGCCTTCGAGCCGCAATCGTGGCGCTCGCCCTCGAATTCGACGCCGTAGAATTTCTGCGTCTTCGACAGTCCGATCATCGCGTCGGTGAGCTGGATTTCGCCGCCCGCGCCGCGCTCCTGCGTCGCCAGGATCTTGAAGATCTCCGGCTGCAGGATGTAGCGGCCGGTAATCGACAGGTTCGACGGTGCCGTGCCCGGCGCCGGCTTCTCGACCATGCCGTCGACCTCGAACACCTTGCCGGTCCGCTTGCCGACGCCGCAGATACCGTACTGATGGGTGCGGTCGGCCGGCACTTCCTCCACGGCGATGACGTTGGCCTTGTCGCCGAGCTTCTCGGCGGCCTGGATCATCTGTTTCAGGCAGCCCGGGGTGTTGAGCACCAGTTCGTCCGGCAGCACCACCGCGAACGGCTCGTTGCCGACGATGTCGCGGGCGCACCAGACCGCGTGGCCGAGGCCGTGCGGCGCCTGCTGGCGCGTAAAGCTCATCGCGCCGGCCTCCGGCTGATCGCGCGCCAGAATCTCGATCTCGGCGGTCTTGTTACGGCCCTTCAGGGTCATGTCGAGCTCGAACTGACGGTCGAAGTGATCCTCGATCATGCCCTTGTTGCGGCCGGTGACGAACACGAAGTGCTCGATGCCGGCTTCCCGCGCTTCGTCGACGACGTACTGGATCAGCGGCTTGTCGACGATGGTCAGCATCTCCTTCGGCATCGCCTTGGTGGCGGGGAGAACGCGGGTGCCGAGGCCGGCGACCGGGAAGACGGCTTTGCGGATTTTCATGGTCGGGAGATCTTTCGAGAGGGTACGGGAGGCGACATCGGACGGTCTTGCAACCTGCAACCAAGGCGGATGTGTGGAGTTCCGAAATCCGGCGCGAAGCCTCGATCGGGACAGATTGTCACATCAGAACGACGGCGTCCCCGGTACGAAAGCATCGAATGCCGCCCAGAATTGCTGGCGGTAGCGATCCTGCTCCTGCAGGATTTCGTGCTTGGCGCCGGGGATCACCAGATGCGAGCCGGCTCGCAAATGATAAGCGAACTCTTCGATCGCCGGCGTCGACACCACGCTGTCCATGCCGGCCGCGACCATCAGGATCGGCTGCCGGATCTGCGACGGGTAGTGGGTCGCCTTGAAGGCGTGCATGGCACGGAGCGCGGTATCGGCCCAGGCCACCGTCGGAGAGGCGAGGCCGAGGGTCGGGTCCTCGGCGACGATCGCGGCATTGCGGGCGTAGCGCAGCGGGTCCGAGGTGAGCTTGTTGCCGGCGAACGGCTCGGTGTTGGCGAGCACGTCATTGCCGCCGGGCACGTAGCGACCGCCCTGGCCCGCCAGCCGCATCGCCAGCAGCAGCAGCCTGATCGGCAGCGCGGTGGTGTTGCCGGCCAGATCGATCATCGGCGCCGACAGCACCATGCGGTCGAACCAGCGCTTGCCGGAGCGGGCGATGCGCAGCATCACCGCGCCGCCCATCGAATGCGCCAGCGCGAAGTGCGGTGGTGGGCAGTCCGGCAGCACGACCTCGCGGACGAAGGTTTCGACATCGACCTCGAAGTCGGCGAAGTTGCGCACGTAGCCCTTGCGATAATCGCGCAGCCGGCGTTCCGAATGGCCTTGGCCGCGCCAATCGAGCGCCGCGACCGCAAAGCCGCGGTCGCGCAGGTCGCGCACCGTTTCGAAGTACTTCTCGATCTGCTCGGTGCGCCCGGTGAACACGCACACGGTACCCTTGCGGTGCCCCGTCGGCTCCCATCGTGCGAAGCGGAGCTGCACGCCGTCGGGCGTCTTGATGAAACCGGAGACGGCGTCTTCGGGCACCGGATTGGCAGGAGTCGAGACGAGCGTCATGAATCGGGTCCGGGTGAGCGCAAATGCCTGGAAATCTGAACGAAGTCGGCGGGCGCGAACGGCCTCGGGACCCCTCTTGAACCCCGAAACACCCCTCCCATATCATCTCCGTGCAGGCCACACCAAGGGGTCAGGAACTGACTTCTCCGGCTGCACGGACAAGGCCCGGCCCGATGGCGGGCGGGTCGTCACATAGTCGCTTCTAGGAGGACTTTGACCATGCGTAGCTTCGATCTCACCCCGTTCTATCGTTCGACCATCGGTTTCGACCGCCTGTTCAATCTGCTCGACCAGACCGCTGCGGATGCGGCGGCGCCCGGCTATCCGCCCTACAACATCGAGCGGACCGGCGAGAATGCGTATCGCATCACCGTTGCGGTCGCGGGTTTCTCTCCGTCCGAGCTTTCGATCGTCAGCAAGGAGAACACGCTGACCATCAAGGGCGAGAAGGGCGGTGAAGAGGCCGGCAAGGCCGAAGTGCTGTATCGCGGTATCGCCGCGCGCGCCTTCGAGCGGGCGTTCCAGCTCGCCGACTACGTCACGGTGAAGAACGCCAGCCTCGAAAACGGTCTGCTGCACGTCGACCTCGTGCGCGAGATTCCCGAGGCGAAAAAGCCGCGGAGCATTCCGATCAGCATCAGCGCTCAGGCGACCCAGCCGGTGGTCACTGACAATTCGGCGAAGGCCGCTGCATAACGCGCGGCCCGCTTCCGAGCGTTGTCTCGCCGCATAGCCAGCCACGCAGGCGCCCCGGGTAACCGGGGCGCTTTGTTGTGCGCGATGGCCGCAGCGGCGGGCGGATCATTCCAATCCTTGCACCGGCGGCATCGGCTCGGTGGCGCGGATCGTGACGGACGGCTTGGCTTGTACAGGCGAGGGGCCTGCTGCCGACGGCACGGCGTTGGGCGCGCTTTGCACCGCCGCGGTGTCCTGCTTTGCCTCCTTGGCGCCGGTCTGTCCGCCTTGATCCAGTGCCGGCTTTGATCCGTCCTTGGCGGTGTCGGCCTCGATGGCTTTGGCGGCCTTGTCGCCCGCCGGATGCTGCGGTGTCGGCCGCGGTAATGGCGTAGCGGTCGCTCTGCTGGCGAGGCGCGCGACCGGCTTCGGCGGTCGCGGCGGATTGCGTTCGATGAAGTGCGGCAGCCCTTGGATCCGGCCATAGCTGGCGACCGTCACCTCTTCCATGCGGTCGCCCATCTGCCAGGCCGGCATGAACCGGACCAGCCGGCCGGTGCGGGCGTCGATCACCAGGCGGCCATCGTCGCCGTCCGGATTGATTGCCGCCATGGTGTAGACGAGGCCGCGCTGGCGCGGATAGCCGAGCGGGGCGAAGCCTTCGGCGCGCGCCGCCCGGGTGACCGCGTCCGGCGACAGCACGTCGAGCCCCTCGGCCGGCGGCGCGATGCGGCGCACCTCCCGCCGCGGCGGCGGAGGCGGCATCGCCGCATAAGAGCCCTGAACGTCGGACACTCTGGTGGCGGGCGGCCGTGCGTCGCCGCCGGCCGGCAGCGGGTCGGCCATCGCCGTGGTTGCGGCGGTCGCGGCGAGACCGGCCGACATCACCCACCCTTTGAACTTCATTGCTCGATGCTCCCTGCAGCGCCCCGCCCCGTTCTGGCGCGGGCGGGAGCCTCGCGGGCGAATTTGACCCGGAGTTGGCTCAAACGGGGCGGGTTTGGCGTGAATCCGTGGCGCGTGCGGCGGCATTGGGCGGTCGATGTCGACGCCGAAACGCGCCGGAGCCACCATCGAATGGGCGACGTGGGCGCGCTTGTGTGCTAGACAAAAATTTGGCAAAGTCGTGCTAGGACAGCATCGCTGTCTCATTTACGGTGGTAGCCCGGCACGGGGTTGCAGCGTCACGCGAGGCGATTGACGTCGCGCGCGGCACCTGATTGTCCGTTGGGCGATATGGACACCGGGGTCTGAATACGCAAATCGTGGCTCGCGGAGCGCGAGCGGTGGCCCGGAGGGTGCCGCGAGCGTCCGAACTGCGCCGATGCTGGATAGTGTATCCCCTCCCGGGATGAAGAGGACGAAGATGAGCGGGTCTGAGTACGAGCGCGAAAATATGGTTGCCAATGCGCTGACGGCGGACTCGGCTGTCAAAACCACTGTGCGCGAGCACACTTGGCGTCCGCCGGCCGAAGGTCTGTACGACCTGTCGCGCGAGAAGGACGCCTGCGGCGTCGGCTTCATCGCCAACATCAAGGGCGTCAAGTCCCACCAGATCGTCTGCGACGCGCTGCGCATTCTGTGCAACCTCGAGCATCGCGGCGCCGTCGGCGCCGATCCGCGCGCCGGCGACGGCGCCGGCATTCTGGTGCAGATCCCGCACGCCTTCTTCAGCCGCAAGGCCGCCGAACTCGGCTTCTCGCTGCCGGCGCCGGGCGAATACGCCGTCGGCGCGCTGTTCATGCCGCGCGAGACCTCGTGGCGGAAGGTGATCAAGAGCATCATCGAGGACCGGATCAAGGCCGAAGGTCTGACCTTCCTCGGCTGGCGCGACGTGCCGACCGACAATTCCTCGCTCGGCGAGACCGTGAAGCCGACCGAACCGGCCAACATGCAGGTGTTCATCGGCCGCGGCAGTGCCGCCAAGTCCGAGGACGAGTTCGAGCGTCAGCTCTACATCCTGCGCAAGTCGATCTCGAACGCGATCTATCAGCGCCGCGAACGTGGCCTCGCCGGCTACTATCCGGTGTCGCTGTCGTGCCGCACCGTGATCTACAAGGGCATGTTCCTGGCCGACCAGCTCGGCAAGTACTATCCGGACCTGCACGAGGACGACTTCGCCAGCGCGCTGGCGCTGGTGCATCAGCGGTTCTCGACCAACACCTTCCCGACCTGGTCGCTGGCGCATCCGTACCGCATGGTCGCGCACAACGGCGAGATCAACACGCTGCGCGGCAACGTCAACTGGATGGCGGCGCGGCAGGCGTCGGTGCATTCGGAGCTGTACGGCAAGGACATCAGCCGGCTGTGGCCGATCTCCTACGAAGGCCAGAGCGACACCGCCTGCTTCGACAACGCGCTCGAATTCCTGGTGCGCGGCGGCTACTCGCTGCCGCACGCGGTGATGATGATGATTCCGGAGGCGTGGGCCGGCAACCCGCTGATGGACGAGAAGCGCCGCGCCTTCTACGAGTATCATGCCGCGCTGATGGAGCCGTGGGACGGCCCGGCCGCGCTCGCCTTCACCGACGGCCGCCAGATCGGCGCCACGCTCGACCGTAACGGCCTGCGCCCGGCGCGCTATCTCGTCACCAAGGACGACCGCATCGTGATGGCGTCCGAGATGGGCGTCCTCAAGATTCCGGAAGACCAGATCGTCACCAAGTGGCGGCTGCAGCCCGGCAAGATGCTGCTGGTCGATCTCGAGCAGGGCCGGTTGATTCCGGACGAAGAGATCAAGGCGCAGCTCTCCGCCAGCCATCCTTATGCCGACTGGCTGCATCGCACCCAGATCGTGCTCGAAGAGCTGAAGGAAGCGCCGGTCAAGGGCCAGCGCTCCAACCTGCCGCTGCTCGATCGGCAGCAGGCGTTCGGCTACACCCAGGAAGACATCTCGATCCTGCTGACGCCGATGGCGTCGACCGGCGAGGAAGCCTCGGGCTCGATGGGCAACGACACCCCGCTGTCGGCGCTGTCGGACAAGCCGAAGCTGCTCTACACCTATTTCAAGCAGAACTTCGCCCAGGTCACCAACCCGCCGATCGATCCGATCCGCGAGGAGCTGGTGATGAGCCTGGTGTCGATCATCGGCCCGCGGCCGAACCTGTTCGACACCGAAGGCCTCGCCGGCACCAAGCGTCTGGAAGTGCGCCAGCCGATCCTCACCGACGGCGACCTCGAGAAGATCCGCTCGATCTCCGAGATCGGCGATCCGCACTTCAAGTCGCGCACGCTCGACACCACCTTCCATTCGGCGCTGGGCGCTGCGGCGATGGAGCAGGTGCTCGACGACCTCAACGCCCGCGCCGAATCCGCGGTGCGTGACGGCGTCAACATCATCATCCTGAGCGACCGCGCCGCCGGTGCCGATCGGATTCCGATCCCGGCGCTGCTGGCCTGCGCCTCCGTGCATCATCACCTGATCCGCACCGGTCTGCGCACCTCGGTCGGTCTGGTGGTCGAGTCGGGCGAGCCGCGCGAAGTGCATCACTTCGCTTGCCTCGCCGGCTTCGGCGCCGAGGCGATCAATCCGTATCTCGCCTTCGAGACCATCATCGCGCTCAAGGACCGGCTGCCGGCCAAGCTCGACGACTACGAGATCGTCAAGCGCTACATCAAGTCGATCGGCAAGGGCCTCTTGAAGGTGATGTCCAAGATGGGCATCTCGACCTACCAGTCGTACTGCGGCGCGCAGATCTTCGACGCGGTCGGCCTGCGTCACGACTTCATCGCCAAGTACTTCGCCGGCACCCATTCGCAGATCGAAGGCGTCGGCCTGGCCGAAATCGCCGAAGAGACCGTGCGTCGGCATCGCGACGCGTTCGGCGAGGCGCTGGTCTACAAGACCGCGCTCGATGTCGGCGGCGAATACGCCTACCGCACCCGCGGCGAAGACCATGCCTGGACGGCGGACTCGGTCGCGACGCTGCAGCATGCGGTGCGCGGCAACTCGCAGGAGCGCTACCGCGCCTTCGCCAAGCTGCTCAACGAGCAGCAGGAGCGACTGCTGACGCTGCGCGGCCTGTTCAAGATCAAGGGCGCCGAGGCCGAAGGCCGCAAGCCTGTGCCGCTCGCCGAAGTCGAGCCGGCCGCCGAGATCGTCAAGCGGTTCTCGACCGGCGCGATGAGCTTCGGCTCGATCTCGCGCGAGGCGCACACCACGCTGGCGATCGCCATGAACCGGATCGGCGGCAAGTCGAACACCGGCGAGGGCGGCGAGGAGGCGGATCGCTTCAAGCCGATGGCCAACGGCGATTCGATGCGCTCGGCGATCAAGCAGGTCGCCTCCGGCCGGTTCGGCGTCACGACCGAATATCTCGCCAATTCGGACATGATCCAGATCAAGATGGCGCAGGGGGCCAAGCCCGGCGAAGGTGGTCAGTTGCCCGGCCACAAGGTCGACGCGACGATCGCGGCGGTGCGCCACTCGACCCCCGGCGTCGGCCTGATCTCGCCGCCGCCGCATCACGACATCTATTCGATCGAGGATCTGGCGCAGCTGATCTACGATCTGAAGAACGTCAATCCGTCGAGCGCGATCTCGGTGAAGCTGGTGTCGGAAATCGGCGTCGGCACCGTCGCGGCGGGCGTTGCGAAGGCGCGCGCCGACCACGTCACGATTTCGGGCTTCGAAGGCGGCACCGGCGCTTCGCCGCTGACCTCGATCAAGCACGCCGGCAGCCCGTGGGAAATCGGCCTCGCCGAAACCCACCAGACCCTGGTGCGCGAGCGGCTGCGGTCGCGCATCGCCGTCCAGGTCGACGGCGGCTTCCGCACCGGCCGTGACGTCGTGATCGGCGCGCTGTTAGGGGCCGACGAGTTCGGCTTCGCCACCGCGCCGCTGATCGCGGCCGGCTGCATCATGATGCGCAAGTGTCATCTCAACACCTGCCCGGTCGGCGTCGCGACCCAGGATCCGGTGCTGCGCAAGCGCTTCACCGGCCAGCCCGAACACGTCATCAACTACTTCTTCTTCGTCGCCGAAGAAGTGCGCGAGCTGATGGCGAGCCTCGGCTACCGCACCTTCAACGAGATGGTCGGTCAGTCGCAGATGCTCGATCAGGCCGCTCTGGTGGCGCACTGGAAGGCCAAGGGCCTCGACTTCTCCAAGCTGTTCTTCAAGCAGAAGGCGGAGAGCGGCCAGACCATCTTCCACTCGGAACACCAGGACCATCATCTCGACAGCGTGCTCGACCGCAAGCTGATCGCCAAGTCGCAGGCGGCGATCGATCGCGGCGCGCCGGTGAAGTTCGAGATCGAAATCAACAACACCGACCGTTCCGCCGGCGCGATGCTGTCCGGCGAGGTGGCGAAGCACTACGGCCATGCCGGCCTGCCGGCCGACACCATCCAGGTGCATCTCAAGGGCACCGCGGGGCAGGCGTTCGGCGCCTGGCTGGCGCGCGGCATCACCTTCGATCTCGAAGGCGAAGGCAACGACTACGTCGGCAAGGGCCTGTCGGGCGGCAAGATCATCGTCCGGCCGCCGGCGATCTCCGGCATCGTGCCGGAAGAGTCGATCATCGTCGGCAACACCGTGATGTACGGCGCGATCGAGGGCGAGTGCTACTTCCGCGGCATCGCCGGCGAGCGCTTCGCGGTGCGTAACTCGGGCGCAGTCGCGGTGGTCGAAGGCGCCGGCGATCATTGCTGCGAATACATGACCGGCGGCATCGTGGTGGTGCTCGGCAAGACTGGTCGCAACTTCGCGGCCGGCATGTCGGGCGGCGTCGCCTACGTGCTCGACGAGGACGGCTGCTTCGCCAAGACCTGCAACATGGCGATGGTCGAACTCGAGCCGGTGCTGTCGGAAGAGATGATCAACGCCGGCGCGTTCCATCAGGCCGGCGATCTCGAAGCGCACGGCAAGGTCGACGTGTTCTCCGATCTGCTCGGCGCCGACGTCGAGCGGCTGCATGTGCTGATCTCGCGTCACGCCAAGTACACCGGCTCCAAGCGCGCTCAGGACATCCTGACGAACTGGAAGAGCTACTTGCCGAAGTTCCGCAAGGTGATGCCGGTCGAGTACCGCCGCGCGCTGCGCGAGATGAAAGCCCGCGCCGCCGAGGAGCCGAAGATCGCGATCGGGGCGTAGGTTCTCGATCGCTCATCCTTCGAGACGCGCGCCGCAGGCGCGCTCCTCAGGATGAGGGCTGGACGCGCGGCGTGCCGCTGTCCGGCAACCAGCACAGTCCCTCATGGTGAGGAGGCGCGAAGCGCCGTCTCGAACCATGAGGGCCACGAAACGAAGACTTAAAGTCGAAGACAAGAATTCGAGGCGTCAGAGTTCGATGGGCAAGGTCACGGGGTTTCTGGAAATCGAGCGGCATGATCGCGCCTATGCGCCGGTCGCCGAGCGGATCAAGGGCTACAACGAATTCGTGGTGCCGCTCAGCGAGAAAGACCTGCGCGACCAGGCCGCCCGCTGCATGAATTGCGGCATCCCGTATTGCCACGGCACCGGCTCGCCGCAGCCGGGAGCGACCGGCTGCCCGGTCAACAACCAGATCCCGGACTGGAACGACCTGGTTTACAACGGCTATTGGCAGGAAGCCGCGCGCACCCTGCACTCGACCAACAACTTCCCGGAATTCACCGGCCGGATCTGCCCGGCGCCGTGCGAAGCCTCCTGCACGCTGAACATCGACGACAATCCGGTCACCATCAAGACGATCGAATGCGCGATCGTCGACACCGCGTTCGACAACGGCTGGGTCAAGCCGGAGATCGCCGCGGTCAAGACCGGCCAGAGCGTCGCGGTCGTCGGCGCCGGCCCTGCGGGCCTTGCCTGCGCCCAGCAGCTGGCGCGCGCCGGTCACGACGTCCACGTCTATGAGAAGTTCGCCAAGGCCGGCGGCCTGCTCCGCTACGGCATCCCGGACTTCAAGATGGAGAAGCATCTGATCGACCGCCGCGTCGCGCAGATGGAAGCCGAAGGCGTCACCTTCCATTATGGCGCGCCGGTCGGCGGCAGCGCTCCGGGCGCGGTCGATCCGGCCGAACTCCTGAAGCAGTACGACGCCGTCGCGCTGACCGGCGGTGCCGAAGCGCCGCGCGATCTGCCGATCCCGGGCCGCGAGCTTTCCGGCATCCATTTCGCGATGGACTTCCTCACCCAGCAGAACCGCCGCGTCTCCGGCGAAGCCGTGAACGGCACCGACATCCTCGCCGCCGGCAAGAACGTGGTGGTGATCGGCGGCGGCGACACCGGTTCGGACTGCATCGGCACCTCGATCCGTCAGGGCGCCAAGTCGGTGACCCAGATCGAGATCATGCCGGCGCCGCCGGAGCGCGAGAACAAGGGGCTGACCTGGCCGAACTGGCCGATGAAGATGCGCACCTCCTCGAGCCAGGCCGAAGGCGCGCAGCGCGAATTCGCCGTGATGACCCAGTCGTTCGAAGGCGAGGGCGGCATAGTCAAGAAGCTGAACTGCGTCCGCGTCGACGCCAAGTTCCAGCCGATCCCCGGCACCGAATTCGTGCTCGAAGCCGACCTCGTGCTGCTGGCGATGGGCTTCGTCTCGCCGGTCAAGGAAGGCCTGCTGACCCAGCTCGGCGTCGCGCTCGACCCGCGCGGCAACGTCGCCGCCGACCTGTCGCACTTCACCACCTCGGTCGACAAGGTGTTCGCCGCCGGCGACATGCGCCGCGGCCAGTCGCTGGTGGTGTGGGCGATCCGCGAAGGCCGCCTCTGCGCCCAGGCGATCGACCGGTTCCTGATGGGCTCGACCACGCTGCCGCGGTAGGCGGCGCCGTAGGATGGGTTGAGCGCAGCGAAACCCACCCAGCGATCTATCCCTCACACAGGCGTCGTGCGCGGGCGGCGCGGCCGTGCCATTAGCCGCGGCGGCCTGTACATCCTTGGTGCGCAACATACGCATCGACCCACGCAGATCGTTTGATCCATATGCGTAGGAGTACGGCAAGGTCCTACAGCTCTAAGGGGCACGACGGCCTGGGTAAGGTTTTCAACGACGCACAATTGGTCACCCGGGCCAATTCATTCGGCCGCTGCTGCCGGCCCCTCATTCTTCCACGGCGAGAGCGGATGGCCCAGCCGGGGGGCGATTCGTGGGATAATGCAGCTAGTCTGCTAGTTCGGTTCTGTCACAATCGTTCTGCACCGATTTGTCGCCGACCCAAATTGCTCTCACTGTGTAGCTAGACAGTGAACGCATGACGCGCGTTGAGTGTTCGTCAGATGTCAACATCGAATTCCCTCAATTTCTTTCTGGCGCGATCCATCGCTTCCTTCATGGACTTCGCACAATCTTCAACTACTCGCGAAGAGCTTATGTGTCTGTTTGCGGTGCGTCGAACTATGAACTGGGTAACCTCTGAGCACGATCTGAAGATCGACACCAAGTCACCTTGCGTCAATTGAGCGATGCGCCGATCCACGAACTTAAAGTAGTTCTGAGCTACTCTATATGGATTGTAGCTATTCGGCTCGTCGTGCATTTGCTTCACGCATATGGCGTGCGCTCTGTTGAAGGCGATCATATAGTCTGTGTATTCATCTGAATTCGTCCGGCTTTCCAAAAGGAATCTGGCAAATTGGTTATTCAAATGGCGGTTCTCTCGATAGCCGCTCTTCTTCGAGTACGAGAAGGCTACATCAAATATTCTTGCGGCTTCCTTGTATTGATTTAGTGATAGTCGGCACATCGCGTACTGCAGCCAGAATAGAGACTGTTCGCGACAGTGCGCCAACTCCTTGATGTCCTCAAAGTACTTAACCATATGGATGAGTCGCTTCTCCGTTGCGATTGCGGTCTCAACAAACCTGAAGCGCGAGAATTTTTTAAAGGTGTCTTTGTAAAGGTCGTCGTCATCGTAGATCAAGTCGAGGTTGATCATGCATTTTGTCATAACGTCTATAACAAATCCGGTATCCAAAAGTCGTTTTAGAAGGTATTCAGACAGTATTGACGATCGCATTGATATGCGGCCGTTTTGGATGAGCGAAAAATCTCGCAATCTCCGCTCATGAGTCAGGATTGTGTTTCGTGCGTCAATTTGGAGCATTTCGCCGATTAGACTCAGGTCTGCTCGCGTTTCTGCAAGATTCAAGAGTTGGGAAATAACGATTACTGAGCGAATCCGATCTTGAAGCGTTGCTTCTCCTTCAAATCTGATTAGTTCGCTAATTCGATCTCGGATATTCGGTGAGTCCAATGTCTCAAGAATTACCGAGCGAAGCTCTCTGGAGCAATCAAGGCGTATGAAGTGGATTTTCTTATCCCTTGAGGCCGATTGTCTCTCTCCCCAGAGAGCGTAGTTGTCTAGATGTTCAATCAGCGCGTCAGTCTCGCGGTCGTCGAGTCTGTCAAGATTAAACGTCTCAACTTGGTTTGCGAAGGCGTCCTTCAACTCGCCTTCTTGTAGTTCGTACTGTGAGGTTCTTGCGCTTGAGATGATGCAGATGTCGTCTCTACCAACAGCGCGCAGCGCGCGAATAACTTCAATATTTGTGAAGGCGTCGTCGATGAGGAGATAAATTCGTCCCTCGATCTGGCGAAGAAGGGCAATTTCCTTCAAAAGGAGGGGCTTGTATGCTCCTGCTCGATATACGTTGAGGCCGCGTGAGCAAAGCTTGTATGCGATCGCCTCCAGGGCTGTAGTTTTTCCATTCCCGATATTCGAAGTTAGAATAGCGCCATTTAGCAACCCTTTACCCACTAAGTCGACGATCTGATCGGTCGCCGTTCTGTTTATGGCGATCTTGTATTGCTGCTCGATTACGTCCGAAGCGAACTGCGATTCGGCGACATTTCCAGACATCAAGAAGTTGGTGACATCAATGTCACGAACCGACTTAGACGTTGTCGGGAGTTGAATCTTATTCCACGCGGAAAGATTGGCGGATGTCGGTTTGTCGTCAGCTGTATCGATTTCCGATATAATCTTAGCGAGTCCCTCGGTTCCAATTGTCACGATCTGCCCGAACTGAAGTAGCTTCCTTTCGGAAGCTCTCGACGGTCGATCTTTCATCACGAAGAATATTCGCTCTTGCATGCCCTCAAAGCTATGGAGGATGCGGGCAACGTCGAGGTCATAAAGTGAATACCCAGCGAACACAATGCAGGGCGACGTGATGATGTCGTTTCGAAAGCGCGAGCCCCACGGCGATCGGGAAAAGTCATCCGTGTAATACTGAGTGTTCGTGAGCTTAATTTCGCTCCGAAAGTCTCTAAAGGTGGCTCCTGCAACCATGCCGTTGACGTGAATAAGCGGAAGAGTTCGGTGATCAACGTCTGATGGCCGCTTTGACGTGGAGTAGGTGCTGTAACGAACGCCGAGTTCAGTGCAGCTCGTTTGCAACACATTGTCGTAGTTTGTTGTGTAGACTTCCTTCCATCTGTATCCAAGTATTGCCTTCTGGGTGGGTGTTACAGACGTAACGACAAACAGGGAGCTTAATAGCTTGAATAGTCCGTGCTCTCCATGCTCGTCTTGGTACAATTCCGCGAGTTCGCCGAGTTCTTCGTTGTCTTCCTTGAGGCTGTCCTTAAGTAGCGAAACCAGGCCGCGTGCATCCACGAGGTCTGATAGGCGTCCATCTTCTGAGCGGCACTTTGCTCCAAGGGAGTATCCTGCCCCGACAAACAGAACGCATTGTCTGCTCCTGTTCATCCGAAGTAATGTTGCGAGTCGTGTCGCCTGATCCATGTCTTGAAGCCCGAAGTGCTGAGTACTACTGTAAAGCAGTCTACGCCTTTGGTGAGGTGTGAGCTAGCGTCCGCACAAGCCGACGCCGTTCACTGGATTAGACATTTGTATGAATGAGCAGGCCTCGGTCGGTAGATTTAGATGGAAGTGCAGTTTTCCCTAGTGAGCTGGTGTATCTCTGTACAGAGAGGGTAATCGGCTGACAGTGCCGCGGTGAGCGGGCGGTGCCAGGCGGCTTTCTGGGTGGTTTCTTTTTTGGCTTTCTTGCTGTCCTTCTTTTGCTGGGACGTGGGCAGGCCATCGACGAAGGCGGTGGCGGGCGTGCGGCCGTTCATGCCCCGGCCTTGATGGGACCTGCGCTGATGGCAGCCGCTCAGATAGCCGTCGAGAACGGTGCATTTCGTCGATGACGATCGATTGATGAAGCGCACATCCCCCATGTGCCTCTGCGTTTGCGCCTGAAATCGAATTCCACGCCCTTGCGATGTCGCCATCGGGCGCAAGGTCAGACGCGTTGCGATTGCTTGTATTTGTTGCTTGTGGCTCAGCCTCGGCTTCAGTTCCTTGGCCATACGCTGCATCTCGTGGTCCTTGAACCCAAGCGCCTGCAATTGTGTCTTTGCTTGTTCGATCCTATCGATCTGCTCCCGTGATGGTATGATCGCAACGTCCATGTGGACTTCTAGCGTTCGCCGCAGGATTGATACCAACTCACGAAGGGCGTGGGCGTCGACCGGGCTCGAAACGCGCAGTGGAAATGCGCCCGCTGCCAAGCGGCAAAAATCAACGTTGACAAGTACGTCGACTTAGGAATAAATGCGCATCACCTCTCCCATCGAGGGGCGCCTCCGGAGGCGTCTTGAGGCGGGAGAGGGGCGGCGTCCTGCGTTGCGTGGTTCGCAGCCACGTGGCCCGGGAGGCCGAGGGTCACCGTCCGCCGCTACTACGAGCGGCCGCCGCTTCAGAGGCTGGACGGGTACAGTGGAGGCCGGGGAAAGCCCGCAAGCTCGCTGTGTCCCGGAAGAACGGTCCTTCGGCCCAAAGATCGCCGCGGTGGGCGCGCCGTGAGGCGTTGCGCGAGGGATCGCAAGCCCTCGCGACAAGATCCACCCTTAGCGCCGCACGGCGCGCCCCCGCCCCTCGCTGCGATAGCGACGGGCGCACAACTCGGGCTCATCGAGCCGCGAGAGCGATTGGCCGTGGCTGTTTGACAGTGTGGATCGGACAACGTGGAGATGCGGGGCGCCTGCCTCACTCACGGCGTCATCGCCCGACTCGATCGGGCGACCCAGTATTCCAGAGCGCCTGTGGCGATGCGGTGCTTTGCTGCGAGCGCTCTGGGATACTGGATCCCCGCATGCGCGGGGATGACGGCTGGTGGTGGAGTGGCGCTTGGAAGCATCAACGATGCTGCGCGCGACCAGCCGACAAACTATCTATTCGTCATTCCGGGGCACGCAGCGAAGCTGCGTGAACCCGGAATCTCAGGGCGGCAGAACGCTTCGGGGTTCCGGGTTCGCGTAGCTGTGCTACGCGCCCCGGAACGACGGTGCGGGGGGCGAGGAACGCGGCCTCGCGTATCCCTCACGCATTCCGTGCCATCAACCCGCCGTCGACCGGGATCACCGCGCCGGTGATGAACGAGGCTGCCGGCAGGCACAGGCTCAGCGTCATGTGGGCGACTTCTTCCGGGTCGCCGTAACGGTGCAAAGCGGTGCGGCGGCGGGCGTATTTCTGTTTGTGCTCGGCGCTGATGCGGTCGGTCATGCCGGTGGTGATCGGGCCGGGGCAGATGCAGTTGACGGTGATGCCTTCGGGGCCGAGTTCGACCGCGAGCGAGCGCGTCAGGCCGGTGACGCCGGCTTTCGCCGCCGAATACGGGCTGTGCGGCGCGGTCGCGCCGAGCGCTTCGGTGGAGGCGATGTTGACGATGCGCGGGCTCTGCGATTTGCGCAAATACGGCAGCGCGGCGCGGATCACGCGCGGATGCGCGGTGAGTAGAATGTTGAGCGCGCGCTCCCACACCGCCTCGTAGTTCGTATCATCGATCGGCAGCGCCGCCGAGATGCCGGCGTTGTTGATGACGATGTCGAGCCCGCCGAGTGATTGCGCGATGTGCTCGACGCCGCTCTTGATCGCCTGCGCGTCACCGACATCGAGCGCGAAAGCCGTTGCGTCGCCGCCGCGCGCCTTAATGGCGTCGGCGACCGGCTGCGCGCCGGCGAGGGTGACATCAGTGACGGCGACGCGTGCGCCTTCGTCGGCGAACACATGCGCGGTGGCGCGTCCCATGCCGCTCGCGGCGCCCGTGACGAGAACGCGCAGGCCTTTGACGGAACGGCTGAGGGGCTTGTACGACATCGGTTTCCTCCGGTTGTTTCTTGTTGCGGAATGTGCCGGCGCGTCGGCGCGCCGCCTTCCGATTGACAAGGCTGACATCGATCGACACACAGGTCAAACGTCGCGCAGACGACGAACAACAAACAAACAGGAGGACGCGCGTGAACGATCTCGATTTCAGCGGCAAGCAGGTTCTGGTGGTCGGCGGCTCGAGCGGCATCGGCAACGGCATCGCACAGGCGTTCCGCACCCGCGGCGCAGGGGTCTGCGTCACCGGTACCCGAGCGGCCCCATCGGACTACGCGGTCGAAGACGGCAGCAACTTCGATGGACTGACTTACGTGCAGCTCGACGTCGGCAAGGCGCAGGCGGTCGATGCGTTCGCGCCGCCGATTCAGAAGCTCGACGTGCTGGTGCTGGCGCAGGGCGCGGTGATCTATCGCCGCGGCGAGTTCGAGATGGACGGCTTCCGCCACGTCATGGAAGTCAACCTGATGAGCCTGATGGCCTGTGCGGCGAAATTCCACGCCCAGCTCAAGGCGTCGTCCGGCAAGCTGATCATCGTGTCGTCGACCGCGGCCTTCCACGCCACCAAGGGCAACCCGGCCTACAACGCGTCGAAGACCGGCGCCTACGGCCTGACGCGGACGCTGGCGCAGGCGTGGGCCGAGGACGGCATTCGCGTCAACGGCATCGCGCCGGGCCTGGTCGATACCAAGATGACCAAGGTCACCACCGACAATCCGAAGCGGCTCGCCGGCGCGATCGAAGGCATCCCGATGAAGCGCCTCGGCACGCCCGAGGACATGGCCGGCGCCGCGCTGTTCCTGGCTTCGCCACTGTCGGCCTATGTGCTCGGCCAGACGCTGGTCGTCGACGGCGGGCTGATTTTGTAAGGCGCGATACGACGCGCGTTCTCAGCGGAAGATCGAGAAGAAGCCCGACGCGCTCGGCGGCGGGGCGCGGCGGCCCTGCTGCTGCTGGCCGCCGAAGCCGAAGAAGCCGGATGCGGTCGGCGGTGGCGGTGCGGAGCGGGCGACCCGGCGTTGCGGCTGCTGCGGCGCTGCGGCGGCACTGGCCGACGAGCCGCTGCTCGGTTTGGCGCTCGCCACCGGGACTTCCGGCTTCGGCGGCTCCTTCGGCGGCGGCGGTTCCTGGGCCTTTTCGATCGAGACTTCCCGGCGCGGCCAGACATCGTCGTCGGCGCGGCCGGCGGGCGCGGACAGCGGCTCGCCCTTCACCAGCGTGCGCGCCACCAGCGCGTCGACCGGAGCGGGCTGCGTTCCCGGGCCGCCGAGCAGGCGGTCGGTCGACACCGAGGAGGCGACCAGCGGCAGGATCGGACCGGCGACCGGGCGCGGCGCGGGGCCGCTCGGCGGCTTGGCCTCTTCGGGCGTTGCCGGCTCGGTCGGCAGGGCAATCGGTCCGCTGCGGGCCGCCAGCAGCCGGGCGATCTCGCGCTCGGCGTAATGCGCCAGCTTGCGGGCGCCGGCCTTGGTGAAATACACGCCGTCATAGGAGCGCAGCCGGCGGATCTGGCCCTCAAAATCCGGGCCCTGCAGCATGTAACGGCCGCCCTCGTCGACGAAGCCGTCCCAGACGTCCACATAGGTAATGCCGGCCTTGGCGGCGCCCTCGCGATACAACGCGTTCAGGAACTGCATGTCCGAGGTCGCCTTGGTGCCGCGCACCGCGGGGAGGCCGACCCACAGGATTGGGACGTTCTTGGCCTTGAGAACGTTGATCAGCTCTTCGATTTTCTTGGCGTACAGCTCCGACCAGCGATCGTCGCGGAACTGGGCGACGCCGCTCGCGGCGCGCTTGCCCTTCTCGGTCATGATCCGCAGCGAATCGTCGTCGTCCTCGTCGTCCGCTGCATTGTCGGCGGCCTTGTCGTCCGGCTTGGCTTCCTCGCCGGGCTTGGCTGCCTTGTCGTCCTTCTTCTTGTCCTTGTCGGGCGTCGCCTGCTCGCGGATCGGAATCCGGTCCGACAGGCCGAGCATCACCACGATCGCGTCCGGGTTCTCCTGGGCCATCACCTCCTTGGCGGCGGCGACCCAGTCCGACGGCTCGCCCTTGGGGGCGTAGCGCAAAAGGCCCGAGATGGTCTTGAACTTGCGGACCACGCCCATTTCGGGCTGCTCGGTGTAGGCCTGCTCCAGGCCGTAGCCGAGCCAATCGGCCATCGAGTCGCCGAGCACCAGCACGGTGCGGTCCGGCACGGTGTCACGCTTCTCCGGCGCCGGCGCCTTGGAATAGTCCTCGCGCGGTGCTGGCCGGCGCTGCGGCTGGTTCTGATGGAACGGCTGGAACACGTCGTTGCCGAACCAGCCGAAACCGCCGCCGCCGCGCTGCTGCTGGCGCTGCGGCGGGCCGCCGCCGAAATCGAAGAACTGCGCCGAGGCCGGCGCGGCGATGCCGAACAGCAGCACGCCGGCGACCGCCCGCACGGCCAGCGGGCCGCGCTCGGTGAAGACGCCAAAAAACGATCTCGGCTTGTCGGACATGCGGATCTTGCGCAATCGCTACCGTTCGGGACGGGAGCTGATCCCTATACTAGCGGATTCGGGCCGCAACCGGGCAGCTTTCGCCCCGCTCCATAAGGCGGTCCCGGCCGCGCCCGTCAAGGGCTCCGGCCGAGCCGCGCGGGCCGTTCAGGCCGCCGATCGGCCGGGCCACAGCCGGGCGTCGAGGGCGGCGGCGAGCGGTGCGGAGACCGGCGTCATCGGCAGCCGCACCTCGGGGCTGTCGATCAGCCCGCGCCGCCACAGCGCATGCTTGATCGGCGCCGGCGAGGGCTCGGCGAACAGCAGCTTCGGCAGGTCGGCGAGCCGTTGCCATTCGGTCGTCCCGCCGAGCCGGTCGCCGGCCTGCAGCCGATGCATCATCGCGGCGAACGCCTCGGTTTCCAGATGCGCCGAAGCCAGGATCGCGCCGTCGCAGCCGCGGCTCAGCGCATCGAAAGCGAGCGCGTCCTCGCCGGTGAGCACCGCAAAGCCCGGCGGCCGCAGCCGCAGCAGCTCCGCGGTCTGCGCCGGATCGGCGCAGCAATCCTTGACGCCGACGATGTTGGCGCGCTCGGCGAGCCGCAGCATCGCCTCGTTGTGCAGATTGACGCCGGTGCGATACGGGATGTTGTAGATCAGGATCGGCCGCGCGGAGGCGTCGGCTGCGGCCTCGAAATGCAGCACAATCCCCTGCTGCGACGGGCGGGTGTAGTACGGGCAGGCGATCAGCACGCCATCGACCGGCCAGCGCGCGGTCCGCTGCAGCGCCTTGGTGAGCTTGCGCGTGTCACTGCCGGACAGGCCGAGATACACCGGCAGCCTGCGGCCGCTCGCCGCCAGCGCGTCGGCGGTCAGCATCACCAGGCGCTCGAGCTCGTCTTCATCCAGCGTCAGTCCTTCGCCGGTTGTGGCGCCCAGGATCAGCCCGTCGAGCGGGGCGCGCGCGTAGTGCGCGATCAGCCGGCGCAGCGATGCGGCGTCGAGCGCGCCGTCCCGAAACGGCGTGATCAGCGGCAGCCACAGCCCGCGCGGCGGTGGCGTTTGGTCCGGCTGGTCGGTGCAGGCGTCCATCTTCGATCTCCTTGGGGCGGACCGGAAGACGGAGCAGCAACAAAAAACCCCGTCGAAACCGGCGGGGTTGGGGTGAATGCGTGAAGGCGAGATTGATCTACCGCGCGCGCAAGCCACCAGCCCCTGAAGGAGCGCGGGCTTTCGATTTCAAAGTGGCGGCACGAACGATCATG
Source organism: Rhodopseudomonas sp. BR0M22 (assembly GCF_010907035.1). GTDB lineage: Bacteria > Pseudomonadota > Alphaproteobacteria > Rhizobiales > Xanthobacteraceae > Rhodopseudomonas. The sequence continues at coordinate 22,590 of NZ_QUMK01000085.1, forward strand.
CGGCGGAAGATGCGGCGATGCGGTCCCGGCTGTCAAGCAGGATGCCGTTCTGGCGTGCCGCGCGTGCTGCTCCGGAACGCCGACGACTGGCCGACGCGGCTCAGCGCGCCAGCCCGGCCAGGATGTTCGCCCGCTCCAGCGTCGAGCGCATATAACC
>NZ_QUMK01000086.1 GCF_010907035.1 Rhodopseudomonas sp. BR0M22
GTCGTCGGCGGGGTCGGTGGGGTATAAGAGACGGCATTGGGAGCGCCTGCAGGAAGCCGACGACGCGACACGCGCGGCGTTCAACAGCCTGTCGGGATTGGTCGACATCTCCGCCATGATGGTGGAGATCTCCGAAGACGACCGCGAAGCTTTGGCAAAGACGGCCGACGACAAGGTCACCGGCTGGCTCATGGCCCTGAACAGCTGGCGGATCGCCCACGCCCCCTCGCCCCGCACCATTGAATGGGGCCCGCCAACGCCGCCGGCCCCGCCGCCCAAGAAGCAGCACAAGATCGGCCGCAACGAGCCGTGCCCGTGCGGCTCGGGCAAGAAGTACAAGCGCTGCTGCGGGATGAACTGAAGCGCCGGCGGCCGCCGGACGATGCATTCGCCCGGCAGCCTGCGTCGTCAGCTCAGAACGTCATCCGCAAATTGGCGCGGACGCCGTGGTCGGCGATGCTGGACCCGACCTGTCCGGAGTAGTTGACGCTGAGCGCCGTGCTCGGATTGAGGGCAGTGCCGAGGCCAGCTTCGAACACGGCGGCATCCTTCGCCAGCGGAATGCCCGACACCGTGAAGGCGTTACCGGTTGCGAACGCATTGGTGGCTGTCGAGATCACGTTATTGATGGTGTGCCGCCAGCCGATCATGCCGTTCGCGGTTACGGCAGTGGTGCCGAGCGTAAGCGCCCCGTTGGCACGCAGGCCGAATGTCGAGAATGTCGCATCGACGCTATCGCCAGCGCTGCGGAGTGCCGCCGCCCCACCCCGCTCGGTGAAGCCGGACGTGTCGAGGTTGACGTAGGCAAGGCCCGCGAACGGTTGCAGCGCGGAGCTGCCGAGGTCCACCGTGTAGCTGATGTCTCCATAGACCTGCGTGTACGGGTGTTGTGGTCAGCCGTCAGCCGGTCCGAGAAGTCGGTCAGCGCCACGGTGCGGCTCGACGACAGATTATGCCAGGCGTGATTGGCGCCGAAGCTGACCGCCAGCGCGTTCCAGGCACTTCCGCCATAGACGCCGACGTTGTAGCTGTCGCCCGTCACCGAGTCGAAAGGCCAAAGCGTCAAAGCGCGGATCAGTGCAGCTTCTAAGCGTTCGCGTGCTTCAAGATCGCCTTCAACAGACCTGGAAACCGTGCGTTGATGTCCGCCTCGCGCACCACGTTGCGATGCTCGACGCCTTTCTTCGTGGTCTGGATCAGGCCGGCATCGCGCAGCACGCGAAAATGGTTCGACAGCGTCGACTTCGGGATGTCGGGACACGGCGCAGCCGCCGTGCACGACAGGCAGTCGCCCTCCTGCAGCAGCGACCTGACGATCTGCAGCCGCATCGGATCGGCCAGCGCTGCGAGCACGCCGGCCAGCGTGATGTCGTCGCGCGCGGGATGAACGAACTGCACCATGGAAAAAATATAAGGCGCCCCTTGATCTGGTTCAATAGTCCCATATTTCCGAACTATTGAACGAACATCTCCCAATCAGGACCGAACGATCATGATCAAGACTCTGCAAGGCAAGGTGGCGCTGGTGACCGGCGCGTCGAAGGGCATCGGCGCCGCGATCGCGCTGAAGCTGGCGGCCGAGGGCGCCGCAATCGCGGTGAACTACGCCTCCAGCAAGGACGGTGCCGACAAGGTTGTGAAGCAGATCGAATCCGCCGGTGGCAAGGCCGTCGCCGTGCACGGCGACCTCGCCCAGCCGGCCGACGCCGAGAAGCTCGTCGCCGAGACGGTGAAGGCGCTCGGCAAGATCGACGTGCTGGTCAACAATGCCGGCGTCTACGAATTCGCCCCGCTCGGCTCGATCACACCCGAACACTTCCATCGCCAGTTCGACATCAACGTGCTCGGCCTGTTGCTGGTGACGCAGGCCGCCGTGGCGCAGTTCAACGACGGCGGCAGCATCGTGAATATCTCCTCCGGCGCCTCGACGCTGGCGATGCCGGGCTCGTCGGTCTACGGCGCCACCAAGGCCTCGGTTGATTTGATCAGCGCCATTCACGCCAAGGAACTTGCGCCGCGCAAGATCCGCGTCAACGCGGTCAATCCAGGCATGGTGGTTACCGAAGGCGTCAAGACCGCCGGATTCCACGAAGGCGACATGCGCAAGCAGATCGAAGCTATCACCCCGCTCGGCCGCGTCGGCGAAGCGGAGGAGATTGCGGCCGTCGTCGCCTTCCTCGCGTCCAAAGGATCATCCTACGTCACCGGCGAAACGCTGCACGTGACCGGCGGACTGAAGTAACCGCCGCGCGGCTCCACGCCCCTCTCCAAAGTCCGCTCCGGCGCCATCGTCGGGGTGGATGCGGCTCGCACATACCCCTCATGCTTCAGATTCGGTGCGCACGAGCGCAACGAAATCCGACTTCGGCCGTTATGGCGCACCGGCCGTATTGGAAAGCGCCGGAGAGGAGAACTGAATTTGAAGAAACTCGTCCTGGGAGTCGCCGCAGCCACCCTGCTCGGTCTGGGAGCGCTTGCCACGCCCGCCGCCGCAGCGGCGCCCGCGCCGTCGCAGACCGCCGCTCCGCTGACCGATGTTTCGGCCCAGCGCTACGTCGTCCGCAAGCGGGTGATCCGCCGCGGTCCGCACTGCACCGTCCGCAAGGTGGTGACTCGCGGCCATCACGGCCGTCGCGTGGTTCGCACCACCCGCGTCTGCCGCTAAGTCCAGGATGCCGCTGACGGCGGCTTCAAATCACGGAGAAGGCGGACGCTCGAATCCGCCCTCTCCGCTTTCGCGATATGTCACCCGCAGAAGCCTGCACACTTGGCTTCGGACTGGCCGAAGCGGCGGCCTTCACTATCGGTCGAACCCGTCGCCCATCCGGCCTTCGTCGTCGACCGGCTCGTAGTCCCGAGTCGGGGGCTGGCGACGCACCGTGCGCAGCGGCTCCTGCTGCGACTTGGGCGGATTGAACACCACATAGCACGCCGGACTCAGCCGCGACCCGGCCTGACGCAGGCAGGTTTCGACACGCGAAGCGTCGGGAATGAACTGGCCGCAGAGGCGGAAAGCATCGGGCGTGCAGGCCTCGCGCTGCGCGGCCGTGCCCTGCTCCTGAGCGACGGCAGAGCCGCCAGCGGCGACGGTGAACGCGAACACGGCGGCGGATAGTCGTGAGGTCATGGTCGATCTCCGTTTGATCGACCAAGTGCGAGGCCTGCGAACTCGTTCCGCCGGCGGCGTTCACAGATTGTGGAGAGAGCGCATCGAGCCGCCGGAGGCGGCAGTGCTGGTTTCGTGGCCGCTCGAAAAGCGGCCGATCAGGTCATGCTGCCGACGACGACGAGACGCTTGACCTGGCCGCGTTTGAACGCCTGCAGGAAGGCATTGTAATCCTTGAACGACACGCAGCCGTTGGAGTCGCCGCGCGGCCCAAGCATGTAAGTGTGGGCGAGCAGACCCGTGCGGCCGTAGATTACATCCTCGCCGCCGACCGGATTGAGACGGATCGCGGCAACGCCGTGGAACAGCTTTTCGCGCATCTTCAGATCGTAGATGTGCGGCGGGGTTGCACCCTGCATCTTGACGTTGACGTGACGGGGGTCGTCCATCCGGGCGCCGAGGCCGGAATGCGCCTCGAGCTTGGATCCGTCCGGCATGTACACGACCTTGGCGCTGATGTCGTAGACTGCGGTGTAGCGATCCTCGTCGGAGGGATTGAAGGCGCTGTCGCGAACCTGACCGACGTCGAGATCGCTGGTGTCGGCCGACGCATAGGCCAGAGCCGGGCTGTCGACCTTGCCGAACAGCTTTTCGAAGAAGCTCGACTTGTGGTTCTGCGCCGCCATCAGGATCGCCGATTTGGCGCGGGCGACCAGAGCTTCGTGGCTGTAGGGATTGCGCGACGGATTGCGCGGCGTGACGGCGGCGACCGACTTGGTGCGCTGCGGCGGCAGCGGCACGTTCATCGCTTCCTTCACCGGCGACGGCGGCGGCGCGACGCCGACCTTGGCGTCGTCCTCGGTCTGGGCGGCCACCGGTGTATTTTGCACCGGCTGTTTGAACCTGTCGGGCTGGAATCCGAACGAATAGGAAGGATCGAGCAGAGCGTAATAGCGATGACCGGTCTTGGCGGGCTCGGAGGCCTCCACGCTGGCGGTGACCGGAACGTCGGCCGGATCGGCGGAGGCGACCTGGACGCCCTTCTCTTCCTGGCGCTTGAAAGCGGACTTCAGCGCCAACGAAGCCATCAACTGCGGCGCCGCTTCGGCAGCAGCAGCAAGCGGTTCGAAACGGGCGGAGAACGAGGTGCGCTCGATCGACGAACGAGTGCTCTGATCGTCACGCCACGAGCCGACGGTCGGATAGATGCTGGCGCCGACGGTGTTGGCATAAACCGTCCAGACGCAACCGATCACCGGCAGCGCGATTCCGATCGCGCCGAGCGATTTCCGAAACCCCATGTAGCGGGCCCCACGTTGGTTGGACGGCCTTCGCCGTCCCGTGCCGACTGTCATTTCGCTCGCTTCCCGACTTTTCCCCATCGGTCCGCGGCGAACCAAGATACCGCATACAGATGTGGCAGAACAGAGGAGCGCGATTAAGGCGGGTTTTAGTTAAATGCAGTTTAAGCCGGCTCAAATGGAACCATGCGTGGCTATGGTTAACGCTTCGTTAGCGCCACCACTTCCATAAATTATTTCATCTGATCAGACGGTTAAGAAAAAACGGAACTCTCCGCGAGCCGTGCGCACCACAAAAATCGGGGCCTCGGGCGCGCGTCTCCGGGATACTACGGACCCGCGCGCTTCGAAGATCCAGCGCGCTGCGGCGCTTCAGCGCAGGCCGCTCCCGACTCACCGGCCATGGCATACCGATTGCTTCCAGCCTGGGTTCCTACGTTTTGAGGCCCAGAATGTCAGCTTCCTTCGATCGTTATGTCAGCTTCCAACACTGCGACTGGGAGGGTCGCTCCGAGCGGGTGATGCAGCGGCTGCAACGCCACGTCGACGCCGCGGAGAATCCGTTCTGGGCGTATTTCGCCCAGAAGCGCGCAGAACTGCGTGACAAGCAGGGGCTCGACGATTTGCGCATCCTGCACAATTACCTGCCGACGTTGCGCGAACTGCTGGAAGACAACGGCGATCTCGAAACCCTCCAGATGCTGGAAGATCTCGAGGCCAACCTGATGTGATTGGCTACGCTCCGCGGCCCGCCGCGGTGAGGAAGTCGAAGTCGCAGCCATCGTCCGCCTGCAGCACCGCATCGTGAAACAGCTGCGCGTAGCCGCGTCCCGGACGGGTCGCAGCGGTCACCGGCAGCGCCGCGCGGCGGCGGATCAGCTCGGCTTCGTCGACCAGCAGGTCGATCCGGCGCGCCGCGACGTCGAGGGCGATGCGGTCGCCGGTCTGCACCAGCGCCAGCGGTCCGCCCTCGGCGCTTTCCGGCGTGATGTGCAGCACGATGGTGCCGAACGCGGTGCCGCTCATCCGCGCGTCCGAGATCCGCACCATATCCTTCACCCCTGCCCGCGCCAGCTTCAGCGGGATCGGCAGATAGCCCGCCTCCGGCATCCCAGGCGCGCCCTTCGGTCCGGCATTGCGCAGCACCAGCACGTCGTCGGCGGCAACGTCGAGATCGGGATCGTCGATCCGCCGCGCCATGTCCTCCAGCGTCTCGAACACCACCGCGCGGCCGGTGTGCTGCAGCAGCCCGGGCGACGCGGCGGCGTGTTTGATCAGCGCGCCGCGCGGCGCCAGGTTGCCGTGCAGCACCGCGAGACCGCCCTCGCCGCGGATCGGATTGTCGCGCGAGCGGATCACATCCTGCCCCGGGACGTCCTCCGCCTGCGCCACGACCTCACGCAGCATCGCGCCGGTCACGGTGCTGGCGTCGAGCTCGATCAGATCGCCGAGCTGAGCCATCAGCTTCGGCACACCGCCGGCGTGATGAAAATGCTCCATGTAGTGCGCGCCGGACGGCTTCAGATCGACCAGCACCGGCACCTTGCGGCCGATCGCATCGAACGCGTCGAGATCGATGCGGTGCGGCACGCGGCCGGCGATCGCGGTGAGATGGATCAGCCCGTTGGTCGAACCGCCGATCGCCTGCAGCACCACCTGGGCGTTGCGGAACGCGGCCGGCGTCAGGATTTCGCTCGGTCGCGGCCCCTTGGCCTTGGCCATCGCAGCGGCGACACGGCCGCTGGCCTCTGCCGAGCGGAACCGCTCGGCATGCGGCGCCGGAATCGTCGCGCTCATCGGCAGCGACAGCCCCATCGCCTCGATCATGCAGGCCATCGTCGAAGCCGTGCCCATCACCATGCAGGTGCCGACCGACGGCGCAAGCCTGCCGTTCACCGCCTCGATCTCGGCATCGTCGATCTCGCCGGCGCGATACTTCGCCCACAGCCGCCGGCAGTCGGTGCAAGCGCCCAGCACCTCGCCCTTGTGATGTCCGACCACCATCGGCCCGACCGGGATCACCACGGTCGGCAGATCGGCCGACACCGCCGCCATCACCTGCGCCGGCAGCGTCTTGTCGCAGCCGCCGATCACCACCACCGCGTCCATCGGCTGGGCCCGGATCATCTCCTCGGTGTCCATCGCCATCAGGTTGCGTAAGTACATCGAGGTCGGATGCGCAAAGCTCTCGGCAATCGAGATGGTCGGAAACACCATGGGCATCGCGCCTGCCAGCATCACGCCGCGCTTCACCGCCTCGATGATCTGAGGCGCGTTGCCGTGGCAGGGATTGTAGTCGCTGTGGGTGTTGGTGATGCCGACGATCGGCCGGTCGAGCGCGTCGTCCGAATAGCCCATCGCCTTGATGAAGGCCTTGCGCAGAAACAGCGAGAGGCCGGCGTCGCCGTATGCAGTCAGTCCCTTGCGTAGCCCGTCGGCCATTCTGTCGTCCTGTGCCCGTTTCGGCTCAGTTACGAACTGCCGCATTTCGTTTTCAATCGGCATGCACTCAGGCCGAAGCGACCCTATGCCAAGTGACGCAGAGTCTGACGGGTGGGAACGCCCTGCCTGACGCAATTGCGGCCGCTCTGCTTGGCCGTATACAGCGCATTGTCGGCGATTTCGATCAGCGTGTGCGGCAGCATCTTCGTTCCGGAAACGGCGACGCCGACACCGATGCTCACCGTCGGTCGCTCGTCCAATTTTGGCAGACCGGAGAGATCCATCATCTCGACCGCACGCCGGATGCGCTCGGCCATCATCAGTGCATTGGCCGCATCCACCACGGGCAAGACCGCGGCGAACTCCTCCCCGCCGTAACGCGCGACAAAATCGCCGCTCCTGCTCGCGACGCTTCTAATCGCTGTCGCCACCAGTTTCAGGCACTGATCGCCGATCAAATGCCCGTATGTATCGTTGAACCGTTTGAAGTGATCGACGTCGATCAAAAGAAGGGCCAGCGCGGTGTCGCCGCTCGCCTGACACTTCAGACAACGCTCCAGCTTGCTGTCGAAATCCCGCCGGTTACCAACGCCCGTCAGACCGTCCGTGAGCGCGAATGCAGAAAGCTGCGTGTTGAGGGACGCGAGATTGGTGTTGTAGTGAGTCACCTGCGTCAGCAATCGACGCCGGTCGTAGTCGTTCTTCAGCATTTTCCGACGCAGCGCGACCAGCTCCATGACGAAGCTGATCTGGTACAGCCAATAGAGCGTGCAGAACGGGATGGCGACTGCGATCCCGAACACCGTCGTCGCGATTCCGACCAGCCCCAGAACGATGGTGATATGGAGAATGACGACGGATGGCATCGCATAAGCGCGCGCACTGGCGCCCTGAACCGGCGCGCAGATCAACGCAAAAACCGCAAGCAGCGGCAACCCTTGAGTCGTGAAGATCAGGATCGACAGGCTGGAGCCCCAGCCGAGCGCCGCAATGAAGCTCATGATCGCGAACAGGCGAATCCAGTTCGAGACCCGCGCGTCCGGGCCGCGCATGCGAAAGCGTCGGTTCAGAAGCAGCCGCAGTAACAAGGTCGGCCCGACGACGGCGACCGCGGCAAATGACGCCAACGAATTGTGCGAATACCAATTGTAACACGCGGTGATCGTGATCGCCGTGGCCGTCAGGGCGTGTGCGAAAGGACTGAACAGCCCTTCCAGCATCTCCCACGCCTGCTCTTCCGTCGTGTAATCGGAACCGATCAAGCCGGCAGTCGACGACATCACGCGGCGCGCGGCGGCAATGCGGCTGTGAAGATAATCGACCATCATACCGAAGCCCGCCGCATCGTTCCCGAATTCGCTCGCACGATCGACCGGGACAATGGCGAGAATTTCTAAACGGCCGTAGAACCCGATTTTATCCGTTGCCGCTATTCTGAATCAAACATTAAGCCAAATACGACAAATCGCTCCATCGCTTGGCGACGCCGGCTTCGCTCACCGAACCGATCTCATCGCGGCCACGAAAACAGCCTCGCGAGAAGGCAAATTGACCGTCGGTCGGCGCGTCAGGCAATCATTGCCGCGACGCAGAGCGCGACGAACACCGCAATTCCTCCGAATCCGATCGAGAGAAACTGCTTTCGATGCTCATTGGTGACCAACGAGGACATGAAGTGCCTCTGCTGCGAGCGGCCAAGAACCGCATCGGCCCGCGCCCATGATTCACGCGACTGACGCGACGTTTCTAGCTGCCGCGTAACGCAGCGCCTACTCGGTCGATTACCGGCGCGACCGCGCCTGTCCAGCTTGCCAAGGCGTACAAATACAAAGCGCCGGAACGAACGAGCGTTCCGGCGCTGAAGTTGTTGGGGAAAGGACTTGTCCGGCGTTATGCGGCGTTGAAGCCGGCGATCGCCTTGACCTCGAGATATTCTTCGAATCCGAACTTGCCCCATTCGCGGCCGTTGCCCGACTGCTTGTAGCCGCCGAACGGCGCGGTGCGTTCGTTCGGCACGCCCTGCAGGTTGACGTTGCCGGCGCGGATCTTGCGGCCCACCGCGCGGGCGCGATCGACCGAGCCGGCCGAGACGTAGCCGGCCAGTCCATAGGGCGTGTCGTTGGCGAGCTCGACCGCTTCGTTCTCGTCCTTGGCGCCCATGATCACCAGCACCGGGCCGAAGATCTCCTCGCGCGCGATGGTCATGTCCTTGGTGACGTCGGCGAACACCGTCGGGCGCACATAGAAGCCCTTGTTGACGCCTTCCGGCAGACCGGGGCCGCCCGCGACCAGGGTGGCGCCCTCTTCGATACCCTTGTTGATCAGCGCCTGGATTTTGTCCCACTGGGTGCGGTTGACCACCGGGCCGATGGTGGTGCCTTCGCCGCGCGGATCGCCCGCCTTGGTCTTCTCGGCGACGCCCTTGGCGATCGCCGCGACCTCCTTCATCTTCGACAGCGGCACGATCATCCGGCTCGGCGCGTTGCACGACTGGCCGGAGTTGTTGAACATGTGCATCACGCCGCCGGTCACCGCCTTGGTCAGGTCGGCGTCCTCGAGGATGACGTTCGGCGACTTGCCGCCGAGTTCCTGGCTGACGCGCTTCACCGTCGGCGCCGCGCGCTGGGCGACGTCGATGCCGGCGCGGGTCGAGCCGGTGAACGAGATCATGTCGATGTCCGGATGCTCGCTCATCGCCGCGCCGACCTCCGGACCGAGGCCGTTGACGAGGTTGAACACGCCCTTCGGCACACCCGCTTCGTGCAGGATCTCGGCGAAGATCAAAGCCGAGGTCGGGGTGAATTCGCTCGGCTTCAGCACCATGGTGCAGCCGGCCGCGATCGCCGGCGCGACCTTGCAGGCGATCTGATTGAGCGGCCAGTTCCACGGCGTGATCATGCCGATCACACCGATCGGCTCGCGCACGATCATCGCCGAGCCCATCGGCTCCTCGAACTGATAGGTCTTCAGCACGTCGAGGGTCGACATGATGTGACCGAGGCCGGCGCCGGCCTGCATCTTCTCCGCCATCGGCAGCGGTGCGCCCATCTCGTCGGAGACCGCAGCGCCGATGTCCTTCATCCGGCTCTTGTAGACCGCGATGATCTTCTCGAGCAGCGCGACGCGCTCCTCGCGGCTGGTCACCGAGAACGTCTCGAACGCGCGCTTGGCGGCCGCAACGGCCTTGTCGACGTCGGCCTTGGAGCCGAGCGCAACCTCATACATCGCCTCTTCGGTGGCGGGATTGACGACCGGCGTCGACTTCTTGACGACGGGATCGACCCAGGCGCCATCGATGTAGAACTGCATGCGGTTGACCATCGGAACCTCTTGCTTAATCGCGGGTGGTTGGTGGTGAATTGCTCGGGATCGGCGCCGTCGCGCAAGGCCATCGCCTCTGCACGAACGGCCCGGATGAGGACCACCGCCATATGCGGGAACGGCATATAAAATCACTGGCGCGAGCGTAGCAAGGCGTCCGCGCACAATTGCGCGTGTGCGCAGTGCAGCGAGCACGACCTTCTACCATTTGGCGGAAATTTCGAGAATCCTGCTGCGACGCAGCATCAACCGGCCTTCGCCAGCTCCGCCGGACGCGCCGACTTGCCCTCGGTCAGGTCGCGATAATGCCCGATCGGTTGCGGCCGACCGATCAGATAGCCCTGCACTTCATCGCAGCCGGCGCGCGCCAGAAAAGCGAGCTGTTTCTCGGTCTCGACGCCCTCGGCGATCACCGGCAGTTTCAACGTGCGCGCCAAGCTGAGGATCGCTTCGACGATCGCAGCCGATTCCGGATTGGTCTCCAGCTTGCGGGTGAAGGCCTGATCGATCTTGATCTTGTCGAAGGGAAACGACTGCAGATACGACAGCGACGAATAGCCGGCGCCAAAATCATCCATCGCGACGCGCACGCCGAGATTCTTGATCTTGCGCAGGATCGCGATCGCGCCGGCGAAATCATCGATCAGCACACCTTCGGTGATCTCGATCTCGAGACGCGACGCCTCCAGCCCGGTCTCCAGCAGTATCTGCAGGATCAGTGCGGGCACGTCGAAACGGCGGAAGTCGAGCGGCGAGAAGTTGACGGCGATGGCCAGCGGCTTCGACCATGACGCCGCTTCGGCGCAGACGCTGCGCAGCACCCATTCGTCGATCGGGCCGATCTGCCCGGTTTCTTCCGCCAGCGGCACGAACAGCGCCGGCGACACCATGCCGCGCTCGGGATGGCGCCAGCGCAGCAACGCCTCGAAGCCGACGATCTGGCCGGCGGTGTCGGCCTGCGGCTGGTAGTGGATTTCGAACTCCTTCCGCTCCAGCGCGACCGCAAGATCTCGCTGAAGCGCGCGCTTCTCGCGGATCTGCAGATCCATCGCCGGCTCGAACAGGCATACCGTGCCGCGCTGCTCGATCTTGGCGCGGTAGAGCGCGACGTCGGCATGAGCGACCAGTTGATCGGGATCGTCGCCGTCGCGTGGATAGACGCTGACGCCGGCGGTTGCGCCGATGCGGATGCGATGACCTTCGATATTCAACTCGCTGTCGCACAGTTGCTGCAGTTGCCGGCAGACTTCCTGGATCGCCCCCTCCGCGCCATCGGGCGGGGTGACGATCGAGAACTCGTCACCGCCCGGGCGCGCCAGGAAGCCCCAGTGGCAAACCTCGGCCAGGCGGCGAGCCATCTCGGCCAGCACCGCGTCGCCGACGGTCTGTCCGAACACGTCGTTGATCTCCTTGAAGCGATCGATGCCGAGCCTGATCACCGCGAAGCTGGCATTGCCGCTTCGTGCCAAACCGAGGTTCTCGACGATCCGCTCGTTGAACGCGGCGCGGTTCGGCAGGCCGGTGGCGATGTCGTGCAGCGCCAGATAGGCGAAGCGCTGCTCAGCCTGCTGACGATCCGTGATGTCCTCGTGCCTGGACAGCCAGCCGCCGTTGGGCAGCCCTTGCACGCTGATCTTGATGTGCCGGCCACCCCGCAACTCGACCACGATATGGGCGGGGCCTCCGCTCATCGCCGCAAGTTTCAGTTCCTCGAGCTGACTCGAGGCCAACAGCTCGTTACCGGACGCGCGGACAGTATCCCGAACCTCGCCGAGCTTCTGTCCGACCGCCAATTGTCCGGGCGGAATGCCGTAGATGTTCAGAAAACCTTCGTTCCAGAGCTGCAGCCGGCCACCGGCATCAAACAAAGTGAGGCCGAACGAATCGTCGTTCAAAAGCGCATCAACGACCACGTTGCGGTCGCTCGGCGTCACGCTGTCACTGCGGCGGGTGATCGAACTCAGCAACATCGCGATCGACGTGAACGCCATCATCGCGGCGGCAGCCGTCAGCCCAAGAGCAACGATCCCCGTCGCCGACACATCGCCAACAGTGAACAGAAGCAGCGCGGCGGCTGCGCTCCCACTCGCTGCAATAGAGCAACCGGTCAGAACGCCCCAGGCCCGGCGCCCCCCTCTGTCGGCGATCCTCATGCCGCGCAGTCCAACAAACGTGGTTACGAGGCAGAACAGGCAAAGCGTGGCGGAAAGAGCGGCCACCGGCCACCAGACATGAGCGTCGAGTGCAGAGAGATCTTGGGTCATGCGTCTTTCAGAACTGCTGTCGCTTCGCAGTCTGACGTCGCAGCTTTGCGCATTGATTAAAGCGACCACAGAATTACCGGCCGCCGAGACGGCCGACCACCTAAATCAACCCAGTAATCAGCAATCATTGAATATAATTACGTGTATCCGACCAATCACACCAACGAAGAGTCGAATACATCGGTGATCGGACGATGCGCGCTTACGGGCTGGGATACGGCTCCGCCGGCATTGCGACCTGCTTGCGGCGCAGCCGCTCGCGATGCGCCGTGTAGATGCCGCTGCCGATGATCACCGCGGCGCCGGCGAAGGTCCACAGGTCCGGCACCTCGCCGAACACGCCGAAACCGAGCACCGTCACCCAGACCAATTGGCTGTAAGTAAATGGCGCCAGCACCGAGGCGTCCGCGTAGCGATAGGCCAGAACGACCACCCACTGCCCCATGGTCGAGGCCAGACCGACCAAGAGGCCGATGCCGATATCGTGCCAGCTCGGCGTCACCCAGACGAACGGCACCGCCACACTCAAAGCGATGAAGCCGACCAGCGCGGAAAACGACATCGTGACGATGGCGCGATCGGCGCCGCTGATCATCCGGGTCAGAGTCAGCGTCAGGGCCCAGCCCAGCGCCGACAGGATCGGAAGCACGACCGCCGGATTGAACGCCGCCGACCCCGGCCGGATCACGATCAGCACACCGATCAGGCCGACCAGCGTCGCGACCCAACGCCGGATGCCGACATGTTCGCTGAGCAGCGGGATCGACAGCGCGGTGACGAACAGCGGTGCCACGAACGATGTGGCCGAGGCCTCCGCGATGGGGAGGAACTGCAGGCCGGTGATGAACAGCACCGAGGACGCCACCAGCGCCAGGGCTCGCAGCACCTGCAATTTCGGACGCACCGAGCGCAGCGGCGATTCCTTGGAGGCGAGCGCCACCGGAATCATGATCAGCAGAAAAACCAGAAACCGGATCCAGCCGATCTCGATCGGCGGCAACGTCCGGCCGAGATACTTCGCCAATGTGTCGGAACAGGCCAGAAACACCGTCGAGCCGATGATCAGCGCGATGCCGCGCAGCGGATGATCGGCGTGGCGATGAGTGAGCCGGCGCACGGCGTCGTTGCTTGGCGAAGTGACGGTCAAGGTCCGAGCCGTTTCGAAAAGAGATGCTGGGGGATCGCAGCGGACGAGACACGTCCGCGCGACGCAGTCCCAATCAACTAACAATCCGACAAAACGATGTTCGCCGCGCCGGCACAAGTGCGGAAATTGCGGTTCGGTCATGCGGCGCCTCGCCCCGCCGCCGCCCCTCACAGCATCGGCAGGCTGGCCGGCTCAGGCCCCAGCGGACAGGCCTGATCGATCGCAGCGATCTCGTCCTCGCCGAGCCGCAGCACCATCGCCGCAGCGTTGTCGGCGGCATGGAGCGGGTTGCCGGCTTTCGGGATCGCGAACACCGAACGCCGACGGGTCAGAAACGCGAGCGCGACCTGGCGGGGCGTCGCGCCATGATGATCGGCGATCCGTTGCAGCCGCCGCCCGGCTTCGCTGCGCGGCGATGGAAACTCGTCGTGCCCGAACGGCGAATAGGCGGTCACCGCTACGCCGTGCGCTTCGCACCACGGGATCACCGCATGCTCGATCGCGCGCTCGTGCAGGTGATACAGCACCTGATTGCAGGCGATCTTGCCGTCGCCAGCGAGCCGGTGGAGTTCGCGCAGATCGCCCGCGTCGAAATTGCTGACACCCCAGGACAGGATCTTGCCGGCGGCGACCAGCTCTTCGAACGCGGCAACGGTCTCGGCGAGCTGATAGTGCCCGCGCCAATGCAGCAGATAACAGTCCAGCCGGTCGGTGCCGAGCCGCGCCAGCGACCGCTCGCAAGCCGCGATGGTGCCGCGGCGCGAGGCATTACTCGGTAACACTTTCGAAACCAAGAATACCTCGTCGCGGCGGCCGGCGATCGCCTCGGCGACCAGCGGCTCGGCGTCGCCATACATCTCGGCGGTGTCGATATGCGTCAGGCCGAGATCGAGGCCGCGCCGCAGCGCGGCGATCGCCGTCGCGCGGTCACCCCGGTCGATATACCAGGTGCCCTGCCCGATCGGCGCGAGGTTCGGCCCCATCCGGCCGAATCTGCGCATGTCCCCAGTCACCATCCACTCCCATCACGATCACGCCGTGCTGGCCATCATCGGCCGCGGCGCGGCGCCTTGGCCCGGCTTCAGCCGGAATTCGTAAGTCATCAAATGCCACGGTCCCGACGCCGCACGGCCATCGGGCAACACCGGATCCTCGCGCAATTCCACGTTCGAGATCAGCTCGTCCTTGACCCCGAATACCACATCGGATTCGAGATATTTATCACCTTCGACGAAGACATGTGTGACCAGCGGCTCGAAGCCGGGAGCGCTGATCAGAAAATGGACATGCGCCGGCCGCATCGGGTGCCGCCGCGCCGCAAGGATGAGGTCGCCGACCGGACCATCGATCGGGATCGGATAGCTGCACGGCAATATGGTGTGGAACGAGAACCTGCCGTCGGCGTCGGTGGTGAACCGCGCCCGCAGCGACGGCCCGTTCTCGGCGTAGCCGGGCTTCTGGGAGTCGTAGAAGCCGTCGTCGTCGGCGTGCCAGACGTCGACCGCCGCCTGTGCGATCGGTGCCCCGTCGAGATCGGTGACGCGGGCCGCGACATACATCTGCTCGCCTTCGACGCCGCCGGAAATATCGGCGCCGTGCGGCACCTGTTTGTGCTCGCCGACGTAGAACGGCCCGAGCACCGTGGTCTGCGTCGCGCCGGCGCGGTCGCGGTGATTGACGGCATCGACCAGCATCGACACCCCGAGCACATCCGACAGCAGGATGAATTCCTGCCGGCTCGGGGTGCATTTCTGCCCGGTCCGGGTCAGAAAATCGATCGCCTTCTCCCATTCCTCGAAGGTCAGGCCGGTGCGGCGGACGTAATCGTGCAGCGAGCGCACCAGCTCGCGCATCAGCAGCTTCATGCGCGGATCGGGGGTTTCGTCGAAGCTCTTGACGACCGCCTCGGTGAGGTCGGTCTCGTCGAATTGAGGCATGTCCCGCTCAGATGTCGTTGGAGAGGCGGCGACGGTACACCATGCTTCCCGCCATGGTAAGCGCGGACGCGGAAGTCCGCTATGCGCGAGAGGCGAAACGCCAGCACCTCCTCGCCGCGCCGATAGAACGCCTGGCGATTTTCCGATATCATAGGCGCTCGAGCGAGCCGACACGAATCCGGGGCCGTCAACCGGACGGTCCGCGACAGTTCAGGAGCGAAACGATGCCGAGCCAGACCGCCTCCGCCCAATCCGCAACGCCGGCGACCGGCTCGGCGACGAGCGTCGGGATGTCCGAGACCGCGCTGCGCCGGATCGACGATCATCTGCAGCGGCTCTATGTCGATCCCGGCAAGCTGCCCGGCACCCAGACGCTGGTGTATCGGCGCGGCCAGATCGTCTACCACTCGTCGCTCGGCTTCGCCGATGTCGAACGCAAGGTCGCGGTGCGCGACGACACCATCTTCCGCATCTATTCGATGACCAAGCCGATCACCTCGGTGGCGCTGATGATGCTGTTCGAGGAAGGCCGGGTCCAGCTCGACGACCCGGTGGCGAAGTACATTCCGCAATGGGCGGGTCTCGGCGTGTTCCAGGCCGGCATTCCGCCCTATTTCCTGACCAAGCCGCCGGCGCGGCCGATGCAGGTGGTCGACCTGCTGCGCCACACCTCCGGCCTGACTTACGGCTTCCAGAACCGCACCAACATCGACGCCGCCTATCGCGAGAAGGGCATCGGCGCATTCGAAAAAGCAGGCACGCTGGAGTCCTGGATCGCCGACCTCGCCCAGATCCCGCTGGAATTCTCGCCCGGAGACGCCTGGAATTACTCGGTATCGACCGACATCGTCGGCTACATCGTGCAGAAGATCAGCGGCATGCCGTTCGAGCAATTCGTCAAGCAGCGCATTCTCGATCCGCTCGGCATGACCGACACCGATTTCTACGTGCCGCCCGCGAAAGCGCAGCGGCTCGCCGCCTGCTACACCGCCGACGGCAAGGGCGGCATGACGCTGTCGGACGATCCGCAGACCTCGAGCTTCCTGAGCCCGCCGGCGCTGATCTCCGGCGGCGGCGGACTGGTGTCGACCACCGCCGATTATCTCACCTTCTGCCGCGCACTTCTGAATGGCGGCGAACTCGGCGGCGTCCGGCTGCTCGGGCCGAAGACGCTGAAGCTGATGACCAGCAATCATTTGCCCGGCAACCGCGACCTCACCCAGATGTCGCTGTCGATGTTCTCCGAAGCCACCAATGCCGGCATCGGCTTCGGGCTCGGCTTCGCCGTCAACATGAACCCGGCGCTGACGCTGTTGCCGGGCTCGGCCGGCGAATTCTATTGGGGCGGCGCGGCCTCGACCGCGTTCTGGATCGATCCGGCCGAAGAGCTGATCACGATCTTCATGACCCAGCTCATCCCCTCAAGCGCCTATCCGATCCGCCGCGAACTGCGTACCCTGGTGTACAGCGCGATCACGGAAAGCAATCTGTAAGGCTTGAGATCGTCATTCCGGGGCGCTCGCGCGGCGAGCGAACCCGGAATGACCGGCGGCAGCCGCGATGCGCGGGCTCTTAAATCTTCCGATCCCGCCCCTGCCAGAACGGATCCCGCACCGCGCGGCGCAGCAGCTTGCCGACCGGGCTCTTCGGCACCTCGTCGATGAACCGCACCTGCTTCGGCACCTTGTAGCTCGCCACCTTGTCCCGGGCGAAGGCGATCAGTTCGGCCTCCTCGGCACTGGCGCCGGCGCGCAGTGCCACGAAGGCCGCGCCGCTCTCGCCCCATTTGTCGTCGGGCAGCCCGACCACCACCACCTCGCGCACCGCAGGATGCGCCGCCAGCGCGTCCTCGACCTCGCGCGGATAGACGTTGTAGCCGCCCGACACGATCATGTCCGAGGTGCGGTCGACCAGATACAGATAGCCGTCGGCGTCGAACCGGCCGACGTCGCGGGTGCGCAGCCAGCCGTCGGGCAGAAACATCTGCGCGTTCAATTCCGGCGCGTTGTAATAGCCCTTCATTGCGAACGGCGTGCGCAGCGCGATCTCGCCGGCCTCGCCCGGCGCGACCTCCTCGCCGGCCTCATCCACCAGCTTGACCTCGCAGTCGATCGACGGCCGGCCGCAGGAGCCGAGCCGCTGCTCGGCGTTCGGCCCGACGTGATCCGCTTTCGTCAGATGGGTGATGAAGATCGGCGCTTCGGACTGGCCGTAATATTGCGCGAACCGCGGGCCCCACAGCTTCAGCGCGCGCTGCATCACCGGCCGCGGCATCGGCGAGGCCCCGTAGATGATGCTCTTGACGCTGGAGAAGTCGGCCTGCTCGATCCCCGGATGATCGAGCAGCATGCCGATCATGGTCGGCACCAAATTGAGCGCAGTCGGCTTCCAGCGCTCGACCGCGTCGAGATAGCTCGCCGGCGTGAACCCCGGCAGCACCGCGGCGACGCCGCCGCGCAGCCAATACGGCACGATGAAGCAGCCCGAGGCGTGGATCATCGAGGCGGCGTGCAGCATCACGTCGCCCTCGCCGACCTCCATGTTGATCAGCACGTTGGTGGCCATCGCCGCCCAGCTCGCCTGGGTGTGCTCGACCGCCTTGAGCTTGCCGGTGGTGCCGGAGGTGAAGATGGTGATGACGATGTCGTCCGGCTCGTAGCGCCGCGCCGGCGGCGCTTCGGACTGCGCCTTGGCGAGCTGCAGCAGATCGTCCGCATCCGCGCTGCCGATGCTGATCAGCTTGAGGCCCTGCATTACTTGCGCCAGCTCGCGCGCCCGCTCGGTGAGATCGGTGCCGTGGATCAGGATATCGACGCCGGCGCCTTCGAGCATCTGCTGCTGTTCGACCAGCGACAGCCGGGAATTCAACGGCACCCGCGACAGCCGCGATTTGACGAAGCCGAAGTCGATCGGCAGCGTGTAGATCGAATTGTTCAGCAGCATCCCGACCCGGCTGCCGACATCGAGCTTGAAGGTGTCGATGAAGACGTTGGCGATGCGGTTCGACAGCAGATCGACCTCGGTGAAGGTCATGCGCTGATCGCCGAACATCACCGCCGTCTTCGGCCCGTGATACACCGCGCCGCGCCGGATCATCTCGGATGCCAGCATCGTGGTCCCTCCCTGTCTGTACCCGCCGCTTGGGTGCAGCGTGGCTGTTAGGTCTTCGTCCTCTCAACGAGTCATTCCGGGGCGCTCACGAAGTGAGCGAACCCGGAATCTCGCCGCCACAACTTCGGGATTCCGGGTTCGCGCTCCGCGCGCCCCGGAATGACCGCCTGCGGCGGTCACTTCCCCGGCCACACCGGCTTGCGCTTCTCGGCAAACGCCTTCAGGCCTTCCTTGGCGTCTTCGGTCATCGCCAACAGGGCGATCTGGCTTTCGGTGTAGGCGATGCTCTCGTCGAACGACATCGATGAAATCGCACGCATTGCGTATTTGCCGCGGCGGATTGCCGTGGGCGATTTGTCGGTCAGCCGCTTCGCCAGCCACTCGACCTTGGCGTCGAGCTCGGCCGCCGGCACGGCGTAGTTGAGGAGGCCAGCCGCCAGCGCCGCTTGCGTATCGAACGGCTCGCCGGTCAGCGCCCATTCGGCGATCAGCCGCCGGGGCGCGATGTCCTGCAGCAGGCTCATCACCTGCATCGGGAACACGCCGACCTTCACCTCCGGCAGCCCGAACACGACGTTGTCGGCCGCGACCGCCATGTCGGTCATGCACAACAGCCCCATGCCGCCGGCCATGCAGCTGCCGTTGACGCGGGCGATCGACGGCTTGGTCGCGTTCTGCGCCAATCGCAACAGATCGGCGTAGTCGACATTCGGCTTGGAGAAATCGAACGAGAACGCCGCCCCGGTCGACTGCAGATCGGCGCCGGCGCAGAACGCCTTGTCGCCGGCGCCCGTGAGCACGATCACCCGCACCTCGGCGTCGTCGTGCGCCTGCTTCCAGCCGCTTGTGATGCCCTCGACCACGCCGGCATTAATGGCGTTGCGTTTGTCGGGACGGTTGATGGTGATCCACAGCGCGCTTTCGCGCTTCTCGATGATCACGGCGTCGTTGTTCATGTCAAATACCCTTCGTCTTCGTCATTGCGAGGAGCGGAGCGACGAAGCAATCCAGCTCCGTGCACTGCGCTCTGGATTGCTTCGCTTCGCTCGCAATGACGGGGATAATCAGTGCTCCAGAACTCTACGTCGCCGCTTCGATCTCGGCGACGATGCGGCCGGCGGTGACCTGCTCGCCTTCGGTGACATCGATCGTGATGATGCCAGAGCCAGGCGCCGTGTGCACGTGCTCCATCTTCATCGCTTCCAGCGTCAGCACCGGTTGGCCGGCCTCGACGCGGTCGCCGGCTTTGACCAGCACCGCGACGACGCGGCCGTTGAGCGCGGCGCGCAGCTTGCCGTCGCCGCCGCCACGGGCCGCGCTTTGCGGCGCCGCCCGGGTCAGGTCGACGATGCTGTTCTGCACACCCAGCCGCTGCACGAACAACCGGTCGCCGTCGCGGTGGAACAC
>NZ_QUMK01000087.1 GCF_010907035.1 Rhodopseudomonas sp. BR0M22
GGGGGGCGGGCCATGGCGGCGGGAAAAGGGGGGATTCGGCGGTCTGTCGCTCATGGCGGCGCTTGTCTCACGCTCTCTTGCACAAGGCAATTTCGCTCCGATCGTCAGATATGACGAAGGAGTGTCGAAATCGTCATGGGGTTGGTTGACTTTAGGGGGCCGCATCGCCCATAACCGCGCCGCGTTGCAGGCCCGCCCGCGGGCTCGCTTCGGCTTCCGGTCCCGGTTTTGCCTGCCACAGGCGTTCGGCCGGCGGCACGGGCGGGGGAGTGTCCCGAGTGGCAAAGGGAGCTGACTGTAAATCAGCCGCCTCATGGCTTCGCAGGTTCGAGTCCTGCCTCCCCCACCATCCGATAAATCACTGAGATCGAAGAGCAAAAGCCGCGCAGCCAGCACCGCAAGCGGGCGGGCGTCGACGGACGCAGCACTGGCTCGGAGCTGCGACGCTCGCGGTCTGATCGATTCGGCTCCAGCTTCCGTCGATGGTGTCGCCTCGAGCGATCGGCTCACCCCCACAAAGATTTGGTGTTCAGCCAGTCGATCCGATCCGTCATCTGCCTGACGTGCCGCACCAAGGCGGCGGTGCCGCCCGGTCCGTCGCCGGCTTCGCCGTTCCAAAGACATATGAAGGCCAACGCTTCCAAGCCGAAGCGCGTCGCGCGCCGCAGCATCCAGGCGTTGTTGCGGGCGTAGGGGTCCTGGTCCGCCGGGGGCGGGCCGAGCTCGTCCGGCACGACGTGGACCGTCGCCAGCGAACTGACGGTGAGGAACCGGTCGTGCCAATCGGCTCCAGCGAAGTCCACAGACTTGGCCAGGAACGACGAGCAATCGAACGGAAGGTAGAACTCGAGCCTCAAGCCACGGGCAAGACACGCTTCGGCAAACAGCAGGTCGCCGCCGCAGGCGCCGCCACAGATGGCGAGGTCGCCGGCAGCGGCCCCGCTGCGGCCGACAGCGTGGTCGATAGCCGTCCGGGCAATCGGCTCCTTGTCGGGGGGAAACCTGGGCGTCGGACGCCCGGGAGCATCGACCATATGCCCGCTGAACAGCAAGACCGTGCGGGGGATGATCCTGTCCTTTCCTGGTGGCATCCGAATTCCTTGCCGCGCCACCCGGACCGTCGGACGGGCGCAACCCCATCAAACGCATCACCGCAGCGAGTGTCCAGGCGAGAGCGAGCCGCCTCATCGTCGGTCGGAGCGGTGACGGGCAATCTTAGTCAATAGCCTCGCCTTGGTGGCGATCATCTGTTGATCGTCCGACGCACCGCTCACTACCGTGTCAATCGCGTCGAGAGCCTTCTGGTGGAAGGCGAGGGCGTCTTCTTGAGCCGACACCACAAATTGATAGGTCGAGATGTCGGCTGGAGCCGCCTGAGCGAGGAAGTCTCCGGTCTGCTCGAGAGCCGCGGACAATCTGGCTCGCCAATCTGACACCGGCAGGTTGGCTGATGCCCGCTCGATCGTTTGAGACGCGGCTTCGTACGCGTTGGCTGCATCCTTGAATTTGTTCTGTCGCACGAGGAGATCGCCGATCTTGATCTGGACGTCGAACAAATTGGAGAACTGCGCCTTCCCCGATTTCGGATCGCTCGTCAGTTTTTCGAAGCCGTCGGCCGCCGCGATGTAGCGAGTCAGGGCGTCACCAACGAGACGCTGGGATTCATTGATGACCGGAATTGCCGGATTTCCCGTGTCGTTGGCACGTTGCACTAATATATCACCGCGTTTACTACTCAGTATTGCTGAGCTGCGCAGCAGGGAGGCGTTGTTCGGATCGTTCAGGTTGAAGCTATCGTAGATTCGGGCGGCGGCATTGTAGTTCTGCGCTGCCGCTCTGATTTCGTTGAGCTTGACGAGCGTGTCGCCAAGCAGAGTCAGGTCCAGCGCCAGACCTCTTCGCCACGGCACGTTGCCCGGGTCGCCTTCGTAGAGCTTCTTGCGATATTTGACAGCGGCTTCGTATTCAACACGCGCCTGGGCAGGATCCTTCAGCATTCCGCCGAGACGGCGATGGGTCGTCGCGGCATTGGAAATAACGCTTGCGTTGCCTGGAGATTTGATCAGCAGGCCCTCTTGGATGCTCAGCGCATCGCGATACATCGCGAGCGCTTTCGCGTCATCATCCGGATCCTGCCGTTCGTTGAGGAGTTGAGCGATCCGGCTTTTTTGTGTCGCAACCTCGATGGGAGATGTTGCGGCCATTCCTTCGGCGATCGTCAGTCCTTCGCCGTAATACTCCAGTGCCTTCTGCCAATCCTTTTTGAGTTTGTAGATGTCGCCGAGTTTGTTGAGGGCGAATGCGACGTCGAGCCGACGTTGCGCGATTCCCGGTTCGCGGAGTTGCCCCTCCCGGGCATTTTCCAGAGCCATATTGAAGTAGCGTTCGGCATCCGCGTTCAAACCTCGGTAAGCCAATTCGTCGCCGATGCGAAATTGTCCGGCATAGAGGTGGTGCAGGAGGCTGGAACTCGTGGGACTGCTTTTCAGTAGGCGTTCGGTCAATGCAACGGCGCGCTGAGCGTCATTCAGCACGTCGTCACGTTTTCCCAGCGCGACACCGACATCTGAAACGTTGAGCAATAGCAGGATTTCTATTTCGGACACTTGCAAAGGATGGTCTTCGCTCTTGGCCAGATCCTTGAGCGTCACCTTGGCGTCGGCGAGCAGAAGCTCTGCGGTTTTCGCTGACATCGAGCCGTCGTTGAGGAAGCCGGCCAGGCGACCGACGGATGTCTTGGTGGCATTGAGGGCATGGATCTGAGCCTGCTCGGCCTTGTCCTGAGCGGTGACGGCACGGTTCTCGAGCACAATCATGATCAGCGCGACGGCCACGACCAAGCCAAACACCGCGACCGTGATGATCCGCTTGGCGCTCCGTCGCCATTCGGACAGCCTGAGAAGTTGTTGCACCCGATCGAAGCCGCCGCCGTAACGCTCCGCCCAGGCGGCGGTACGGGGCCGCGCGTTCCACCAGGCTAGGCGTTCGTCGACCAAATGCGCCGGCAACACCGCGTTGTCGCCCTCGGCGATCGCGAGCAAGCCGCGATAACGTTCGCCCGCCTGTTGCTCGATCCGCAGCCATCCGAGGTCTGCGCCATGGCCGCTGACTTTTTCCCAGCGTCGCAGCAGAGCCTCATGTCCGACGTCGATGCGGGTATCACCGGTGAGTTCGCTCACCTCGAAGCTGGGCGGGGTCAGAAACGAGCAGTCGTCCGCCCGGAAGCGGTCCAGCACCCTGCGAACCGACGGCTCGTCGACGCCTGTCTCTGCAACCAGCCTGGAGTACTTCAGCGCACGCCGAATGGCACGACCTTCCTTGTCCAGCTCGGACAGCGCGCTGAACACTTGCTTGACGGCAAGATCCAGTCGCGGGCCGGGGAGATCCTTCAGAATGGCGTCGGCATGGAGCGACAGGGCATCGGCGAATTGCCCGATTGCACGGTAGTGAGCCAAAGTCAGATGCCGTCCCGCCGCCGAGTCGATACTGGTCTGTTGATCGGTTGCCACAGTGCCGGATGCAGGCGGCGCTTTGGAGGTCTGGTCTTTTCCTGCCTCTTCCCATAGTCGCGACAGACAATGCTGCAGCACCGGGAGCTGATCCATTTCAGTCCCGCAGTCATTGAGCAGTCGTTCGACCAACTCCGGATCGATGGTTGCGGCGGCCTTTTCCAGCGGCAGGCGGATGACTTCGTCAAGCTGATCGCGCGTCAGGGACGGTACTAAGAACTGTGCCGCACAAACCGCTTCCGGTAGGCCGTGAAACCGCGCGCAATCGCCGATGAAGTCGGAACGCATCGTCAGCACGATGTGCAGCTTCAGCGTCGGCGCCCGGCTCGCTTCCAGCAGCAATTGCGCGAACTGGGTGGCCTCGTCACGGGCGCGGACGGCTTGGCGGCTGGCATCGGCATTGACCAGAGTGGCGTAGCGAAACAGCTCCTCGAACTGATCGATCACCAGCACCAGCGATTTGCCGGCGATGGATGTCATCTCGGCAAGCGCTTCGGAAATGCCGAAGCTCGATCGCTCCAGTTGTGCGGCAATGCGATCGCGCCGCCCTGAAGCGACCACGGGATCGTCATCCTGGGCCATGCTGGCGAGCATGGCGGTGAGCCGCCGCAGCGGCGCATCGCCAGGGCGCATTTCGCGCCACAGCCAGCTTCGTCCGCCGACGTCGCGCGTCTCGGTGTCGAGGAGCGGCAAAAGCCCAGCACGGACCAGGGATGACTTTCCACTGCCGGAGCTTCCTACGACGGCAATGAACCGGTAGCGGTCGATCAGTCGGTAAAGCGCGTAGGTTTGGTCGTCGCGGCCGAAGAAATATGCGTGGTCCTGATAGGCGAAGGGCCGCAGACCCGGAAACGGGCGCGCCGCGGAGGCCCAGAGCAGTTGCACCGGTGCGTTCATGGCGCGGGCTCTGACGCGGTGGGAGCGGCGTCCACAGCGACGGCAGGGACCAGAAGATCCACTTGGTCTGCAGTCGGGGCCTCATTGTCGGATAGGTCGACGATGCAATCGATCTCGCTGCGTGGAAACAGCAAGCTGCCAGCCTTCTTTCGGCTGCCGGGTGGGGGAGCTGCGACCACCGCCCGATACGCGAACTGATGAGCGCGTCCAAGGTCATGCCAATTCCGCAGGCGGCGGGCTTGCGCACGCACCCAGACCTCGCAGGCCTTCGCCCAGCACAGCACGACAGCGTCGCATTCCGCCAGGCCCTTGTCGTTGAACCGCTCGATCTCGGCGCTGGGACCGTCGAAAACCGGAAGCAGCGGTTCGACATTACGCTGCTGGAGCACCCGGGCCAGCCCAAGCGCGTAGTCGCTATCTTCCGGGGAATGATACAGATACAGCCTGACGTTTCCGTCGGTGCTCTGCAGTGTGGGTGGTGGAGGTACCTGCGCGATGGCGATCAGGTGCTGGTTTAGAAAGTCGACCAGCTTGCTGAGGGTGTTGCCCTCGACCTTGTCCGTCGGGAGCTGACGGTCGAATTGCGCCAGGACGTCGATTGGATGGCGGCTGACTTCCGTCGCCGGCTGGCCATTCGCGGGCTGCGTGGTCCAGAGGCTGGGAGCCCAGACGATGCGATGAAAGTTTTTGCCGGGGTCGGCGGCCTCCTTGAGCGCGGCCCGGGCAAGCTGCAACTTCGCCATCGGCAACTGATCTTCCGGCGTGTCGCCGAATTTTTCGCCGAGCAGATGCACGGAAATCTCGGCCTTGGCGAGCGCGTGCTCGATCACGGCGACAGCACGATCGAGCGGGATTTCCTCAGCCGGCGGCGGCACCACCGTATGACCCTTGCCGGTCAACTCGGAGACGATCCGGTCGTAGCCGGCGCGCATGTCGGAGGCGGGTTTGGCGACGTAAATCGTGCGCCCGGTCGGCGGATATTGCGGCCCAGGAGGCGGGGGCGGTCTGCGTCGCAGCAGGTATGCTGCGAGCGATTTTAGCTTGCTCCAGTACCGGTCGTCGCAGGGTTTGCCCCGATCGAAGAATTCGACGTCGCCTTCGATTTCATCGGGATCTTCTGCGCGCGCGTAGAAAGCGAAACCCGTCTGGCCCTGCAAGAGTGACGGCCGTCTGTCGCGGTCGACGTGGCGCTTGCCGACGACGATGATGCGTTCACGGATTCCTTCCGCAGGATGACACTTTGCAAACGTGTCGAGTTCGCGTTTACACCAGCTGCTCGACATCCAATTGGGTGATAATACCACAAGCAGGAAAGACGCTTTCCTCAGAGCGTCTTCCAGCTCGTCGGAGAATTGATCACCGTCGGAGATCCGCTTGACGTCTCTCCAGATTTTCGGACGCTCCGGACCGAGGTCACGAAATTCGTAGCGGATCGACTCGTCGAGAAAGGTCACGAAACCTTTTCGATCGGGGCAATCCGGCGGCGGCTGGTCGTCATCACGTGCATAGGAAATGAAAATGTCTGCCACAGCCGCCTCACTATTCTCTGGTTGTGGACCGCTGAAAATGCTAGTTAATGACGTTAGAGATTTGAGGTCAAGTATTTGTGGAAGTGAGAGACCGGCTCGGCTTCTCCGGAAGCCGATTGTTAAGCGTGCGTCTTAGATTGAGTTTTAGTCATTGGGGGCGGCGATGGTTGGCCGAGCACTGCAGCATCGAACTGTCCTCAAAGACCGATTGGCTTCTGACCGGCCCCGAAAACTTCTTGCCATTGACGGCGGCGGAATTCGCGGTGTGCTGTCGTTGATGGTTCTTGCCGAAATCGAACGCCTGCTGATCGAACAGAGCGGGCGGCTCGATTATCGGCTGGCCGATTACTTCGACTATGTTGCGGGAACGAGCACTGGCGGCATTATTGCAGCCGGCGTCGCGATCGGAATGTCGGTCGACCAGATTCTAGCATTCTATCTCCAGAATGGCGCCAAGATGTTCGAGAAGGAGGGCATCCTTCGCCGCCTCAAGTCGGAGTACAAGAGCGAGCCGCTCGCCCAGCAATTGAAGCTGGTCTTTGGAGAGGCGACGACGCTCGGTGCGCCTGAACTCGAGACGTTGTTGTTGCTGGTGATGCGAAACGCCACGACCGACTCGCCGTGGCCGATATCGAACAATCCGTTCGCCAAGTATAACGACCGTACCCATCCGGCGTGTAACCTGGACTTACCGTTGTGGCAGCTGGTGCGGGCGAGTACGGCGGCGCCGACCTATTTCCCGCCGGAAGTGATTTCGTGTGGCGATAAGCCCTTCATCTTTGTCGACGGCGGAGTCACGATGTACAATAATCCGGCGTTTCAGATGTTTTTGATGGCCACCGTCGACCAGTATTGGATCGGAGCGCCCCCTGAACAACGCGGATGGACGACGGGCACTGACAAGATGCTCATCGTCTCCGTCGGAACCGGGACCAGCGCGGGCGAAAACTACAGCCTCACGCCAGACCAGATGCACCTGTTGTTCAATGCATCTGAAATACCGTCGGCCCTGATGTACGCCGCGCTCAACGAGCAGGATCTTCTTTGTCGAGTGTTCGGCGAGTGCATCGAAGGGCCGCTATTGGACCGTGAGATCGGCGCGATGAAGGGCTCCCGTGGACCGCTGAATCAGAAGCTGTTTCGCTATGCCCGCTACAATGCCGAGCTGACGAAGCAGGGGCTGGCAGCGCTGGGATGTGGCGATGTCAATCCCGCCAGCGTCCAGAAGATGGATTCGATCGCTGCGATCGACGATCTGCAGCGCATTGGCAAGGCGGTTGCCGCGCAGCGCATCCGCCGCGAGCACTTCAATTTCGAAGTCTTCAGACCCTGAATCGCCAGAGCTTCCATCGTTCCTGGCGTCCAGCGATCACCTCATTCGGGAAGAGATGCGGCCAAGATTGCTGTGAATTCGGTGCGCCGTGGGGCCGCCGAACCTAGTCCGGCAGGCTCTTGGGCCGGTTAAAGCCTGTGCATCTCACGCGCAAGAAATCGGCAGCCGCTCAATCGAGCGAGGGCGCGTCGGTGTTCTGGTTGGCGTTCTGGTCGACGATGCGCTGCATCATCGCGACGAACTGGACCTTCTCGCGTGCCGACAAGCCTTGCAGCGTTGCCTCGTGGGCCGAGCGCGCGGCGCCTTCAATCTTCGCCAGGAGCTGCGCGCCTGCCCGGGTCAGGCGGCAGAGGCGTGCGCGGCGGTCGTCGGCGTTGACCGGTCGTTCGACCAAGTGGCGCGCTTCGAGGCGTTTCAGAGCGCCGGTGGTGGTGGTGCGGTCGAGCGCGATATCGGCCGCAAGCGTTGTTTGATCGGCGGTTTTCCGCGCCGCGAGGGCAGACAGCAGGCTGTATTGGAGCGGTGTGACTTCAAATTGACCACACGCCTGCTGAAACAGCGCCACATGGATCTGGTGCAGCCGCCGGATCAGAAAACCGGGACGCTCGGCCAGCGGCCATGGTTTGTGCGTAGCCTCGGCCCCGCCAAAATGCTTCTGCCGCAAGCGTTTCTCTCCCTGTCTCCACGCTGACCGGCCACAGCCGCGCAGCGAAATCAAGTAACGCGATTCTCTCCGTCTTTCGTCTCTTAGACTTTGGCATAGGCCTTGCTTGATGCAAATGCGAAGTATGCTTCGTAATTTTGGTCAGGTTCGTGGAGAGCGGTTCGATGTCGGTGAGTGCCAGCTTTGATCTTCTGTTGCGTGGCGGGCGAGTGATCTGCCCGGCCTCCGGCATCGATGGCGTGATGGATGTGGCGGTGCGCGGCGGCAAGATCGCGGCTGTGCAAAAGGACGTTCTGCCGTCGAGCGCCAAGGAGGTGGTGGACGTTGCGGGCCAGTTGGTACTTCCGGGCCTGATCGATACGCACGCGCACATCTATCAATACGTCTCCGGCCGCTTCGGCATGAACCCCGATATGGTCGGTGTGCGGTCCGGCGTCACCGCGCTGATCGATCAGGGCGGGCCGTCCTGCATGACACTGCCGGGCTTCCGTCACTTCATCGCCGACCCGGCGAAGTCGCGTGTCTATGCGTTCCTGTCGGCGTATCTGGTCGGTGGCCTCGAAGGTCATTACTACCCGCAGCTCTACAGCCCGGAAGGCGTCGACATCGACGCCACCGTGAAGGCGGCGCGCGCTAATCCGGACATCGTGCGCGGCATCAAGGCACATGCGGAGATCGGCGGCTTCGCGCGCTGGGGCATTCGCGTCATCGAGATGGCAGCGGAGATCGGCCGCCGCGCCGAGCTGCCGGTGTACGTGCATTTCGGTCAACTCTGGGGCTTGCCGGAGAGCGGCGCCAATGGCGAGGACGCCGACACCATCCTGACGCGCGTCATCCCGCTGCTGAAGGAAGGCGACGTGCTGGCGCATCCGTTCACGCGGCATCCCGGCGGCTTCATCAATCGCGAAGGCGTGGTGCATCCCGTGATTCAGGCGGCGCTCGATCGCGGGCTGAAGGTGGATGTCGGCCACGGCAGCCACTTCTCCTATCGGCTCGCCAAGAAGGCGATCGCAGCCGGCATCGTGCCGACGACGCTCGGTGCGGACATCCACGGCTACAACACGCATGTGCCCGCACCCGCCGGCACGCCCGATCAGCACGAGGACGAGGAGAACCATCCGTTCGCCGGTCAGGCCAAATTCAGCCTGGTGCAGGCGATGAGTTCGATGATGGCGCTTGGCCTGTCGCTCGAACAGGTGGTGCCGATGGTCACCGCCAATCCGGCCAAGATGATCAATCGAGCCGACGAGATCGGCGCGCTGAAGGTCGGCATGGATGCGGACGTGTCGGTGCTGACGCAGCGCGCCGGCCACTTCGTGCTGCGTGACAACGAGAACACCGAAGTGATCGCCGACAGCCTGTTGCAACCGGCGTTCTGCCTGCGGGCCGGCGCTCGCTACGACGCCGACGCGGCGATCCTGCCCGAAGCCGTCGCAGCCTGAGGAGGACGTGGTGCACGGACGGATCGACCAGCATCAGGCCAGCGGGCAGGGGGTCGGCGCACGCCTGCCGCGCAAGGAGGACGACCGCCTGATGCGCGGCCGCGGCCAATACGTGGCCGACATCCGCCTTGCCGGCATGCAGGACGTCGCCTTCGTGCGTAGTCCGCTGGCCCATGCGCGGATCCGCGGCATTCATGTGCCTGAAGCGTATCGCGACCGTGTGTTCACCGCCGCGGATCTCGTCGGCGTCAATCCGATCCGTGCGGTATCGGGATTGCCGGGCTTCAAGATCTCGGAGCAGCCGGTGCTCGCGACCGACAAGGTGCGGCAGGTCGGCGAACTGATCGCGATGTGCGTCGCGCCGACGCGCGCCGAAGCCGAGGATATCGCGGCCGCTGTGGTGCTCGACCTCGAAGAGCTGCCGGCGGTGCACGACATGCTGCAGGCGCGCGCGCCGGATGCGCCGCTGGTGCACGAGCACTGGGGCGACAACATCTTCCTCGAAACCAATTTCGAGGTCGATATCTCGGCGGCGCTCGACGCCCCGATCAAGGTGTCGCGCGAGATCACCACGGCTCGGCAGTGCATGGCGCCGCTGGAAGGCCGCGGAGTGGTCGCCAGCTTCGATCACCGGCTCGATCAACTCGTCGTCACGACCTCGGCGCAGATGCCGCACATCAACCGCAACGGCCTCGCCGAATGCCTCGGCATGGATCAGGGCCGCATCCGTGTGATCTCGCCGGATGTCGGCGGCGGTTTTGGCCACAAGGGCATCCTGCTGCCCGAAGAGGTCTGCCTGTCCTGGCTGACGATGCGGCTCGGCCATCCCGTGCGCTGGATCGAGGATCGTCGCGAACATCTCATCGCCAGCGCCAACTGCCGCGAGCATCACTACAAGATCACGCTCTATGCCGATCGCGACGGCAAGCTGCGCGGGATCGATTGCGAAGCGACGGTCGATTCCGGCGCGTATTCGTCCTATCCGTTTTCTGCGTGTCTCGAGGCCGCGCAGGTCGCCAGCATTCTGCCCGGGCCATACGTGATGCCGGCCTATCGCTGCCGCACCTTTTCGGTCGCCACCAACAAATGCCCGATCCTGCCGTATCGCGGCGTCGCACGCACCGGCGTGTGCTTCGCGCTGGAACTGATGCTCGATCTCGTCGCGGCTGAGGCCGGGTTGGAGCCGAGCGAGGTGCGGCTGCGCAATCTGGTGCAGCCCGACCAGATGCCGTTCGACAACATCACTAACAAGCATTTTGACAGTGGCGACTATCCGGAGGCGATGCGGCGGGCGCTGGAGGCCATCGATGTCGAGGCCCTGCGCGCGCGGCAGCGCCGCGGCGAGCCGGACGGCCGCCGCATCGGGCTCGGCGTCTCGATCTATTGCGAGCAGGCTGCGCACGGCACGTCGGTGTATTCCGGCTGGGGCATCCCGATGGTGCCGGGCCATGAGCAGGCAACGGCGCGGCTGACTCCGGACGGCGGGCTCGAGCTGCGCGTCGGCGTGCATTCGCACGGCCAGAGCATGGAAACCACGCTGGCCCAGGTCGCCCACGAGATGCTCGGCATCGATGTCGGCAACGTGCGGATCATTCTCGGCGATACGGCGATGACGCCGTATTCGACCGGCACCTGGGGATCGCGCTGCGCGGTGATGGCCGGCGGTGCGGTGGCGACGGCCTGCGGCGATCTCGGCGACCGGATCAAACGGATCGGCGCCAAGCTGCTGCAGCAGGACGTCGCCGACGTCGAACTGATCGACGCCGAAGTTCGCGGCCCGAACGGCAGCGTCACGCTGCGCGAGATCGCCCACACCTGGTATCGCCGCCCGCAGGATCTGCCGAAGGATGTCGATCCCGGAGGGCTCGACGTCACCTCCGGCTACAAGCCGCAGCGCGATAGCGGTACCTTCAGCTACGCCGCGCATGCAGCTGTCGTCGCCGTCGATCCCGATCTCGGCGCGGTCGAAATCCTCGACTACGTGATCGTCGAAGACGGCGGCGTGCTGATCAATCCGATGGTCGTCGACGGCCAGATTTTTGGCGGCCTCGCGCAGGGCATCGGGACTGCGCTTTACGAAGAGATGCCGTTCGACGGGGCGGGGCAGCCGCTGGCGACGACGTTCGCCGACTATCTGCTGCCGGGGCCGACGGAGGTGCCGGCGCCGCGGCTCGATCATATGGAGACGCCGGCGCCCTATACGCGGTTCGGCGTCAAGGGCATTGGCGAGGGCGGTGCGATTGCGCCGCCGGCCGCAATCGCCAACGCCGTCAACGACGCGCTGCGGCGCTGTGGTGCTGAACTGATGCGTTCACCCATCACGCCGCATCGCGTGGTCGAGGCGGTGATCGCGGCGCAGGGCGCGGGGAGGGCAGCCGCATGAAGCCCGCGCCATTCGATTACGCGCGCCCGCGCGATCTGTCTTCCGCATTGTCGCTGCTCGGAGGCAACGCCGGCGCCAAGGTGATGGCCGGCGGTCAGTCGCTGGGGCCGATGCTGATCCTGCGGCTGGCGCAGCCCGAGCAGATCGTCGACATCACCGCCATCGACGAGCTGAAGCAGGCCGAGATCAGCGGCGACGAGCTTGTGCTCGGCGCCTGCGTCACCCACGCCGATATCGAAGACGGCCGCGTGCCGGACGTCAGCGCCGGCGCGATGCGGAGCGTCGCGGCCAATATCGCCTATCGCGCGGTGCGCAATCGCGGCACGATCGGTGGCTCGCTGAGCCATGCCGACCCGGCGGCCGACTGGGTGTCGGTGCTGGCGGCGCTCGGCGCACGCGTGACGCTGCGCAGCGTATCCGCAAGCCGACAGGTGTCATTGTCCGAATTCATCGTCGGTGCGCTGCAGAGCTGTTTGCAGCCCGGCGAACTGGTGGCTGCGATCCATATTCCGAAGCGCTCGGCTACGGCTCATTGGGGCTATGTGAAGGCCTGCCGCAAGACCGGCGAGTTCGCGCATGGCCAGTGCGCAGCGCTGATCGATCCCGACGTGGGCAGTGCGCGGATCGTCATCGGCGCGCTCGATGCCGCGCCGGTCCTGATCGCGAAGCCGGCCGAGCTGTTCGGCGGCCGCGTCGACGCCGACTACAAGACCCGGTTCGATCCGCGCGTCGCGGACCGATTGCTGAACGAAGCAGGCGTCACCGATGCCGTGCATCGCCATATCCATCTCACGGTGCTGAAGCGCGCCCTGCAGGAGGCCGCATGAGCACGCTGGCGCTGACCGTCAACCGCTGTGCCGTCGATTGCCGGTCCGAGCCGCGCACCAGCCTCGCCGACCTGGTGCGCGATCAACTCGATCTGACCGGTACGCATCTCGGATGCGAACACGGCGTCTGCGGCGCCTGCACGGTGTTGATCGACGGCGTGCCGGCGCGTTCGTGCATCACCTTCGCGGCGGCTTGCGAGGGGGCTGCCGTCACCACCATCGAAGGACTCGACGACGACGAGATCGCGACCGAGCTGCGTGCCGCGTTCACGCGCGAGCACGCGCTGCAATGCGGCTACTGCACCCCCGGCATGCTGGTGTCGGCACGCGATCTGGTGCTGCGGTTGCCCGATGCGGACGAGCATCAGATTCGTATCGGCATGAGTGGAAATCTCTGCCGCTGCACCGGCTATGTCGGCATCGTCCGCGCAGTGATGTCGGTGATTGCCGCCCGTCGTGCGCGTGGCATCCAACCCGTCGTCGGTGGGGGGCGCGCGATACTTGGGCCGGCTGGATCGGGGCATGGCGCGGCGAAGGCCGATCTCCGTGTGGCGTCGCCCTCTGCGGCGGCGAGCGTAACGGCGCCTCGTCCGGCTGCTGCGATTGCCGACTTCACCCCGGCCGCCATGATCGAGCAGGCGTTCGAGGTGCAGCATCCACCGGCACAGGTGGCTGCGCTGTTCACCGATGTCGCCGCGGTCGCTGCCTGTTTGCCTGGCGTCGCTCTGACCAATGCTGCCGATCCCAATCGCATCGAAGGCGAAATCCGCGTGCAGGTCGGGCCGATCGCCGCGCAGTTTGCCGGCGTCGCCCGGATCGAGCGTGCGGCCGATGGCCTGTCGGGACGGATCATCGGCACCGGCAATGATCGCCGCAGCCGATCATCGACCCAGGGTGAAATCCGCTATCGGCTGAAGCCGTTGGACGCGGGGCGCGCGACGCGCATCGACCTGACGATCGGCTACACGCTGACCGGCCTGTTGGCGCAGGTCGGGCGCAGCGGTCTGGTGCGCGATCTCGCGCGACGGCTGATCGATCAGTTCACCGGCAACCTCGAACGCAAGCTGTCCGGCCAGACGGTCATGCCGGCCGGCGCTGATCAACATCTCAACGGGCTGGCGCTGTTGCTGGGCCTGATAAGGGCGCGGCTGCCGCGCTGGCTGGGAGGGACGACCCGCCGGTAGCGGTGGGCGAAGGCGACTTGCGACGGGCGCCGGGGGCGGCGTCCGATCAACCAAACAAACGATCACGGAGAAACGAGGATGATGCGAACCCTGCGGACTGCTTCTCTCATCGCGGCGGCCACTGCGCTCCTGATGGGCACGGCCTCGGCCGAGACGATCAAGATCGGCGTCAACGAACCGCTGACCGGTGCCTTCGCGGCGTCCGGCACTTACGTCGTCAACGGCGCCAAGATTGCGGCGGACGAGATCAACGCCAAGGGCGGCGTGCTCGGTAAGCAGATCGAGCTGGTGATCGAGGACAACAAGAGCAACCCGACCGAGGCGGCTGCGGTCGCCGAGAAGCTGATCACCCGCGACAAGACGCCGGTGATGATGGGTGCCTGGGGCTCCAGCCTGACGCTGGCGGTGATGCCGAAGCTGATGGAATACGAAGTGCCGATGGTGGTCGAGACCTCGTCCTCCGGCAAAATCACCACCACGGGCAATCCCTACATCTTCCGCATCTCGCCGCCGTCGGCGATCGAGGCTGCGGCGTTCGGCAAGATCGTCGATAAGCTCGGCCTGAAGAAGGTCGACTTCCTCGTCATCAACAATGATTGGGGCCGCGGCGCCGCCGAAGACTTCGGCAAGATGATGAAGGCGAAGGGCATCTCGGTGGGGCTGGTCGAGACCATGGACCAGGGCGCGCAGGACATGAGCGCCCAGCTCTCAAAGCTGAAGGGCTCCGACTCCGAAACCATCATCGTCACCGCGGCGGTCGATCAGCTCACGCTGCTGTTCAAGCAGGCCGCAGCGCTCGGCTTGAAGAAGCAGATCATCACCACCGGCGGCTCGCAGAACCCCGACCAGATCATTGCCCAGGCCGGTGCGGCCGCCAACGGCACCATGCATCTGACGACGTTCCTGCCGTGGTTCCCGGACAAGACGCCGAACCCCGAAGCGACCACCTACTTCGTCTCCGAATGGAAGAAGCGCGGTTTCGACTTCGCCGGCTGCACCGAGAGCTTCCGCGGCTATGACGGCATCCGTACCGCGGCGGCGGCGATCGAAAAGGCGGGCAAGGCCGAGCCGGCCGCGATCAAGGCGGCGCTGTGGGACATCAAGCTGAAGGGCCTCAACGGGGACATCGCGTTCCAGAAGTCCGGCCCCGCCGGCAAGGAAAGCGGCCAGAGCCAGCCCAACGTGTACCTGATCGAAATCGCGGACGGCAAAGTCGCGATGAAGGATCTCTGACCGCACGCCACCACGACCGACGAGGCGCGTCTCGCGCCTCGTCCTTCCCTGGAACGCGAGGATCGACCTTGGGCGAATTATTTCAGCACCTCATCAACACGCTCGTGCTCGGCGGCACCTATGCGCTGCTCGGCATCGGTCTCACGCTGATCTTCGGCATCATGAATGTCGTGAACTTCACGCACGGCATTCTCTACACCTTCGGCGCCTACGTGATGTTCATCGTGGTGCAGAAGTTCGAGTTGAACTTCTTCGTTGCACTGCCGCTTTCGATTGCGAGCGGCTGGGCGCTCGGCGCGCTGGTGGAACTGACGCTGCTGCGGCCACTGCGCGGCTCCGACATCGACACCACCATGCTGGTGATGATCGGCGCCTGGATCGCGATGCAGTCGGCGACACTGTGGGTGTGGGGCGGTGTCGCCAAGTCGGTGCCGACGCCGTTCCCGGACGCGCCACTCGAGATCGGCCCGGTCTCGGTGTCGTGGCTGCGGCTGTTCGTGCTGGTGGCTGCCGGAGCGCTGATCGTGCTGACTTACATCCTGATCAACCGCACCCGGCTCGGCAGCGCGATGCGCGCCACGTTCCAGGATCAGGACACGGCGGCGCTGATGGGCGTCAACGTCAACCTGATCTACACCTCGACCTTTGCGCTGGGATCGAGCCTCGCCGCAGCGGCCGGCGCGCTGCTCGGACCGGTCTACGTGGTCTATCCGGCGATGGGCGATCTCGCGGCCGTCAAGGCGTTCGCCATCGTCATTCTCGGCGGACTCGGCAACATCACCGGCGCGGTGATCGGCGGCTTCATCCTGGCGCTCGCCGAAGAATTGGGCGCCGGCTACATCTCGTCCGGCTACCGCGATGCGATGGGCTTCCTGATCATCATCGCCGTGCTGATCTTCCGCCCGACCGGGCTGTTTCCTCGTGCGGAGCGCGTCGGATGAAATTGCTGCTGTCGATCGTCGTCGTCGCCGCGCTTGCCGCCGTTCCGCTATGGCTGAGCGATCCGTATCTGCTCAACGCGCTGATCACCACTGGGATCTTCGTCATCGGTGCAATGAGCCTCAATCTGCTGCTTGGCTTCACCGGCCAGCTCAGCCTCGGCCACATCGCCTTCTTCGGCATCGGCGCCTATGTGAGCGCACTGACATCGCTCGGCTTCAGCGTCAGCCTGCCGTTCGGATTGCACGTCGTGCACGAGCCGTGGCCACCGCTGGCCGGCTTCGCAATCGCCGTGCTGGTGTCGGGATTGTGCGGCTATCTGGTCGGACGGCTGTCGTTCCGGGTGCGCGGGGCGTATTTCGTCATCGTCACCATCTCGTTCGCCGAGGTGGTGCGGCTGGTGGCGCTGAACTGGGTCGAGCTGACCCAGGGCCCGCTGGCGCTGACCAGCATCCCGCCGATGCAGGTCGGCTTCCCTGGGCTCGGCGAATTCGTCTTCCGCACCAAGCTGCACAACTATTATCTGGTGCTCGGCGTCGCCGTGGCTTGTTACCTGTTGATTGCGCGGCTGGTACGCTCCCATGTCGGCCGGGCGATGCGCGGGCTGATGGAGAACGAGACGCTGGCGGTGTCGATCGGCATCGACGTCACCAAGACGTTGACGCTGGCCGCAGTGGTTTCCGCCGGCATCTGCGGCGGCGCCGGCAGCCTCTACGCGCACTATATCAAAATCATCGATCCCGAAGTGTTCGCCTTCATCAATACGGTGACGATGGTGATCATGGTGATCACGGGCGGGAAGGGCACGCTCGCGGGCCCGGTGGTCGGCGGGCTGATCTTCGGCCTGATGCCGGTCGCGCTGCGGCCGGTGATGGCACCGGAGGCGCAGTGGATCGCCTATGGCAGTGCGCTGATCGTCATCCTGTTCATCATGCCGCGCGGCATCGTGCCAGCGCTGATGCAGTGGTTTCCGCGGATGAAGCCGGTGACGGCGCCCGGTTTCGCCAAGCGCGGCGTCGAGGAGAGCGCGTGATGACAGCTGCAGCAGCCTTGAAGCAACCGGCGGTGAAGACCGCGCTCAGCGTCGACAAGGTCGCGATGCATTTCGGCGGGTTGGTGGCGATCTCCGACATGACGTTCTCGGTCGGCGAAGGCGAGATCGTCAGCCTGATCGGCCCGAACGGCGCCGGCAAGACCACGGCGTTCAACGTCGTCACCGGCTTCCTCACGCCGACGCACGGCGACGTCACCTATCGCGGCCAGTCGCTGCGCGGAATGAAGCCGCAGGCAATCGCC
This sequence comes from Rhodopseudomonas sp. BR0M22, assembly GCF_010907035.1. Taxonomy (GTDB): domain Bacteria; phylum Pseudomonadota; class Alphaproteobacteria; order Rhizobiales; family Xanthobacteraceae; genus Rhodopseudomonas. The sequence continues at coordinate 17,237 of NZ_QUMK01000087.1, forward strand.
GATCTCGGCCTGATCCGCACCTTCCAGCGGACTAGCGTGTTTCCCAACGACACGGTCTACGACAACGTGCTGATCGGGCTGCATCGCCGCGGCCGGGTCGGCGTGCTGCCGTCGGTCTTGGGCCTGCCGCGGGTTCGACGACTGGAAGCGGAGTTGAAACAGAAGGCCGCCGAGCTGGTCGAATGGGTCGGCCTCGGCCGCCGCGCGGATGATCTGGCGGGCTCATTGTCTTACGGCGAACAACGGTTGGTCGGAGTTGCCCTGGCGCTCGCCGCCGAGCCGTCGATGCTGCTGCTCGACGAGCCGGTGTCGGGCATGAACGCGTCTGAAACGCACACCTTTGTGCAGCTCATCCGCAAGATTCGCGATCGCGGCATCACCATTCTGCTGGTCGAGCACGACATGCCGATGGTGATGAGCGTGTCGGATCGGATCGTTGTGCTGAACTACGGCCGGATCATTGCCGAAGGAACGCCGGACGTGATCCGCAACGATCCGGCGGTGATCGAAGCCTATCTCGGCCAGGGTGTGAAACATGCTTGAGGTCATCAACGCCGTATGCGGCTATGGCGGCGTCACCGCGCTGCAGGGCATCTCGTTCGAGGTCAAGGCCGGTCAGCTCGTCGCGCTGATCGGCGCCAACGGCGCAGGAAAGAGTACGACGCTGCGGGCAATCTCCGGCCTCGTGCCGCTGCGTGCCGGCGCGCTGCGGTTCGACAACGAAGTGCTCACCGGCGCGCGGCCGCCGCGCATCCTCAAATCTGGCATTGCGCATTGCCCGGAAGGTCGTCGTGTGTTCCCGCACATGACGGTCGAGGAGAACCTCGACATGGGCGCGTATTTGCGCAGTGACCGCTCCGAGGTCGCGGCCGACCGCGACCGGATCTATGGCGAGTTTCCGCGCCTTGCCGAGCGCCGCAAGCAGGCGGCCGGCACGTTGTCCGGCGGCGAGCAGCAGATGCTGGCGATCGGGCGGGCGCTGATGAGCCGGCCGCGGCTGGTGATGTTCGACGAACCGTCGCTCGGGTTGGCGCCGAACATCGTCGAGCGCACCTTCGCCATCATCCGACGGATCCGCGACACGGGCACCACCGTACTATTGGTCGAGCAGAACGCCTTCGCCGCGCTCGATATGTGCGATCATGCTTACTTGCTCGAAGGCGGCAGGATCGTGCTGTCCGGCACCGGCGCCGAATTGATCGCCAACCCTCATGTGCGCAAGGCCTATCTCGGTGCCTGACGATTGGACCACGGGTTTTGCACGGCCGCAGAATCGGTGGCTTCCGATCTGTAGTCTGCCGCGTCTCACCGCCGCCGGGATTGTCGCCGTGCGTGTGGCCGGTGTCGACCTCGCGTTGATTGCCGATGGGGGCGTAGTTGCGGCTTGCGAGCGGGCATGCCCCCACGAACAGGCCGACTTGGCGTGCGGGCGTGTCGTCGGCGGGCGGCTCGCCTGTCCGCGCCACGATGCCTCGTTCAGCCTGGTCGATGGCACGATCTCGGACGGCTGGCCGAGCCGTCCGCTTCGGCTCTATCCGGTGCGGGCCGAGCGAGGCGAGGTGTTCATCAATGCCGCCTCGCTGAAGTCTGTGCGCTGAATCTCAGCCGACCAGCTCGCGCGCGGCCTTTACCAGTGCGCCTTCGGGGCGGCGCAGTTCGGCCAGGATCGAGAAGTGATCGTGACCGGGAAGCGGCAGCAGTCGCCCCGTTGCGCCGGCGGCCTCGCGACGCGCGTGCAGATCCATCGAGTCGAGCACGAGCGCCGGCAGTTCGTTGGCGCCGTAGGCGAGATCGAGGCGCTTGTTGATCACCGGCAGTCGCAGCGGTGACAGCTTTTCGACTTCGTCATCGGTGAGTTGCAGCGCCTTGTTGAGACCGGTGTCGCGGATCGGACCGAGATTGAACACGCCGGAGATCGACAGGCCGGCGGTCACCAGCGGATGATCCAGCGTCATCGCAACCAGATGCCCGCCAGCGGACCAGCCCGAGGTAACGACCGGGCCAGCGACGCCATGCTCCGGCCCATGCGCGGCGAGCCAGTCCAGCGCCGCGCGGCTCTCGTCGACGATCGTGGTCAGCGTCACGTCCGGAGCCAGCGAGTAGCCCGGAATTGCCATCGACCAGCCGTGCGCGGCGATGCCTTCGACCAGCATGGCGAACAGCTCGCGCGAATTCTTCTGCCAATACCCGCCATGCCAAAACACAAGGCAGGGTGCGTCGCGCTCGGCGGCAGGATAAAGGTCGATCTTGTTGTTCGGGCGCGGGCCATAAGGCAGGTCGAGCACCGAGTTCAGCGTGGCGCGCGCCTTCGCCGACGAAGAGTTGCGCTCGGCGATCAGTTCGGGACTGTTCTTGACGGCGCTGTTATTGTCGTAAGCCGCGTCACGTTCATCTTGCGAAAGTTGCGCCCAGTTGGTGCGGGGATCGGCAGGGCGGTCGTTCGTCATCGTGGCTCCATTGGCTGCGCGTCGTTTGTCGTCAGCTTTGCAACAAACCCGCGCGCCTGTCGATCGCATTATTGCGGCACCACGCTGCAACGATTACTC
>NZ_QUMK01000088.1 GCF_010907035.1 Rhodopseudomonas sp. BR0M22
GGGGTGGGAAATCCGTTTGGGTGGTTATCGCTTTCGCCCCATGCGTTCAAGTCGGCGAGCGTCCATTTGTTAGGCCGGCGGCCCTGCAGATCGCGGGTGGCTCGAAACAGGCCTAGGTTTCGACCAATCCGGTGGTATCGCCGGTGGCGGTGGAGTCGCGCCGGCCGTGCGGCAGCGCCAGATACGATTCCGATCCCATTTCTGTGAGACGGGAAACGGTACGATTGAATTCGAGCGCTTCGAAGCCTTCGGTGGCGCGGTAGAGCCGCGCTGGCTCCGCCGCGGCCGATGCCATCAGCTTCACGGAGTTGTCGTACAGCGTATCGATTAGCGCGATGAATCGTTTCGCGGCATTGCGATCGGCGTAGTCCATCACCGGCACATGATCGATCATCAGGGTGTGGTATTCATGGGCGAGCCGCAGGTAATCGCTGGCGCCCAGCGGTTTCTGACACAGATCCGCGAACGAGAACCGCGCGACGTGGTGATCGGCCTGCGGGACGTGCAGGATGCGCCCCTTGATGGAGATATCGCGCGGCTCGCCCTTGGTCGTGCCGGTGATCCGCTGCCAGGCCTGATCGATCGTGGCGGCCGCCTCGGCATCGTCCGGCGTCAGCCAGACCTTCATGCCGGCAAATTTCTCCAGCCGGTAATCGGTTCGCGCATCGAGGCGTATCACCCGCATATGCCGCTTCACCTGACCGATGAACGGCATGAACAGCGAGCGGTTGAGGCCTCCCTTGTAGAGATCATCGGGCGCAACGTTGGAGGTAGCCACCACCACGGTGCCGAGTTCGAACAGTTTGGTGAACAGCCGGCCGAGGATCATCGCATCGGCAATGTCGGTGACGTGGAATTCGTCGAAACACAGCAGCCAGGCCTCGTCGAGGATCGATGCCGCCGTCAGCTCCATGACGTCCGCGTCGGGAATATCGCCGCGCTTGATCGCCTGGCGGAAGCCGTTGATGCGATCATGGGTCTCGGCCATGAATTCGTGAAAATGCGACCGCCGCTTGAACGCGATCGGGCTCGCGTCGAAGAACAAGTCCATCAGCATGGTCTTGCCGCGGCCGACCTCGCCATGGATGTACAGGCCCTGCGGAGGCTGCTGGCCGGCATCGCCGCCGCCGAACAGCCGGCCGAAAAAACCCTGCTTTTTCGGTGGCTTGTATCCGTCGAGCGTCTCGTTGAGCAGCGTGAAAGCCTGCACCGCCCGTGCCTGCGCCGGGTCGGCTTCGATGCTGCCGGAGGCGATCAGAGATTGATATTGCTGGCGGAGCGAGTGCGGCGAGGACATGTTGCCCTTTACCGCCTGATCGGGCGACAAAATGCAAGTCGGGAATCGGGCGGTGAGCTATGCGCGAGACCGAGGGAGCCGCGTCAGGCGTTCAGCTCGTAGGGTGCCTCGACGATATACGGGCCACCTCCGGTCGAGGCCCGCGCCGAATACAGCACGAACCGCTCGGCCTTGAACACCTTGGACGGAAAGTAACCACGGATCGACAAATAGTCGGCGACATCGCGGCTGGAGACGTCACCGCGCAGCCGCGCCAGGGTGACGTGCGGGGTGAATTTCCGCCCCTCCGGATCGAGCCCGACGCGCTGCATCAGCCGCTCGAGTTCGGCCTGCAGCTCGATCAATGGCTTCGACGGCACGACCGAGGCCACCACCGCGCGAGGCTTCTTGCCGCCGAAGCTCGACAGCCCCTGCAGCGTCACTTCGAACGGCTTGCGGTTGACCCGAAACAGTGTGGAGGCGATCTCGTTGGCGGTGATGCCGTCGATGTCGCCGATGAACCGCAAGGTGAGATGATAATCGTCCGGGTCGACCCAGCGCGCGCCCGGCAATCCGCCACGTAAACTCGACAGGGTCTGGCTGATCTCGGCCGGAATCTCCAGTCCGGTAAACAAACGCGGCATCGGCACACCCTCGAACCTGAGGCCCGATTGCGGTTGCCTATCCCGATCGAAGGACCGTCCCACGAGGAACACAGCAGTCCGCAAAACGTCCGGCGAATCAACGATACGATTCTGTAGCGCGTTTGTGTAACAGCGCTACAGCGGAGCCCCGGCGCGGCCAAAAAAGCTGAGGGCAATCCAACCCTTAAGGCCAGATGACCGTTTTCTCAGCGGGTTTGCCCGAGGAGCGGGCGGAGCAGCGCCTCGACCATGGGCAGAATGCGCTCGACCACCACATCGACACCCGCCGCCGTCGGATGGATGCCGTCGGCCTGGTTCAGGTTCGAAATCGCGGCGACGCCGTCGAGAAAGAACGGATACAGCGGCACGTCGTATTGCTTGGCGAGCTCGGGATAGATCGCGTCGAACTGGGCCGCGTAGTCCTTGCCGTAATTCGGCGGCGCCAGCATCCCGGCGAGCAGCACAGGCAGATTGCGCGCTTTCAGCCGCTTCAGGATCTCGTCCAGCGCTTTGCGCGGGACCTTCGGATCGGTGCCGCGCAGCGCGTCATTGGCACCGAGTTCGACGATCACCGCGTCGGCATCCGGCGGGACCGACCAGTCGAGCCGCTCCAGGCCGCCGCTGGCGGTATCGCCGGACACCCCGGCATTGACCATCTCGGTGTCGATGCCTTTGGCTTTGAGCGCCTTTTGCAGCTTGGCCGGAAACGCATCGGCGGACGGCAGCCCATAGCCGGCGGTCAGCGAGTCGCCGAGCACCACGACTTTCAAGGGCTTGGCGGCGGCCTCGGCCCGCGCACTCTGTCCAGGCAAGGCCACGATCAGGCCAAATCCGAGGACCAGCGCGATCGTGCGCGCCCACCTCTCGACCGCCACGATTGAATAGCCATATGAGGCAGCCATGGACAGTCTCATCGAACCCTCGTCATCGGCCGGCGGCACTCCGGACACCATCGCGATCTCCAACGTCAATCTGTCGCTGGGCAGTGGCGCCGCGCGGGTGCACATCCTCAAGGACATCAGCCTGCGCGTCGCCGCCGGCGAGGCGATCGGGCTGATCGGCCCGTCCGGCTCCGGCAAGTCCACCCTGCTGATGGTGATGGCCGGGCTGGAACGACCCGACAGCGGTGAGGTGGTGGTCGACGGCACCGCTTTCAATGGTTTGGACGAGGACGCGCTCGCCCGCTTCCGCGGCCGGCAGATCGGCATCGTGTTTCAGTCCTTCCACCTGATTCCGACCATGACGGCGCTGGAGAACGTCGCGGTGCCGCTGGAGCTGGCCGGGCAAGCCGACGCCGCGGACCGCGCCGCACGCGAGCTGGCCTCGGTCGGTCTCGGCGAACGGCTGCATCATTACCCATCGCAACTCTCGGGCGGCGAGCAGCAGCGCGTCGCGCTCGCCCGCGCGCTGGCCCCCGATCCGGCGATCCTGGTGGCCGACGAGCCGACCGGCAATCTCGACGAGACCACCGGCAGGCAGATCGTCGACCTATTGTTCGCCAAGCACGCCGAGCGCGGCATGACGCTGGTGCTGGTGACCCACGATTCGTCGCTGGCGCAGCGCTGTGACCGAGTGGTCCGGCTCCGCTCCGGGCGGATCGACACCATGTTGCCGGGTGCCGCCCGGGCGCGTTCGGCCTGACCGATGAGCTTGCTCACCGAGACCCGATCCAGCACAAACTTCTGGCCGCTGCCGCTGCGCTATGCGCTCCGCGAGATGCGCGGCGGCCTGAGCGGCTTCTACGTGTTCATCGCCTGCATTGCGCTCGGCGTGATGGCGATCGCCGGCGTCGGCTCGGTGGCAGCCAGCCTCAGCGATGGGCTCGCGCGCGAGGGCCGCACCCTGCTCGGCGGCGATGCGGCCTTCTCGCTGATCCAGCGCGAGGCGACGCCGGACGAAGTGGCATTTCTGCGCAGCCGCGGGACGGTTTCGGTCGCCGCGACGATGCGCGCGATGGCGCGCACCGGCGACGGCCGCTCGGCGCTGATCGAGCTGAAGGCCGTCGATGGCGCTTATCCGCTGCTCGGCGAACTGAAGCTCGATCCACCGATGCCGCTCGCCGAGCTGCTGAGCCGACGCGACGATCGGTACGGCGCCGCCGCTGATGCCGCTCTGCTGGCGCGGCTCGATCTCAAGGTCGGCGACACGGTCACGATCGGCAGCGCCGCCTTCCAGATTCGCAGCGTCGTCGCTGCCGAGCCGGACAAGCTGTCCGGCAATATCGGGTTCGGTCCGCGGTTTCTGATCAGCGACGAAGCCCTGCGCGCGACGCAGTTGCTGCAGCCCGGCAGTCTGGTGCGCTGGATCTATCGCGTCCGGCTGCCGGACAACGGCGCCGACGACCGCGCGGCGCAGCGTCTCGTCGATGAGACCCGCGCGGCGCTGCCGCATGCCGGATGGGAAATCCGGACGCGCAGCAACGCCTCGCCCCAGCTCGAACGCACCATCACCCGCTTCACCCAATTCCTGACTCTGGTCGGCCTCGCCGCGCTGGTGGTCGGTGGCGTGGGGGTCGCCAATGCGGTGAAGAGCCACATCGACCGCCGCCGCGATGTCATTGCGACATTCAAGGCCGTCGGCGGCACCGGCGGCAACGTTTTCGCCATCTACCTGACGCAGGTGATCGTCCTGGCCGTGATCGGTGCGGCGATCGGGCTGGCGCTCGGCGCTGCGATCCCGTTTGCGATCGTCGGACTGTTCGGCCAGTTGCTGCCGCTGCCGGTGGTCGCCGCAGTGCATCCCGGCGCACTGGCGCTGTCGTTGTTGTACGGCCTCTTGACCGCGCTGGCCTTCGGCCTGTGGCCGTTAGCGCAGGTTCGCGACGTGCCGGTGGCGACGCTGTTTCGCGAAGCCGCAACGGCCGACAGTCATCGGCCGCGATTGAAATACATCGTGTGGATCGGCATCGTCGTCGCAGCGCTGCTGGCGCTGGTGATCGGCCTGTCCTACGACAAGCGCATTGCGCTCGCGGTCGTCGGCGCCACGCTCGCGGTGTTCGTGCTGCTGCGCGGCGTCGCCGCCGGCCTGATGGCCGTCGCGCGCCGGCTGCCGCGGTCGCGCAGCACCATGCTGCGGCTCGCGGTCGCCAACATCCATCGCCCAGGCGCGCTGACCCCGTCGGTCGTGTTGTCGCTCGGCCTCGGGCTCGCGGTGCTGGTCACGGTGTCGCAGGTCGACGGCAATCTGCGGCGCCAGTTCACCGCGGCACTGCCCGCGAAGGCACCGACGTTCTTCTTCATCGACATCCCCTCGAGCGAGACTGAGCAATTTGGTACGTTCCTGCATCAGATCGCCCCGAATGCGACGCTCGAGGACGTCCCGATGCTGCGCGGCCGGATCGTCGCCGCCCGCGGCGTCCGGGCCGAAGACCTCAAGCCCGCCTCCGACGCCGAGTGGGTGCTGCAAAGCGACCGCGGCCTGACCTATGCGGCCGAAGTTCCGGCCGGTTCCAAAGTGGTCGAGGGGTATTGGTGGCCGAAGAACTACAGCGGCCCGCCGCTGGTCTCATTCGACAAAAAGTTGGCGCAGGGGCTCGGCCTTTCGATCGGCGACAAGGTGACGGTCAACGTGCTCGGCCGCGAGATCACCGCGACGATCGCCAATCTGCGCAGCATCGATTGGCAGAGTCTGGGCATCAACTTCGTCCTGGTGTTCTCGCCCGACACCTTCCGCGGCGCGCCGCACACCCATATCGCGACGCTGACCGAGAGCGGCAGCACGCCGCAGAGCGACGCGGCGGTGATCAAGCAGGTCGCCGACAAATTTCCGATGGTCACCTCCGTCCGCGTCCGTGAGGCGCTGGAGACGGTCGGCGGCGTGGTGTCCAACCTGGTGCTGGCTGTGCGCGGCGCGAGCGCGGTGACGCTGATCTCGGCCATCCTCGTGCTCGGCGGCGCGCTTGCGGCGGGTCATCGCCACCGTGTCTACGACGCGGTGATCCTGAAGACGCTCGGCGCCACCCGGGCGCGGCTGATCGGCGCCTTCGCGCTGGAATATGTCATGATCGGCCTCGCAACCGCTGCTTTCGCGGTCGCCGCCGGCTCGACCGCCGCGTGGCTGATTGTCACACGGTTGATGACGCTCAGCTTCGTCTGGCAGGCCGGCTCGGCGGCCGGCGTGGTGGTGGCCGCCCTGGTGGTAACCGTCGGTCTCGGACTGGTCGGGACGCTGCTCGCCCTGAGCCAGAAGCCCGCTTCCGTTTTGCGCAATTTATAGTTATGCAGCCCGCGGCATTGGGCTGCGCGGCGTGCTGGCGCTCCCTTCCGTCGGGGCCTGCCACAGGCCTGAAACCGCCACTTTCGACCAAGGTCGGACGCCGGTTTCTTTACCCTTCCGGAGCGGAGCGACATTCAGCCGCGCATTATATCTTGCCCGGTCCGTGTTAGTTTCCCACATATCAGAATGGGTCGGACGGCTCGATGAACAGGCGTTAATTTTGGGTTCGAACCTCGGATTGACGCCCATTGTGAACCACCGTCCGGTGATAACTTAGTACTGGCGATCGCCACCCTTCGCGACCGGCCAGAGCAACTCGGGATCTCGACCATGTCGGACTTGGACCGCAACTACGCTTCTCCCTTTGGCCGGGCCGCCGGACGCGTCGATACCGCGACCGTCGACGCCGGCCTGCGCGCCTACATGCTGCGCATCTACAACTACATGACGATCGGCCTGGCCATCACCGGCCTGGCCGCTCTCGGTGTCTATATGGGCGCCGTGACGACGGACCCATCCTCGGCCGCAATCCTCGCTAATGGACAACCGTTTGCGATGAAGGGCGGCTACTTGACGACCTTCGGCGTTGCGATGTTCGTCAGCCCGCTGAAGTGGGTGTTCATGTTGGCGCCGCTGGCGATGGTGTTCGTCATCTCCTTCGGCATCAACCGCCTGAAGCCGCAGACGGCCCAGCTTCTGTTCTGGGCGTTCTCGGCGCTGATGGGCATCTCGCTGTCGTCGATCTTCCTGGTGTACACCCACACCTCGATCGTGCGGGTGTTCTTCATCACCGCCGCCGCGTTCGGTGCGCTGAGCCTCTATGGCTACACCACCAAGCGTGACATGACCGGGATGGGTTCGTTCCTGATCATGGGCCTGTTCGGCGTCGTGATCGCCAGCCTGGTGAACCTGTTCGTCGCCTCGTCGATGCTGCAGTTCATCGTGTCGGTGGTGGGCGTGCTGGTGTTCGCCGGCCTGACCGCCTGGGACACCCAGCGGCTGAAGAACGACTACATCTACGGCTACGGCTCGATGGGCGGCGAGGTCGCCGAACGGGCCGCCATCACCGGCGCGCTGTCGCTGTACCTGAACTTCATCAACCTGTTCACGCTGCTGCTGCAGCTTCTCGGACAGCGCGAATAAGCCTTTCACCTCGGGTGAAGCTGAAAGCCCCGGCCGCCGCGCCGGGGCTTTTTTGTTGCGAAGGTGCATTGTTGCCCACGGCCACGGCCGGCCGCAGGAAGCTGGGCTCGGCCCTCACCGCAACGGTCGTGATCGCCGGAGCCCTTGAAGCGTTGCGAGGAGGATGGATACGCGGGTCGAGCCCGCGTATGACGGCGGCGTTCGGATCGCTCCCGTCGCTCGTCTCAGGCCCGCCCCATGCCCGACTTTCTCGTCCGCCCCGCAACGCCCGCCGACCTTCCGGCCATCACCGCGATCTACGATGAAGCCGTCCGCACCGGCACCGCCACGTTCGAACTGACGCCGCCTGATCTGGCCGAAATGACGCGGCGCTTCGACGCCCTGACCGGTGGCGGCTTTCCCTATCTGGTGGCTGAAGCGGACGGGACGATTGCCGGCTACGCCTATGCGGGACCGTATCGGCCGCGGCCGGCCTACCGGTTCACGGTCGAGAACTCGATCTATCTCGATCCAGCGGCGCACCGCCGCGGCATCGGCAGCGCGCTGCTGCGCGACCTGATCGCCACATGCACGGAGCGTGGCTTCCGTCAGATGATCGCGGTGATCGGCGATTCCGCCAACGCCGCCTCGATCGCCCTGCACCGCAAGGCCGGGTTCGTGCCGATCGGCACCCACACCGACGTCGGCTTCAAGTTCGGTCGCTGGCTGGATTCGGTGCTGATGCAGCGAGCGCTCGGCGATGGCGGGGAGAGCGTGCCGGAGGCTTGATCCAAAGACGTCATTCCGGGGCGCTCGCGCCAGCGAGCGAACCCGGAATCCAGATACTGTCAGCAAGGATCGAGATTCCGGGTTCGCCGCTGCGCGGCGCCCCGGAATGACGGAGGGAGCTCACACCAGCGCCAGCTTGCGGTCGATCACCAGGAGCACGCGGTCGAGTTCGTGGCCTCGGCGCAGGATCTGGCCGGAGGCGCCGATCACGCAGTACGCCCCCTGTTTGCGGGCGAGCCGCGGATCCTTGACGATGCGATAGAGCGGGACTTCCGAGGCGCGGCGGAAAATCGAGAACACCGCATGGTCCTTCAGGAAGTCGATCGCGTAATCGCGCCATTCGCCGGCAGCGACCATCCGGCCGTAGAGATTGAGGATGCGATTGAGCTCCAGGCGGTTGAAGGTCACCCGTCCCTGCAGCGGCGCGCTGCCTGGGCGCTCCGCTGCACGGCTCTCGCTGGGATCAGCCTCCCCGGAAATCAGATCCATCGGCGCCTCCTGTCACTTCGCTGACATGATTGCGCCGCCGGCGCCGGGCCGCAAGGGGATCGAAAGCAGCAGAACCGCAAACCGGCTCGCGAGCCGTTCGATCTCACGGCTTCGTTAGGCAAATTCTTATTGCCGCCCGATTTTCGCCAACCGTGCGCCAAGCCGGCCTGCGATAAAACAATCACTGCGTTGGCCCGGTCCCTTCGGCTTCGGATTCCTCAGCCCCCAGCCCCCTGGAGCAGTCGGGATCGGGCCTGTACGCAGAACCTCAATCCCCCTCCTGGACCGACGCAAGTTGGTCCTTTTTGTTTTTGAGGGGGACGCTCCAGATCATCGAGCTTGCAGCCGAGCCGGCGCGCTCGGAGCTGCTGTCGCCGACATCCCGACGAATGCGGTTCAGTTCAACGACGTAAAGGCGGCGCCGAGCATCGCGCCGGGTTTCTCGCGGCTGCCGTTCTGGACATACACCGCCGCCGCATCGACGCCGTCGCCGACGACATTCTCAAGCGGCACCGTCCATTGCTCGGCGGCACCGGTCCAATCGCCGACCTTCAGCAGATTGCGCACGACGTTGTGGTAGGTGACGTGACGCCCGCGATTTTCGCCGCGCCCGATCTCGATCGGGATCGCCTTCGACACGCCGCAGATCCAGACCTCGCCGTGTCGGGCCGGATCGCCGTCCGGGGCTGCCGCGACCACGACCTTGATCTCGTTGCCCTCGACCTTCAGGGACACCGGCACGTTCATCACGCCGGCCGACCGATCGGTCGTTTTGATCGCGCTGTCGATACCGGTTCGATTACTGCCGACCAGATGCGCCGACCCGTTGACGATCACCTGCGGGGTGAACACGTCCCGATCGCCCCGCACTTGCGAATAGGCTTTCTGACGGGCGGTGAAGCGAGCGTCGGCGAGGGTGTCCTTCCAGCCGAGATAGTCCCAGTAATCGATCGGCAGGCTGAGCGCGATCACCGAAGGATCGCGCGCGAGTTCGCCGATGATCTTGTCTGCCGGCGGACAGGACGAGCAGCCTTGCGAGGTGAACAGTTCGACCACGGCGCGCGGCTCGGCGGCAGCAACATCCACCGTTGCGATCGTCACGCACAGTCCGATCGCGCCGGACCACCGCGAAAATCCACTGACACCGTTCATCGTCGTTTGCCGAACCGCCTTGCCGAGAGCTTCGGGACGGCGGTGCGCCGCCTCCAACGAGGAGCCTTAAAACGAAAAGGCGGCCCTTTGCATAGGCCGCCTTCCGTTCACCTGCCACTCACTTCGCAGTGAGGCAATCTTCGACTGTTGGCTGAGATCGCGGCTCAGGCCGCGAGCTTGCGCAACACGTAGTGAAGAATACCGCCGTTGCGGTAGTAATCGAGCTCGTCCAGCGTGTCGATGCGGCACAGCAGCGGCACGCGCTTGCGCTTGCCTTCGGCCGTGGTGATCTCGGCTTCCAGCATCTGCCGCGGCTTGAGGTCGCCCTCGAGGCCGCGGATGGTGACCTTCTCGTCGCCCTTGAGGCCGAGAGAGGCCCACGAGGTGCCTTCGACGAAGGTCAGCGGCAGCACGCCCATGCCGACCAGATTCGAGCGATGGATGCGCTCGAAGCTCTGGCAGACAACGGCGCGAACGCCGAGCAGACGGGTGCCCTTCGCGGCCCAGTCGCGCGACGAGCCGTTGCCGTACTCGGCGCCGGCGAACACCACGAGCGGCACCTTCTCGTCCTGGTACTTCATCGCGGCGTCGTAGATCGACATCTGCTTGCCGTCGGGCCAGTGCTTGGTGAGACCGCCTTCCGGGATGTTGCCGTCGGCGCCCTTCAGCATGTGGTTCTTGATGCGGATGTTGGCGAAGGTGCCGCGCATCATCACTTCATGATTACCACGGCGCGTGCCGTACTGATTGAAGTCGGCCGGGCGCACCTGACGCTCGGTCAGGTACTTGCCCGCCGGCGACGTCAGCTTGATCGAACCGGCCGGCGAGATGTGGTCGGTGGTGATCTTGTCGCCGAACAGCGCCAGGATGCGGGCGTCGACCACGTCGGTGATCGGCTCCGGCTGCTTGGTCATGCCTTCGAAGTAGGGCGGGTTCTGCACGTAGGTCGAACCCATGTTCCACTTGTAGGTCTCGCTCTCGACCGTCTTGATCTTGCGCCAGTTGGTGTCGCCCTTGAACACGTCGGCGTAGCGCGACTTGAACACCTTGGAGGTGACGAACTTCTTGACGAAGGCGTTGATCTCCTTGGTGCTCGGCCAGATGTCCTTCAGATACACCGGCTTGCCGTCCTTGCCGGTGCCGATCGGCTCGACCGCGAGGTTCTTGGTCACCGAACCGGCCAGCGCGTAGGCCACCACCAGCGGCGGCGAAGCCAGGTAGTTCGCCTGCACGTCCGGCGAGACGCGGCCTTCGAAGTTGCGGTTGCCCGACAGCACCGCGGCGGCGACGATGCCGTTGTCGTTGATCGACTTCGAGATCTCCTCCGGCAGCGGACCGGAATTGCCGATGCAGGTGGTGCAGCCGAACCCGACCAGGTTGAAGCCCACCTTGTCGAGGTCGGGCTGCAGGCCGGAATTGGCGAGATATTCGGCGACCACCTGGGAGCCCGGCGCCAGCGAGGTCTTCACCCACGGCTTGGCCTTGAGCCCCTTGGCGGCGGCGTTGCGGGCCAAGAGGCCGGCGCCGATCAGCACGCTCGGGTTCGAGGTGTTGGTGCAGGAGGTGATCGCGGCGATCACCACGTCGCCGTGGCCGAGATCGAAATTCTTGCCCTCGACCTTGTAGCGGGTGCCGTCCAGCGCCTTCTTGTACTCGGTCTCCATCGCGGCGGTGAAGCCTTCAGACACCGACGACAGCGCGATGCGCCCCTCGGGGCGCTTCGGGCCGGCCATCGACGGCACCACGTCGGCGAGGTCCAGCGTCAGCGTCACGGTGAATACCGGGTCGGGCGACTTGGCGGTGCGGTACAGGCCCTGCGCCTTGGCGTACTTCTCCACCAGCGCGACCCGCGCCGAGGCGCGGCCCGAGGTCTTCAAGTAGTCCAGCGCCTCGGAGTCGACCGGGAAGAAGCCGCAGGTCGCACCGTATTCCGGCGCCATGTTGGCGATCGTCGCCTTGTCGGCGACCGACAGATGGTCGAGGCCGGGGCCGAAGAATTCGACGAACTTGCCGACGACACCCTGCTTGCGCAGCATCTGGGTGACGGTGAGCACCAGGTCGGTGGCGGTGACGCCTTCCTTCAGCGCGCCCTTCAGCTTGAAGCCGACCACTTCGGGTAGCAGCATCGACAGCGGCTGGCCGAGCATCGCGGCTTCCGCCTCGATGCCGCCGACGCCCCAGCCGAGCACGGCGAGGCCGTTGACCATGGTGGTGTGCGAGTCGGTGCCGACCAGCGTGTCCGGATAGGCGACCTCGAAGGTGCCGGTCTTACGGCCGATGGTCATCTTCTGCTTCTTGGTCCAGACCGTCTGGGCCAGGTATTCGAGATTGACCTGATGGCAGATGCCGGTGCCGGGCGGGACGACCGAGAAGTTCGAGAACGCCTTCTGACCCCATTTCAGGAACTCGTAGCGCTCCTGGTTCTGCTTGTACTCCTCCGCGACGTTCTTCTTGAACGCCTGATTGTTGCCGAAGAAGTTGACGATCACCGAGTGGTCGATGACGAGGTCGACCGGCACCAGCGGGTTGATCTTCTCGGCATCGCCGCCGAGCGCCTGCATCGCGTTACGCATCGCGGCCAGATCGACCACCGCCGGAACGCCGGTGAAGTCCTGCATCAGCACGCGCGCCGGGCGGAAGGCGATCTCGTGCTCGAGCGCCTTCTTCCGCATCCACTTGGCGACCGCCATGATGTCGACTTTCTTGACGGTGCGGTCGTCCTCGTTGCGCAGCAGGTTTTCCAGCAGCACCTTCATCGAATAGGGAAGGCGGGAGATGCCTTTCAGGCCGTTCTTCTCGGCGGTGGGCAGGCTGTAATAGACGTAAGACTTGCTGCCGACCTTGAGGATCTTCCGGCATTTGAAGCTGTCGAGCGAGGTCATGTAGGGCGGGTCCCAGATTATCGTTTTCGATGGGGCGAGCTTGTATGCTGGCTCCGGAGGGGCAGGCCGTCCGGCTTGCAGGCGCCGATCGTGTGCTGCATCAAGTTGCGGCTTATAGAACCTTTCCAATTGCGCCGCCAGTTCGACAATGACAGGCGAGCGGATCGATTTGTGAGCAGACCGTTCCGATTCCGGAGCGGAGCAGGTTGGGGTGCATGCGGCTGTCCGGACGCGACTTACGATGTGTACGAGGAGGCCGCGAGGTATTCGCCGGTCTCGACTTCGAGGCGGGCGGCGGCGAAGCGTTGGCGCTGGTCGGACACAACGGCGCCGGCAAGACGTCGCTGCTCCGGCTGATCGCCGGGCTTCTGACTCTGGAGGCCGGAAGCATCACGCTCGATGGCGGGGAACCAGATACGCCGGTCGCCGAGCAAGCGCACTATCTCGGCCACCGCGACGCGCTCAAACCGTCGCTCACCGTCGCTGAAAATCTCGGCTTTTGGCGCG
Source organism: Rhodopseudomonas sp. BR0M22 (assembly GCF_010907035.1). GTDB lineage: Bacteria > Pseudomonadota > Alphaproteobacteria > Rhizobiales > Xanthobacteraceae > Rhodopseudomonas. The sequence continues at coordinate 13,077 of NZ_QUMK01000088.1, forward strand.
ACTTTCTCGGCGACGAGCGCGCCGATCTGGACGCCGGCATCAGGGCGGTGGGGCTCGCTCACGCGGCCGAACTGCCCGCCGCTTACCTCTCCGCAGGGCAACGGCGGCGGCTGTCGATCGCGCGCCTGCTGGTGGTCAGGCGGCCGATCTGGCTGCTGGACGAGCCGACCTCGGCGCTCGACGTCAAAGGCCAGGAGCTGTTCGTCGGCCTGATGCTGGATCACCTCGCCCGCGGCGGGCTCATCGTCGCCGCCACCCATACGCCGCTCGGCATTCCGGTGCGCGAGCTGCGGATCGGAGCCGTCCAATGACCGCGCTCGGCGCCATCGTTCGCCGCGATATCAAGATCGCGCTCCGCGTCGGCGGCGGCGCGCTGATCGGCGTGCTGTTCTTCCTCACCGTCGTGGTGCTGATGCCGTTCGCGGTCGGCCCCGATCTCGCCTTGCTCAAACGCCTCGGCCCCGCGATCCTGTGGCTCGGCGCACTGCTCGCCAGCCTGCTGACGCTCGACCGGCTGTTCACCGCCGACGCCGAAGACGGTTCGCTCGACCTGATCGTGATGAGCCGCACGCCGCTGGAGCTGACCTGCGCCGCCAAGGCGCTGGCGCATTGGCTGGCCGCAGGGCTGCCGCTGATTGTCGCGACCCCGGTACTGGGCCTGTTGCTCAATCTCGACGGCAGCGCCTCGCTGGCCGTCATGGCGACGCTGCTGGCCGGCACCCCGGCGCTGACCTTCACCGGCATGATCGGCGCCGCGCTGGCGGTGACGCTGCGCCGCGGCGGATTGCTGCTGGCGGTGCTGGTGCTGCCGCTGTCGATCCCGGTTCTGATCTTCGGAGTCTCGGCCTCGCAGGCCGCGATCGTCGGACCGGTGCCGTTCGGCACCCCCTTCACCATCCTGTGCGCGATTTCGCTGTTCAGCCTGGTGCTCGGCCCCTTCGCCGCCGCCGCCAGCCTGCGGCAGGGACTGGATTGAGGAACCGAACACTTCCCGCGCCAAATTATTGCACCAGAAAGATTTGCGAACTATATTTCTGCTGAAACTGGAGACAGGCCATGGAGACCGTCACCCAGCAGCGCGCTTCGCCCGCTCAGGTCGGGCAGGTGCTGACCAAGGCGACCATCCGGGCGGCGGACCGGCTCGGCCTGTCGCAAAAAACTCTCGGTCACGTCATCGGCCTGTCGGAGGCCGTCGTCTCGCGGATGCGGAGCGGCGACTACGTGCTCGAGCGCGGCAAGCCGTTCGAATTGGCGACGCTGTTTGTGCGGTTGTACCGCTCGTTGGATGCGATCGTCGGCGGCGACGAAGCATCGGCGCGGGCGTGGATACGCAACGACAATCTGGCTCTCCGCGGAACGCCGGCCGAGATGATCCAGAAAGTCCAGGGCCTGATTCATGTCATCCAGTACCTGGACAGCCGCCGCGCTCCGATCTAGCGCGATCCGATTAGCAGGCCGGTTCTGGCGGATCGTCGAAGCGCAGCATCATGCGTCGACGATGAAACTGACCGACTCGCTTGCCGAACAAGCGTTGCTCGAGCAGCTCATCGACGACACCAAGCCGCCGGTGCCGCGCGATGGTGTCCGGCTCGACTATCTGCTGATGACGCCGTTCCGCTACAGCGCCAGCAACCCATGGGGATCGCGCTTCCGGCGCCCTTTCGCCGAGACGGGCGTGTTCTACGCTGCCGGGCTGCCACGCACGGCGATCGCCGAGGCGGTATTCCATCGCCTTCGCTTCTTCGCCGAGTCCCCCGCAACGCCGTGGCCGCAGAACCCGGGCGAATACACCGCTTTCGCGGTCGACCTCGACGCCGGCCAGGCGATCGACGTCGCGACGCTGCCGGCCGCCGACGCCGTGGCGGTGTTGGCGCCGGACAGCTACGAGGCCGGACAGGCGTTGGGCGATGCGGCCCGCGCCGCCGGGATCGACGTCATCCGATATCGCTCGGTGCGCGATCCGGACGGCGGCGACAACGTCGCGGTGCTGTCTCCGGGCGCCTTCGCGGCAAAAGCGCCGGTCGACCGCCAGAGCTGGCGAATTCACTTCGACCGCAACGGTGCCCGGGCAATCTGCGAAGCGCCGCGGTCGTCGCTCGCCTTCGGCCGCGACGCCTTCGAGTCCGACCCGCGAATGGCCGGATTCGTCTGGGACCGTTGACCCTCACCTCCGATCAACTCCCGCGGAAGTCGGGGGCGATCTGCGCCATATCATTGCCTGAGCCCGCTCCGGCCATTATCAGGGTGCGTCATGAAGCTGACCGAACTCGCCAACCCGACCCGGTTCCTGAGCTATGCCGGCCGCCTGCTGCCCTGGCTGGCGGGTGCGACCGCGCTGGCGCTGGCGGTGGGGCTGACGCAGGCGATGCTGGCGCCGGACGACTACCAGCAGGGCGCGACGGTCAAGATCATGTTCGTCCATGTGCCGAACGCCTGGCTGGCGATGTTCGTCTGGGGGGTGATGAGCGTCGCCTCGCTCGGCACGCTGGTGTGGCGGCATCCGCTCGCCGACGTCGCGGCCAAGACCGCAGCGCCGATCGGTGCCGCGTTCACGTTCCTGGCCCTGGTCACTGGCTCGCTGTGGGGACGGCCGATGTGGGGCACCTATTGGGAATGGGACGCCCGGCTGACCTCGATGCTGGTGCTGTTTCTGATGTATCTCGGACTGATCGCGCTGTGGCGCGCGGTCGAAGACCCGTCGCGGGCGGCCCGCGCCGCGGCGGTGTTGACGCTGGTCGGCGCCATCAACCTGCCGATCATCAAATTCTCGGTCGACTGGTGGAACACGCTGCACCAGCCGGCTTCGGTGATGCGGATGGGCGGATCGGCTCTGGACAAGGCGTTTCTGATTCCGCTGCTGGTCACTGCGGTCGGTTTCTCGCTGCTGTTTCTGACTCTGCATCTGGCGGCGATGCGCAACGAGATCCTGCGGCGGCGGGTGCGCTCGCTGCAGATGATGCAGGCCAGCCGGGCCGAGGCGGCGTGATGTTCGGCAAATACGCGGATTTCATCGTCTCGTCCTACGCCGCGACCGCCATCGTGGTGCTCCTGCTGATCGGCTGGGTGGTGCTCGATTATCGCAAGCAGAAGGCGCGGCTGCGCGACCTCGAAGCCAGCGGCGCCGTCCGCCGCTCCGGCCGCAGCGCCACCGATCACTGAACCAGACGGATCATCATGACCGATACGTTCGAGCCCGCCTCGCCGAAGCGCCGATCCTGGCTGGTGGTCCTGCCGGTGCTGCTGTTCGCCGGACTGGCGGTGCTGTTCTGGTTTCGGCTCGGCGACACCGACGTATCACGGATCCCCTCGGCGCTGATCGGCCGACCGGCGCCGCAGACGCCGCTGCCGCCGCTCGAGGGGCTGAACCGCGACGGCGCCCAGGTCGCCGGCCTCGATCCGGCGATGTTCAAGGGCAAGGTCAGCGTCGTCAACGTCTGGGCCTCGTGGTGCGTGCCGTGCCACGACGAGGCGCCGCTGCTGGTGACGCTGGCGCAGGACAGCCGGATTCAGCTCGTCGGAATCGACTACAAGGACAAGCCCGACAACGCCCGTCGCTTTCTCGGCCGCTACGGCAATCCGTTCGCCGCGGTCGGGGTCGACGCCAACGGCCGCGCCGCGATCGAATGGGGCGTGTACGGCGTGCCGGAAACGTTCGTCATCGGCCGCGACGGCAAAATCGCCTACAAGCTGGTCGGCCCGATCACGCCGGACAACATCGAAAAAGTGCTGAAGCCGGAAATCAGCAAGGCACTGGCTGCGCCGCAGAGCTGATCGGCCTGTTAGCACCGGCGACAACGCCCTGAAAAATAAATCGGACCGTTTATCGGCCGTTCATCGCGCCGCCATTGCGGCGCCATGAATCCCGGATGAGCTTCGAAGCGTTACTAACAACGTCCTTTGGAGGGACATCCGATGGGTACTTCCACCTTCCGTCGTCTCGCGCTCGCCCCGCTCGCCGCCGCCGTCGGGCTCGGTCTGCTCGCATCCGCACCCGCGATGGCGCAGACGCCGCAGTCGGCGACGCCGCCCGCAACCAAGATGGCTCCGGCGCCGAAGGCGGAGCCCAAGGCGGCCGCCCCCGCAAAGGCGGAGAAGACCGAACTGCTCGACATCAATTCGGCGACCGCCGAACAGCTCGACGCGCTCCCCGGCGTCGGCAAGGCCTACTCAGCGGCGATCATCAAGGGCCGTCCCTACAAGGGCAAGGACGAGCTGGTACACAAGAAGATCGTGCCGCAGAAGACCTACGACGGCATCAAGGACAAGATCATCGCCAAGCAGAAGAGCTGAGCGAGACGCGACCTTTCCATTTGCCACGATCGTCATTGCCGGGCTCGACCCGGCAATCCATCCTCCTCAAAAGATGGATGCCCGGGTCCAGCCCGGGCATGACGTTTTCTGGGTAGCAGCCTCAGCGCCCCGACACGTTGCCTTCGTCGGCAGCGCTCTGTTCGAGGGTCGCGGGCTCGGCCGCGTAGCGCTTGGTCAGCGGCATCTGCAGCAGCGCGAACAGCATGGTCAGCGGCAGCATGCCGAACACCTTGAAGTTGACCCAGAAATCGGTCGACTGCGTCCGCCACACCGCTTCGTTCAGCACCGCCATCGCGAAGAAGAACAGCGCCCAGCGCAGCGTCAGCTTGCGCCAGCCCTCGGCCGTCAGGTTGAACACCTGATCGAACATGATGGCGATGAACGAGCGGCCGAACAGCAGCCCGCCGCCGAGCACCGCGCCGAACAGCGAGTACACGATCGTCGGCTTCATCTTGATGAAGGTCTCGTCGTGCAGCACCAGCGTCAGGGTGCCGAACACCAGCACCACCACGGCGGTGACGATCGCCATGATCGGCACATGCTTCGTGACCACATAGGACGCGATGATGGCCACCACCACCGCCACCATGAAGGCGCCGGTGGCGGCGAACAGATGAAACTTGGCGTTGACGACGAAGAACACCAGCAGCGGACCCAGCTCGGTCGCGAACTTGAACAGCGGATGCGGCCGATTCTTCTCGAGCAGGTCGTCGGTCATGCCGCCTCCGTGCCGGCGATTGCCTTGGCGAAATCGCGCGCCGTAAACGGCGACAGATCGTCGACGCCTTCGCCGACGCCGATGAAGTGGACCGGCAGTTTGTGCTTCTCGGCGATCGCCACCAGGATGCCGCCGCGGGCGGTGCCGTCGAGCTTGGTCATCACCAGGCCGGTAACGCCGGCGGTCTTGGTGAAGGCTTCGACCTGAGACAGCGCGTTCTGACCGACGGTGGCGTCGAGCACCAGCAGCACCGCATGCGGCGCGCTCGCGTCGACCTTCTTGATCACCCGCACCACCTTTTCGAGTTCGTTCATCAACTCGGTGCGGTTCTGCAGCCGGCCGGCGGTGTCGATCAGCAGCACGTCACGGCCCTGCTGCTTGGCTTCGGTGAGCGCGTTGAAGGCGAGACCGGCCGCGTCCGAGCCCTGAGCGCCGGACACCACCGGGGTGCCGGTGCGATCGCCCCAGACCTTCAGCTGATCGATCGCCGCGGCCCGGAAGGTGTCGCCGGCAGCCAGCATCACCTTATGACCTTCGGCAGCGAACCGCGCCGACAATTTGCCGATGGTGGTGGTCTTGCCGGAGCCGTTGACCCCGACCATCAGGATCACGAACGGCTTCTTGCCGGCGTCGATGTCGAGCGGCTGCGCCACCGGCGCCAGCACCTTTTCGACCTCCGCGGCCACGATCTCTTTGACGTCGCTGGCCGAGATCATCTTGTCGTAGCGGCCCTCGCCGACCGCCTTGGCGATCCGTGCCGCCACTTCGGTGCCGAGATCGGCCCGCAGCAGCACGTCCTCGATCTCCTCGAGCATCGCCCGGTCGAGCTTGCGCTTGGACACGAATTCCGACAGCGCGGTCCCGATCGAGCTCGAGGTGCGCTTCAGACCGCTGGACAGCCGCCGCCACCAGCTCTGTTTTGAATTTTCCGGAGTGTCGCTCATCAGGGCGCTGTGTTAGCCGTTTCGCGCCATGAACGAAAGCCACCCCGATCAATTCGAGCCGCCGGAACTGACCCCGGACGAGATCCAGGCGCGCGTGCTGTATCGGGACGGGCTGATGCTGGTGATCGACAAGCCTCCCGGTCTGCCGGTGCATCGTGGTCCCAAAGGCGGCCCAAACCTGGAGGCTTCGTTCGACGCGCTCCGCTACGGTTTGCCGCGCCCGCCGGTGCTGGCGCATCGGCTCGACCGCGACACCTCCGGCTGCCTGGTGCTCGGCCGCCACCGCAAGGCCACCGCCACGCTGGGGCTGCTGTTCAAGCATTCGCGGATTTCGAAGACCTATTGGGCGATCGTCGAGGGCGGTCCGGCCGAAGACGAAGGCAGCATCGACCTGCCGATCGGCAAGCTCAACGCCGAGCGCGGCTGGTGGCAAAAGATCGACCAGGAAAGTGGGCTCCCGTCGCTGACGAAATGGCGGGTGATGGGGCGGTCGGGAGTTTTGCCGGCCGCCGCGACGACCACCTCCGTAACATC
>NZ_QUMK01000089.1 GCF_010907035.1 Rhodopseudomonas sp. BR0M22
TGTTGCGTCCGGCGCCCACCGACTCGTCGCCTCTCTCCGTCGTCGGCAGCGTCAGATGTGTTTAAGAGACAGGTGTAGATCACCACGTAGAAGAAGATGGTGAAGGCGAGCAGTGCGGCCGCGATCCAGTTCACCAGGATGCCGAGCGTCACCACCGAGAAGAACGCCAGCGTCATGCCGAAGGTCAGCGCCTCCGGGCGCGTCACCCGACCGCGCGGGATCGGCCGGTTGGCGGTACGCGTCATCTTGGCGTCGATATCGTCTTCGTACCACATGTTCAGCGCGCCGGCGGCGCCGCCGCCGACCGCGATGCAGATGATCGCGGTGATCGCCAGCACCGGATGGAAGCTGCCGGGAGCCATCAGCAGGCCGACCAGCGCGGTGAACACCACCAGCGACATCACCCGCGGCTTCAGCAGCGCGATGTAGTCGGCGACGCCGGCTTCGGAGATCCGGGGTGCAAGCGGGATCGGATTGGCATCGATGACCGACACGGACTCACCTCTCGTTTCGACCTGCACCCACCAGCGCAACAGCGGCAGCGGATGCAGGTTCCAGGACCGGTCTCAACGAACCTGCGGCAGCACTTCGAACTGATGGAACGGCGGCGGCGACGACAACGTCCATTCCAGCGTCGTCGCGCCGGGACCCCACGGATTGTCCGCTGCACGCTCCTTGCGGATGAAGGCGAGCGCCATCCCGTAAAGGAACACCAAGACCGCGAAGCCGGAGATGTAGGAGCCGATCGACGACACCAGATTCCAGCCGGCGAAGGCGTCCGGATAATCGACGTAGCGCCGCGGCATCCCGGACAGGCCGAGGAAGTGCTGCGGGAAGAACACCATGTTGACGCCGATGAAGGTGAGCCAGAAGTGCAGCTTGCCGATGGTTTCGCTGTACATGTAGCCGGTCATCTTCGGGAACCAGTAGTACCAGCCGGCGAAGATGGCGAACACCGCGCCGAGCGACAGCACGTAGTGGAAGTGCGCGACGACGTAATAGGTGTCCTGCAACACCCGGTCGACGCCGGCATTCGCCAGCACGACGCCGGTGACGCCGCCGACCGTGAACAGGAAGATGAAGCCCACCGCCCACAGCATCGGCGTCTTGAACTCGATCGAACCGCCCCACATCGTGGCGATCCAGGAGAACACCTTCACGCCGGTCGGCACCGCGATCACCATCGTGGCGGCGACGAAATAGGCCTGCGTCGTGCTCGACATGCCGACGGTGTACATGTGGTGAGCCCACACTACGAAGCCGATCACGCCGATCGCCACCATCGCGTAGGCCATGCCGAGATAGCCGAACACCGGCTTGCGCGAGAAGGTCGACACGATCTGGCTGATCATGCCGAAGCCCGGCAGGATCAGAATGTAGACTTCGGGGTGGCCGAAGAACCAGAACAGGTGCTGGAACAACAGCGGATCGCCGCCGCCTTCGGCCGAGAAGAAGGTCGTTCCGAAATTGCGGTCGGTCAGCAGCATGGTGATGGCACCGGCGAGCACCGGCAGCGACAGCAACAGCAGGAACGCGGTGATCAGCACCGACCACACGAACAGCGGCATCTTGTGCAGGGTCATGCCCGGCGCGCGCATGTTGAAGATCGTGGTGATGAAGTTGATCGCGCCGAGAATCGAAGATGCACCGGCCAGATGCAGCGCCAGAATCGCGAAGTCGACCGCCGGCCCCGGATGCCCGGTCGTCGACAGCGGCGCGTACATCGTCCAGCCGGTGCCGACGCCGTTCGATGACGGCTCGCCCTCGACGAAGGTCGAGATGATCAGCAGCGTGAACGCAGCCGGCAGCAGCCAGAACGAAATGTTGTTCATGCGCGGGAAAGCCATGTCCGGCGCGCCGATCATCAGCGGCACGAACCAGTTTCCGAACCCGCCGATCATCGCCGGCATCACCATGAAGAAGATCATGATCAGGCCGTGAGAGGTGACGAACACGTTGTAGGTGTGGGAATTGTGGAAGATCTGAACGCCGGGATACATCAGCTCGATCCGGATCGCGATCGACATCGCGCCGCCGATGATGCCGGCCATCACCGCGAACACCAGGTACATGGTGCCGATATCTTTGTGATTGGTCGAGTACAGGTAGCGCCGCCACCCGGTGGGATGCGCATGTGCGTGATCGTCATGCGCGTGATCGGAATGGGCGACCCTTGCAGCTTCCATTGCCATCTTCAGATCCTGACTTGAAAACCTCGGACCTCGCGGCCCCCGTTCGACGTCTCCGTTGCCGCCGCGCTCAGCGCGTGGCGGAAGCGGCCGAAGCGTAGGACTCGTCACGCTTGCGCGAAGCCACCTGCTGCTTTTTCTTCCAGGCTTGATACTCCTGCTCGTTCACGACGTGGACCACGATCGGCATGAACGCATGGTCGCGCCCGCACAGCTCCGAGCACTGGCCGTAATAGCGACCTTCCCTGGTGGCCTTGAACCAGGCCTCGTTGAGCCGGCCGGGGACGGCGTCGATCTTCACGCCGAACGACGGCACCGCCCAGGAATGAATCACGTCGGCCGCGGTGGTCTGGATCCGCACCACCTTATCGACCGGCACGACCATTTCGTTGTCGACGCCGAGCAGTCGCGGCGGAGCCGGATTCATCTTGGCCCGCTCCTCGTCGGTCAGCATGATCGAGGTGAATTCGATCTTGTCGTCCGGATAGGTGTAGGTCCAGTTCCACTGGTTGCCGGTGGCTTTCACCGTGAGGTCCGGCTTCGGAATATCCAGTTCGAGAAACAGCAGCCGGAACGACGGCACCGCGACAGCTACCAGGATCAGCACCGGCACGATCGTCCAGGCGACTTCGATCAGCGTATGATGGGTGGTCTTGGACGGGACCGGATTGGCCTTGGCGTTGAACTTCACCACCACGATCACCAGCAGCGCCGCCACAAACAGTGTGATCAGGGTAATCAGCCACAGCAGGAAGCTGTGAAACCAGACAATGTTTTGCATCACCGGTGAGGCGGGCTGCTGAAGCGTCATTTCCCAGGGCGCAGGCTGCCCCATTTCGGCAAAGGCGGTCCCGCCGACCGCTGCCGCGCAGCAGGCGATCGCAAGCCCCAGCGACCACCGCCCGATTCGCCCCTTCGACACCTTCATGCCGCCGCGCTCCCTATGACTAGTCACAGCAAGCCCGCCGTATCGGCGTGACCAACCGTGCAGTTTTTTGGCGCCCGGCACAAAAGCGTAGCCAAGTGCGAACGCTTCTTAGTTTACTTTTGAAACACAATTCAGCGCCCCTCGCAATGAGGATTGAGACGGGCTCGCACAAACAACAGGTTCAACTTCTGATCGGCGATGGATCGCGTCGCCGGACACTGACACGACCACCAGGGAATGTGAGGCCGTCTTGACAGATGCTGGCCTCGCTGTAGGCAAAGCACCCGAACGTCACGGAAGCCTGATTCGCCGGCGCGCGAGCTGCCTTCATGGCGCCGTCATTGGCGGTCAGTCGGAACCCGCCGCAAAACGCATCGTTCACCCGTTACGACCTCGGAAACACCTCTGATGGGCCTTGCCAGACTTTCGCCGATTCTCGCCTCGAGCCGCCGCACCGCGAACGGAGGCCTGCTGGCGGTCGGTATGATCGCGCTGGCGGCGCTGTTCGGCAGCGGCAGCGCCTACGCTCAGGGCGCTGTGCGCTCGGTCCATGGCGACTGGCAGATCCGCTGCGACACCCCGCCGGGCGCGAAGGCCGAGCAATGCGCGCTGATCCAGAGCGTGGTCGCCGAGGATCGCTCCAACGCCGGCCTCACCGTCATCATTCTCAAGACCGCCGATCAGAAGAGCAAGCTGATGCGCGTGGTGGCCCCGCTCGGCGTGCTGCTGCCGTCGGGCCTCGGCCTCAAGCTCGACAACGCCGACATCGGCCGCGCCGGCTTCGTGCGCTGTCTGCCGAACGGCTGCGTCGCCGAAGTGGTGATGGACGACAAGCTGCTCGGCCAACTGCGCAGCGCCAAGACCGCGACCTTCATCATCTTCGAGACGCCCGAAGAAGGCATCGGCTTCCCGCTCAGCCTCAACGGCCTCGGCGAAGGCTACGACAAGCTGCCGTAGGACGGCACGGGACTCTAACGTCCGCGGCCGCCGTTCCACAGTCGATAGTCGCCTCGCATCACGCGGCGCCGGCTATGATGCACTCTGTTTCCGCACAATAGCCGTCATGGCCGGGCCCGACCCGGCCATCCACGGACACACGCACGGCCTCGCTTGAAATCGTGGATGCCCGGGCCTTCGCCGCGTCGAAGCGGCTACGGCCGCGCAGGCGGGTCAAGCCGGGCATGACGATCTTTGTGGCGAGACGCTATTGAAACCGTCACGCGTGATCGACGCGGCCTCACACCAGCGTCAACGTCACGTCGATGTTGCCGCGCGTGGCGTTGGAATACGGGCAGACGATGTGGGCGCGGTCGACCAGCGTCTGCGCCTGGGCCGGATCCATGCCCGGCAGGCTGATCTTCAGCTCGACTTCGATGCCGAAGCCGGTCGGGATCGGGCCGATGCCGACCGAACCGGTGACGCTGACGTCCTTCGGGATCGGCAGCTTGTCGCGCCCGGCGACGAACTTCATCGCGCCGAGGAAGCAGGCGGAGTAGCCGACCGCAAACAGTTGCTCCGGATTGGTGCCGGCGCCGCCGGCGCCGCCAAGCTCCTTCGGCGTCGTCAGGGCGACGTCGAGATGCCCGTCGCTGCTGACGCCGCGCCCATCGCGACCTCCCGTTGCAGTAGCCGTAGCGCGGTAGAGAACTTTCTCGACTGACATGGTGTGGTCCTTCTCGGGTTGATGGTCCTGGGAAACTCTACGACCGATTTTGATCGCTCGCATGATTATCGCGCGCGATATTTTTGCGCCGATTGATTTGTTGGCCGGGCCTCCTCCGGCATCAGGCGGTCTGAAACAATTTGGATCGAACCTTCGTGAGCTTGTCGCGTAGCTCGTAGATGTCGTCGAACGAACCACCCATCGCGGCACCGAGGCAGTCCGGCACATGCTTGAGCTGCTGGCGCAGGGCCCGCCCTTCCTCGGTGAGGCTGACGATCACCTGCCGCTCGTCCTCGGCCGAACGTCGCCGGCTGATCAGCCCGCGCGCCTCAAGCCGCTTCAACAGCGGCGTCAGCGTCGTGGTCTCGAGATAAAGCTGCTCACAGATCTCCGAGACGTTGACCCGATCCTTCTCCCACAGCACCAGCATCACCAGATACTGCGGATAGGTCAGATCGAACTCGCGCAGCAGGCCGCGATACACTTTGTTGACCCCGAGCAGCGTCGAATACAGCGCAAAGCAAAGCTGGTTCTCCAGCCTCTGCTTGTCCGCCGAACGCGTTGTGCGTGACGATGTCGAGGGCGATTTCATGGAGGGTGATTTATATCGCGCGCGATACATTGTCAAGCAACCCGCCACGCACCGATCTTCAAACTCGGTCTCAGATCTTTGAGCTAATAGATTTCCAGACAGATCGCGTCGTCGGCCTCGAACTCCGCAATCAAACTGGCGTGGGTTCGAAGCAACAACGCGATTGTGGTGCGCGGCCGATTTCCTGAGCGCACCCAAATCACTTTCGGCGGCGGCCCCAGCAGCATCGCCAAGTCGGAAAAGTCTGCGTCCTGGGACACGATCGTCAACTGATTGGCCCGAGCGAAGCTCCATATCGCCCGGTCGTCTGCCTGCGTCAGGCCGACATCGCGCACATGGCACGATCCTGGGAAAAGATCGGAGACGTCTTGGCAGAGTTTGAAGCTCAGGTTCTGGTCGAACAGTAGCTTCATTACGAAGCCGTGATGAGCCGCCGTTCACGATCCGCCGCATAGGCGAGCGCCGCGCGGATGTCCTGTTCGGTCAGTTCCGGGAAATCGGAGATAATCTCTTCCGGCGTCTGGCCATCGGCCAGCCAGCAGAGCACATCTGCGACCGCGATCCGCATATGGCGAATGCAGGGGCGCCCGCCTCGCTTGCCCGGCTCGATGGTGATGATGTCCCGGTAGTCCATCTGAAGACCATAGCATGCTTTTTCGGTGGGACGCAGGCGTCGCCCCCCAAATCCGCCACCCCCTCGCAGAACCAGGTCAGACCACCTATCTTGTGCCCCGAACAACTTCGGGAACAGAACCTCATGACCAATCCAGCCCAGACCTCGCTCATCGACCGCGCCAATCTCGATCGCGACGAGGTGAGGCGCGAGATCGCGCGGGGGCTGCAGGGGGCGGACGATGGCGAGCTGTTTTTCGAATACAGCCAGACCGAGGCGCTCGCCTTCGACAACGGCCGGCTGAAGCAGGCGACCTACGACACCGCGCAGGGCTTCGGTTTACGCGCCGTTAAGGACGACGCGGTCGGCTATGCGCATTCCTCCGACGTGTCGCTGCCGGCGCTGATCCGCGCCGCGGACGCGGTCGCGGCCGTGCGCGGCGACTACAGCGGCACGCTGGCGGTGGCGCCGGCGCACACCAATGTGCGGCTGTATGGCGACGACAACCCGCTCGACGCGCCGGGCTTCGAGGCCAAGGTCAAGCTGCTCGGCGAGATCGACGCCTATATCCGCGACAAGGACCCGCGGGTGCGGCAGGTGTCGGTGTCGGTCGGCGCCACCTGGCAGGTGGTCGAGATCCTGCGCCCCGACGGCGAGAGCTATCGCGACATCCGCCCGCTGGTGCGCGTCAACGTCTCGGTGGTCGCCGGCCAGGGCGACCGCCAGGAGAGCGGCTCCAAGGGGTACGGCGGCCGCGAGCCCTATGCGCGGTTCATCGAGACCAAGGCCTGGCGTGACGCCGCCGACGGCGCACTGCGCGAGGCGCTGGTCAACCTCGAATCGGTGCCGGCCCCGGCCGGCGAAATGGATGTGGTGCTCGGCCCCGGCTGGCCCGGCGTGATGCTGCACGAGGCGGTCGGCCACGGCCTCGAGGGCGATTTCAACCGCAAGAAGACGTCCGCTTTTGCCGGCCTGATGGGCCAGCAGGTCGCCGCCAAGGGCGTGACCGTGGTCGACGACGGCACGATTTCGGCGCGGCGCGGCTCGCTGTCGATCGACGACGAGGGCACTCCGACCAGCCGCACCGTGCTGATCGAGGACGGCATTCTCACCGGCTACATGCAGGACCGCCAGAACGCCCGGCTGATGGGCATGAAGCCGACCGGCAACGGCCGCCGGCAGTCCTACGCCCATGTGCCGATGCCGCGGATGACCAACACCTACATGCTGGCCGGCCAGCGCGACCCGGCCGAGATCCTCGCTTCGGTGAAGAACGGCATCTACGCGGCGAACTTCGGCGGCGGTCAGGTCGACATCACGTCGGGCAAATACGTGTTCCAGTGCACCGAGGCCTATAAGATCGAGAACGGCAAGATCGGCGCGCCGCTGAAGGGCGCGATGCTGATCGGCAACGGCCCGACCGATTTGCACCGCATTTCCATGATCGGAAACGACATGCAGCTCGACGACGGCATCGGCACCTGCGGCAAGAACGGCCAGGGCGTGCCGGTAGGCGTCGGCCAGCCGACGCTGCGCATGGACAAGATTACGGTCGGAGGCACCGGCGGATGACGACGAAGACGGAGACGGCCGCGAGCAAGGCGCGGCGCTGGGGCTCGCAGTTCACGCAGCTCGCCGCAGTCGTGGCGATCGTGCTGGTGGGCAAGGCGGCTCTGGCCGAACCGTTCTACGTGCCGTCGGGCTCGATGGAGCCGACGCTGTTGATCGGCGATGCGCTGCTCGCCTCGAAATATCCCTACGGCTACTCGTCGGCGTCGCTGCCGATCCATGTGGCGTTTCCGGAGACCGGCCGCCTGTTCGGCTCGGCCCCGCATCGCGGCGACGTGGTGGTGTTCCGCTGGCCCGGCGACCGCTCGCAGGTCTGGGTCAAGCGAGTGATCGGCCTGCCGGGCGACCGGGTGCAGATCGACGGCGGCCGGGTGTTCATCAACGGCGAAGCCGCCAAGGTGACGCCGGATGGCACCGGCCGGGCCGAGGACGACAACGGCTCCTACGAAACCGCCGCGCGCTATATCGAAACGCTGCCCGGCGGGGTCGCCCACCCGATCTTCAAGCTCTACGACAACGGCCGGCTCGACAACACGCCGGAAGTGACGGTGCCGCCCGGCCATCTGTTCGTGATGGGCGACAACCGCGACAACTCCTCCGACAGCCGCGTCCCGGTGCGCGACGGCGGCGTCGGCATGCTGCCGATCGACGATCTGGTCGGCCGGGTCGATGCCATCGTCGGCTCGTGGAATCCCGGCGTCCGCCGCCAGCCGGTCACCGACTGGCTGTCCGGCTTCCGGGTGGCGCGGTTCTTCACCTCGGTGCATTGAGGGCGGCGCGCGCTCGCCCTCAGAAGCGCGTCGTCAGATTGGTGAGCCAGTCCGGCGAGACGGCGACCAGCACCGCCTCGATCTGCTTGTCGAGGCCGGTGACGATCGCAAGGCCGATCGCGACGAAGGCCCCGCCGAGCACCGCCTTGCCGAGCTTGCCGGCCGACAACAGCCGGCCGCGGACCGCCATCAGGCTCGCCCGCGACAGCAGACCGAGCGCAATCAGCGGCAGCGCCGCACCGATTCCGAACGCCGCCATGGTCAGCGCCACCATCGGAAGATCGCGACCTTTTGAAGCCAGCAGCGACGCCGCGCCGAGCGTCGGTCCGACGCAAGGCGACCACACCGCCCCGAGCAGCAGACCAATACCGAACTGCCCGGCGAGACCCGAGCCGGAGGCTTGGCCGAAATATTGATCCGCCAGGCTCGACATCGGACCACCGGCGGCGGAGAGCCGCATCTGCCACGACGGCACCAGCAACACGGTGCCGAGCGCGATCATCACCACCGCCGCCAACGCGCGAAAGAATCCGGCGTCGAGGCCGAGGCCGAAGCCCGCCACCGCGACCAGCAGCCCGATCAGCGTGAACGACAGCGCCAGCCCTGCTGCCAGGGCCAGCGGCCCATGACGATGCTGCGCCACCGCGGCGCCGAGCACGATCGGCACCAGCGGCAGCACGCAGGGCGACAGGATCGACAGCAGCCCGGCCACGAAGGCCAGTGCCAGCGCCGTCACGGCGTCACAGCGCCTTGGCGAGCAGCGATGCGATCGAGGCTTCCTTGGTGTCGCCGACCGAGCGCCCCTTTTCGGCGGCGCCGTTGAACACGATCAGGGTCGACTGCATGGTGGCGCCGAACTGCTTCACCACGTCCTTCTGGCCGTCGAAGTCGACCCGGAAGATCTTCACCTTGGCGAATTTCGGATCGGCCGCAAGACGCTGGATGATCGGCGTCTGCGCCTTGCAGGTCGGGCACCAATCGGCGTGAATTTCGATCAGCACCGGCTCGCCGGCGGACTGCGCCGCCTTGAAGGCTGCCGGCGTGTACGGGCTGGCGGTCGAAGCCAGCGCCCCCGACAGCGGCAGCAGCGCGGCGACGGCAGCCGCCAGCACGGCACGGTTGAAGCTCTTCCGGGTGATGATCGGCGACATGGCGTAGTCCTCCGTTGCAAGCGCAGGGCCGCTTCGGCCGCGCGCAACAGATACGCCGGGACGAGCCGGGATGTTACCTGACCACGCCCGAAATGAATCCAGGCTTCCGCCGTGGCGGCTTGATGTGGCTCTTTAGAAAGCAGCGCGCATTGCGCCCGACATAGCCCGGGCGGGCGTAGGTCCAGGCCCGGCATTTGTGCTCGTCGACGCAGGCCGCCTTGCAAGCCTCGTCACCCTCGCCGGCCTTCAACTCGAAATTGCGATAGTCTCCGCCGTAACGGTCGATCGAAACTTCGTTGGAATCGTTGCGCGGCTCCAGCACTCCCGCGCCACGGACACCCGAGACGCAGCACGAACTGGGGGTACGCGGTGGTACAGTGCTCTTCAGCCAGCACATCGCGCCCTCCTCGGGCGAGCGCGGATAGCTGAAGGTCCACGACCGGCAACGCTTGTCGCGTTCGCACATCAGTCCGCATTCGGCCGGATCGCCGCTGGTCACCGGCGTGCGCAGATAGTCGCCGCCGATCCGGTCGAAATTCGCCTGGGCCCACGACGCATGCGGCGACAGCGTCGCCGCTGCCACGGCGAGCACGAGCCAACACGCCCTGAGCAGGCCGCTTCGCATTCACACTTGCTTTCGCGTTAGGCTCGGAGTTCCGGCCGATGAACCTCGGGCCGGTCCGGAGCGCAGCCCCAAGCCTTCATCAGACGGCTGACAACCTGTATGGGGGATGAACGGCGCGGACCAGCGCGGTCTTGGTCCGCCAGCGTTCAGAACGCGTATTCGTCGTAGGCCGGCTCCACCGAGCCGCGCCAGACGCCGTGATACTTCTCCAGCATGTCTTCGGCCGGTGTGCGGCCGCTGTCGAGGATGCGATCAAGCGGCGTCAGATGCCGCGATTCGTCGAGACCGGAGCCGTCGATCCGGCCGCGGCGACGCAGCCCCGCATGCGCCAGCACCATGCAATCCTTGGCGACTTCGAGCAGGCTGCGGTTGCCGATCTTGGCCTTGAACCCGAGCCGCGGAACCTCGTCCCGCAGCGTTTGGCGCTCCTCGGCGGTCCAGTTCTTGACCAGCTCCCAGGCGGCGTCGAGGCTGGCATCGTCGTACAGCAGCCCGACCCAGAACGCCGGCAGCGCGGTCAGGCGGCCCCATGGCTGGCCGTCGGCCCCGCGCATCTCGAGATACCGCTTCAGCCGTACCTCGGGGAAAATCGTCGACAGATGGTTGGCCCAGTCCGACAGCGTCGGACGCTGTCCGGGCAGCTTCTCGTTGTTACCATCGAAGAACTTGCGGAACGACGAACCGGCGACATCGATGTATTCGTCGCCGCGTTTGACGAAGTACATCGGCACGTCGAGCGCGTAGTCGACCCAGCGCTCGAATCCCATGCCGTCTTCGAACGCCCACGGCAGCATGCCGGACCGATCATTGTCGGTGTCGCGCCAGATCTCGGAGCGGAACGACAACAGGCCGTTCGGCTTGCCCTCGGTGAACGGCGAGTTCGCGAACAGCGCGGTGGCGACCGGCTGCAGCGCCAGCGACACCCGGAGCTTTTTGACCATGTCGGCTTCGGACGAGAAGTCGAGATTGGTCTGCACCGTGCAGGTCCGGTACATCATGTCGAGGCCGTAGGAGCCGACCTTCGGCATGTAGTTGGTCATGATCTTGTAGCGGCCCTTCGGCATCACCGGGATTTCGCTGCGCGACCAGGACGGCGTCAGGCCGAGGCCGAGGAAGCCGATGCCGAGCGGCGTGGCGACCTCCCGGACCTGCGACAGATGCGCCATCAGTTCGGCGTGGGTCTGGTGCACGGTCTCGACCGGCGCGCCCGACAATTCGAACTGTCCGCCCGGCTCCAGCGAGATCGCACCGCCGCCGGTGACGTCGTGCAGCCCGATGATGTGCGGCCCCTCCATGATCGGGTCCCAGCCGAGCAGGATCTGCATGCCGTCGAGCAGCGCGCCGATGCCGCGCGCACCGGCGTAGGGCACCGGGCGATGACCGTCGAGCGTGAAGGGGGTCTTCTCGTGCTCGGTGCCGATACGAAATTCGGCCGGCGATTTTACGCCCGCCGCAAGCCACGCGACCAGTTCGTCGCGCGAATTCAGCGGGGTCATGTCGAGCTGGTCACGCGCCATGGGAAGTCCAAAAGAAGCGCGCGAGATCGGGCGACGCGGGGTGGTGGAAACCGCGGCCGGAAGCAACCGCGAACACGAAGCGAGAGCTGTTTATCATCGCGAGACTGCGGTGTCTCGCGCATCGAGCGCAGCGGCGGAGCCGTGGCACGCGCAGCCGAGCCGGTCGAGCAGACCGCACAGGCTGACCGCGTCGGCATCGGACAATTTCGAGCCGACGTGTTTTTCGATCGCCGCCGAATAGGCGGTCCACATTCTCTTCTGCAAGTCGCGCCCCGCTTCGGTGATTTCGACGAACTGACCCCGTTTGTCGCTATGGCATTCGCGGCGCACCACCAACCCCTCGTCGACCAACCGGTCGACCAGGCGCGAGGTCGAGTATTGCGGGATCAGCATCTGCTTTTCGAGCTCGACCGGGCGCATCTCCCCGCCCGGCGCGCGCGCCAGTTCGAGCAGCGCGTCGTACCACGCCAGCGGCGGGAAGCCCGCCTTCTTCAGATCCTGCTCGACAGCGTCCAATACCCGGCTCCGGACCCGCATCAGGCGGACCCAGGCGGCCGTGGCCTCGGTCGATGGTTTGCGTTTCATCGGCTCGTCCATCCGCAGCGACTGTAGCGCAGTGTATGCAGGTGCATCAATCTTGACTTGCCCATGCACCGGGATTTAATCGCCCGCGCCGACAAATCCAATCCCACCCGAGGAAGCCGCCCATGAAGCTGTATTATTCGCCAGGCGCCTGTTCGCTGTCGCCGCATATCGCGCTCAGCGAGGCCGGCCTGCCGTTCGACCTGGTCAAGGTCGATATCCGGGCCAAGAAGCTCGAAAATGGCGACGACTACGCCGCGATCAACCCGAAGGGCTCGGTCCCGGCGCTCGGCCTCGACGACGGCTCGGTGCTGACCGAGGGGCCGGCGATCGTGCAGTTCATCGCCGACCAGGAAGGCTCCGGCAAGCTGGCGCCGAAGGCCGGGACGATCGAACGCTACCGGCTGCAGGAATGGCTGAACTACATCTCGACCGACCTGCACAAGAGCTTCGGCCCGCTGTTCGCCCCGACGCTCGGCGACGATGCCAAGAATTTCTTCAAGGACCGCATCGCCCGCCACCTCGGCTATGTCGACAAGCAGCTCGCCGGCAAGGACTATCTGATGGGCGCATCGTTCACAGTGGCCGACGGCTACCTGTTCGTGATCCTGAGCTGGTGCGACCGGATGAAGATCGACCTCGCCCCTTACCCCAACCTCGCCGCCTTCAAGGCCCGCGTCGCCGCCCGGCCGAAGGTGCAGGACGCGCTGCAAAGCGAAGGGCTGCTGCAGAAGGCGTGAGGAATTTCGTTTCTCGTTCGTCATTGCGAGGAGCGAAGCGACGAAACAATCCAGCGCGGTGCACTGAACTGGATTGCTTCGCTTCGCTCGCAATGACGGAGTGGGAGTAGCGCGGAAAGACAAAGGGCCGGATCACGATGATCCGGCCCTTGTTGTTT
The DNA here is from genome assembly GCF_010907035.1 of Rhodopseudomonas sp. BR0M22. Taxonomy (GTDB): domain Bacteria; phylum Pseudomonadota; class Alphaproteobacteria; order Rhizobiales; family Xanthobacteraceae; genus Rhodopseudomonas. The sequence continues at coordinate 13,098 of NZ_QUMK01000089.1, forward strand.
CTGCTGAAAGTAAGAGGAAGACTCGCCCCAGCGGCAGCGCGCTCCCTCTCCCGCTTGCGGGAGAGGGGTGGGGTGAGGGCGACGCGAGCACTGATGCTCGGTCGCGTGACCCATCCCGCTTGCGGGAGAGGTCGCATCGCGTAGCGATCAAGGTAAGGCCAATCTCTCCGCAGATTGCGAACTGAGTGCCTGGGGCGCCCTCACCCCAGCCCTCTCCCGCGCGCGGGAGAGGGAGCCGGCTGTGCTCGGGCTGCTTACGCCGCAGCCTGCTTCTTCGGGGCGAAGCGGTGGTAGAAGGTGTCGCCGGTCTTGGCCATGTCTTCGAGCAGTTTCGGCGGGGTGAAGCGCGAGCCGTATTTGCCCTCGAGCTTGTGGCACAGCGCCACGAACTCCTTTGTGCCCATGAAGTCGATGTAGCTGAGCGTGCCGCCGGTGAACGGCGCGAAGCCGAAGCCGAGGATCGAGCCGACATCGGCCTCGCGCGGATCGACGATGACGTTGTCCTCGACAGTGCGGGCGGCTTCCACCGCCTGTACGGCGAGGAAGCGCTGCTTCAGCTCTTCGACGTCGATGGTGTCTGGATCGAGGTGCTTGGGCTGCAGCGCGGCGATGCCGTCCCACAGGCTCTTCTGGCCCTTGCCCTTCTCCGGATAGACGTAGAAGCCCTTGCCGTTCTTGCGGCCGAACCGACCCTGCTTTTCGACCAGCTCGACCATCAGCTTCTTCTGCTGCTGATCGACCGCCTGTTCGCCGAGATCGGCTTCGGTCGCCTTCATGATCTTGAGGATCAGGTCGAGCGCGACTTCGTCGGCCAGCGACAGCGGGCCGACCGGCATGCCGGCCATCTTGGCGGCGGTCTCGATCATCGGCGCCGGGACGCCTTCCATCAGCATCTCGAGGCCTTCGGCGGTGAAGCGCAGCACGCAGCGATTGGCGAAGAAGCCGCGGCTGTCGTTGACCACGATCGGGGTCTTGCTGATCTGCCGGGTGTAGTCGAGCGCGGTGGCGAGCGCGACATCGCCGGTGTTCTTGCCGACGATCACTTCGACCAGCATCATCTTCTCGACCGGCGAGAAGAAGTGGATGCCGATGAACTTCGACTGGTCCTTGAACTCTTCGGCCAGCGAGTTGATCGGCAGCGTCGAGGTGTTGGAGGCGAAGATCGCGCCTTCCTTCAAGAGCGGCTGCGCCTTGGCGTAGGTCTCGGCCTTGACCTTGCGATCCTCGAACACGGCCTCGATCACCAGATCGGCATCCGAGATCGCGCCAAAGTCTGCGGTCGCGGTGATGCGCGACATCAGCGCGTCACGGTCGGCCTCCTTGGCGCGGCCCTTCTTGATGAGACCTTCGATCACCGACTGGCAATGCGCCTTGCCCTTGTCGGCGCTCTCCTGGTCGCGATCGATCAGCACCACCTCGATGCCGGCCTTGGCCGAGACGTAGCCGACGCTGGCGCCCATGAAGCCGGCGCCGATGATGGCGAGCTTCTTGACCTTGGTCGGCGGCACGCCCTGCGGGCGGCGCGCGCCCTTGTTCAGCTCCTGCATCGACAGGAACAGGCTGCGGATCATCGCCGCCGCTTCCTTGGTCTGCAGCACGTGCGCGAAGTAGCGCGACTCGATCCGCAGCGCGACGTCGATCGGCACCAGCAGGCCCTCATAGACGCAGCTCATGATGGCGCGGGCGGCCGGATAGTTGTCGTAGGTCTCGCGGCGATAGATGGCGTTGCCGGCCGGGAACATCATCATGCCCTGCTTGGAGAACACCGGGCCGCCGGGCAGCTTGAAGCCCTTCTCGTCCCACGGCGCCACCGCCTTGCCGCCGCCCTTGATCCAGTCCTTGGCGGTCTTGATCAGATCGGCCGCCGGCACCACCGCGTCGACCAGCTTCAGCGCCTTGGCCTTGTCGAGCTTGATCTGATCGCCCTTGAGCAGGATGGTCATCGCGTTCTGCGGATCGACAATGCGCGGAATCCGCTGGGTGCCGCCGCCGCCCGGGAACAGGCCGACCTTGATCTCGGGCAGGCCGAGCCGGGTCTTCGGATTGTCGGCTGCGACGCGATAGTGGCAGGCCAGCGTGACTTCGAAGCCGCCGCCGAGCGCCAGACCGTTGATCGCCGCGACCCACGGCTTACCGCAGGTCTCGATGCCGCGCAGAATCTGCGACAGCTTGCGGCTCTCGTCGAACAGCATCTTCTGGGCGGCTTCTTCGCCCTTGTCTTTGCGGATCTGGGCGAACTGCTGGTTCATGCCCTCCAGCATCGACAGATCGGCACCGGCGCAGAACGCCTCCTTGGCCGAAGTGATCACCACGCCCTTGACCGCGGCGTCCTTGCTGGTCTGTTCGGCGATCGCGCCGAGTTCCTCGATCGTCGCGGTGTCGAGCACGTTCATCGACTTGCCGGGCAGGTCCCAGGTGACGAGCGCAATGCCGTCGGCGTCGGTCTCGACTTTGAAGTTCTTGAAGGTCATCTGATTAGCTCCTTCGCTGCCAGCAGCCATTCCGGCGCGGCGGTTGTTGTTCATCTCCCCTCCCCCTTGCGGGGAGGGAGCAGGCCGGCGCACGTGGCGCGGCCCGCCGCGCTATCGAATACTCACACCCGCTCGATGATGGTGGCGGTGCCCATGCCGCCGCCGATACACAGCGTCACCAGCGCGGTCGCCTTGCCGGTGCGCTCGAGCTCGTCGAGCACGGTGCCGAGGATCATCGCACCGGTGGCGCCGAGCGGATGGCCGAGCGCGATCGCGCCGCCATTGACGTTGATCTTGTCGTTGTCGATCTCGAACGCCTGCATGTAGCGCAGCACCACCGACGCGAACGCCTCGTTGAGTTCGAACAGATCGATGTCGCTCTTCTTCATGCCGGAGCGCTCGAACAGCTTGTTGGTGACGTCGACCGGGCCGGTCAGCATCATCGCCGGCTCCGAGCCGATATTGGCGAAGGCGCGGATTTTCGCACGCGGCTTCAAACCATGCTTCTCACCGGCTTCCTTGCTGCCGAGCAGCACCGCGCCGGCGCCGTCGACTATACCGGACGAGTTGCCGGCATGGTGCACGTAGTTGACCTTCTCGACTTCCGGATGCGACTGGATCGCGACCGCGTCGAACCCGCCCATCGCAGCGATCGGCGCGAACGACGGCTGCAGCTGCGCCAGCGACTGCATCGTCGTCGAGGGACGCATGTGCTCGTCCTTGGCCAGGATGGTCAGGCCGTTGATGTCCTTCACCGGCACCACCGACTTGTCGAACCGGCCTTCGTCCCAGGCCTTCGCGGCGAGCTGCTGGCTGCGCACCGCATAGGCGTCGACGTCGTCACGCGAGAAACCGTATTTGGTGGCGATCAGGTCGGCCGAAATGCCCTGCGGCATGAAGTAGGACGGGATCGCCATCGACGGATCCATCGGCCAGGCACCGCCCGAAGCACCGATGCCGATACGGCTCATCGATTCCGCGCCGCCGCCGATCACCAGCTCGTGCTGGCCGCTCATGATCTGCGCCGCGGCGAAGTTCACCGCATCGAGACCGGAGGCGCAGAACCGGCTGATCTGCACGCCGGGCACCGCTTCGCCGAGGCCCGCCTTCATCGCCGCGAACCGCGCGATGTCCGAGCCGGCTTCGCCGACTGGATCGACCACCCCCATCACGACGTCGTCGACCACGTCCTTCTTGAGGTTGTTGCGCTCCTTCAGCGCCTTCAGCGGCACGGTGGCGAGCGCCAGCGCGGTCACCTCGTGCAGCGAGCCGTCGGCCTTGCCGCGGCCGCGCGGAGTGCGAACGTGATCGTAAATATAGGCTTCGGGCATCCGTTTTCTCCCGTTTCGGTCCGGGCTCACAGGAGCCGGACGAATTGAACAATCGCGTGTCGAGGCGTCATTGCGACGAGCGTAGCGACGAAGCAATCCAGACTTCGTGCGCGGCTCGGACTACTTCGCTTCGCTCGCAATGACGACGTTGGTTTGACGAAAGCGTCAGAACGCTTCCGCCGGCAGTTCCATCAGCGTGGCGCAGCCGGATTCGATCCGGGTCAGCCGCAGCGCGGTCTCGGGCAGCATCCGCTCGGCGAAGAACCGGCCGGTGACCAGCTTGCGGGTCAGGAAGGGCTTTGCACCCTCAGCCGCGATCTTGTCCTGCGCCACCTTGGCCATCTTGGCCCACATGTAGCCCATCGCCACGAGGCCGAAGAGGTGCATGTAGTCGGTGGCGGCGGCGCCGGCGTTATCGGGCTGGGCCATCGCGTTCATCATCAGCCAGGTGGTAGCCTTCTGCAGATGGCCGAGCGAAGTCGACAGCGGCGCCACGAACGGCTTCATCGCCTCGTCGCCGCCGTGCTCCTTGGCGAAGGCGCCGACCTCGGCGAAGAACGCCATCACGGCGCGGCCGCCGTCACGCGGCAGCTTGCGGCCGACCAGGTCGAGCGCCTGAATGCCGTTGGCGCCTTCGTAGATCATCGCGATGCGGGCATCGCGGACGAACTGCTCGACGCCGTTGGCGGCGATGTAGCCGTGGCCGCCGTAAACCTGCTGCGCGGCGACCGCATTGGCAAAGCCGCCGTCGGTCAGCACGCCCTTCAGCACCGGCGTCATCAGGCCGAGGTGATCGTCGGCCACCTGGCGCTCCTTGGCGTCGCTGGAGCGATGCGCGACGTCGCTCTTCAGCGCGGTCCACAGCACCAGCGCCCGCGCCGCCTCGTTGAAGGCGCGCATCGTCAGCAGCGCGCGGCGGATGTCGGGATGCACGATGATCGGATCGGCCGGCTTGTCGGTCGCCTTCGGTCCCGACAGCGCCCGGCCTTGCAGCCGTTCGCGGGCGTATTCGACGGCGTTCTGATAGGCGACTTCCGACTGCGCGAGCCCCTGCACGGCGACGCCGAGGCGAGCCTCGTTCATCATCACGAACATGCCCTGCATGCCCTTGTTCTCTTCGCCGACCAGCCAGCCGGTGGCGCCGTCGTAGTTCATGGTGCACGTGGCGTTGCCGTGGATGCCCATCTTGTGCTCGATCGAGCCGCAGATCACGCCGTTGCGGGCGCCGACGGTGCCGTCCGGGTTGACCAGGAATTTCGGCACCACGAACAGCGAGATGCCCTTGATTCCGGCCGGTGCGCCTTCGATCCGCGCCAGCACCAGATGGATGATGTTGTCGGCCATATCGTGCTCACCGGCCGAGATGAAGATCTTGGTACCGGTGATCTTGTAGCTGCCGTCCGCCTGCTTCACCGCCTTGGTCCGCAGCAGGCCGAGATCGGTGCCGCACTGCGGCTCGGTGAGGTTCATGGTACCGGTCCACTCGCCGGACACCATCTTGGGCAGATAGGTCTGCTTCTGCTCCGGCGAGCCGTGCACCGTCAGCGCCGCCGCGGCGCCCATGGTCAGCCCCGGATACATCGCGAATGCCATATTGGCGGAGTTCAGGAATTCCTGCACCGTCTGGGTCAGCGTGATCGGCAGGCCCTGGCCGCCATATTCGGCCGGCGACGACAGGCCCATCCAGCCGCCTTCGGCGATCTGCTTGTAGGCGTCCTTGAAGCCCTTCGGCG
>NZ_QUMK01000008.1 GCF_010907035.1 Rhodopseudomonas sp. BR0M22
GTGTGGCAGGTGCTCACCACGGTGCCGATCGCCGGCAAGTTGCTGCTGCCGCCGTTCTTCTTCTCGACGCCGGTCGATGTCGCCAAGCAGGTGATCGCCTGGTTCGCTTCCGGGATGATCTGGAAGCATTTGTGGATCACGCTGCAGGAGTCGCTGCTCGCCTTCGTGATCGGCTCGGTCGCGGGCGTGCTTGTCGGGTTCTGGTTCGCCCGGCAGCCGCGGGTGGCGGCGGTGTTCGATCCCTATGTGAAGATGGTCAACGCGCTGCCGCGCGTTGTGCTGGCGCCGATCTTCACGCTGTGGCTCGGGCTCGGCATCTGGTCCAAGGTCGCGCTAGGCGTGACGCTGGTGTTCTTCGTGGTGTTCTTCAACGTCTATCAGGGCGTCAAGGAAACCAGCGCGACGCTGGTCGACAACGCGCGGATGCTCGGGATGAGCGAGCGGCAGATGATGCGGCATGTGTTCTGGCCGTCGGCGCTGTCGTGGATGTTTTCGTCGCTGCACACCGCGATCGGTTTTGCAGTAGTTGGTGCAGTTGTCGGGGAATATCTCGGCGCTGCCGCCGGGCTCGGCTACCTGATCCAGCAGGCCGAGGGGACTTTCGATGTCGCCGGCGTATTCGCCGGCATGTTCGTGCTGTCGGTGTTCGTGATCCTGATCGACCTCGCGGTCAGCCTCGTGGAGCGGCGCCTGTTGGTATGGCGGCCGCAGCCGAGCGGCGGGCCGCAGGCGGACTAGAGCGGGGCGCGGCTTTGGCATATGGTTCTTGCCGTTTCGTTTGGGGGGAACCAACACCATGAAGGTCGGCTTTCGACACGTCGTCGCGGCGCTCGCCGCGATCCTGCTCACCGCCGGCGCCGCGCAGGCGCAGAGCAAGGTGACGATCGCGATCGGCGGCGGCGCCTGCCTGTGCTATCTGCCGACCGTGCTGGCCAAGCAGCTCGGCGAGTACGACAAGGCCGGGCTCGCCGTCGAACTTGTCGACCTCAAGGGCGGCTCGGATGCGCTCAAAGCCGTGCTCGGCGGCAGCGCCGACGTCGTCTCTGGCTATTTCGACCACACCGTCAACCTCGCCGCCAAGAAGCAGGAGATGCAGAGCTTCGTGGTCTACGACCGCTATCCCGGTCTGGTGCTGGCGGTGTCCCCGGCCCACACTGCGGAGATCAAGTCGATCAAGGATCTCGCCGGCAAGAAGGTCGGCGTCAGCGCCCCGGGCTCGTCGACCGATTTCTTTCTGAAGTATCAGCTGAAGAAGAACGGCATCGACCCGAACAACGTCTCGGTGGTCGGCGTCGGCCTCGGCGCCACCGCGGTGGCGGCGATGCAGCAGGGCCAGATCGACGCCGCGGTGATGCTCGATCCGGCGGTGACGATCCTGCAGGCGGCGCATGCCGACCTCCGCATCCTCAGCGACACCCGCACCGAGCACGACACCCGCGAGGTGTTCGGCGGCGACTATCCGGGCGGCGCGCTGTACGCCACCACGGCCTGGATCAAGGCGCATCCGAACGAGGCGCTGGCACTGACCAAGGCGATCCTCGGCACGCTGAACTGGATCCACGCCCATTCGGCCGAGGAAACCGCCGACAAGATGCCGGCCAACATCGTCGGCAAAGATAAAGCGCAGTATGTCGCGGCGCTGAAGAACACGATCCCGATGTACTCGACCACCGGACTGATGGATCCGAAGGGGGCGGACGCCGTGCTGGCGGTGTTCAGCACCAGCTCGCCGGACGTGGCGAAGGCCAATATCGACGTTACCAAGACCTACACCAACGCCTTCGTCGAACAGGCGGCGAAGGGCTCCCCTGGCTCCAAATGAAGGTGCGTGCGTGATCGATCCTGGGCCCGTCACGATCCATCGGGTGAACAATCTCGATCTGTGGGTCAGCGGCTTTGTCTGGCCGTTCGCCGACAAGCGCCGCGCCGACATCGACGCGCATTTCGCCGAGCGTCAGGTCGCGCAGCCGAAATTGTGGAACGGCCGCGTGCTGCTCGGCCGTCAGCCGCGGTTCGACGGCGGCAGCTTCAGTGCCGAGTATTTCGAGGTCGACTACGCCAGCTTCCTGTCCTGGCGCGATTGGGAGTTTCCGGACCCGTCGGTGTTCAACGGCTTTGGCATGGGAGTGATCCGGGCCGCTGACGGCGCGATCGTGCTGGGCGAGATGGGCGCGCACACCGCCAACGCCGGCAAGGTGTATTTCGCCGGCGGAACGCCTGACCTGTCCGACGTTCGCAACCACCGCCTCGACATCGCCGCCAGTGTGACGCGCGAGGTCAAGGAGGAGACCGGGCTGGTGCGGTCCGATTATCGCGCGGCGGATCACTGGCACTGCGTCGAAGCCGGTCCGCTGGTGGCGATGCTGCGGATCCTCGACGTCTATTTGCCCAGCGACGCGCTGAAGGCGCGGATCGAGGCGTATCTGGCTCGGGAGCAGGAGCCGGAATTCACCCGCGTCCATCTGGTGCGCTCGAAAGACGATTTCCTGCCCACAATGCCGCGCTTCGTCACCACCTACCTGACGATGCTGCTGAGCGGAGATGATTGAGTAAGAAGGTGCGGTGACGCCGCGGCCCGATGGTTCGAGGCGCCTCGGCCTCGCTCTTCAAGCGATGCCAAGGCTCCTCACCATGAGGGACTAAGCAGAGCGCGCCAGGTCTGCCAACGCGGCCTCATGGTGAGGAGGCGCGAAGCGCCGTCTCGAACCATGAGCCTGCACGCGCAACGACCTCGTCATGGCTGGGACACCCCGGCCATGACGCGTTTATCGGAGCGTCGTCGCCCCTCAGCCGTGGGCGTGGACGCCGAGGTCGTCGCGCGGGGTGATGCCGAGGCGGTTGAACAGCGCGCGGTCCTTGCTGTCGCCCGGGTTCGGCGTGGTCAGCAGGGTGTCGCCGATGAAGATCGAGTTGGCGCCGGCGAGGAAGCACAGCGCCTGCATCTCGTCGCTCATCGCGGTGCGGCCGGCGGCGAGGCGGACATCCGATTTCGGCATCATGATCCGCGCCAGCGCGATGGTGCGGACGAATTCGAACGGATCGACCGGCGTCGCGGTCTTGGCGATCGGGGTGCCCTCGATCGGGATCAGCATGTTGATCGGCACGCTCTCCGGATGCTGCGGCAGGTTGGCGAGCGTGCGCAGCATCTCGACGCGATCGGTCGGCTTCTCGCCGAGGCCGAGGATGCCGCCGCAGCAAACCTTGATGCCGGCGTCGTGGACCTTCTCCAGCGTATCGAGACGGTCCGAATAGCTGCGAGTCTTCACCACGGAGGAATAGAATTCCTCGGAGGTGTCGACGTTGTGGTTGTAGTAATCGAGGCCGGCGTCGGCGAGCTGCTTGGCCTGATCGTCGCTCAGCATGCCGAGCGTCATGCAGGCTTCCATGCCGAGCGCTTTGACGCCCTTCACCATCTCGATGATCGGAGCCATGTCGCGCTCCTTCGGCGAGCGCCATGCCGCGCCCATGCAGTAGCGCGTCGCTCCGGCGTCGCGGGCCGCCTTGGCGGCCTCGATCACCTTGGCCGGCTCCATCAGCTTGGAGGCGGGCAGGGCGGTGTCGTGATGGGCCGACTGGCTGCAATAGCCGCAATCCTCGGCGCAGCCGCCGGTCTTGACGTTGAGCAGCTGATTGCACTGGACCTGATTGGGATCGAAGCTCTGGCGGTGAATGGTCTGCGCCCGGAACATCAGATCGGCGAAAGGCGCGTTATAGATCGCCGCCGCTTCCTCGCGGGTCCAGTCGTGGCGGATGGTGGGGCTGGCGGCGGCGAGCGTGGAATGGGCGATCGAGTTCAAAGCGGGTGCTCCGGTCGGGGTCGTTCGGCTTGTGCACAGCCATAAGCGGTTTCGGCGGGTGAAGAAACCCACGGCGGTGCATCGCCAGCCCGACCATGGTTTAGGTCAGTGTTTCTGACGCTTTATCGCGGGTTTTGACCATGATTTGGCGTTGCGAAACGGTGGCGAGGTCGTTTACAAGATTAACCGTTCGGTCCGTCGGACACTTGCGTCAACCTTCTCTCAAGAGATGTCGACGACGATCGGGCCATGAAGGTGTCGGGAATGACGATCGGTCGCGCGAGCATCGGGATGGAAGGAACGGCGGTCTCCGCCGCGTCCGCGATTCCGACTGCGCTGATCTCGACCCTCGCGCTCGAGACCCTCGCGCTTGGCGGGCTGCTGCTTCTTAGCCGCCCCTGAGGGCCGTCTGGGCAATTTTGCCTGGGCACTCAGGGGATCGCACGACAGCCAGCCCCTCATGCGCCCGCGCGGCGCCCCGACCAAAGGACATTTTTCATGACCACCACCACCCAGTCCGAACAGGACCGCGTCATCATTTTCGACACCACCTTGCGCGACGGCGAGCAGTGCCCCGGCGCCACCATGACGTTCGAGGAGAAGCTGAACGTCGCCCGGATGCTGGACGACATGGGCGTCGACGTCATCGAGGCCGGCTACCCGTTTGCCTCCGATGGTGACTTCGAGGCGGTGCACGAGATCGCCAAGCGCTCGAAGAACTCGGTGATCTGCGGGTTGTCGCGCGCGGCCCACAAGGACATCGACCGCTGCGCCGAGGCGATCAAGCCGGCCGAGCGCGGCCGCATCCATACCTTCCTGTCCACCTCGCCGGTGCACATGAAGTACAAGCTGCAGATGGAGGCCGCGCAGGTCTACGAGATGGTGATCTCGTCGGTGACCCGCGCCCGCAACCACACCGACGACGTCGAGTGGTCGGCGGAAGACGCCACCCGTACCGAGTTCGACTTCCTGTGCCGCTGCATCGAGGCGGCGATCAAGGCGGGCGCCACCACGATCAACCTGCCGGATACGGTCGGTTATGCAGTACCTGAGGAATATCGTGAGCTGTTCCGCAAGGTGCGTGAAACCGTGCCGAACTCGGACAAGGCGCGGTTCTCGGTCCACTGCCATAACGACCTCGGCATGGCGGTGGCCAATTCGATGGCCGGTGTCGCGGGCGGCGCGCGTCAGATCGAATGCACCATCAACGGCATCGGCGAGCGCGCCGGCAATGCCGCGCTGGAAGAGCTGGTGATGGCGATGCGGGTGCGGCAGGACAAGTTGCCGTATTGGAACCGGATCGAGACCACGATGCTGACCCACGCCTCCAAGACGGTGTCGGCAGCGACCTCGTTCCCGGTGCAGTACAACAAGGCGATCGTCGGCCGTAACGCGTTCGCGCACGAGAGCGGCATCCACCAGGATGGCATGATCAAGAACGCTCAGACCTACGAGATCATGACGCCGGAGACGGTGGGCGTGAAGGGCACCTCCCTGGTGATGGGCAAGCACTCCGGCCGCGCCGGCTTGATCCACAAGCTGGAAGACCTCGGCTACAAATTGTCGCGGAACCAGATCGAGGACGTATTCGTGCGGTTCAAGGCGTTGGCCGACCGCAAGAAGGACGTCTACGACGAGGACATCGAGGCTCTGGTGGACGAGCAATTGCTGCACGGCCAGAACCAGATCAAGCTGATGTCGCTGACCGTGATCGCCGGGACCCACGGTCCGCAGCGCGCCACCATGAAGCTCGACGTCGACGGCCAGATCCGGATCGAAGAGGCCGAAGGTAACGGTCCGGTGGATGCGGTGTTCAACTGCATCAAGGCGCTGGTGCCGCACGACGCCAAGCTGGAGCTGTATCAGGTGCATGCCGTGACCGAAGGAACCGACGCACAGGCCGAAGTCTCCGTGCGGCTGAGCCATGAGGGACGTTCGATGACCGCCCGCGCCGCCGATCCGGACACCCTGGTGGCGTCGGCGAAGGCTTATCTGGGCGCGCTGAACAAGATCGTCGCCAAGCGCCAGCGCAGCGTCCGCGAGGACGCGCCGACCGTCGCGGTGGCCGGCTGATTGCGTGAATAAGTCGCACAACCGCGGCTGACAGCTACAACTTCTGGAACGACTCGAAAGGGCGATGCCGTTGTGCATCGCCCTTTTTTCGCACTGCGGCAGTTGTTGACGACGCCCCTGCGAAGGGGCAATAGCCTTTCGTAGTGCTTCTCTGTATTGGTGCGGCTGATAATCGGACGGGGCAGGGACGCTGGGGGCGTTCCTCAAAAGGAATCGGGAGAAAACATGCGTAAATCCATTTTTGCACTCGCATCGCTCGCCGTGCTCGGGCTGGTAAGTCCGGCAGCCGCGCAGTCACCGATCGTCATCAAGTTCAGTCATGTGGTGGCGCCCAACACGCCGAAGGGCTTGGCCGCCGACAAGTTCAAAGAGCTCGCCGAGAAATACACCGACGGCAAGGTCAAGGTCGAAGTCTATCCGAACTCGCAGCTGTTCAAGGACAAGGAAGAGCTCGACGCGCTGAAGCTCGGCGCCGTGCAGATGCTGGCGCCTTCGATCTCCAAGTTCGGCCCGGCCGGCGTCAAGGAATTCGAAGTCTTCGATCTGCCCTACATCCTGCCGGACATCGCCGCGCTGCGGAAGGTGACTAACGGTCCGGTCGGTGCCAAGCTGTTCAAGCTGCTCGACTCCAAGGGCATGACCGGTCTCGCTTACTGGGACAACGGCTTCAAGATCATGAGCGCGAACAAGAAGCTGATCGCGCCGGAAGATTACAAGGGCCTGAAGTTCAGGATTCAGTCGTCGAAGGTCCTCGACGCCCAGTTCCGTTCGCTCGGCGCGATTCCGCAGGTGCTGGCGTTCTCCGAAGTGTACCAGGCGCTGCAGACCGGCGTCGTCGACGGCCAGGAAAACACGCCGTCGAACATGTACACCCAGAAGATGCACGAAGTGCAGAAGTACACCACCGTCACCAACCACGGCTACATTGGCTACGCGGTGATCGTGAACAAGCAGTTCTGGGACGGTATCCCGGCCGACGTCCGCGCGCAGCTCGACAAGGCGATGAAGGAAGCCACCGAGTTCGGCAACAGCCAGTCGCAGAAGGAAAACGAAGAAGCTCTCGAAGAGATGAAGAAGTCGGGTAAGACCGAGATCATCACGCTGACGCCGGAGCAGAACCTCGCGATGCGCAAGGCGATGGCGCCGGTGTATGACGAGGTCGGCAGCCGCGTCGGCAAGGCGTTGATCGAAGAGTTCGTCAAGGAAAGCGGCGGCGGCCCGACCAAGTAACATTTGCGAACGGGCGCCCGCGTGTTGACGCGGGCGCCCTCGGCTTTTGCCGGACCGCAGGGGGCTGCGGGACTGGAATCACGAGACGGCCCTATGTTCGCTGCGACACAGGCGACCGGCCGATCCACAGGGGGAATGTATGGTCCTGCGCATCCTGGACAGGCTCGAGGAGATTCTGATTGCCACGATGATCGGCGGCGCCACGCTGCTGATCTTCATCGCGGTGATGCATCGCTATCTGGTCGGCATTCCATTCCTGTACCCGATCCTGTTTCCGATCGACCTGTCGTGGGCGCAGGAGCTGTGTATCTACATGTTCGTGTGGATGGCGAAGTTCGGCGCCGCCTACGGTGTCCGCACCGGCATCCATGTCGGCGTCGACGTGCTGGTCAACGTGATGCGGCCCAATCTGCGCAAGGTGACGATCCTGTTCGGGTTGTTCTGCGGCGCTTTCTTCACCTTCATCATCGGCACGATGGGGGCCAAGTTCGTCTACGGCCTGATCGACACCAATCAGACTTCGCCGGATCTCGAGATCCCGAGCTGGATCGTCTATCTCTGCATTCCGCTCGGTTCCTATCTGATGTGCTTCCGCTTTCTGCAGGTCGCCTACCACTTCTGGCGCCATGATCATCTGCCGCATCACGACCACGGCCAGGTCGAGGGGATCGACGAGCCGCATATGCCCGGGTCCGCAGCCGCAGCGGCGGAGGCCGTCCGATGAACACCGCAATCATCTTCGGGCTGCTGATTGCCCTGATGCTGACCGGCATGCCGATCTCGATCGCGCTCGGTCTCACCGTGCTGTCGTTCGTCGTGCTGATGACCAACGTGCCGATGGAAGCGGTGTCGTTGAAGCTGTTCACCGGCATCGAGAACTTCGAGATCATGGCGATCCCGTTTTTCATCCTGGCCGGCAACTTCCTGACCCACGGCGGCGTCGCCCGCCGCATGATCAACTTCGCCACCACGATGGTCGGGCACTGGTACGGCGGCCTCGGTCTTGCGGGCGTGATGGCCTGTGCGCTGTTCGCGGCCGTCTCCGGTTCCTCGCCCGCGACCGTGATCGCGATCGGCTCGATCATGCTGCCGGCGATGGTGAAGCAGGGCTTCCCGAAGCGGTTCGGCGCCGGTGTCATCACCACCTCGGGTGCGCTCGGCATTCTGATCCCGCCGTCGATCGTGATGGTGGTGTATGCGGTGGCGACAGGCGGCTCGATCGCGCTCGATCCGGACGGCAACCGCGTGTCGTCGGCCTCGGTCGGTCAGCTGTTCATGGCCGGCGTCATTCCCGGCATCATGCTGGCGTCGTTGCTCGGGTTCACGACCTTCTACCGCGCTTGGAAGCACGACTATCCGCGGCTGCCGAAGGCGAGCTGGGGGGAGCGGTTCGACGCGTTCCGCAAATGCATCTGGGGCCTGTTGCTGATCGTGATCGTGCTCGGCGGCATCTATGCCGGCATGTTCACGCCGACCGAAGCGGCGGCGATCAGCGCGGTGTACGCCTTCATCATCGCGGTGTTCGTCTATCGCGACATGGGCCTGCGCGACGTCCCGCGGGTGCTGCTCGGCTCGGCCAATATGAGCGCGATGATCCTCTACATCATCACCAACGCCGTGCTGTTCTCGTTCCTGATGGCCAACGAAAACATCCCGCAGCAAATCGCGAGCTGGATGTCGACCGCGGGTGTCAACTGGATCTGGTTCCTGCTGGTCGTCAACATCCTGCTGCTGCTCGCCGGCAACGTGATGGAAGCGACCTCGATCGTGCTGATCATGGCGCCGATCCTGTTCCCGGTCGCGGTCAAGCTCGGCATTCACCCGGTCCATCTCGGTATCCTGATGGTGGTGAACATGGAGGTCGGCATGTGCCACCCGCCGGTGGGCCTCAATCTCTATGTGGCCTCCGGCATCGCCAAAATGGGGATCACCGAACTGACGGTGGCGGTGATGCCGTGGCTGCTCACCATGCTGGCGTTCCTCGGCCTCGTGACTTACGTGCCTGAGATTTCGCTGTGGCTGCCGCGGATGCTCGGAATGTTGTAGTTGGTGTCCGTTCGTTTCGGTCTGCTAACAACACATTACATCTTGGTAAGACGGCCTCGTCTGTCCAATCGTTAAGTTGAAGCCGTCGGGCAGGGCGCTCATCTTCATGGCCACCTTTCGAAGGAGGTTGCCATGAAGAAGGTTCTGCTCGCCGGTGTCGCCGCGCTGGTGTTCGCCGGTTCGACGGCGGCTTACGCCGAGCATCGCGGCTGGTTCGAGCATGGCCGGCACGCGTTCAGCGCTCAGGATCGCAGCGCATTCGCCGACGCGAAGATTGCGGCTGTGAAGGCCGGGCTGCAGCTCACCCCCGATCAAGAGAAGCTGTGGCCGCCGGTCGAGGCCGCGGTGAAGGATATGGTCAAGCTGCGGATCGATCGCGCCGAGGCGCGGATGAAGGCCCGCGACGACGACCGCGAGCCGCGTGACGTCGATCCAGTGGCGCGGCTGCGCGACCGCGCCGATTCGATGGCCGCGACCGCGGCCGCGATGAAGAAGATCGCCGATGCCGCCGACCCGCTCTACAAATCGCTCGACGACGGCCAGAAGCGCCGCCTGCGGGTGCTGACCCGGATGGAGGGCGGCGGCTTCGGCTGGCGCCATCATCACGGCTTCATGCACCGGGACCGGGGCGGCGACGACGATCGCGGTCCGCGCTGGGATCGCGGTGATCGCGGCCGCGGCCCGATGATGGACCGCCACGGCCCGATGGACGATGGCGACGGCCCGAGCAGGCTCTGAGGCTCCACGCCGAACAGGCCCGGCGGGCCTCCATGCCCGCCGGAGCCTTGCTCGGCCGACTTGCCATGCGCCCTCGGCGCAGCACGAGCAGGTCGGTCCGGCGATTCCACCACCGCGTCCGGTGGCTTCGCGCAAGGGCAGTGCGCATCAGCGCACGTCCAGGCGCCATCTCGTCGCCTCGAAACACTCTGAACCGGCTGCGGTTTTCACGCCCTGAAGTTTCTCGTCACAGAACTGAAAAAAGTCGCCCGCATTGCTGGACATCCCCGGTGGGCTTTGCTAAACGACGCCGTCCCCGCAAGGGACCCAGCCGAAACGGCTGCGGGCGCATAGCTCAGTTGGTAGAGCAGCTGACTCTTAATCAGCGGGTCCTAGGTTCGAGCCCTAGTGCGCCCACCAAGCCCCCCCTTTAAGACGCGGTATAGCAATCAAAGGGGCGGTGATGGGTGGTATCCGACGCACGCGTCAGTGCGAGTCGGTTTCTCGATCTCCTCCATATGTAGCGAAACAGCTCGAACGCATGTCACGGACGTGGCCGCGCCCGTTCTCTCTGATGCGACTTGCTCGGTGATTCTGGGGCGGCCGGATCAGCGCGCACGATCTCGCCGGCACTGAGACGTCACGCGCGCGCAGCAGGAGCCCGTGGGGGTGAACCAATCCGCCATGTTCGCCGTTGGCTGTCGCGGCCGGTCGCGCGCCATCCGAGCGCAGTGGCGGTTCGCGTCACCACACTGTCACACAACGCGGCGACAGAGTGACGGCAACTCAACCGGGCACCCTCATGGATTATTTCAGGCGCTTCACCTTTCTGTTCTCGGCTCCCACCTTCGACGCGGATGATCTCGAAGGGCTTCGGTTCAACCAGATTGTCGCCGAGATCGAGCGCTCCGGCTTCGAGATCGTCAAGGCACGCAAGCTCGAGGATGCCGAGATCGCGGTGCAGACCGACGCCGCGATCGGCTGCATGGTGGTCGACTGGGGCAAGAAGGGGCTCGAGGGAAAGACCGCCGCGCTGATCAACCTGATGCGCCGGCGCGGTCTGGATTTCCCGATCGTGCTGCTGATCCGCCGCAAGCGGTTCGAGGAAGTGCCGGTCGAGGTGCTGGATTTCATCGACGGCTACGTCTTTCTCTCCGAGGAGACGCCGACCTTCATCGCGCGCAATCTGATCAGCCGGCTGAAGCAATATGCCGACACGCTGAAGACGCCGTTCTTCGGCGCGCTGGTCGACTATGCGGAGGAGGGCAACCAGCTCTGGACCTGCCCCGGCCATAACGGCGGCATGTTCTACAGCCGCAGTCCGATCGGCCGGGTATTCATCGAGCACCTCGGCGAGGCGGTGTTTCGCGACGACCTCGACAATTCGGTGCTCGACCTCGGCGATCTGCTCACCCATGAGGGGCCGGCGCTTCGCGCACAAAAGGAAGCGGCGCAGATCTTCGGCGCCGAGAAGACTTACTTCGTGCTCAACGGCACCTCGACCTCCAACAAGGTCGCGCTCGGGGCGCTCGTCACCGACGGCGATCTCGTCCTGTTCGATCGCAACAATCACAAGGCGGCGCATCACGGCGCGCTGATGATGGGCGGCGGGATTCCGGTCTACATT
Organism: Rhodopseudomonas sp. BR0M22; assembly: GCF_010907035.1. Lineage (GTDB taxonomy): Bacteria > Pseudomonadota > Alphaproteobacteria > Rhizobiales > Xanthobacteraceae > Rhodopseudomonas. Next base: position 11,491 of record NZ_QUMK01000008.1, read on the forward strand.
CCGACCGTCCGAAATGCCTGGGGGCTGATCGGGCCGATGGCGTGGGACGCGCTGGATGAAGAGGCGCTGCGCGAACGCATCCGCAGCCATCCGCTGGTCAAGGACCCGGAAGCGTGGCGCAAGCCGCGCCCGTTCCGCGTGGCGGTGGTCGAGCAGTGCACCTATGACGGCACCATCCACAGCGCCGAGATGATCCTGCGCCGCATCGGGCACCTGTGCGACTACATTCTGTTCGACGAAGCCTGGGCCGGCTTCATGAAGTTTCATCCGCTCTATGCCGGCCGCTTCGCGATGGGGCTGGCCAATCTCGGCGACGACGCGCCGGGCATCATCGCGACGCAGTCGACCCACAAGCAGCTCGCCAGTTTCTCCCAGGCGTCGCAGATCCACATCAAGGATCGCCACATCCGCGGCCAGAAGCGGCGGGTCGAGCATCGGCGTTTCAACGAGAGCTTCATGCAGCACGCCTCGACGTCACCGTTCTATCCGCTGTTCGCCTCGCTCGATGTCGGCGCGCAGATGATGAAGGGCCGCTCCGGCGAAGTGCTGTGGGACGATACGATCCGGCTCGGCATCGAGCTGCGCAAGAAGATCCGCGCGGTGCGGAGGGAGTTCGAGGAGAAGGAAGCGCGGCCGGAACGGCGCTGGTTCTTCGATCCGTTCGTGCCGGATCGGGTGGCGATCGCGGACGCCGCGCGCGAAGGCGCGGTGCACGATGTTGCCTGGGAGGCGGTGAGCACCGATCAGCTCGCGACCAACCCGGCGTTCTGGCAGATCGCGCCGGGCGAGGCTTGGCACGGCTTTGCCGACATGGCGCCGGGCTTTGCCATGACCGATCCGAACAAGCTGACGTTGCTGACACCCGGCTTCGATCGGGCGACCGGCCGCTACGCCGAGCATGGCGTGCCGGCGCCGGTGGTGGCGCAATATCTGCGCGAGAACCGGATCGTGCCGGAGAAGAACGATCTCAACTCGCTGCTGTTTCTGCTGACGCCGGGCGTCGAGGCGAGCAAGGCCGGCACGCTGATCAGCGGCCTCGTCGCGTTCAAGAAGCTGCACGACGACAATGCGCCGCTGGAAGAGGTGATCCCGGAATTCTGCCGGCGCCGGCCGGCGCGCTATGCCGGCGTGCGGCTGCGCGACTTGTGCGGCCAGATGCACCGGTTCTTCCGCGATGCCGATGTCAGCGCGCTGCAGGCCAAGCAGTTCCTGCCCGAACATCTGCCCGAGATCGCGATGTCGCCGCACGCCGCGGCGCGCTTCTTGGTGCGCAACGATGTCGACTACCTGCCGATCAGCCAGATCGCGGGCCGAATTGCCACCACGCCGTTCGTGGTCTATCCGCCCGGAATTGCGACGATCGTGCCCGGCGAGCGCTTGAGCGAGCGGGCCAAGCCGATGCTCGATTACTTGCAGATGTTCGAGCGCAGTTTCAACGAATTCCCCGGCTTCGATGTTGAAATCCAGGGCGTCTATCGTGAGGCCGACGAAGCTGGACGTGTTCGCCTCTACACCTACGTCGTGGCCGAATAGTCAGCTCGCCTGCATCTGTCGGAGTTGCCGTGGACAGAGTTTTGCCGATCCTGATCCGTCCGTCGCACGACGGCGATGTCGAGGCGATGCTCGACATCTATCGCTACTACATCCGGCGTGGTCTCGACGAAGGGATCGACGACCACGGCACGCCGCAGCCGGACGACCTCAAGGAGCGGCGTAAGAACTTGCGCAATCGCCGCTTCCCGCATCTGGTGGCGATCCGCGCCGGGGTCGTGGTCGGCTACGCCTACGTCGTGCTGTTTCGGAAGCGGCCGGCCTATCGCTACACGGTGAAGCACTCGATCTATGTGCATCCGGATCACCTCGGCCGCGGCATCGGCAGGGACCTGATGCGCGAGCTGATCGACGCCTGCGCCGCGGCCGGCTTCCGTCAGATGATCGGCTATATCGATGGTGACAACACCGCTTCGCTCGGCCTGCACCAGAGTTTCGGCTTCGGCATCGTGGGACGGCTGCCGGGCGTCGCGTATCGTTACGGCCGTTGGGCCGATACGGTGATGGTGCAGCGATCGCTGGGCGCCGGCGCGACCACGCCTCCGGTTGTCTGATCAGACCTCAATCCGACAAACTCCCTCAGGCTGCGGCCGTCAGCGTGAGGGGGCGTCCGGCTTCTGAAATGTCAACGTGATCAGCGCGCCGCCGCCCGGCGCGCCGCAAACATCGATGGCGCCGCCGTGTTCGTCGACGACCGCTTTGACGATCGCAAGGCCCAGTCCGGCGCCATCGCTGCGGGCGCGGTCACCGCGCCAGAACCGCTCGAAGATCAGGCTGCGGTCGGCCTCGGCAATGCCGGGGCCATGATCGCGCACCGCGACGCTGGGTCCGGCTGGATCGATCTCGATCATCACCTCGGTGCCGGGTGGTGTATGGCGGATCGCATTGTCGACGAGGTTGCGCAGCGCACGCCGGATCATCTCGGCGTTGCCGCGCACAGGGACGGGGGCATCTCCACCGCGCAGGCCGATCTCCTTGCCGGCGGCGAGCGCGGCCGGTGCGACGGTTTCGATCAGTTCGGTCGCGATGTCGACGAGATCGACGGTTTCGTCCGGATCGACCCGCATCGCGTCCATCTCGGCGACATCGAGCAGCTGCGACACGATCCGGCTCATCGCGGCAAGATTGCGTTGCAGGTCTTTCCCGGCCGGTTTCGGCTCCAGCGTTTCGATCCGCGCGCTGAGGATTGCGAGCGGTGTCCGCAATTCGTGGGCGGCATCCGCGGTGAAGCGGCGCTGCTCGTTGAAGCCGTGTTCGAGCCGGTCGAACGCCTGATTGACCGCGCTGACCAGCGGCCGGATTTCGCTGGGGATGCCCTGCATCGGCAGCCGGATGTCGGTGCGGCTCGGGGTGATGCCGGCAGCGCGTTCCGACGCATCGACCAGAGGGCGGATCGCACGCCGGAAGATCACGATGTCGAACGCGAGCAGCAGCAGCAGGATCGGCAGCGTGATCCAGCCGGCACGATGAAAGAAGTTGGCGGCGATATCGTCGATGATGACGTCGCCGTTCGACAGATCCTCGACCACCTGAATTGTCAGCGTCCGGCCACCGATGCGTCGCTCGATGCTGTCTCCCGAAAGGCCGGTCGATCCGGTGACGAGACCGAACCACGAGGCGCGCTCCGCGGATCGGCGTGGCAGCAGTGGTTTGCGGTCCGGGTTCGAGCTGAACAGCACTTGGCCGGAGCCGTCGATCACCGCATAGGCATAGCGGCCGTAGGCGGCCGAATATACGTCGCGCAGATCCTGCGGCAGGGCGAGGTTGAGCTGTCCGTCCGGGCCGACGCTGAGATGTTCGGCGACCACCTCGGCCTGGCGTCGCATGGCGTCGCCGTGCAGCCGGTCGATCTCGCGGTTGAGCAGCCAGAACAGGATCAGCGGCAGCACCACCGCGGTGATCGTCAGCGCCACCACATGCAGCAGCAGGATGCGGGCGGCGAGAGAGTCGCGCCGGAACACTTACTTGATCTCCGACAGCAGATAGCCGACGCCGCGGATCGTCCGGATCTGCACCGTGGCGCCGAGCTCTTCGAGCTGCTTGCGCAGTCGCGAGACATAGACCTCGACCGCGTTCGAGGCGACGTCGCCGCCAAGCCCGAAGATCTGATCCTCGAGCGTCTTCTTCGGCACGACGCGACCCTGCCGGCGCAGCAGCAATTCGAGCACGTTGAGCTCGCGGCCCGACAATAGGCGCGGCTCGCCGCTGATCAAGATCTGGCGTCCTTCGGTATCGAAAGTCAGATTTCCGAGGGTGAGCGAGCGGCCGAGCAGGTGACCAGGGCGACGCAGAATGGCTTCAATGCGCGCCACCATCTCCTCGATCGCGAACGGCTTGACCAGATAGTCGTCGGCACCGGCCTTCAGGCCGGAGACGCGATCCTGCACGCCGCTGCGCGCGGTCAGCACCAGCACCGGGATCGATTCATGGCCGGCGCGCAGTTCGCGCAGCAGGGACATGCCGTCGCCGTCCGGCAATCCGAGGTCGAGCGCCATCGCGACGTAGTTCACCGATGCGAGTGCAGCGCGCGCATCCTCGACGCCGCTGACAATATCGACATCGTAGCCGACGGCGTTGACGCCCCGCGAGATCAGGTCCGCCAGTTCGAGGTTGTCTTCGACGATCAGGAGGCGCATCGCGGGGCAAAGCTTTGACGGTCTGTGCTTGTGCTTCGTACCACGTGCAAGCCGCGAGCGTACAGCGGGCAGATCTGCGCCGTAATTGGTAATTTTGCGAGCACGACGGCGCCGTGTCAGGTTGGTGTAAGCTCGGTCTGCTAACCACAGCGAAGGCGTCCGGAAACGGCCGATCTGTTCGACTGCGGGGCGCAGATGCAGCACAGCTGGAAGACACCGATTTACGCTGCCGCGGTCGCGCTTCTGGTTGCGGGCGGGTGCGTGGCGCTTGCCATGCGATCCGGCAGTCTCGTCGCGACGGCCGGAGCGCAGCCGGTGGACACGAGCCGGGATGGCATCGATCTCGCCCAGCAGACGATCGCTCTCTCGGCCAAACAGGTCGAGGCGATCAGCATCGAACCGGTCGAGCAGCGCGAATTCCTTATTACCAAGGACGCGCTGGGATCGATCGCCTACAACGAAAACCTGCTGGTACAGGTGTTCACGCCCTATGCCGGACGGATCATCGACACCTTCTTCAATCTCGGCGACGAGGTGAAGAAGGGCGCTCCGCTGTTTACCATCGACAGCTCCGACCTGCTGCAGGCGGAGTCGACGCTGCTGGCGACCGCCGGCGTGCTGGAGCTGCAGAACCGCAATCTCAACCGGGTGCGCCAGCTGCTCAAGACCGGCGGCGCGCCGCAGCGCGATGTCGATCAGGCCACGTCCGATCAGCAGACCGCTGAAGGCAATCACAAGGCAGCGCGAGATGCAGTCCGTATCTTCGGCAAGTCGGAAGCCGAGATCGACCGCATCATCGCCGAGCGCCACGTCGACTCCACCCTGATCGTGCGCAGCCCGGTGGACGGGCAGGTGACCGCACGCAACGCGGCGCCGGGCCTCTACGTGCAACCCGGCAGCGCGCCTCCACCGCTGACGCTCGCCAATCTGTCGATCAAATGGATGGTGGCGAACGTTATTGAGACCGATGCGCCCGCGTTCCGGCTTGGTCAGCCGGTCGAGGCGCGGGTGGCGGCCTATCCTGGTCAGGTGTTTCGCGGTCGGGTGACCGCACTCGGCAGCAGCATCGACCCGAGTTCGCACCGCCAGTTAGTCCGTTCCGAGATCGACGATCCGGCCAATCTGCTGCGCCCCGGCATGTTGGCCAATTTCACGATCGAGGTGGCGAAGCCGGTTACGTCACCCGCGGTGCGGCTCGACGCGGTGGTGCGCGAGGGCGACGGCACCATGTCGGTGTGGGTGACACGCGACCGCCGCAGCTTTCAGCGCCGGCTGGTCAAGATTGGTCTGGCGCAAAACGGCCGCCGGCAGATCCTCGACGGCGTCGCGCCGGGTGAGCTGGTGGTGGGGACCGGCGCGATCTTCCTCAGCAACAAGCTCGCGAACGCCGCAAGCGGCTGACCGACACAAAAGCCGGCGGCGTTCATCGTGTTTAAAAGCATCATCGAGTTCGGCCTGACCCGCAAGGCCATCATCGTCCTGGCGCTGATCGTGTTCTGCGGCGCCGGCATCGCGGCGTTCACTCGGCTCAATGTCGAAGCCTATCCTAATCCCGCGCCGGTGATCCTCGAGATCACCGCCCAGGCCGCGGGGCTGTCAGCCGAGGAGATGGAGAAGTACTACACCATCCCGATGGAGGTCGGCCTATATCCGACGCCCGGCGTGGTCAACATTCGCTCCACCTCGTTCTACGGCTTGTCGTTCGTCCGGGTCACCTTCGCTTACGGTGTCGACTATTATTTCGCGCTGACCCAGGCGGCGAATTCGATCCAGCAGAATATCTCGCTGCCGAACAACCTGGTGCCGACCATTCAGCAGTCGAGCCTGGTCGGCGAGATCTTTCGCTATCAATTGGTCGGGCCGCCGAACTACGGGCTGACCAATCTGCGCACCGTGCAGGACTATATCGTGGCGCGGCGGCTGATGACGGTGCCCGGGGTGGTGCAGATCAACGCCTGGGGCGGGACCACCAAGCAGTTCAACGTCGATGCCGATCTGCAGAAGCTGGAGGCCTACAACATCACCGTGCCGCAGATGGTATCGGCCCTCGGCAACGCCAACCTGAATGTCGGTGCGCGCGAGATCACCATCGGCCAGCAGTCGGTCAACATCCGCGGCATTGGGTTAGTCGATTCCGGCGGCGATGATTCCATCGCCAATGGCTACAAGGTCCAGGACATCGAGAACGTCGTGCTGACCCAATCGGGCGGGCTGCCGATCCAGATCAAGGATGTCGCCAAGGTCTCGGTGGGCTACGTGCCGCGGCTCGGCATCGCGGGGCGCGACGGTAGCGACGACGTCGCCGCCGCGATCGTGGTGATGGGGCGGACACAGCACACCAACGATATCGTGCCGAAGGTCGAGGAGGAGGTCGCCAAGCTCAATCGCGACGGCAGCCTGCCGCCCGGCGTCAAGATCGTGCCGTATTACGATCGCGGCGCGCTCGTCGCAGTAACCACTCGGACGGTGCTGCACAATCTGATCGTCGGTTGCCTGTTGGTGTTCCTGATCCAATGGGTCTTTCTCGGCGATCTGCGCAGCGCGCTGATCGTCAGCGCCAGCATTCCGTTCGCGCTGTTCTTCTCGATCATCATTCTCGTGCTGCGCGGCGAGGATGCCAACCTGCTGTCGCTCGGCGCGGTCGATTTCGGCATCATCGTCGATTCCGCCGTGATCATGATGGAGAACATCTTCCGCAATCTGCAATCGCCTGCCGAGCAGCAGCGGCGGATGCTGGCGCAACTGCAGCAGAGCGGCGCCGGCATGGGCGAGCCGCAGGTGTGGACCGATCGGTTGCGGCTGATCTTCCTGAGCGCACTGCAGGTCGACAAGGCGGTGCTGTTCACCGCGGCAATCACGGTGACGGCGTTCGTGCCGCTGTTCACCATGCAGGGCGTCGAAGGTCAGATCTTCGGGCCGATGGCACGCACCTACGGCTACGCGCTGGCGGGTGCGCTGATTTCGACCTTCACGATCACGCCGGTGCTGGCGTCGCTGCTGCTGCCGAAAGCGATCGAAGAACACGAGACGGCGATCGTGCGCGGTCTGCGCCGCGCCTATGAGCCGGTGCTGCGCTGGTCGCTTGGCCGCACCAAGGTCGCGGCGGTTGTTGGCCTGGTTTTCCTTTGTGTTGCCGGTTTGGCGGCGAGCCGTCTCGGCAGTGAGTTTTTGCCGGCGCTGGAGGAGGGCAATTTCTGGATCCGGGCGGCGATGCCGCCGACGATGTCGCTTGATGCCGGCACCAGTTACGTCCGAAAGATGCGCGAGATCCTGCTGCGGCATCCGGAAGTCATCACCGTGGTGTCGCAGCACGGCCGGCCGGACAATGGCAGCGATGCGTCGGCGTTCTCCAATGTCGAGCTGTTCGCGCCGGTCAAACCGTTCTCGGAATGGCCGGCCGGCCTGACCAAGGAGATGCTGGCGGAGCAGTTGCAGAAGGAGTTCGACGCCGAGCTGCCGGGCGTCACCTTCAATTTCTCGCAGTACATCCAGGACAACATCGAGGAAGCGCTGTCCGGCGTGAAGGGCGCCAACTCGGTCAAGATCGTTGGCCCCAACCTGCAGGTGCTGGAGCAACTCGCCGGGCAGGTGGTGCAGGAGATGGCCAAGGTGCGCGGCGTCGCCGACCTCGGCGTATTCCATCTGCTCGGCCAGCCCAACCTCAACATCAAGGTCGATCGCGCACGCGCTGCGCGCTACGGCCTCAACACCGGCGACGTCAATTCGGTGATCCAGGCGGCTGTCGGCGGCAGCATCGCCACCACGGTGCTCGAAGCCGATCGGCAGTTCGGCGTCGCGGTGCGGCTCGACCCGAAATTTCGCGAAAGCGTCGACGCGGTGCGCGAGCTGAAGATCGCTTACGCGACGCCGAGCGGCGTCAACGCCTATATCCCGCTCAGCGAAGTCGCCACCATCTCGCTCGATACCGGCGCCTCCTTCATCTACCGCGAGAGGAGCCAGCGCTACATTCCGATCAAGTTCAGCGTCCGTGGCCGCGACCTTGGCGGCACCGTCGCCGAGGCACAGCAGCGGGTCAACGACGCGGTGCAGCTGCCGCCCGGCTATCGGCTGATCTGGTCCGGCGAGTTCGACAATCTGCAGGATGCCAAAGCGCGGCTGATGATCGTGGTGCCGATCACGCTGCTGCTGGTGTTCGTGCTGCTCTATGCGCTGTTCAATACGCTGCGCGACAGCCTGATTGCACTGCTCGGCATTCCGTTCGCGGCCGGCGGCGGCGTTATCGCGCTGTATCTGTCGGGACTGGAATTCAGCGTCTCGGCCGCGATCGGCTTCATCTCGCTGCTCGGCGTCGCGGTGATGGACGGCATCCTCAACATCACTTACTTCCGCGAACTGCGCGCCAGCGGCGTGAGCGTCGCCGATGCGGTGCGGCAGGCCTCCGAGCAGCGGATGCGGCCGATGCTGATGACGGCGCTGTCGGCCGGCGTCGGGCTGTTCCCGGCGGCGCTGTCGCACGACATCGGCAGCCAGGTGCAGCGGCCCTTGGCGACCGTTGTGGTCGGCGGCATGTTCATCGGTCCGCTGTTGCTGCTGGCGGTGGCGCCGGCGCTGCGCAAGCTCGCTTTTGCTCGCGAGGAGGCGGGGCGGACCAGCGCGACTTCCCAGGCCGCACCACAGGGAGAGCCGTAATGCTGCGTTGGCTCGGCGCCCTGGGCACGTGCGTCTGTCTCGCCGGCTGTGCGGTCGGGCCGAATTTCGTGCAGCCGCCGTCCCCCGAGGTCGATCGCTACACGGCGGCTGCCTTGCCGGCGAAGCCGCCAGGCAAAGCCCAGCCCTTCGTGGCCGCCGAGGATGTGCCGACCCGCTGGTGGTCGGCGTTCCGCTCCGAGCCGCTCGATCGGCTTGTGCGCGCGACGGTGGTGCGCAATCCGACCCTGCAGGCGGCCGATGCTGCGATCAAGGTGGCGCACTTCAATGCGCTGGCGCAGCGCGGACTGTTCTTTCCGCAAGTCAGCGCCAGCTATGGTCCATCGACGCAATTGTCGTCGAACAACGAAGCCTCCGATGCGCCCCAGCAGCGGCTGTCGCTGCACACCGCCCAGCTCAACATCGCCTACACGTTCGACATCTGGGGCGGCAACGCGCGCGCGGTGGAGAGCCTCGATGCCGTCACCGAGCAGCAGCAGTTCCTGCTGGAGGCGACGCATCTGACACTGACCGCGAATGTCGTCACCGCGGCGATCGGGGAGGCCTCGCTGCGCGGCCAGATCGCTGCCACCAAGAAGATCGTGGCGATCGAGCGCGACATCCTCGGCATCCTGAAGTCGCAGTTCGAGGCAGGGCAGGCGGCGCAGGTCGATGTCCTCACCCAAGAGGCGGCGCTTGCCCAGGTCGAGCAGACCTTGCCGCCGCTGGAGAAGCAACTGGCGATTCAACGCGATCTGTTGACCGCCCTGGCCGGCAATTATTCGGCTGCGCAGGTTCCGGAACGTTTCGAGCTGGCGCGCCTCAGCCTGCCGCGCAACATCCCGGTGCTGGTGCCGAGCACGTTGGTGCGGCGGCGGCCGGACGTGCGGGCTGCGGAGGCCAATCTGCACGCGGCGAGCGCGCAGGTCGGCGTTGCGGTTGCGGCGCGCCTGCCGAATATCAGCGTCGGCGCCAGCACGGCTGGCGCCAGCGCCACCAACTTTGCGCAACTGTTCGCACCTGGCACCGGGTTCTATCTGCTGGCCGCCAACGCCACCCAGCCGATCATCGACGGCATGACCTTGCTGCACAAGCAGCGCTCCGCCGAGGCGGCGCTTGAGCAAGCCGACGCGCAGTATCGCCAGGCCGTGATCTCGGCGCTGCAGAACGTCGCCGACGCACTGCAGAGCCTGCAGCACGATGCCGCCCTGGTGCGCGCTGCCGCCAAATCAGAGGCCGCGGCGAAGGCCAGCCTCGACATCATTCGCAAGCAACTTGCGCTCGGGCAGGTCAATCAGGTCGTGGTGCTGAACGCGCAGCAGACCTATCTCAACGCTTCGATCGCGCATGTTCAGGCCGAGGCGACGCGCCTGTCGGATGCGGCAGCGCTGTTCATGGCGATCGGTGGAAGCTGGCCGACGGGATGTGGAACCGATTGGCGAAGCTGCGTGCTCGACGATCTGCCGGTCACGGCTGCTTTGCAGTAGGCTCGAAAGAGCGGGTTCCCGCGCTGCGACAGATCGATCCGCCGCGATTTTGTTATGTTATTGCGGATCGACACGAATGCGAGCCGCGTGCTATCCGGCTGCCTCGACCCGAGAGAGCCGCCGTGACGCTGATTGCCCGCATCTTCCAGCATCGCCTGCCGCGCGTTTCGCGCCAGGCCATCGCTATGGCCGTGCTGGTGATGTATCTGCTCGCGGGCGCCGTGCACGGGCTGTGCGATCTTGATGTGACCACGGGTTCCCCGACCGCGATCGTCACGCTGCCGTCGCACGGCGGTGACCATTCGGACAATGTGCTTGCGTCCGATCACCACTGCCACGGCTGCTTCTCGGTGTCGCTGCCGAGCCCGAGCGTCGTCGCGACTGCAGCCGAGCTCGTGTCCTCGCCTGTGCGGCATGAAGACGCCGAACGCCGCAGCATTCTCCGCGTCATCGACCCTCCGCCACCAAAAGCCCTGATCTGAACATGACCGCTGGGCGCCGCGCGCCCTGAATCCGTCGTCCGTCAGGTCTTCATCATGCAATTTTCGATCGCCACGCGGCTCGCGTGCGCGGTGGCTGTTCTCGCTGGCGGTGTGCTGGTTGGGGAAGCGCGTGCGCAAACGCTGACCATGGGCAGCGCGCTGCAGCGCGCCCTCAACGCCAGTCCGCGGCTTACGGCCGCCGAGCGCGACATCGGTATCGCGCGGGGACAACGCATCCAATCCGGCGCGCTGATCAATCCGGAGATCTCCTACGAACAGGACAATTCGTTCGGCTCCGGCACCTATCGCGGCACCCGGTCTGCGGAATCGACGCTGCAGATCAGCCAGATGTTCGAGCTGTGGGGCAAGCGCGACGCCCGCATCGCTGCCGGGCAGGCGGGGCTCGATGCAGCCTCCATTGGTCGCCAGGCGGTGCGGCTCGAAGTGCTGTCGGAGACCGCGATTGCTTTCGTCACGGTGCTCGGGCTGCAGCGGCGCATCCATATCCTCGACGAGCAGATCGCCGCGATCGATGCGATCACGCCGCTGCTGCAGCGCCGGGTCGAGGCGGGCGCATCGTCCGTCGCTGAAACCGGCCGGGCGGAGGTCGCGTCGGCGCTGGTGAAGGCGGATCGCGAGCGCACCAAATCGGCATTGCACACCGCGCGCCGCGAGCTGGCGATCCTGATGGGAGACACTTCGCCGCGATTTTCGTCCGTGTCCGGCCGCCTCGAGGCGATCGGCAAACCGCCGGCGTTTCAGTCGGTGATCGCTGCGATCGACGCCAATCCGCAGCTGGTGCGCTGGAAGGCGGTGTATGCGCAGCGCAACGCCGAGCTGCTGCTGGCTCGCCTCAAGCCGTATCCGGACGTCACCGTGTCGGCCGGGCTGCGCCGCTACAACGAGACCGGCGACAGCGCCGTGCGCCTGTCCGTGTCGGTGCCGATCCCGCTGTTCGATCAGAACCAGGGCAACATCCTGTCGGCGCAGGAGAACCTGGCGAAGATCGCGGCCGAGCGCCAGGCCAATCGCAACACACTGATCGTGATCGCGGGACGTGCCTACGACTCGCTGCAAGGCTCACTGCGCGAGCTGGCGATCCTGCGCGACACCGCGATCCCGAAGGCCAGGGACGCCGCCGCCGCGATCTCTGAGGGCTACGGCCAGGGGCGCTACTCGCTGCTCGAAGTTCTCGATGCGCAGGCAAGCGTCGCCCAGGCGCGGCTGCGTGAGCAGGAGGCGCAGCAGAATTTCCACGTCGCCGTCGCCACCATCGAGGGTCTGGTTGGCAATCCTTTCGCATTGGCGCGGGGAGGCGCGCGATGATGAAGCCGTTGATGTTGATCTGTGGTGCCGCCGCCATGTTTGCGCTCGGCGCCGCCGTTTCCACTTACGCGCCGATCGGATCGCGCGAGCCGGCGCAACACGTCTCGACGAAAACCGAGGGGCATGCCCACGCCGGGGGCGAGAAGGGGCACGATCACGACGGCCATGACGAAGAGGGCAAGGTCGAGATGAGCGACGCCAAGGTGGCGGCGTCGGGCATCGAGATCCGAACTGCCCAGGCCGAGACGTTGCACGAGTCGTTGGTGCTCAACGGCATCTTGCAACCCAATCAGGAGACGCTGGTTCAGGTCACGCCGCGGTTTCCCGGCGTGGTGCGCGAGATCAAGAAGCGGATCGGCGACGCTGTCGAGAAGGGCGAGCTGCTCGCCAGGATCGAGAGCAATCAGAGCCTCAGCGTGTACGAGATGCGCGCGCCGATCTCCGGCACCGTGATCGATCGTCAGATTTCGCTCGGCGAATACGCCTCCGAGCAGAAGCCGGCGTTCATCGTCGCCGACGTCTCCACCGTGTGGGTCGACTTCTCGGTGTATCGCCGCGACCTGCCGCGAGTGCGGATCGGCGACAAGGTGCTGATCGACGTCGCCGATGGCGGCAAGCCGATCGAAGCGAGCCTGTCCTACATCTCGCCGGTCGGCAGCAGCGACACCCAGAGCGCGCTCGCTCGCGCCGTGGTGGCCAACGACGGCTTGCGACTGCGCACCGGCTTGTTCGTGTCGGCGCGGTTGATCCTCTCGGCCAAGCCGGTCGCGTTGGCGATCCGCGCCTCGGCGATCCAGACCGTCGAGAACCGCAACGTGGTGTTCGTCCGCAGTGGTGACGACTTCGAGGTGCGTGACGTGCAGCTCGGCGCACGGGATGCCGAGAATGTCGAGATCATTTCCGGCCTGAAGGCCGGCGAGCGCTATGCGGCGGCCAACAGCTTCGTCGTCAAGGCGGAGCTCGGCAAGGGATCGGCATCGCATGAACATTGATATGAGACTGCTGATCGCCGGAGGCCGCGCATGATCGACAAGGTGCTCGCCTTCTCCGTCCGCCAGCGCTGGCTGGTGATGATCGGCGTGCTGATGATGGGCGCGTTCGGCGCCTGGAATTTCACGCGGCTGCCGATCGACGCGGTGCCGGACATCACCAACGTCCAGGTTCAGATCAACACCAACGCACCCGGCTATTCGCCGCTCGAAGTCGAGCAGCGGATCACGTTCCCGATCGAAACCGCGATGGGCGGGCTGCCGAACCTCGTCAACACGCGGTCGCTGTCACGCTACGGGCTCAGCCAGGTGACGGTCGTCTTCAAGGACGGCACCGACATCTATTTCGCCCGGCAGCTCGTCAACGAGCGCATTCAGCGCGCGAAGGACGTGCTGCCGACCGGAATCGACACCGCGATGGGGCCGGTCTCCACCGGTCTCGGCGAAATCTACATGTACACGGTCGAGGCGAAACAGGGCGCGACGCGCGCCGACGGCAAGCCGTTTACGCCGAGCGATCTGCGCACCGCGCAGGATTGGATCATCAAGCCGCAATTGCGCAACGTCCCCGGCGTCAATGAAGTCAATACCATCGGTGGCTTCGCCAAGCAGTTCCACGTCCTACCCGATCCGGTGAAGCTGATGGCCTACCGCCTCGGCTTTCGCGACGTGATGACGTCGCTTGCCAGCAACAACGCCAATGTCGGCGCCGGCTACATCGAGAAGAACGGCGAGCAATATCTCGTGCGCACGCCGGGGCAGGTCAGCGACGTCGAGGAGATCCGGCAGATCGTGATCGGATCGCGCAGCGGCCTGCCGGTTCGGATCATGGATGTCGCGGAGGTGAAGGAGGGCACCGATCTGCGCACCGGTGCCGCGACGCTGAACGGCCAGGAGGTCGTGCTGGGCACCGCGATGCTGCTGATCGGCGAGAACGGTCGCACCGTGGCGCAGCGGGTCGCCGCCAAGCTCGAGCAGATCGAGAAGTCGCTGCCGGACGGCATGTCGCTGCGTGCGGTGTACGACCGCACCCATCTGATCGACGCAACCATCGCGACGGTGGAGAAGAACCTCGTCGAGGGTGCGCTGCTGGTGATCGCGATCCTGTTCCTGATCCTCGGCAACTTCAAAGCGGCGTTTGCCACAGCGCTGGTGATCCCGCTGGCGATGCTGTTCACCATCACCGGGATGTTCGAGAACAAGGTCAGCGCCAATCTGATGAGTCTCGGCGCAATCGACTTCGGCATCATCATCGACGGCGCGGTGATCATCGTCGAGAACTGCCTGCGGCTGCTGGCCCACGAGCAGCAGCGGCAAGGCAGGCTGCTGACCCGCCAGGAGCGGTTCCACACCATCATCGCCGGCTCGCGCGAGGTGATCAAGCCGAGCCTGTTCGGCACGCTGATCATCGCGGTGGTGTATCTGCCGGTGCTGACGCTGACGGGCGTCGAAGGCAAGATGTTCACGCCGATGGCGCTGACCGTGTTGATAGCGTTGCTCGGCGCCAGCCTGCTGTCGATGACCTTCGTGCCCGCCGCGGTCGCGCTGTTGGTCACCGGCAAGGTCTCGGAGAAGGAGAACTGGTTCATGCGGCTGGCGCATCGGGCGTATCTGCCGCTGCTCGATCTTGCGATCCGGCTCCGCTGGACCGTCGTCTTGGGGGCGGTCGTGCTTGTGCTGGTGAGTGGCTACGCCGCGACGCGGATGGGCGGTGAGTTCATCCCCAGCCTCGACGAGGGCGATGCCGCGATCCAGGCGATGCGGATTCCCGGGACCAGCCTGACGCAGTCGCTCGACATGCAGATCGCGCTGGAGAAGCGTATTCTGGCGATTCCGGAGGTGAAGGATGTGTTCGCCCGCACCGGCACCGCCGAGGTCGCGACCGACCCGATGCCGCCGTCGATTTCGGACGGCTACGTCATGCTGAAGCCGCGCGCGCAGTGGCCGGATCCGAAAAAGCCAAAGGCCGAAGTCGTCGAGCAGATCGAGCGGGCGGCCGAACAGGTAGCGGGAAGCCTGTACGAGCTGTCGCAGCCGATTCAACTGCGTTTCAACGAACTGATTTCCGGCGTGCGCAGCGACGTCGGCGTCAAGATCTTCGGCGACGACCTTGATGTTCTGACGCAGCTCGCCGGTCAGGTGCAGGCGGTGCTGCAGACCATCAAGGGGGCTGCCGACGTCAAGAGCGAGCAGGTGGCGGGGCTGCCGGTGCTCACGGTGAAGCTCGACCGCAAAGCGCTGGCGCGGTTCGGCATCAGCGTGGCCGAGGTACAGAACCTCGTCGAGATCGCTGTGGGCGGCAAATCGGCCGGGCTGGTGTTCGAAGGCGACCGCCGCTTCGATCTCGTGGTTCGGCTGCCGGATCAGATCCGCACAGATATCGAAGCGATCAAATCGCTGCCGATCCCGTTGCCGCCGACCGAGGGGCAGGCGAAGGCCACACCGGCCTCGTTCGGCTCGTCGCCTCTGCAGCAGATGCGTTACGCGCCGCTGTCAGAGCTTGCCGAGATCGTGGTGGCGCCGGGGCCGAACCAGATCAGCCGCGAAGACGGCAAGCGCCGCATTGTGGTCTCTGCCAACGTGCGTGGCCGCGACCTCGGTTCGTTCGTCGCCGAGGCGCAACAACTGATCGGCAACAAGGTGAAGCTGCCTGCGGGCTACTGGATCGGCTGGGGCGGGCAGTTCGAACAGCTCGTCTCCGCGACGCAGCGCCTGACCATCGTGGTGCCGATCGCGCTGCTGCTGATCGTCCTGCTGCTGTTCATTAGTCTGGGGTCGGCGGCCGATGCGCTGTTGGTGTTCAGCGGCGTGCCGCTGGCCCTGACCGGCGGCATCTTCGCGCTGCTGCTGCGCGACATCCCGCTGTCGATCAGTGCCGGCATCGGCTTCATCGCGCTGTCCGGCGTCGCAGTGCTCAACGGCCTAGTGATCATCACCTTCATCGGGCGGTTGCGCGCCGAGGGGCGGCGGATGGTCGAAGCGGTGCGCGAGGGCGCGCTGACGCGGCTGCGTCCGGTGCTGATGACCGCGCTGGTCGCCTCGCTCGGCTTCGTGCCGATGGCGCTGGCGACCGGCGCCGGCGCCGAAGTCCAGCGCCCGCTCGCCACCGTGGTGATCGGCGGCATCGTGTCGTCGACCATCCTGACGCTGCTGGTGTTGCCGGCGCTCTACATCCTGTTCCGCCGTGAGCCGAGCGATGAGGCTGTGCGATGAGTGACCGTCTCAGTTCCGCTCGGCGGTCGCGAGTCCCTGGGTTCGTTCGATCCGCTCGATCGCGGCGGTCAGCCGATCGATCGCCACCGGCAGCATCGGTCCGCCGCAGATGGTGAGCTGATCGGGAACGACGATCCGGCGGTTCGCCGGATAGGCCTGCTGGATCGCGGGATGCAGCAAGAATGCCTTGCCCTGGTCCTCGGCGCGGGGCTGGTCTTCGGCGACCAGCAGCAGGTCCGGCCGCGATGCGACGATAGCTTCGAGCGATGCGAAGCCGCCATAATCGAAGCCAAGCGCGGAGGCGCCGTTCGTCAGGCCGACGGTTTGCAGCAACGAGCTGATCAGGCTGTCGCCACCGCTGACCCAGCCGCGCCGGGACAGCACCAGTACATGCCGATGTCCGTGCGCCGTCGCGGCCTTGGCGTGGTCGACGGAACGCTCGATCGTTGCGATCAATGCGTCCGATCGCTCCGGATGACCGGCGATGTCGCCGACCCGCCGGATCTGCGCCTTCACCTCGTCGATGGTCCGCGGCACGTCGAACTCTTCGAGCGGAATGTTCTGCGCTTTGAGGAGTTCGCGGGTGGCGCGCTTGCCGTAACGGCCCGCCAGCACCACGTCCGGCGCCTTCACCAGCAAATCTTCCGCCTCGCCCGAGAGCGCCGGAAACCGCTCGGCCTCGGTCGCCAGCCACGATAGACGCGGATCGCGCGCGTAAGGGCCGAGGCCGACAATCTGCTCCGGATCGGCCAGCGCGATCAGAAGTTGATCCGTGCACATGTTGATCGACGCAATGCGCTTGGTGGCGGCGAGCACCGGCGACGACGCCATCGCCATCAAGCCGAGCGTCACCAGCAACTTCGCGCAGCGGCGGCGCGCACCGCGCATCCGACCGGCGGTCGTTCCCTCCGTCGCCGTCATCGCTGCTCCTCCAGCGCGGCGCCGTACAGGATCATGCAGGGGCCGGCCGGCCGGTCGGCGGTGAGGCGAGCGGCAAGCTCGCTGACGGTGCCGCGTTCGACATTTGTGGTGTCGGAGCCGAGGCTCTCGACCATCACGGCCGGCGTCGCTGCGTCCAAGCCTCGGGCGATCAGTTGCGCCGCGAGGGCCGGGAAGGTGGCCTTGCCCATATAGACGCAGGTCGTTGCCGTCGCATCCGCCAGCGCTGCGAGGTCGAGATCGCGCGGCAGGCGGCCGTCGACATCGTGGCCGGTGACGAATTGCACCCGGCGCGCGACGCCGCGCTTGGTCAGCGACGCGCCGATCGTCGCCGCGGCGGCGGTCGCCGTGGTGATGCCGGGCACGATCTCGACCGCGATACCGGCCTCGCGCGCGGCGCGCAACTCCTCGTCGGCGCGGGCGAACAGTGTCGGATCGCCGGCCTTCAGCCGCACCACATGCTTGCCACGCAGCGCGTAGCTGATCGCGAGCCGGCTGACTTCATCCTGGCGCGGTGAGGGATGACCTGCGCGCTTGCCGACCGCGACCATCTCGGCGTTGGGATCGAGATACGCCATGAAGTCTTCGCCGGCGAGGTCGTCGTACAGCACGACGTCGGCGGCCTGCAGCCGCTTGATCGCCCGCAGCGTCAGCAGGTCTGCATCGCCCGGGCCGGCGCCGACCAGCGTGATGCGGCCGTTGGCGGCGGCGCTTTCGATTGACTTGGACATCAGGCGATCGCCTCCTCGGCGACATCGATCAGATGGAAGAAGGTGCCGGTGACGTGTCCGCGGCGGCTGCCGGTCTCATCGGTGAGCTGTCCGGCGGGATCGCGGATCTCGGCGAGCGGCTCGTCCGCCACGGCGACGACGCGCGCATAGTGATATTCATGGCCGCGCAGCACGCTGCCTGCGGCGTGGCCGGCGGCTGCGGCCTGCAAGGTCGCGAGCCGGTAGCCGAGATGCAGCTTGCGACTGGCGAAGTCGGTTTCGAGGCCGAGCAGTCCGGCCATCGCATGGCGCGTGCCGTCGGCATCGATCAGGCCGGCTCCCAGCGTCATGTAGCCGCCGCACTCGCCGTGCACCGGGCGGGCTTCCGCGAATGCGCCGAGCGCGGCCTTGAACCGCGTCGCCGCCGCGAGCCGGCCGGCGTGCAGTTCGGGATAGCCGCCCGGCAGCCACGCAGCGTCGCAGGATGGATCGGGGCCTTCGTCGTTCAGCGGCGAGAACGGCACGATCTCGGCGCCGGCCGCGCGCCAGCCGGCGATGAGGTGCGGATAGATGAACGAGAACGCATCGTCATGCGCCAGCGCGATGCGCTGACCCGGCGGCGGCAGCGGCCGGATCGTCGATGCGATCGGTCGCGCCGGCTGCGCGGCGCGGATCAGCGCGTCGAGGTCGATACCGCGCGTAGCGCTGTCGGCGAGCTGCTGCAGGCGGGTGTCGAGCTTCGCGGTCTCGCGCGCCTGCACCAGGCCAAGATGACGGTTCTTCAGCGTGAGATCGCGCTGGCGCTCGAAGCTGCCCAGCACCGGAAGGTCGTGCGCGGCGAAGCCATCGCGGACCAGCGCTTCATGGCGTGCGCTCGCAACGTTGTTGAGGATGACGCCGGTGATGCGGACATCGCTGCGATAGCGGGCAAAGCCGAGCGCCAGCGCAGCGGCCGACTGCGCCTGACCGGCGACGTCGATCACCAGCACCACCGGCCAGCCGGTGAACGCGGCGATATCGGCGGTCGCGCCATTGCCCCAGGCGCCGATGGCGCTGCCGCCATCGAACAGCCCCATCACGCCCTCGGCGAGACAGAGATCGGCATCTACCGCGGCATCGAGCAGGGACGTGATGCGATCCTGGCCGAACGACCAGGAATCCAGATTGTAGCAGGGCCGACCGGCGGCGATCTCATGGAACGCTGGATCGATGTAATCGGGCCCGCATTTATAGGGCTGCACGGTGAGGCCGCGGCGGCGCAGTGCTGCATGCAGCGCCAGCGTCACCGTGGTCTTGCCGCTGCTCGTCGACGGCGCCGCGATGATCAGTCCGGGCGGCCGGCCAAGCTTTGACGGTGCTAGTCCGGGATCAGTCGCGGTCACGGCCGTCCTCCGCCGAGCGGCGATAGCGGCGATCGTAGTCGGGGGCGTACAGCGAGCTCTCGCGGAAATCGGTGGCGGCGAGCGATGGCCCGATCAGGATCAATGCGGTGCGGTCGATGCCTTCGGCGGCGACCTGCGCGGCGATCGAGCCGAGCGTGCCACGGATCACCTGCTGCTCCGGCCAGCTCGCGCGCACCACCACCGCGACCGGGCCATCGTCGCCATAATGCGGACGCAGCCGTTCGACGACATCGGCAAGGACGTGAATTGACAGATGGATCGCCAGCGTCGCGCCGGTGGCGGCGAAGGCTTCCAGAGTCTCGCGTGGCGGCATCGCCGAGGCGCGGCCCGAGGTCCGGGTCAGCACCACGGTCTGGGCGACTTCCGGTAGTGTCAGTTCGCGGCCGAGCACGGCGGCCGCCGCCGCGAACGACGGCACGCCGGGGGTGACGGTGTAGGGAATGCCGTGCTGCTCCAGCCGGCGGATCTGTTCGCCCATCGCGCTCCACACCGACAGGTCGCCGGAATGCAGCCGAGCGACATCATGGCCGGCCGCGTCGGCTGCGACGAACTCCGCCGTGATGGCGTCGAGGTCGAGCGGGGCGGTGTCGACGACGCGCGCGTCCTTCGGGCACAGTGCGACGATCTCGCGCGGGACTAATGAGCCGGCATAAAGACACACCGGGCAGCGCATCACCAGGTCGCGGCCGCGCACGGTGATAAGGTCGGGTGCGCCCGGGCCGGCGCCGATGAAGTGGACGGTCATGGCAGCGGCTCCTCGATCGCCACCGCGGCTGTCGCGAGGCGATCCTGTGAGATCAAACGGGACATGATCAGCCGCGCGGTCGGTCCGGCGGCAGCCAGCGCCGCGGCTTCGCAGACGCTGCCGACGCCGCGGTGATGCGCGACGACGGCGGAGGACGTGGTGATACGCGCGGCGGCTTGATCGAGCGCAGTCGCTTCGATCGGCAACACCGGGAGAGCCGTTGCCGTCGCTGCCTCACGTAAGCCATTGTGAGCGGCCTTGTCGGCAGCGGTTGCCAGCGCCGATGGCAGGTGCGGTGCGGCGGTGCGGCGCGCGGCTTCGATCACGTCGATGATCGACGACGCGGATGCGGCGGAACGAAAGCCGATGCCGATCACGACCGCGGTCATTTGCGGACGCTCCATTGCACCACCGGCATTGCCGCGCGCCATCCGGTGAGGCCGCCGACCGGGGAGGCGCGCTCGACGCCGAGCCGCAGCAGCTCGCCGCCGTGACGACGATGCCAGTCGATTAGCAGCGCCTCGGTCTCCAGCGTCACCGCATTGACCACCAGCCGGCCGCCGGCGGGCAGCGCCTGCCACACCGCATCCATCACGCCCGGACGGCTGGCGCCGCCGCCGATGAACACGGCGTTAGGCGTCGGCAGTCCGGCGAGCGCCTCGGGCGCTGCGCCGAGCCGCAGATCGAGCTGCGGCACGCCGAGCGCCTCGGCATTGGCGCGCGCGGTGGCGAGCCGATCGGCGCGCGTCTCGATCCCGATCGCGCGATTGCTGCGCGCTGCCAGCAGCCATTCGATTCCGATCGAGCCGGCACCGGCGCCGATGTCCCACAGCAGCTCATGGCCGCGCGGCGCCAGCGTCGACAGCGTCACCGCGCGGATCTCGCGCTTGGTGAGCTGGCCGTCGTGTTGAAATAGCTCGTCCGGCAGGCCGCTGACGCACGGCATGATCACGGCGTCCGGCTCGGCGGCGACGGCGATGCCGAGTGCGACCGGCGCGGTGACGTCAGGGAATGCGAAGATCGAGGCGGTGGTTCGCCGCACGCGCTCGCGCGGGCCGCCGAGTGCTTCGAGCACGGTCAGTTCGGACGCGCCGAAACCGTTCGCCGCGAGATACGCGGCGATCTCGCCGACCGCGGCGCCGTCGCGCACCAATACGATCAGCCGCGCCTGCGTGCGGAGATGCGGACGCAGCGTCGCGACCGGCCGCGCGTGCAGGCCGAGCGTCACGGTGTCTTCCAGGCGCCAGCCGAGCCGCGCCGCAGCCCAGGCAAAGGTCGATGGCGCCGGGACGGCGGTCCATTCTGTCGGCGCAAGGTGATCGGCCAGGACTGATCCCGCGCCGTGCCAGAACGGATCGCCGGAGCACAGCACGGCGACGCGGCGGCCATGCTGCGCCAGCAGGTCGGGGAGCGAAGCCGCGAACGGCACGCGCCACGGCATTGTGGGCTTGTTCAACGCGGCGACGAGGGAGAGGTGGCGATCACCGCCGATGATCAGCTCGGCGGTGTCCAGCAGCGCCCGTGCGCGCGCCGACAACCCGTCGATGCCGTCCTCACCGATTCCGACGATGGACAGCCAGGGCTGCGTCGTGTCATCGCTGGTGATCATGACGCTCCCTTCATCGCACCGCTCGCGCGTATTGATCCTCGGCGGCACGGCCGATGCCTCGGCGCTCGCCAGGACAATCGCCGCCGAGCCCAACATTGACGCGGTGCTGTCGTTCGCCGGCCGCACCGATCAGCCGAAGCCGCCGCCGATTCCGTTTCGGGTCGGTGGTTTCGGCGGCATCAGCGGCTTGGCCGATTACTTGCGCGCCGAGCGGATCGAGCGCGTCGTCGACGCGACGCATCCGTTCGCGGCGCAGATGAGTCGCCACGCGGTGATCGCCTGTGCAGAAGCGGGCGTGCCGCTGTTGGCGTTGGAGCGGCCGGCGTGGCAGGCGGTCGCCGGTGATCGCTGGACCGACGTCGATGATCTCGACCAGGCGATGAGCGCGCTCGGCGCAGCGCCGCGGCGGGTGTTTCTCGGCATCGGCCGGCAGAACCTCGAGCTGTTCGCTGCGCAGCCCCAGCACGCTTATCTGGTCCGGCTGGTGGATCCACCGCGCGGGCCGCTGCCGCTGCCGAATGTCGAGGTGGTCGTGGCGCGCGGACCGTTCGATCTCGCCGGCGACCGCGCGCTGCTGCGGGCGCACCGTACCGAGATCGTCGTCGCCAAGAATGCCGGCGGCGATGCAGCCGTCGCCAAGATCACTGCGGCGCGCGAACTCGGGCTGCCGGTGATCATGGTGAAGCGGCCCGCGGTGCCGGATCGGCGCAGTGTCGCCACGGTCGCCGAGGTGATGGCCTGGCTTGGTCACGACAGCGCTCCAGAGAACCGCGGAGTGTAGACGAAAGCAGCGCCGCTGCTGCGCGGAATGATCTTGGTCTGCGACGAGCCGATCATCACCAGCGTGCGCATGTCGGCGCGTTGCGGCACCGCCTCGCCGAGCGGCGCCACGTCGATGCGTTCGCGCGGATCGCTGATAGCGGTCGCAAAGATCACCGGCACGGACGCGGGATGGATGCTGCGCAGCAGCTCGAAGGCGCGGCCGAGCTGCCACGGCCTGGCCTTCGAGATCGGGTTGTACAGCGCGATGACGAAATCGGCCTCGGCCGCGGCGCGCAGCCGCTTCTCGACGGTCTCCCACGGCTTGAGATTGTCCGACAGGTTGATGGCGCAGAAATCGTGGCCGAGCGGCGCGCCGATCCGCGCCGCGGCGGCGAACATCGCGCTGATGCCGGGGAGCACGCGGATGTCGAGCTCGCGCCACGACGGATCGCCGGCCTCGATCGCCTCGAACAGCGCCGCCGCCATCGCGAACACGCCCGGATCGCCGGAGGAGACGATCACGACATGCCGGCCCTCGGTCGCCAGCCGCAGCGCGAAGCCGGCGCGATCGAGTTCTTCGCGGTTGTCGGAAGCGTGCCGCTGCAAGCCGTCGCGTTCGGCGACGCGAGCGACATAAGGTGCGTAGCCGACGATATCGGTGGCGCGCGCCAGCGCGGCGCTGACTTCCGGTGTGATCAGTTCCTGCGCGCCGGGCCCGAGGCCCGCGACAACGACAGATCCGGTCATGGCCGTCGCCCCTGTCCGTGGACCAGCACGATCGAGAAGTAGGGCGCGTCGTCGGTGGTCTTGTCGGCGAGCGGCATCACAACCTGATCGGCCATCGCGCCGCGCTCGACATAGATCGCGCGGTCGAGCAGGCCGGCGTCGTCGAGGGCGCGGCGGACCTTCGGCAGATTGCGGCCGAGCTTCATGATCACGATCGCATCGCCGGTGGCGAACGCCGCCTTCAGCCGGTCCGGTCCGAGCGTCGCCGGCACCACGCAAAGCACGTCGTCGCCGTAAGTGATCGGCGTGCCGCTCGCGGTCCAGCACGCCGCCATGCCGGAGATGCCGGGCACGACTTCGACACGGACGCGCGGCGCCAGCCGGCTGTGCAGATGCATGAACGAGCCGTACAGAAACGGGTCGCCTTCACACAGCACGACGACGTCGCGGCCTTGAGCGATGTGCTCGGAAAGCCGCGCGACGCATTGTTCGTAGAAGCTGCGCAGCGTCGCCGCATAGGCCGGATCGTCGAGGGCGATCTCGGTCGTCACCGGATAGTCCATCGGCTCTTCGATCACGCCGTCCGCCAACAGACCGTCGGCGATGCGGCGCGCGTGGCCGGGACGTCCGGCTTTGCGGAAATACGCCACCACCCGCGCTTCGCCGACCAGCCGCGCGGCGCGGACGCTCATCAGGTCGGGTGCGCCGGGGCCGACACCGACGCCGTAAACGGTCGGTGCGCTCATTCGCGTTCGCTCGCCAGGGCGTTGATTGCGGCTGCGGTCATCGCGCTACCACCGCGGCGGCCGCGCACGATCACGCAAGGCGACGGCGAGTCCGCCAGCAGGGCGTCCTTGGACTCGGCTGCGCCGACGAATCCGACCGGGATGCCGATAATCGCCGCGGGGCGCGGTGCGCCGGGCTCGGCCAGAATTTCGAGCAGGCGGAACAACGCGGTCGGCGCATTTCCGATTGCCACCACCGCACCCTGCAATCGGTCGCGCCACAGATCGACCGCAGCGGCGGATCGGGTGGTACCGAGCTTTGCGGCGAGAGCCGGGACGTCGGGATGGTTCAGCGTGCAGATCACTTCGTTGTCGGCCGGCAGCCGCTTGCGGGTGACGCCGTTGGCAACCATCTGGGCGTCGCACAGGATCGGCGCGCCGGCCTGCAGCGCGGCGCGGCCGGCCGATACAAAGCCGGGCGTGAACACGATGTCGCCCGCGACTTCGACCATGCCGCTGGCGTGGATGATCCGCACCGCGATCTTTTCCTCGTCGGCGGTGAACCGATCGAGCGCGGCTTCGGAGCGAATGATCGAAAACGACTGACGATAGATCGCGTCGCCGTCTCGTTCGTAAGCGTAGGTCATCGGACGGCGTCCTCGATCAGCTCGGGGAGAATGGAGGGATGCTGGTTGGCTTCGGCGGTCACGCTCTCGCTCGGCGCGTCCATGGCAGAGATGCTGAGGCCCGCGGCGAGGGCGAGCTGCATCAGGATGGCGCGTGCGGCGTCGCCAGAGCGCTGAATGTAGAGCCTGTTCAGGCGACGGAGCGTGGTGGGGGGCAGGTTGGTGATCAGTTCGCTCGGAACGTCGGGCTGTCCGCGGGTAGAGAGGACCGCGAAGGCAATGCGTCGGCTGCCGGCGAATGCGGCGATTGCTTCGATGGCTCCACGGCAAGGACGCGCCTGATCCGGCAGAGCGATCAGGAGCGCGCGTAGCGGCGACGCGTCGAGGGAGCGATCACATGCCTGCGCAGCGAAGCTTCCGAGATCGCTCACACGCAATCGGTGGGCGTTGCCGGGCCATGCCTGAGCGAAGGCCGCCAGCGTCTCGGCGCAGGGCGACAGCACCGCGATCTCGGCGGCGTCCGGCGGAAGCGACGGCTGAGAACCGGTAAAGACACCGGGATGGAGCGCAGTGGACGGCATCGCGCCGAATCTCGTCGGTTGGCCATCGCGGGCGATGGCTCAAAACCGGCGAACGGACCTGCACTCCGGACCGCCGAAAGACATCCCGGGGCACCCCGCCCGAAACGACGTCATCATAGCAGGCGACGGCAGGTCTCCTGGCTCACGGGTCGTCGCCGATGCAGCCTTCCCGGAAGTTATCCAGTGGCGTGTTGCGTCGGCTCGCCGTTTACAGTTGCGGGGGCAGCTTCGGCTCGGCCGCTGCGGGCAGCGGCCTTCCGATATTCCCTCTTCGTCCTGTCCGAGGACAGGACACCGTCGGCGCGCGATGTTTGGGACGGAAACGGCGAACTGTCAATCGACCTTGATGGTCGGGTGCCGGCCGACGAAACATCATCAAAATCGCGCAAGCTTGATCGGGATCAAGGCGAGTCGCTGGCTGCGTCCGGAGCCCGTGCCGACGCGCGGCGCTGGCTGTCGATCGCGGCCCGCAGCAGTGCCGCCGCCCGGAACGGCGCGTGCAGCGCTTTGCTGAAAGGCAGAGCGGCAAACAGCCCGAACACCAGCCCGAGATGAGTGGTGAGCAGCAGCCCCATCGCCGGCGTGCTGCGGAAGCCGAGCACCGCAAGCCCACTGGCGCCGACCAGGGCGAGCAGAATCAGAAAGGCAACGTTCAGTCTGGTTTCGCCGCGATCGCTCGGCGCGGGATCGGCCCACGCTTCCAGTCCCAGCAGCCCGACAGCGCCGATGGTCATCGTCACGCCGCCGCCGAGCCCGAGCATCACCGGCAGGCTGGCGACCGGGTAGGGCGCCATCACGCCCAGCAGGTGATGATAAGCCGAGGCTACGATCGTCGACAGGCCGCTGAGCACGAAGCCGCCGGCGGTCAGGTGATGCAAGATCCGTCGCCGCTGCGAGGTTCGCTCATCATGGTCATGGCAGCCGGGGCCGCCGCCGCCGAGGTGGCGCAGCGTGATGATGTCGGAGAGGGCAACCGGCAGTGCGCGCACGATCTCGCTGATCGTCGTCTTTGGCGCGATCGTGCGCCAGTATCGCAGGGTCGCCAGCGTGACCGCGATGACTGCCCACCCGAAGGTGGCGGCCGCGAGCCCGGCCATCGCCGGCCACGGCAGCACGCGATAGAACGCGCCTTCGCCAGCGTGTGTGGCCCGTAATGCTTCTGGTGAGCCCGTGCCCAGCACCAGCGCGAAGCTGATCAGCAGCGCGAGCGCGACGGTGGCGGGCACGGCGAGCGACGATGCACGAAAGGCGCGACCGAGTATCGGCGGCCACAGATGGTCCGCATAGGAGCGCTGCCGCAGTTCGGCGAATGTCGCCGGCAGGTTGACGGCGAACGGATGCGGCGGCGCGTACTGGCAATCATGCCAGCAGCCCTGGCAATTGTGGCACAGGTTCGACAGGTAGCTGACGTCGCTCAGGTCGAAGCCGTGCTTGCCGTCAATCGCCGGAAACACCGGGCAGAGCCCGTCGCAATACATGCAGGCGCTGCAGATCCGCAGCACGCGCTCGGCCTCGAGCATCGGATCAGCCGCGGACATGGCGCGCCGCCTCCTCGCCGGCGATCTGGCCGAACACGGCCGACAGCGTGATGCCGAGCCCGGCGAGATAGCCGCGGCGCAGTACATTCGCGGCCATGATCATGCCGGCCGCGAACAGATCGTCGTGGCGGCTTCCGTCAGCCTGCACCACCCGCATCGTCGGATCGACCTTGATGCCGTAGTGCACGAACGTCAGCCCCGGCCGCATTGGATAGGCGGCGAATGGTGGTTCTGTGATGGTCCGCGCGGCGTTGGCCGGCGTTGCATTGAAGTGATCGATGTTCTGCAGCAATGCGGCTGGATCGATCGCGAGCATGGCCGCCAAGTCGCTCAGGCCCGGTGCGGTGATCGGCGCCAGCGCAGACGGCGCGGCGCGCGCGAGCCCATCGGTATCGAGTATCAGATAAGCGAGTTGGCCGGGGCAGGTGGCGATCCTTGGTCCCCATTTGGCGTAGTGCGTCGGCTGCGATCCGGCCCCTGCGACATCGATGCGCGCGCCGGATCGGTCGACCACGAGGCCGAGCGGAATCGACGTGATCCGGGTAACGATGCCGCCGTCGAATTGCGGGCCGCGCGCATCGACCGGAACGACATGACAGGTGGTCGGATCGCCGATCGCACAGCCGCCGGCCGCGATCAGCAGATCGAGCAGGCGACCGTCCGAATAAGGCGTGCCGCGGACCATCCAGCCTTCGGCGGCGCTGCCGAATTTTTCGCGTAACCAGGCTGGGTCGGCCCCGGGGCCACCGGCACAGACGACAACGCTCCGCGTGCGGATGGCGGCGTCCGCTCCAGCGGAGCGGACGTTGATCGTCCAGCCTTCGTCTTTGGCACGCTGCAGCGACCGTGCCTCGCTGTCGTAGCTGATTGCGACGCCCATCCGGTTGGCGGTCGCGTACAACGCGTTGATCATTGCCTTGCCGCCGCCGAGCGGAAACGCGGTGCGGCGCGAATACGGCATCACTCCAGTGCCCGGTGGCTGCAGATGCACGCCGTGATCGATTAGCCAGCCGGCGATGCTGTCTGCGCGTTCGATCAGCAGCTCCGTCAACGCCCGGTCGGTGTCGCCCGTGGTGCAGCGCAGCTCGGCGCGCAATTCTGCGGCCGTGTAGGTGTCGGGCACGTAGTCGAGTGGCGTCTCGTGGGTCAGCCGGAAATTGCGGCCGTGGCGCGCATTGCCGCCACGCAGCGGACGCGGTGCCGCTTCGAGCAGGCGGACCGCGGCGCCGCCGCGGCGTGCGGCGATCGCTGCGCAAAGACCGGCGATTCCGCCGCCTATCACTGTCACGTCCCACAGCAAGGTGCGGTCAATCCGGTCGAGATGATGCGCCTGAGCCGCTCGACAGCGGCCAAGAAAAGCGCGGCCTGGTGGACCTTCGTCTTAGAGGGCGGCTCCGGGGCGTTGTCAATCTTGCGCCCGGGGCATCGGCGTGCTGTGGTGCCGCTCGCTTCGGTGCCCTTCGTTCGAAGGGTGAAACGGGAATGCGGTGCGGCGAGCAATCGCCAAGTCCGCGGCTGCCCCCGCAACTGTAAGCGGACCGCTTCCGGTCACACCGCCACTGAGCACGGCGCAACAGCCGCTCGGGAAGGCGACCGGGACAATGTCCGCGAGCCAGGAGACCGGCCGAAGTCCTGAAACCATGCCATTCGACGGTGGGTCGAAGAAGGACACAGACATGCTGCACCGACCGCCGATCTGACGCGCGCCTCCGCTTCTTGCCGAGATATCCTGCCGTCGCCCGAACGAATCCGCGCGATCAGCTTCGCTGTCGTCGCCGCGACTTCGTTCGATCGTCCTCACTGCCCCGCGGAAGCGGCGGCAGCGCATTGCTATTGCCGAGCTTTCCGATGCACGCGCCCTTGCTCGATCCACGCATTCTTTCCGTTCCGCTGATCGATCCCACTCCCGAGGCTGAGCTGCGAGCACGTCTCGACGGCAAGGCGAAGCCACCGGGCTCGCTGGGCCGGCTCGAAGAACTCGCCGTGCAGCTCGGGCTGATCTGGCATCCGGCACCCCCGCGGGCCGAGCGTGCGTCTGTGTTCATTTTTGCTGGCGATCACGGTCTGGCTGCCGATCGGGTGTCGCCCTATCCGGCGAGCGTGACTCGCGCGATGGTCGAGGCGTATCTGGCGGACTGTGCCGGCGTGAATGTTCTGGCGAAAGCGGTCGCGACCGAGGTGCGGATCGTCGACGGCGGCATCGATGCCGATATGCCGCCACATCCCAAGCTGATCGATCGCAAGATCCGCCGCGGCACCCGCAACGCCCGCCACGAACCGGCAATGACTCACCAGGAGGCCGCGCGTGCCATCACGGCGGCGGCCGATCTGGTGCGCGAGGATGTCGCCGGCGGGCTCGACATCGTCGCGATCGGCGAGATGGGAATCGGTAACACCACTTCTGCCGCGTTGATCACCCACGCGCTGACGGGCGAGCCGATCTTCGATTGCGTCGGCCGCGGGGCTGGGATGGATGATGCCGGCGTCGCGCACAAGCGCGCCATCGTCGAACAGGCGGCGGCGCGGGCGCAGCCGACGGCGCCGCTGGACGTGCTCGCCGAATTCGGCGGCTTCGATATTGCGATGATGGCCGGCGCAGTGCTCGGCGCCGCGGCCTCGCGGCGGCCGGTGGTAATCGATGGCTTCATCGCCAGCGCGGCTGCGCTGCTCGCAGTGAGGCTGCAGCCCGCGGCGCGCGATTACTGCGTGTTCTCGCATCGCTCGGCCGAGCGCGGCCACCGCGTGCTGCTCGAAGCGATGCAGGCGACGCCGTATCTCGATCTCGGCTTGCGGCTGGGCGAGGGCACTGGCGCATTGATGACCGTGCCGTTGTTGCGCGCCGCCGCCGGCATCCTCAACGATCTCGCCGCGCTGTCGGACGTGCTGGCGGGCCGGCTCGGACCCCGACCGTGAGCCGGCAGTTCCAATCCCTGCTCAATGCCGTGCAGTTCATGACGCTGGTGCCGACGCCGCGCACCGCGCGTTTCGACGACGACTGGCTGCTGAGCGCATCGAAGTACTTTCCGCTGGTCGGCGCCGGGATCGGCTTGGTCTGCGGCGGCGTGCTGCTCGCAGGCTCGCTGATCTGGTCGGGGGTAGTGCCGGCGATGATGGCTGTGGCGGCGGGCGCGGCGCTCACCGGCGCGCTGCACGAGGATGGCATCGCGGACACCGCCGATGGCCTGTTCGGCGGCAGCACCCGCGAGCAGCGCCTGGCGCTGATCAAGGACAGCCGCCTTGGCCTCTATGGTGCGGTGGCGCTGGTCCTCAGTTTTGCGATCCGCGTCGCGGCGCTGGCGAGCCTGCCGCCGTGGCTCGGCGTCGCGACTCTGGTGGCCGGCTATAGTCTGGGGCGGACCGGCATCGTCGCGGCGATGTCGGCGCTGCCTTACGCCGGTGACGCAGCCACCGGCAAGCTGAGCTATCCGACCCGCGCGATCAGCAGCGCGGGCTGGTTCGGGCTGGCTGCGTTCAGCGTGCTCGGCGCTCTGTGGCTGGTCATGCTCAATCCGCCGGCAGCGATCGTCGGACTGCTCGCCGCGGGTGTGTTCGGTCTGGCGGCGCCGTGGATCGCGCTGCGCCTGATCGGCGGCTATCGCGGTGACGTGCTCGGCGCCACCGAACAGATGATCCAGATCGGCCTGTTGCTAGGCGTCGTGGCGATGGCTGGTCCTGGCTGAGTGATGCCGCTGCTGCCGATCACTGTCGACCGCGGACGCCGGCGCCTGCGGTGTTTCCTCTCAACTCCCTGCCATCGAGTAGTTTCATGACCGACGCCCATGTCGAGGAGCTCATCTCCCGGATCCAATTCACGCCGCGCGCGACCACTGGTCCGCGGCGCGCCCGCTCGCTGATGATCCAGGGCACCAGTTCGGACGTCGGCAAGAGCATGGTGGTCGCCGGGCTGTGCCGTGCCTTCACCCGGCGCGGGCTGGTGGTGCGGCCGTTCAAGGCGCAGAACATGAGCAACAATGCCGCGGTCGCATCCGACTCCGATCTGCCGCTCGGTCCGGACGGTGAGCTGGTCCGCGGTGAGATCGGCCGCGCCCAGGCGCTGCAAGCGCGCGCATGTCGCGTCGCGCCGTCGATCCACATGAACCCGGTGCTGCTGAAACCGCAGTCCGAGATCGGCGCCCAGGTGGTGCTGCGCGGACGCGTGCTCGGCAACTGCCCGGCGCGAATCTATCACCACATGCGGCAGCGGTTGATTCCGGCGGTGGTCGACAGCTTCGAGCGGCTCACCGCCGAGGCCGATCTGGTACTGGTCGAAGGTGCCGGCAGCGGCGCCGAGGTTTACTTGCGCGCCTCCGACATCACCAACATGCGGTTCGCCGAGGCGGCCGATCTGCCGGTCGTGTTCCTGTCGGATATCGATCGCGGCGGCACCATGGCGGCGCTGGTCGGCAGCTACGTGCTGCTGAGCGAGGGCGATCGGTCCCGAGTCGTCGGCTATCTGATCAACAAATTCCGCGGCGACTTCTCGCTGTTCGAGCCCGGCTGCAAAACGATCACGGCCGAGACCGGCTGGCCGTTCCTCGGCGTGCTGCGCTGGTTTCCCGGCGCCGACCGGCTGCCGGCCGAAGACTCGCTGGCGCTGGAGCGCGCCGCGGCGGCGAGCCGGGGTCGGCTCAAGATCGCGGTGCCGCGGCTGCAGCGCGTCGCCAATTTCGACGACCTCGATCCGTTGGTGGCCGAGCCCGACATCGACCTGCAGTGGATTCAGCCGGGCTCGCCGATTCCGGCCGATGTCGATGTCGTGGTGCTGCCGGGCTCGAAAGCGACCCGCACCGAGCTCGACCTGATCCGGCGCGAGGGCTGGGATATCGACATTCACGCTCATGTCCGCCGCGGCGGACGCGTCGTCGGGCTGTGCGCCGGCTTCCAGATGCTCGGCCGCGTGGTGCGCGATCCGCAAGGCATCGAAGGGCCTGCCGGCGAGACCGCGGGGCTCGGCCTGCTCGACATCGAGACCGAGATTTCCGGCGACAAGCGCCTGATCGAGATCGATGCGGTCGATCGGGTCAGCGGATGCCGTGTCGTCGGCTACGAGATGCATATGGGCCGCACCACCGGGCCAGGTTTGGCGCGGCCATGGCTGAGGCTCGAGGAGGGCGGTAGCGAGCGTCCCGAGGGCGCGGTATCGGCGGACGGCCGCGTCAGCGGCGGCTATCTGCACGGCATCTTCGGCGGCGATGCGTTCCGCGCCGCGTGGCTGGCGCAGCTCGGTGCGGCGTCCTCCGGGCTCGATTTCGAGCGCCGGGTCGAGGAGACGCTGGACGCGCTCGCCGATCATTGCGAAACCAATCTCGATCTCGATGCCTTGCTGGCGCTGGCGCGGTGAAGCGGCGTTCGCGTGGCGGAATAGGACGACGATGCGGAAGATCTTGTTGATCGGAATCGGGCCGGGCGGTCCGAACTACCTGACCGTTCAGGCGGTCGAGGCGCTGAACCGCGCCACCGTGTTCTTCATTCCCGACAAGGGAGACGAAAAGGCCGAGCTGCGCCTCGCGCGCGAGCAGATCTGCAAGCGTTTCATCACGGCGCCCGGCTATCGCTTCGTCACCATCGACATTCCGAAGCGCGAGGCGCAGCCGCAGGACTATCGCGCCACGGTGGATGATTGGCACGCCCAGATCGCGAGCCGCTTTCAGCAGGCGATGACCGAGCAACTGCCGGAGGACGGCTGCGGCGCGTTTCTGGTGTGGGGCGATCCGTCGCTGTACGACAGCACGATCCGTATTCTCGACCGGCTGCGCGGGTGCGGCATGGCGCTCGACTACGAGATCATTCCCGGCATCACCGCGGTGCAGGCGCTGACAGCGCGTCACGGCATCGCGCTCAACGGCATCGGTGAACCCGTCATGGTCACGACAGGGCGCAAGCTTGCCGCCGCGGGGCGTTGGTCGGGTGAAACAACGGTGGTGATGCTCGACGGCGAGGAGACTTTCGCCAAGATCGACGCCGAGGGCGCCGAGATCTTCTGGGGCGCCAATCTCGGCATGGACGATGAAGTGCTGGTGGCGGGCAAGCTCCCGGAGATAGCGCCGGAAATTCAGCGCGTCCGCCGCCAGGTGCGCGCCGCAAAGGGCTGGGTGATGGACATCTATCTGCTGCGCAAGGCAGAGGGGAAGACGTAAAGGCGCTCGCGCGCCGGCACGAGCTGTTGAAGCGGCTAAGGTGCGATCGGGCGATCCGGTGGCAGCCGTTTGTCGTGCCGATGCGGCACGGCGATGAGATGCGTCACCTTGGGCTCGGCATCAAATAGCCGGATCTGCTCTTGCAATACCCGATCGGCATTGGTGACGCGCTCGTGCTGGCGCAGATGTTCCAGCCATGAGGCAACCTTGAAGGTCTCGACAAAGCGTCCAGGATCGGCCGCATCCTCGAACACGCCCCATTGATACGCACCATCTCGGCGGCGCTGCCGGCTGAGATGCCGCACCGCGGCGAGAAACGCGGCGCGATCGTCCTTTCCAATCCGATACTCGACCGTGATCAGCACCGGCCCTTGATCCGGCTCGGCATCGATGCTGACGATCGGCGTCGGCCAGTGCATCGACGGCGACAGATCGACATCGGCGCCGGCCTTCAGTTTCCACCGCCATGTCGCCACGATGCCGAGCACCGCGCCCGCCGCAGCCGCGAAATGCGCGATCGGCAGCCCGAACGACGAGGCGATCTGGCCCCACAGCGCACTGCCTGCGGTCATCGCGCCGAAGAACACGGTGACGAACATCGCCAGGCCGCGTCCGCGCACCCAATCCGGCAGCACGACCTGCACCGAGACGTTCAGGCTGGCCAGCACCGCGATCCATGAGACGCCGGCGAGCAGGCACGCGGCGACGGCCAGTTCCATCTGTCGGGCGAGGCCGAGCATCACCAGGCACAGCGCAGTGCCGACCGTGCCGGCGGCGACCAGCCGGTCGGGGCCGAGCGCGGCCTTCAGCTTCGGCAACACGAGCGCACCGCCGATTGCACCGGCGCCGACGGCGCCGAGCAGGATGCCGTACAGCTCCGGGCCGCCGGCGATCCGCGACCGGGCCACCAGCGGCAGCAACGCCCAATAGGCGCTGGCGAAGAAGAAGAACGCCACCGCGCGCACCAGCGTCGCGCGCAGCTCGGTGTTGTGGCGGGCATGCCGGATGCCGGTGACCAGCGCTTCGATTAGCCGTTCCGGCGGCAGCGTGCCGCTGCGCGGATGAGCGGGGCGCCACCAGATCAGCGCGGCGATCACCGCAAGGTTGCTGACCGCGTTGATCCAGAACGGCGCGGCGATGCCGAGGCTGCCGATCGCGACGCCGCCCAGCGCCGGGCCGATCGCCCGGCTGATATTGATGCCGACGCCGTTGCTGGCGACCGCGGAGGCGAGGTCCTGCTTCGGCACCAGATCCGGCACGATCGATTGGAACGCGGGCGCGGCAAAAGCGGCGCCGGCGCCGAGCAGGAAGGTGAACAGCAGCAGTTGCGGCGGCGTCATCAGGCCGAGCCAGACCAGCGCGGCGCTGGCGCTGGCAAACAGCGTCAGGACGATCTGCACCACGATCAGAAACTTGCGCTTGTCGACAATGTCGGCGAGCGCGCCCGCCGGAATGGCGAACAGGAAGATCGGCAGGTTGGACGCGACCTGCACGAGCGCGACCTGCAGCGGGTCTGCCTCGAGGCTGGTCATTAACCAGCCGGAGGCGGCATTGAACATCCAGGTGCCGACGTTGGACACCACGGTGGCCGTCCACACCACCGTGAAGGCGATGTGGTGAAAGGCTGCCCAGGACGAGGGACGTGGCGGAGTCGCCGGCCGCTGGTCGCCTTCAACGCTGCTCATCGGTCCTCGCTGGGTTGAAGGCGCCCGTGATCTGTCCGGCGCTGGTTGCCAAAGCGGAAACCTAACGCGCCGCCGGCATGCAAGATTGCAGGACCTTGATGCGGTTTGAATGTTTGCGTGCGGCGCAAGCAGGGGGATCGCCCGTCATCAGGCTGCTGAAGCATGCGATCAGTGCTGACCGCTCAAAGCCCTGCGCTGAGATGTCGTCGTCAGCATGGGCAGGGCGCCGCGCGTTCGTGCAAGCGGCGACGGGTTCGTCCAAGCGATCGAAGCGCCGGCAGGGCATGATTGCGCCAGTTGCTTCAGCTCAGCCCCGAACTTGGAGAGTTCCGATGTCGAAACTGGATATGCTCACGCCCGAGAACAGCGCGATCGCGCTGATCGATTATCAGCCGGCGATGTATCAGGGCGTGCAGTCGCACGATCGTCTTGTGGTGTTCAACAACATCCAGATCCTCGCCAAGGCGGCGAAGCTGTTCAAGATTCCGACCGTGCTGACCACGGTGGCCAAGGATTCGTTCTCCGGCCCGTTCATGCCGGAAGTCACGGAGTTGTTTCCGAATCTCGACATCATCGACCGTACCTCGATGAATTCGTGGCTCGATCCGAATTTCCGTAAGGCCGTCGCCGCCACCGGCCGCAAGAAGTTCGTGATCGCCGGGCTGTGGACCGAAGCCTGCGTGATGTTCCCGACGCTCGACATGCTGAAGGAAGGCTACGAGATCTACATCCCGGCCGATGCCTGCGGCGATCTGTCGATGGAAGCGCACAACCGTTCGATGGAGCGGGCGATCCAGGCCGGCGCAGTGCCGATCACTTCCTGCCAGTACGCGTTCGAACTGCAGCAGGACTGGGCGCGCTCGGAGACCTATGAGGGCATGATGGACATCCTGCGAGCGCACTCGCCCTACGGCATCCAGATCCGCTTCTCCAAGTGGGCGCTCGGCGAACACGCCTCCGAGGGCGGCACCAAGGCCGCTTGATCTGGCCGGCGCGGGGAGAGCACGATGAAAGTGTATCTGCTGTCGCTCGGTGCCGGCCTGTTGGTCGGCGTCATCTACAGCCTGCTCAACGTGCGCTCGCCCGCGCCGCCGCTGGTGGCGCTGATCGGACTGCTCGGCATTCTGGCCGGCGAGCAGATCGTGCCGGTGGCGCGCCAGATCATCTCCGGCCACAGCCTTGCGGCCGCGTGGCGCGACGCCAGGTGCACGCCGCACATCTTCGGCATGCTGCCGGGGCGCCGCGCCGCCGACGCGTCCACGACTTCCGAACCGCACCAGATGGAGAAGCACTCATGAGCAACGCGCCCGACGTCATCCTGCATCGCGGCCTGTTCACGACGCTGGACCGGAGCAACCCGACCGCCAGTGCGGTGGCGATCACGGACGGGCGGTTCACGGCGGTCGGCCACGATCGCGATGTCCTGCCGCTCGCAGGTCCGTCGACGCGCGTCATCGATCTGAAGGGCCTGCGGGTGCTTCCCGGCCTAATCGACAACCATCTCCACATCATCCGCGGCGGCCTGAACTTCAACATGGAGCTGCGCTGGGACGGCGTGCGTTCGCTCGCCGATGCGATGGGCATGCTGAAGCGTCAGGTGGCGATCACGCCACCGCCGCAATGGGTGCGCGTGGTCGGTGGCTTTACCGAGCACCAGTTCGCCGAGAAGCGGCTGCCGACCATCGACGAACTCAACGCCGTGGCGCCGGACACGCCGGTGTTCCTGCTGCATCTCTATGACCGCGCGATCCTCAACGGCGCGGCGCTGCGCGCGGTCGGCTACACCAAGGACACGCCGGAACCGCCCGGCGGCGAGATCACCCGTGATGCCAATGGCAATCCCACCGGCCTGCTGCTCGCCAAGCCGAATGCCAACATCCTCTACGCGACACTGGCAAAGGGCCCGAAGCTGCCGTTCGACTATCAGGTCAATTCCACCCGCCACTTCATGCGCGAACTGAACCGGCTCGGCGTCACCGGTGCGATCGACGCCGGCGGCGGTTTCCAGAATTATCCCGACGATTACGCAGTGATCCAGAAGCTCGACGAGGAGGGGCTGCTGACGATCCGGCTCGCCTATAATCTGTTTACGCAGAAGCCGAAGGGCGAGAAGGACGATTTCCTCAACTGGACCAAGACCTCTAAATACAAGCAGGGCAACGATTACTTCCGGCACAACGGCGCCGGCGAGATGCTGGTGTTCTCGGCGGCCGACTTCGAGGATTTCCGTGTACCACGCCCCGACATGCCGCCGGAGATGGAAGGCGAGCTCGAAGAGGTGGTGCGCATCCTGGTGCAGAACAAATGGCCGTGGCGTCTGCACGCGACCTACGACGAGACGATCTCGCGCGCGCTCGACGTGTTCGAGAAGGTGAACCAGGACACGCCGCTCGACGGTCTGCACTGGTTCTTCGATCATGCCGAAACGATTTCGGACCGCTCGATCGACCGGATCGCAGCGCTCGGCGGCGGGATCGCCGTGCAGCACCGGATGGCGTATCAGGGCGAGTATTTCGTCGAGCGCTACGGCTTCGGCGCCGCGGAGGCGACCCCGCCGGTGAAGCGCATTCTCGACAGCGGCGTCAAGGTCTCCGCCGGCACCGATGCGACCCGGGTCGCTTCGTACAATCCGTGGGTGTCGCTGTCCTGGCTGGTGACCGGCCGCACCGTCGGCGGCCTGCGGATCACGCCGCAGCGAAACTGCCTCGACCGCGAGACCGCGCTGCGGATGTGGACCGAGAACGTCACCTGGTTCTCCAACGAGGAAGGCAACAAGGGGCGCATCGCCGTCGGCCAGCTCGCCGACGTGGTGGTGCCCGACCGCGACTACTTCTCCTGCAGCGAAGCCGAGATCGCCGATACGACCGCACTGCTGACGATGGTCGGCGGCAAGGTGGTGTATGGCGCCGGCGAGTTCGCCGGTCTCGACGACAGCGCGCCGCCGCCGGCGATGCCGGATTGGTCGCCGGTGCGCCGGTTCGGCGGCTACGCCGCCTGGGCGGACGATGAAAGTGCGGCCGGCAAGGTCGCGGTACAGGCGATGACGTCGTGCGGCTGCGCCAACAGCTGCACGCTGCATGGCCACGATCACGCCACCGCGTGGTCGAGCAAGCTGCCGGTCTCCGATCTGAAGAGCTTCTGGGGCGCGCTGGGCTGCGCTTGCTGGGCGGTGTGAGGTGAGGCCGGCTGACGAGCCGAGGTGGGCGGCGACGATCCTGTCATCGCCGCTGCTCTGGCACGCCGCGCGGTTCGCGCTGGTGTCCGCCTATCTGCTCGGCGGCGTGGTGAAGCTGTTCGACTTCGCCGGGGCTGTGGCCGAGCAGGAGAGGTTCGGCCTGCATCCCGGCTGGCTGTGGGCATCGCTCGCCATCATCGTTGAACTGGGGGGCTCGCTCCTGGTGCTCGCCGATCGGCTGGTCTGGTTTGGTGCCGGCGCGCTTGGCGTCCTGACCTTCGTGGCGATGCTGACGGCGAATGCGTTCTGGTCCGCGCCTGCAGCGGATCGTGGGATGCAGGCCAACGCCTTCTTTGAACATCTCGGACTGATCGCCGGCTTCGTGCTGGTGGCGATGCTGTCCGACCAACGGCGATCGACGTCCTGATATTGGCGAGGAGACTTCCGTGAAACAGATCTCGAAACCCCTTCTGCTGCTGGCGATCGCCGCCGTGCTGAGTTCGCCGGTGGCAGCGAAGGAAGCGCGCCATGCCACCCCATCGGTTGCGGTCGCGCCGCAATACGACACCACACATGTCTATGTGGCACCCGAGGACGTCGATAAATTCGTGGCGAGCTTTCTCGCCACCTTCGGTGGCAAGAGCACCAAGCAGGTGGTCGCAACCGTGACGCCGACGCCGAGCAGCACGACCTCGCAGTTGCTGCAGACCCCGGTGGGCACGGTGTCGTTGTTCGGGTTCAAGACACCGATCCCATATCCGTTCGGCGCTGAGCGCAACGGCTATCTGGTCAGCGATATCGATGTGGCGATCAGGCAGGCGCGCGCAGCGGGCGCGTCCGTGATCGTGTCGACCTTCCCGGATCCGATCGGACGCGACGCGGTGGTGCAGTGGCCCGGCGGGGTCAACATGCAGCTGTACTGGCACACGACCAAGCCGGATTATGCCGCATTCACTTCGGTTCCGGAGAACCGGGTGTATGTCGCGGCCGATCGGGCCGAGGCGTTCGTGCGCAGCTTCGTCAAGTTCTCGCACGGCCGGGTCGTGTCGGACAGCAGCGTCGCATCCGGCGCCGAGGTTGGGAAACCCGACGCCAAGATCAAGCGAATCCGGATCGAGTCCGCATTCGGCAAGATGACCGTGTTCGTCACCGACGGGCATTTGCCGTATCCTTACGGCCACGAGACCACGGGCTATGAAGTCGCCGATCTGGATGCGACGATGGCCAAGGCGAAGGAAGCAGGGGTGACGGTGCTGGTGCCGCCTTATTCGTTCGAGGACCGCAAGGCCGCGATGCTGCAATTCCCCGGCGGCTACGTGGCCGAGATCCACGCCGCGGCGCAGCGGCACGCGGCGGCGGCCGAGTGACGGCGGTCGGCGGAGAGCGCGGGGAAGTTCGGCGTGCGGTGCGCGTCCGCTCGGCGCTGCTGGCCTCCGTCGCGCTCATCGCCTTCGGCGGTCTCGCCTGCGCGGCCGACGATGCGCCGGCGCGGCCGGCGATCCAGTCCAACCGCTGGGCCGAGGATTGGTCGGTGCTGGCCGATCCGAAGCTGCGGACCGAGCCGTTCGATTCCCTCAAATACGTGCCGCTGTGGGTGTCCGATCCGAAGAGCTATGTGTCGTTCGGCGCCAATCTGCGCGAGCGGTTCGAGTTCAACGACGCCCCGGCGTTCGGCACAGCCGGCAATGCCCGCGACAGCTATGTCATTCAGCGTCTGCAGGTCCATGCCGACGTGCATTTCGATGCCAATTGGCGGGCGTTCGTCCAGCTCGAGGACGATCGGGCGTTCGATAAACTGAATGTCACCTCGGTCGATCAGGATCGGGTCGACCTGCGGCTGGCGTTTCTCGAATACACCAAGCAGTTCTCCGGCGGACTGCTCAAGGCCCGAGTCGGCCGGCAGGACTTCGCCTTCGACCTGCAGCGTTTCGTGTCGTCGCGCGACGGCCCCAACGTGCGGCAGTCGTTCGACGCTGTGTGGGCCGATTGGGAGACCGGCACCTGGCGGTTCATCGGCTTCGTCAGCCGGCCGGTGCAGTATTTCGACGATCGGCCGTTCGACGATCGCTCGTCGGATCAGTTCCGTTTCAGCACGCTCCGCATCGAACGCAAGGTGCTCGGCAATAACGAGCTGTCGGCGTACTATTCGCTGTATGAGCGCGCCGGCGCGCGTTATCTCGACGCCACCGGCGATGAGCGCCGGCATATTTTCGACATCCGCTTTGCCGGCAAGCAGGGCCCGCTCGATTGGGACCTCGAAGCGATGGGGCAGACCGGGCAGGTAGGCGCCTCGGCGGCGCGCGCCTGGGCGGTGGGAGCCCGCGCCGGCTACACGCTGCCGGCCGTCTGGCAGCCACGGCTCGGATTGCAGTTCGATGCTGCATCCGGCGACGACCGACCGAACGACGGCGTCGTCGGCACCTTCAATCCACTGTTCCCGAACGGCTATTACTTCACGCTGGCGGGCTTCACCGGCTATGCGAACCTCGTCCAT
Source organism: Rhodopseudomonas sp. BR0M22 (assembly GCF_010907035.1). Taxonomy (GTDB): domain Bacteria; phylum Pseudomonadota; class Alphaproteobacteria; order Rhizobiales; family Xanthobacteraceae; genus Rhodopseudomonas. Next base: position 51,677 of record NZ_QUMK01000008.1, read on the forward strand.
CTCAAGCCGTCGATCACCGTGTCGCCGGCGAGCCGGCTGAAGCTGATGGCGGCGGTCGGCCTGCAATGGCGCGCCACGACGGCGGACGCGATCTACGTGCAGCCGAACGTCCCGGTGTCCGGCACCGCCGGCGTTGGCAGCGCCTGGACCGGCGCCTACGGCCAACTCCGCGTCGACTACGCCTTCGACGCACATCTCACCGGCGCGATCGAAGCAGTGCATTTCGAGGTCGGCGACACCATCCGCACCGCCGGTGGCCGCAGCAGCGATTATCTCGGCGCGCAGTTGCAATACGGTTGGTAGGAGCCAGGTAAAACGCAACGGCCCGGCGCGACGACGGGTCGGGCCGCTGCTTGGTTGCCGCGGGGCCTTATTCCTTCACGAACGCCAGCAGGTCGGCGTTGAGCACGTCGGCATGGGTGGTGAGCATGCCGTGCGGATAGCCCGGATAGGTCTTCAGCTTGCCGTTCTTCAGCAGCTTGACCGAAAGCTTGGCGGAGTCCTCGATCGGCACGATCTGATCGTCCTCGCCGTGCAGCACCAGTGTCGGGACGGTGATGGCCTTCAGATCGTCGGTCTGGTCGGTCTCGGAGAACGCCTTGATGCCGTCATAGTGGGCCTTGGCGCTACCCATCATGCCCTGGCGCCACCAGTTGTTGACGACGCCCGGCATCGTCTTCGCATCGGGTCGGTTGAAGCCATAGAACGGGCCGGCCGGGACATCGAGGAAGAATTGCGCGCGGTTGCCGGCGAGCGCCTTGCGGAAGCCGTCGAACACTTCGATCGGCAGGCCGCCGGGGTTCTTCTCGGTTTTCAGCATCAGCGGCGGCACGGCAGACACCAGCACGGCCTTGGCGACGCGACCCTGCGGCTCACCGAACTTGGCGACGTAACGCGCCACTTCACCGCCGCCGGTCGAGTGACCGATGTGCACGGCCTTCTTGAGGTCGAGATGCTCGGCGACTGCGGATGCGTCGGCCGCGTAGTGATCCATGTCGTGGCCGGTGTCGACTTGAGACGAGCGGCCATGACCGCGGCGATCATGAGCGACCACGCGATAACCGTTGGCCAGGAAGAACAGCATCTGTGCGTCCCAATCGTCGGACGACAGCGGCCAGCCGTGATGAAAGACGATCGGCTGGGCCTGCTTCGGGCCCCAATCCTTGTAGAAGATGTCGACGCCGTCCTTGGTCTTGACGAATCCGCTGCTCATTCCGTGGTCTCCTTGTGAAGGTCGCTGAGGGTGGACCGGCTGTGCGCTGGCGGTGCCGGGAACAAGGGCGATGCAGGCGGCACCCACGATCGCATCGCGTCGGGTGATATGGAGGGCGCGGGGAGTCGGCGCTCGTGACGATCGCGCCACATCTTCCTGATCAGGGCTGCTCATTGTTGGTTTCCATATCGAGGTGCTTGGCAGAACACGCTCTCACGCCGCTGCGACAGTGAGTACGGCGTCGAGGATCACGTCCGCGACAGCCTGAGGCTGCGACAGAATGGACAGGTGACTAGCCTTCAGCTCGGTGGTCTTGGCATTCAGGCGAACGGCGAGTTCGCGTTCGAGCTCGATGCTGACGATGCGGTCGTCGGTCGAGACGATGTACCAGTTCGGCCGGGTTTCCCATGCCGCCTTGGTGATCTTGTCGGCGAAGGTGGTGGTCGGCAGCGGCGGCTGCAGCACCGCCAGCACGCGCGCGTCGTCTTGCGACAGATCCTGCGCGACATCGTTGATCCAGCCTGCTTCGCTGAGCTTGAGATGGCCATGGCCGTCGTCGACGATCTGGCTCAGGCCCGGCGGAGGCGGGTGCGAGCCGACCAGATCGCCGACCGACTCGCCGACCTTCGGCGGCAGCGCGGCAACGAAGACGAGGGCTTTGACCTTCGGGTCGTTGCCGGCCTGGGTAATCACAGCGCCGCCCCAGCTGTGGCCCACCAGGACGACGTCGCCTTGGATGCTATCCAGCACGATCCTTGTGGCTTCGACGTCGGCGGCGAGGGACGTGGTCGGGTTCTGCACTGCGACCACCGGAATGCCCCGGCTGAGGAGATGCGGGATCACGAGCCGCCAGCTCGATCCATCGGCCCAGGCGCCATGCACCAGAACCACCGTGGGAGAGGATGAACCGGGCATCGCGTGACTCCTGATTAAGACTGCATCTCAGCCAGCCTGATCTACGGCCTCTGTGCCTCCGGCTCTTGTCGGTTCGCACGAGAACTTGGATGTTCGGATGATGGACCCGCGTCGTCGTCGGGCAGGCTCGGATACTCGCCTGGACTGAACCGCGCGGTAACCGGATTTAAGCCGGTCGCGGGAGCGTGAACTGAAAACGCGCGCCGTGCGGTTTCAGCGAGGTGGCGAGCAGCCGGCCGCCATGGGCTTCGACGATCGATTTGCTGATCGACAGGCCCATCCCCATGCCTTGCGGCTTGGTGGTGACCAGCGCCTCGAACAGCTGATCGATCCGATCATCATCGAAGCCGAGGCCGTTATCGGTGACGCTGACAGTTACGTTGGCCGGATCGCTGGTGTCGCTGGCGACCGTGAGGATCCGGCGGCCTTCGATCGTCGCCATCGACTCGATCGCATTCATCGTCAGGTTGAGCAGCACCTGTTGGAGCTGAACCTTATTGCCGAGAACAACAGCATCGCCGCTGTCCAGCCGGATTTCGAGATGGATATTGTGGTGGCGCAGCTCGCTCTGAATGATCGAGAGGATTTCCCGTGCCACGTCGTTGATGTCGACCGGCACCATTTGCGGCGTCGACTTCACCGCCAGCCCGCGAATGGTCTGAACCACGTCCGCGGCACGGCGGCCGTTTTCGATCACCCGGCTTGCGGCATTCTTGGCCTCGGCGAGCGACGGCTGTTCGTTGTTGAGCCAGCGCAGGCAGACGTCGGCATTGGTGATGATGGCGGTGAGCGGCTGATTGATTTCATGGGCGATCGAAATCACCAATTCGCCGATTGCGGTCAGCCGCGACATTCGCATCAATTCGGACTGTGATTTCTGCAGGGCGTCGACCAGCGCGTCCTTCTCTTCGAGGAAAGCGTTCTTCAATGACATCGCCGCCTGCGACGACAGCAGCTTGAGCACCGACAGCTTGCCCGGCGTGAACACGCCGGCGGTGAGGTTGTTCTCCAGGAAAATAATGCCGATCAGCTTGCTGCGCTTCATCAGCGGGAGGCACAAGATCGACCTCGCCTTCAGCCGCGCCACGTAAGGGTCGTCGGCAAATCGGCTGCCAAGAGCGTCGTCGATCGTGATTGCTTCGCCGGTGCGGGCGACGAGGTTGACGATCGACCGGGGCACTTCGTCGGTCGACGCGATGTCGTCGCGTAGGGCGACCTCGATCCCGGCTGCGGCGGTCCTGGCTTCGGCGCGGATCGACAGATCGTCGTCCTGCGGCAGGATCAGCAGACCACGTTGCGCGCCGGCGTGCTCGAGCACCAACGTCATCAGGGTTTCCATCAGCCGAGGCACGCCGGATTCGTTGGAGACGGCCTCGGAGGTGCGCAGCACCGCGGCGAGATCGAAACTCTCGGCAATGCTGGAGGGAACCTGAGCCGATGCCGAAAGCGCGGCGGCGACGTCGGGATACACGCGATCGATCTGCGCGGCCTTGGCGAAGGCGCCCCATTGCTGATAGCCGTCGCGCGCCTTGGCGAGATGGGCGTGGTAGGCGGTGTCGAGTCCCTGCTGGCGGCAGAAGCAGGCCGCGAGTTCATGGGCGATGGCTTCGACCTGTGAGACCCGGCCGCGGTGCGACGACGAGATCGCCTGCTGATACAGCCGCAGCGCCTCGAACGGGCGGTGCTGCAGCCGCGCGATCTCGGCCTCCAGCAGTGCACGCGCTCCTTTGTAGTTTTCGGGATTGTGGACTTCCCAGGTGGCCATCTGTCGATGCGCGTCGGCCAGGAGTTCGGCCAGCTCGACATGCGGCGCCGGAGGCGTGGCCGAATCCATATTGGCGGCGCTGATCACGCCGACATAGAAATAGTAGATCGAATATTCGTGATGACCGACGGTGCTCCACAGCAGCGGCTGAGCCTTGCGCAGCGCTGCGAATGCCGCGACGTAATCACCGGCGAAGTACAGCGCCTGCATCTTGCGGATCCAGAACCAGCACAATGCGATGTCGAGGCTGCGGTTCGCTGCAAGCTCACTGGCGAATTGGTCTTCATCGAAGCCCTCGCTGCTGAGTGAGCCGAGCGCATCGGTATCGCCGCGCAGCGACCGCAGAAATTGGAGCTGCGTGGTGATGATGTAGACGATCAAGCCGAATTTTGCGCGCTTCATCAGCGCAAGCCGGGCGGCGGCCTCGACCTCGACTTCGTCCAGCGGGTCGCCGGCCGACAGTCGATTGGTGATCAACGTGCAGGACGAGAACCCCGCATAAGTCAGATCGCCGGTCTCGTTGGCTTCCTCGAACGCACGGCGCAGATAGGGTTGCGCTTCGTTGAGCGCGCGGGCCCAGGGCAGCACATGAGCGCCGTAAGTCAGATGGACGCGCGCTTTGTATTGGCTGAGGCCGCGGGATTCGACCAAGCGGAGCCCGAGGTCGCCAAATTTGAGCGCGGTGGCGTAGTCGCCGAAGCAGGGGCCGACGACCATGCCGAGATACGCGTAGGCGAGAGCCGAGGCGTCGGTGTTGCCGTGCTGGATGCTCAGATTGGCCATCCGGGACAGCAGCAGGCACACCAAGTTGAGATCGGTGAAGAACGCGGGCGCCAGCGCTGCCGTCATGACCGAGAGCGCCGCCGATCGCGAGCGGTCCGTCGAGGTCGGAAGATCGAGCAGGGACTCGATGCTGCGGCTGCCGATGCGCTGGGTCAGCAGTCGATATTCGGCGCTGGCCTCCTGGCGATCCGGATGCCGCGACCAGACGATGCCGACATTGTGCAGATATCCGAGACAAGCCTCGATCGCCAAATCGCTGCGATCCATCGCGGTGTAGAGCGTGATCTGCAGGGCAACCACGGCGGCAATTGCGACGTCGCCACGCGCTTTGGTGACGAGGTGGCGCAGCCGCTCGTCAGCTTCTATCAGGGCGCCGGTCAAAAACTCGCATTCGGCGAGCAGATATTCGACGTCGTAGGCCAGATCGGGCTGCCCGGTCCATCGCTCCTCGCCGAGCAGGGAAAGCGCGGCCGCGAGATAGACCCGCGCCGAACTGTAGGCGATCGCCTTTTTGGCCGCGCGGCCCGCTTCGAGATTGTAGCTTGCCGCCAGAACCATCTCCGAGCGCGACGACAGCAGCGGGGCGCCGAGATTGTAGTGGTTGGCGATGCTGAAGAGGGCGTCCGACGAGGTTGGAACGGTGTTGGCGAAGTGCCGTGCGATGGCGAGATGCTCGGCCGGCAGATCCGAAGCATTGATCAGCCGGTAAGCGGCCTCGCGCACGCGGTCATGCACGAAGCGGTAATCGTCCTCGGTGCGGAGCAGCAGTTCGTTGGCGACGAGGTCCTTCAGCGCCTCGTGGACATCCTCCACGGTGATGTCGCGGAGCTGCGCCAGCAGGCACGCTTCGGCGCTCATGCCGAGGGCGGAGAACGTCTGCAGCACCTCCCGGGTTCGAGCTGGGAGCCGGTGGAGCTTGCGGCTCATCAGATCGACGACGTTGTCGGTGAAGCCCTTCTCGTCGATCAGATCGACGTTCCAGATCCACTCGTGGTGCATCAGATGGAAGCTGACGAGCTGCTCGTCGAGCAGGGACGAAAAGAACTGGATCGCGAAAAACGGATTGCCGCCGGTCTTGCGATGGATCAGCGCCGCCAGCGGAGCGACGTGGTCCGGCTCGGCGCGCAGAACGTCGGCGACCAGCGCACAGACGTCGTCTGCGCCGAGCGAAGCGAGGCGGATCTCCTCGATATGCGAAACGCTGTGCCTGATCTCGGCCAGCGCGCAGGAGAGCGGATGGCCATCGTCCACCTCATTGTCGCGGTAGGCGCCGACGACCAGAAGATGACGGGTGTCGATGTCCTGCGCCAGCCGCACCAGAAATTCGGAGGTCGCCTTGTCGAGCCATTGCAGGTCGTCGAGAAACAGCACCAGCGGATGCTCGGCGCGCGCGATGGCGGCGAGGAAGCGGGCCAGCACGGCCTCGAACAGGCTCTTGCTCTCCTGCGGCGGCAAGTCCGGCAGCGTCGGCTGATCGCCGATCACCAGAGCGAGATCGGGGACGAGATTGACCATCAGCTCGCCGTGCTCGCCGACGGCCTCCTGCAGCGCCGTGCGCCATTGGTCCAACTCTCCGCAGTCGAGGCCGAGGATCTGTCGTACCAGGGATCGAAATGCTTGGGCCAGCGTGGCGAACGGGATATCGCGCTTGTACTGATCGAATTTGCCGGCGATGAACCAGCCATTGGTCGGCGCGAGACTCTTGCGCAGCTCATTGACCACCGATGATTTGCCGGCGCCGGAATAACCAGAGATCAGGACCCATTCGGTGGTGCCGGTCGAGGCTGCGCGGTGATAGGCGGACAGGATCGCGTTGATCTCGGTCTCGCGGCCGTACAGCTTCTCGGGCATCCGGACGATGCCTGCGGCGTCGTGCTCGGTCAGACGGACGCCGGCGGTTGTGCCGCAGGTCTCCCAGGCGGCGAGGCAAGCACGCAGATCGCGCTCGACGCCGATCGCAGTCTGGTAACGGTTGTCGGCGGATTTCTCGAGCAGCCGCAATGCGATCCGTTCGATCGCCATCGTGGCCGCAGAAGCGTTCGGCAACGGGTTTGGTTTGCGGGCGATGTGATAGTGAATCCATTGGCCCGGGCTCGAGGCGAAGAACGGCAGACTGCCCGAGGCCAGCATCTGGTAGAGCAGGATGCCGAACACATAGAGATCGCTCCGCGAATCGATCGAGCGATTGAGGCGCCCGGTCTGCTCCGGCGACATGTAGGTCGCAGATCTGATCTCAGCCCCGACGATGTCGGGCCGCTCACGGTGGAGCCGCGAGGCGCAGGCGAGGCAGGTCAACCAAACCTGGTCGGACGGATCGACCCAGACCGCATCCGGGCTCAGATTGCGGTGGATCAGGCCCTTGCCGTGGATGTGTCCGAGCGCCTGGGCGATGCCGATGGCCCAACGTAACAGCCGCGCCACCGGCAGCGGCTGCCCGAGCTTCTCGGTCAGCGGCTGGGCGTCGTGATCGTCGATGATCAGCGCGGTGCGGCCGTCGATCGTCACCAGGTCGCGCGGGCGGAGGACGTAGTCAGGATCGAGATCGCGGGTGAGGGCGAATTCGCGGGCGAGCTGCTGCGCCGCCGGCGGATCGTCGAGATCGGCCATCACCACGAGGCTGGGCGGAGCCATGCTGTCGGCTCGGCGCCGAAAGACACTGAAGCCGCCTTCGCGCCGCACCAACTCCATCGGGGCGTCGATCTGTTTCACGGCACCGATCCAGTTGTTTTGCTCGGCCCGCCAATCAGGTTCGGCCATCAGGGCCGGATGCCAGCGCGCGCTGAATGCAGTGTACCAGAGTTTCGGCGTCGAAAGGCTTGCTTAGAAATCCGATCGCACCGAGCGATCGGGCTCGGGCCTCGATCCGCTCGTCCGGGAACGCCGTGATGTAGATCACCGGCGGCGCGCCGCCTTCGGTTGCCAAGCGAGCGTGCAGGTCGAGGCCGCTGACTTCGGCCATCTGTACGTCGGTGATCAGGCAGGACGTCTCGGACCGAACCTCGGAGGTGAGGAAATGCTGCGCCGAGGCAAAGCCACACGCGGTGTGTCCGAGCGAGCGGATCAGTCCCTCAATGGCAATGCGGACGCTTTCGTCGTCGTCTATCACCGTAACGATCTTGCCGATGGTCATTTCTGCCATCCTCAAGAGTGATGCAGCACGAGCCGACGTCGAGGAAATTCTGCGGCACCCGTTTCTGCATGATAAGTCATACGATGGTTTTACGTCGCTTCACCGGCGCGCAGCGCGAGAACTTCGGCCATTCGCACCAGATCGGCGAGCGATCGGGCGCCCATCTTCTTCATGACGCGGCCGCGATGAATCTTCACGGTGATTTCGCTCAGTCCGAGATCGGCGGCGACGTTCTTGTTCATCGATCCGGCGGCGACCATCTCGAAAATCTGCTTCTCGCGCGGCGTGAGCGCATCGAAGCGCTGCACGATCTCGCTGCGCTTGCGCTCGGCCTCGCGGCGGCGGCGGTCGAGCGCGACGGCCGCCGACACCGCGTCCAGCATTTCCTGGTCGCGGAACGGCTTGGTCAGGAAGTCGACGGCGCCGGCCTTCATGCCGCGCACCGTCATCGGCACATCGCCATAGCCGGTCATGAAGATGATCGGGATCCGAACCTCGAGCCGGGACAGCATGTCCTGCAGGTCCAGTCCGCTGGTGCCGGGCAGGCGGACGTCGAGGATCAGGCAGTTGGCGTCGGGCGGAACGCCCGCCGTCAGCAGATCTTGCGCCGAGCCGAACAGCGCCACCTCATCCCCTACGGACCTGAACAGTCCCTCCAGTGCTTCTCTGATGCCGGCGTCGTCATCGACGACGACGATCAGGGGACAGGGGAGGGAAGCCATCAAGGGGTCTGCGTCCTCTGATTCCGTACAGCTGAAACCTAATCGAGCTTTGGGAGGCAATCCAGTTTTCAGCGCCGAAGCCAGCGTCGATCGACGCCGAAGCCAACCGGCTATTCGGTTTCTTGTCAAAAGCGCAAGGCAAACCTTGGTTTGCTGGCGGTGAAACCAATGCACCACCGCAACGCACGTTGGTCCGACTTCAACGCATTGCCGAGTGGTCGTTCAATCCCTGTCAACGAAGCTGACAACCCCAGGCCGAGCCATGACCTCCCCAGCCAGCCCGACAGAGGCCTTTGCCTGTCTGGCGGAGATGCTCCAAGAGGCTTCCGACGCCGTCGAGGATGATCCGTTTGCTGCCCGTGCGTGCCTGGCGCGCGCCACGTTGCTGCTGCGGGAAGTCCAGGCGCGCCATGCCCCAGAAGCGGCCGCCGAGCGAGCCGATCAAGCGCCTGGGCTCGGACTTGCCCGCTGGCAGCTCAACCGGGTCCTGTTGCATGTCGACCAGCACCTCGGCGAGAGCCTGCTGATCCGCGATCTGGCGCAGCTGATCGGTCTCAGCCCGGGGCACTTTGCCCGGGCTTTCCGTCGGAGCACCGGTGCAGCACCGCGAGCCTTCGTGCTGGAGCGTCGCGTCGCCCGTGCCAAGCAGTTGATGCGCACCACCGACTTGCCGCTGTCCGAGATCGCGCTCGCCTGCGGATTGAGCGATCAGGCGCATCTGTCGCGGATCTTCCGCCGCTATACCGGCAACACGCCCAACGCCTGGCGGCGCGAATGGCACGATCGTCCCAGCCCGGCCGTCGGGCGCGGCGAGGCGGCTCGGGTTGCTTCAATGTAGGCCGCGATGATCTGCGCGGCGGAGCTTCAAGGCCATTGCCGCCTACGCCTGTCCTCGCGGCGAGGCGATGCCGAGCGCCTTGATCCGGGATGCCAGCGTGGTCGGCTTCATGTCGAGCATCGCCGCGGCGCCGTCGTCGCCGAACACCTTGCCTTTGCAGGCGCGCAGCGCCGCGACGATGTTGGCGCGTTCCAGGCTGCGAAGGTCGGAGGCGGTCATCACCGCAGGCTGCGCATCGGGCTTGTGGCGGCCGGCGCTCGCTGCGGCGTGGCTGCTCGCCGATTCCGGCAGGTCGATCCGGAGCCGGCCGTTCTGCGCCAGGATGGTGGCGCGCTCGATCACGTTCTGCAGTTCGCGAACGTTGCCGGGCCAGTCGTAGCGCATCAGCCGCCGCACGTCGCCTTGTGATAAGCGCAGCTCGGCTTTCATCTCGCGGGCTTCGTTGGCGAGGAAGTGCTGCGCCAGCAAGGGAATATCCTCGCGCCGATCGCGCAGCGGCACCGACTCGATCGGAAACACGCTGAGCCGGAAGTACAAATCCTCGCGGAAGTGCCCGCGCTGCACCTCGCGCTTCAGGTCACGGTTGGTGGCGGCGATCAGGCGGACGTCGACATTGCGGGTGCGCTCTTCGCCGACGCGCTCGAAATTGCCTTCCTGCAGCACGCGCAGCAGCTTGCTCTGCAGCTCCAGCGGAATTTCGCCGACCTCGTCGAGAAACAGCGTGCCGCCGTCGGCGAGCTCGAAACGGCCGATGCGATCACGCACTGCGCCAGTGAAGGCGCCGCGGGCGTGACCGAAGAACTCGCTCTCGAACAATTCGCGCGGGATCGCCGCGCAGTTGACCCTGATCAGCGGACGGTCGCGCCGCGTGCTGGCTTCGTGGATCGCGCGTGCGATCAGCTCCTTGCCGGTCCCGGATTCGCCGGTGATCAGCACCGTCGCGGCTGTCGGCGCGACCAGCTTGACTTGGCGCAGTGTGGTCTGGATCGCTTCGCTTTGCCCGATGATGCCGCGCGGATTGGTCTCGATCCGGATTTCTTCCTGCAGGTAATCGTTTTCGAGCTGCAGCCGCTCGCGGAGGCGGTCGACTTCGGCGAGCGCGGCGTGCAGCTTCTCGTCGGCTTCGTGGCGCTGGCTGACGTCGCGAAACACCACCACCGCGCCGACCACCACGCCGCTGCGGTCGTGGATCGGCGTCGAAGTGTACTCGACCCAGACCGGCTTGCCGTCCTTGTGCCAGAACACTTCGCCGTCGACGGTGTGCACCGCGCCGTCGCGGAACGCCGCATAGATCGGGCACTCCTGGCCGGGATAGTGCCGGCCGTCGTGATGGCTGTGATGCACCATGGCGTGCATCTCCTTGCCCACCAATTCATCGGCGGACCAGCCCAGGATCAGCTCTGCGGCCGGATTGACGAAGGTGGTCTTGCCCTCGGCGTTGACGCCGTAGATGCCTTCGCCGGCGGCGCGCAGGATCAGCTGGTTCTCGCGTTCGATGTTCTGAAATACGCGCTCGACGCGCTGCCAGGCCGGCAGACCGTCGCGCATGTAGTCGTCGGCGACGGCATCGACATAGCGTCGCCGGCGCTGCTCGAGGTCGCTCATCGTCAGCAGCAGCAGCGACCGATCGCGGTAGGACAGGTGTTTGCCGGCGTATTCCAGCCGAAGCTGCGCGCCGTCGGCGTGGGTCGGCGTCAGCGCGTGGCTCCAATAGGTGCCCTTAGCAAACACCGCCTGGGTGAACACCACGAGGGCCGGCAGTTGCGAGCCGTGCAGCGCGCTGAACTTGGTCCGCAGCAAGGTGTCGTAGTCGAAGCCGAGCAGATCGCAGGCCGCGCGATTGGCGTCGACGATCTGGTCCGATGCCGGGTCGATCAGCAGAACCGCCTCGATCGCGCCGTCGAACACGGAGGCCCGCAACGACGGATCAATTGAGGACGTCAGCGCGGAAGGCGACGAGAGGTCCATTGGGCGCTCCGAGATTTCGTAACTCGACTACGAAATTCCGTATATTACGAGATTTCGTATCCGGCAATCATTGGAATGCGCCCATATCGTCGCATCCGGCGATGATCCTGCGGTTGGCACGCTCCTTGCGAACTTGGTCCCGACGTCAGCGCAGGAGGTCCCATGTCAACATTCGACAATCCGTTCGATCCCAATCGCCGGCTGCATACCACAGGTTGTAGTTGCGGTCGTCATGCGACCGAAGCCGAGCACGCCGCCGAACAGGCCTCGTTGCAGCTCGCCGTGACGCAGGGTGAGGAGAAGCGGTTCGAGGGGGTGGTCGCCTCGGCGGTGATGCGGGCGATGTTTCCGCAGGATGCGTCGCGCCGCGCGTTCCTGAAGTCGGTCGGGGCGGCCACGGCGCTCGCCGCGGTGTCGCAGTTCTTCCCGCTGCAGACCGCCGCCGAGGTGTTCGCCGCGGGCGGCCCGCTGGAGAAGACCGACCTCAAGGTCGGCTTCATTCCGATCACCTGCGCCACGCCGATCATCATGGCGCATCCGATGGGCTTCTATGCGAAGTACGGCCTCAATGTCGAAGTGATCAAGACCGCCGGCTGGGCGGTGATCCGCGACAAGACGCTGAACAAGGAATACGACGCCGCGCACATGCTGTCGCCGATGCCGCTGGCGATCACCATGGGGGTCGGATCGAATCCGATTCCGTACACCATGCCGGCGGTGGAGAACATCAACGGCCAGGCCATCACCCTGGCGATGAAGCACAAGGACCGGCGAAACCCGAAGGACTGGAAGGGGTTCAAGTTCGCCGTCCCGTTCGACTACTCGATGCACAATTATCTGCTGCGCTATTATCTCGCAGAGCACGGCATCGATCCCGACGTCGACGTCCAGATCCGCGCTGTGCCGCCGCCGGAAATGGTCGCCAACCTGCGCGCCGACAACATCGACGGCTATCTGGCGCCGGACCCGATGAACCAGCGCGCGGTCTATGACGGCGTCGGCTTCATCCACATTCTCACCAAGGACATCTGGGAAGGCCATCCGTGCTGCGCGTTCGCCGCCTCGAAGGAGTTCGTCACCACGATGCCGAACACCTACGGCGCCTTGCTCAAATCGATCATCGAAGCGACCGCCTACGCGCACAAGCCGGAGAACCGCAAGGAGATCGCCCAGGCGATCGCGCCGGCCAACTACCTGAACCAGCCGGCGATCGTGCTGGAGCAGATCCTCACCGGCACCTACGCCGACGGTCTCGGCAACGTCGTCAAGCAGCCGAACCGGATCGATTTCGATCCGTTCCCGTGGCAGTCCTTCGCAGTCTGGATCATGACGCAGATGAAGCGCTGGGGCCAGGTCAAGGGCGACATCGACTACAAGAGCATCGCCGAGCAGGTCTACCTGGCGACCGACACCGCCAAGCTGATGAAGGAGGCGGGATTGACGCCGCCGGACAAGACGACGCGGTCGTTCTCGGTGATGGGCAAGTCGTTCGACGGCTCCAACCCTGAAGAGTATCTCGCCAGCTTCAAGATCAAGAAGGCGTCCTAGCGGGGCTCGCGTCGTGCTCCGGACACGCCGGGGTACGACGCTCGCCCGCGACAGCGTTCGACGTTGCAGCGCCGCGGACAGGGCGCTGGAGCGCCGGACCACAGTGGATCGGTGAACGTCATGACAAAATCCCTTCGTCTCCGTGCTGCGATGGTCTCCATCCTGCTGTTCTGCGGCTTCATCGCTGCCTGGCATCTGGCGACGCGCGGCAGCGGCGAGGTCGCCAAGATGAGTCCGGAATATGCGGCGCTGATGGGGGCGACCGCGACCCAGGGCAAGTCGGCAATGCCGGGGCCGTTCGACGTCGGCGCCAAGCTGTGGGAGCACATTCAGCGACCGTTCTACGACAACGGGCCCAACGACAAAGGGCTCGGTATTCAGCTCGGCTATTCGATCGCACGGGTGATGATCGGCTATCTGCTGGCGGTGGCCGTCGCAATCCCGCTCGGCTTTCTGATCGGAATGTCGCCGCTGATGAACAAGGCGCTCGATCCGTTCATTCAGGTGCTGAAGCCGATCTCGCCGCTCGCCTGGATGCCGTTGGCGCTCTACACCATCAAGGATTCCAGCCTGTCGGCGATCTTCGTGATCTTCATCTGCTCGGTGTGGCCGATGCTGCTCAACACCTCGTTCGGCGTCGCCTCGGTCCGCAAGGAATGGATCAACGTCGCCCGCACGCTCGAGGTCGGCACGGTGCGCCGCGCCTTCACTGTGATTCTGCCGGCCGCGGCGCCGACCATTCTCACCGGCATGCGCATCTCCATCGGTATCGCCTGGCTGGTGATCGTCGCCGCCGAGATGCTCGTCGGCGGCACCGGCATCGGTTACTTCGTCTGGAACGAGTGGAACAATCTGTCGATCACCAATGTCATCATTGCGATCTTGACCATTGGTATCGTCGGCATGCTGCTCGATCAGGTGCTGGCGCGGTTCACCCGCATGGTCACGTTTCCGGAGTGAGCCAGATGACGAACGACAAGTTCATTTCCGTCGAAGCGATCGCCAAGCGCTATCCGGCCGCGGGCGGGGGCCAGACCACGATCTTCGAGAACCTGTGGCTGTCGCTGCCGCGCGGAGAATTCGGCTGCGTGATCGGCCACTCCGGCTGCGGCAAGACCACCGTGCTGAACATTCTCGCCGGCCTCGACCAGCCGACCGAGGGCGCGGTGATCGTCGACGGCCAGGCGATCGAGGGCACCAGCCTCGACCGCGCGGTGATCTTCCAGAGCCACGCGCTGCTGCCGTGGCGCACCGTGATGGGCAACGTCGCTTACGCGGTGTCGTCGAAGTGGCGCGGCTGGGACAAGGCCAAGGTCCGGGCTCACGTCCAGCGCTTCATCGATCTGGTCGGGCTCACCGGTTCGGAGAACAAGCGGCCCTCGGAACTGTCCGGCGGCATGAAGCAGCGCGTCGGTATCGCCCGGGCGCTGTCGATCACGCCGAAGATCATGCTGATGGACGAGCCGTTCTCGGCGCTCGACGCGCTGACCCGGGGCTCGCTGCAGGACGAGGTGCGGCGGATTTGCCTGGAGACTGGGCAGACCACCTTCATGATCACTCACGACGTCGACGAAGCGATGTATCTCGCCGACAAGATTTACCTCATGACCAACGGCCCCGGCGCGGTGATCGCCGAGATCGTCGAGAACCCGCTGCCGAAGGATCGCGCTCGGATCGATCTGCATCGGCATCCTTATTACTACGGCCTGCGCAACCACATCGTCGACTTCCTGGTGACGCGCAGCAAGACCTTCACCAGCAGCAATCCGAACCACGATCCGCTGCATGTGCCGATCGTGCGTCCCGGCATCGACGATGCCTCGGTCGTGCCGCTGCAGGCGAACGCGCGCTGATCCCCACCACCCACCGATCCCCCACCTCACAAGGAGACCGACCATGAAACGAGCCGACCTGACCGAGAAGCTGCTCGACATCAAGCGCGAGAAGGGCTGGACCTGGAAATACATCTGCGAGACCATCGGCGGCCATTCCGAAGTGCTGGTGGTCGGCGCGATCCTCGGTCAGATGAAGCTGACCAAGCCGCAGGCGGCGAAGGCGGCTGAGCTGTTCGGGCTGTCGGCGGTGGAGACCGCGATGCTCAACGAGGTGCCGATGCGCGGCGAGGGCCTCACCATGCCGCCGACCGACCCGTTGATCTACCGCTTCTACGAACTGGTGATGATCAACGGCCCGGCCTGGAAGGCACTGATCGAAGAGGAGTTCGGCGACGGCATCATGTCGGCGATCGACTTCGACATGGTGATGGAACGTCTGCCGAACCCGAAGGGCGACCGCGTCAAGCTCTCGATGTCCGGCAAGTTCCTGCCGTACAAATACTACGGCGCCACCGGCAACCACGCCGAATACGGCTTCAAGGAGGAGTGAGGCGCGAAGCCGTCGAACAGCACCTGACGCCAATCGTCGTCGTCCCCCGCGCAGGCGGGGGACACAGTATCGCAGAGAGTTGTTCGCGAGCGCACGACGGATCAACCAGCGCTCTGAGATACTGGATCGCCCGCCTGCGCGGGCGATGACGTGAGGGGTGGGAGCGACGCCTCCCATCACGGATAGCGTTTGCGGACCAGGGGCCGTGCAGGCACATGGTCGAGCGGCGATCCACCGCTGTTCGTCAGTGAATCAGCACCGGCTCGTTCGGCGCTACGGTATGGGTCGGCTCGGCGACCGGATCGACCACATCGCCGCCGCTGCGGGCGAGGAAGCGGTGGCACTGCAGTTCGCGGTCGTAGCCGAGCAGGATGCCGAGCATGAAGTCGTGCTCGGCCGACAGATTACACAGCGGCCCGGTCATGAAGCCCTGCACCGTGCGCACCGCCGAAGCGACGCCGAACACCACGTTGATGCGATGCTGGCAGGCTTCGTGGACGTGATGGGCGATGCCCGCGGTGCGCAGCCGTGCCACGATCGCGGTGGCGTCGACCGCCGGCAGCGTCATCATCGCGAGCGGGCGCATGCCCTTCGACAGCTCGTAGAGGTGATGCTGGAAGATCTGCAAGGTGGCGGCGCTCATGTGAGACGACTGATCCATTCGGTGATCCTTTTTTCGGTCTTGGATGACTGTCCGTCCTCGTCGAGGGCGAGGCCGACGAAGCGGCCGTCGCGCTCGGCTTTGGACGCGGTGTAGTCGTAGCCGGCGGTGTCGGTGAATCCGACGACGTCGGCGCCGAGATCGACGACGTGGTCGTAGAGCAGCCCCATCGCATCGACGAAGCTGTCCGGGTAGTTGGTCTGGTCGCCAGTGCCGAACAGCGCCACCTTCTTCCCCGTCAGATTGGCGGAGGTGAGCTTGTCGATGTTGGCTTCCCAGTCGGCCTGCAGATCGCCGAATCCGTAGGTCGGCGCACCGAGGATCAGCAGACTGCAGGTTTCGAAATCGGCGGTGGAGGCGGATTTGATATCGACGGCGCGCCCCTGCATTCGTTTGGCGATGCGCGAGGCGATCGAGCGGGTCACGCCGGAATCGGAGCCGAATATCACGTTGACGCTCATAGGCTGTCGGTCTTTCGCTGCGAACGATGAAAAGTGATTTCTGGTGGTAATCGTTGTCGCGGCGATCGTTTGATAACGCCGCGCTCATCCAAGCTAAGCGGCAGGGCGCGGACGAACAAATTGAACTGGTCCAAAACCGGACCGATCGGGGCCGCGACGATTTAGAATGTGTGTCAGGTGGTACGCAGAGGCGGTGTGGCGCTCTGTCAGGCGTGTGCAGCGCTGCGGCGAGCGTCCGCCAGTTCCGGCAGCACGAAGGGCTGGCCGGCGCGGTCGGTGTTGACGGTGAGCGCCACGTCGAACACCTCGGCGATCAGCTCGTGACGCAGCACTGCGGCGGGGGCGCCGTCGGCGGCGACCCGGCCGCCGCTCAGCACGATGATGCGGTCGGCGAAGCGGGCGGCGAGGTTGAGGTCGTGCAGGATCGCGATCACGGTGGTGCCGCGGCGGGCGCAGCGCCGCGCGGTCTCGGCGAGATCGAGCTGGTGGCGGATGTCGAGGCTGGAGGTCGGCTCGTCGAGCAGCAGCAGGCCCGGGCCGGTGTCTGCTTCGCCGCTCCACAATTGCACCAGGATGCGGGCGAAATGCGCGCGCTGCTGCTCGCCGCCCGACAGCGTGGTGATGTTGCGGTGGCGGAACTGGTCGAGGCCGACGTCGCGTAGAGCTGCGTCGAACAGCGGTGCCGCCTTGCGCGGATCGATGTCGGCGCCCATCGCCACGATCTCTTCGACCGAAAACGGGAACGAGACGGTGGTGTGCTGCGCCAGCATTGCGCGCCGGGCGGCGAGCGTGCGCGGCGAGTAGTCCGCGAGCGCGCGTCCGTCCAGCGACACGGTGCCGGAGGTCGGGCGCAGATCACCCGACAGCATCCGCAGCAGTGTCGACTTGCCGGCGCCATTGGGGCCGACGATCGCCACCAGTTCGCCTTGCGCGATGCTGAGATCGACGCGGTCGACCAGCACGGCTCCGGGCAGCGCGAACGAGGCGGCCTCGGCTTTCAGCACGCCGCTCATGGGCCGACCAGCTTGCGCTGCCGCAGCAGGATGGCGAGGAAGAACGGCGCACCGATCGCGGCGGTGAGAATGCCGATCGGCATCTCGGCAGGCGCCACGATGGTCCGCGCGACGGTGTCGGCGATCAGCAGCATCACCGCGCCGAGGCAGGCCGAGGCCGGCAGCAGCAGCCGATGCGACGGGCCGATCACCAGCCTGAGCAGATGCGGCACCACGATGCCGACGAAGCCGACGACACCGGCGACCGCGACCGCGACGCCGGCCATTGCCGACACCAGCACGATCGTGACCCGCTTCAGCCGCTCGACATCGACGCCGCTGTGATAGGCTTCGGTCTCGCCGAGCACCAACAGATCGAGCCGCCCGGCGAGGCGCTGCAGCACCAGCAGCGCGATCAGCAGTACGGAGGCGGTGGAGGCGGCCTTGGGCCAGTTGGCGCCGCTGAGCGAGCCGAGCATCCAGAAGGTGATGTCGCGGAGCTGTCGATCGTCGGCGACGAACACCAGGACGCCGAGCCCGGCATTGGCGATCGCCGCGATCGCTAGGCCGGCGAGCAGGAACAGTGCGATCGAGGTGCGGCCCGATCGGCTCGCGATCCGGTACAGCAGGATGGTGGTCACCAGCGAGCCGGCGAAGGCGGCAAACGCCAGCAGATATTCCTGCAGGCCGCGTAGATGCGGGCCGAGCACATGCTCCAGGAACACGATCGAGGCGGCCGCGCCGAAGGCGCCGCCGCTCGAGACGCCGACCAGCGCCGGATCGGCCAGCGGATTGCGAAACAGACCCTGCATCAGCGCGCCGGCGGCGGCGAGCAGGCTGCCGACGATCGCGGCGGTGAGGATGCGCGGCATCCGGATCGACCACAGCACCAGCTGATCGCGGGTGGTGATGGGATCGGTCGCGGCGCCGGACAGGCCGAGTGCGGCGGGCAGGCGCGACAGCGGAATGCCGGCGGCGCCGACCGTCAATGCCAGCGCCATCGCGGCGATCAGCACCATACCGAGCACTGCCAAAGCCAGCCCCGCAGGCGGGCGCGGCGCGCCGGTGCGATCGCGGCGATGCAGTGCGAGCACGCTCATGAGCGGCAATCGACCGTGGTGGCCTTCGGCTTGAAGCCGGCGGCCTCTGCTGCGAGCTGCGGATACAGTTTCGACGCGACTTCGATCGCGGCCGCCGGTGTGCGCGGCCCGAAGCCGAGCAGATACAGCCCGTCCATCGCCAGGAAGGCGCGGTGCTGCCCGGCCGGCGTCAGTGCGAACGCCGGATGGGCATAGAACGCATCGGCCTCGAACGAATCCCGGCCGCGCTTGATCGTCAGCACCATGTCGGGCCGGGCTGCGACGATCGCTTCTTCGTTGATCGCCTTGTAGCCGTCGTAGCCGTCGATCGCGTTGACGCCGCCGGCGAGCGCGATGACCGCGTCGGCCGCCGTGTTGCGGCCGGCGGCCATCGCCTGGCCGTTGACCAGCGACATCACGAACATCACCCGCACCGGCGTGGTGATCGCCGCGCGCAGCTTGCGCAGCGTTGCGAAATCGTCGCCGACCGCGGAGGCGAGACAGGTGGCGGCCTTGTCCGCCTGCATCGCGTGGCCGATCAGCGCGATCTTGTCGAGCAGCCCCTTCTCGGAATACGTCTCCGGCACCGACACCATCGGAATGCCAGCCGAATTGATCGCATCGATGGTCTGCTTCGGCCCGGCATAGTCCATCGCCAGGATCAGGGTCGGATTGAGACCGATCACGCCTTCCGACGACAGCTGGCGCAAGTACCCGACATTGGGTTTCCCGGCGACCGCTTCGGGCGGATACACGCTGGTGGAGTCGACGCCGGCGATCCGCTTCTCCAGCCCGAGATCAGCGAGCACTTCGGTGATCGCGCCGCCGATCGACAGCGTGCGCGAGGAATCGGCGACCACGACATCGTGGCCATGCGCGTCGGTGACCTTGACCGGCTCGGCGCCGTGCACCGGCAGCGCGGTTGCGCAGGCAAGGAGCGCGGCGGCGAGCAGGGCGCGGCGGCGGCACGCAAAAGTAATCAGCACGATCATTTGGTCAGGATCAGTTTGTTCTGCGAGGTGAGGCGGAGGCGGTAGCGGTCGTCGCCGTGTGCGATCACGATTTCCCGATCCATCGTGAACAGGTCGCGGCTGTCGATCTGGTTGCCGACGATGCTGACGGCGCGCGCGCCACCCGGGCTCGCGACGGCCTGCGTAGGATCTGCGCCCAATCGATCGGATGTTGTCATCATACCGCTTCTGGTTGTTCTGAGTTCGACGTGAGCGATTGGTTATAAGCGGTGATCCGAAAATGTGTCTTATAATTACTATAAACGGCGTGATCGGCGCTTGAGCGAGCGCTGCGGTGCATCGTAACGTTCAAGGAACGCGAGGCCGAACTGTGCCTTGTGGTGCGCCAGCCAGCTCCCTGCGTTTCGCAGCGCCCGCCAGCAACTTCTGCAAACTACGAGTGTGATCGGATGGTCGGGCCGGCCAGCTACTCGCACGCGCATGCGTCGGCTGACGTTGCGTCGGGCGCGGCTGGCGCTGCTGCCCGTTGGACGATGGAGCGCGGGCGGTGAGAATGGCTGAGGCGAAGCAGGGCGATCGGATCGCTGCGCCGGCGCATGGCGGGCACGGCAGTCACCCAGGGCATGGCGGCCTACGGGGGCACGGCGCCGGCCATCCGGCGGCTCTCAAGCCTGTATCGATTGGGGATTACTTGGTGCGGGTCGGCTGCGATCCGCTCACCGAGGCGTTCGGCAAGCGGGCGTTCTCGCCGCCGTGGCGCGGCAGCCGGCCGATCGATGCCGACAATGCCGACGTGGTGATCGAGCGGGTATTCGCGACGCCGCGCAGCGAGACGGCCGTGGCCTATTTGCACGTCCCGTATTGCCAGAACCATTGTCTGTTCTGCGGCTTCTTCGAAAACGTCTGGCGGCCCGAGGCCGGCCCGGCCTATGTGGATGATCTGATCGCGGAGCTGGCGGCGAAATCTCATTCCCCGCTGATCGCGAGCGCGCCGATCGATGCGATCTATATCGGCGGCGGCACGCCGTCGGCGCTTGATGCGGACGATTTGTCGCGGTTGATCGAGGCGCTGCATCGCTACCTGCCGCTCAGCTCCGATTGCGAGATCACGCTGGAGGGGCGTTCCTACGGTTTCGATATCGCCAAAGCTGCACGGCTCGCCGATGCCGGCGTCAACCGGCTGTCGATCGGCGTGCAGAGTTTCTCAACCGACGTGCGGCGGCGGCTCGGCCGTAAACGCACGGGTGAGGAGGTTGCGGCGTTCCTCTCCGAGCTGATGGCGCTCGGCCGCACCTCGGTGGTGTGCGACCTGATCTATGGGCTGCCGGGGCAGAGCGACGCCGACTGGCGGCGCGACATCGACACCGTGGGCCGCATCGGTCTCGACGGTGTCACGCTTTACGCGCTCAACATGTTTCCGGGCGGGCCGATGGCGCGTGCGGTGGAGAACGGCAAATTGCCGCGGCCGGCGACTCCGGCCGCACAGGCGCGGCTCTACGCCGAGGGAGTCGAGCGGCTGACCGAGAACGGCTGGCTGCAGGTGTCGCAGTCGCATCTGGTCAGGTCGCTGCGCGAGCGCAACCGCTACAACGCGTCGATCAAGCGCGGCGTCGCCTGCCTGCCGTTCGGCGCAGGCGCCGGCGGTCAGGCGCACGGCCATCGCTGGCGCAACGTCATCGACATCGCGCAGCGCCGCGACATGATCGCGCAAAACCGTGCGCCGATCGAGGGATTGGCGCTGGTGCCGCCTGATCATGCCGCGCATGCGATGATCGCCGCGGGGCTCGAGACCGGGCGGCTCGATCTGGCCGCGGTCGAAGCGCTGCGGCCGGGATTCCGCGTCGCTGTTACGCCGCTGCTGGCGAATTGGACGGCGGCCGGCTTGGGCGAATTGCAGGGCGACGGATTTTCGCCGAGCCTTGCCGGATCGTTCTGGATCAGCAATCTGACCAGCGGGCTGACGGCCGGCCTGTCGACGGCGGCGACGATGTGAGAGGACAGATGCGTGTTGTGATCTTTGGCGCCACCGGGCGTACTGGGCGGCATCTTGTCACGCAAGGTGCGGGGCGCGGCTGGACGGTGTTCGCCGCCGGGCGGGACGAGGTGCGGCTCAACGAGCTGAACGGCATTGCCGGTGTTGCCAGCGTCGATCTTGCTGATCGCAGCTCGGTCGCGGCGGTGCTGAACGGGTTGAAGCCGCAGGCGATCATCTCGACCATCGGCGGCACTGGACCGGACGCGCTACTGATCGACGAGATCGGCAACAACACGATCACCGACGCCGCGGCGAGTTGCGGTGTGCGGCGCGTGCTGCAGGTGTCGTCGCTCGCCTGCGGCGACAGCCTAGCCTATGCATCGGAGCGAATCATCGCGGCGATCGGGCCGGTGCTCGACGCCAAGTCCCGCGCCGAAGATTATTTGCGGCACAGCGCGCTCGACTGGACAATCGTGCGGCCGGGCGGGCTCACGGACGGCGAACCGACCGGGCAGGGGGCGCTGTACGACGACCCGCGCGTGCACGGCCGGATCGCACGGGCCGACCTCGCGACGCTGCTGCTCGACGCGCTGGCGACGCCGGCCAGCATCGGCCGCGTGCTGTCGGCGGTCGATCGCACCACCTTGCCGGCAGAGCCGGCGGACATCGCCGAATTCGATCTCGCCGTCGCGGCGTAAGTCGCGGCGTGCGATGGCGCGCTGATCGCGCATGGCCGGCGCCGCGTCCACGGATTGGTTATAATTGCTTTAATCAGCGCCACGGTCCGATTGACCGGGAACCGTCGCTCGGTTACCAAAAATGAGAGCCGTTAGCAGTTGTGCTGACGGCAAATTGCCAGCCAGCCGCCTCGTGCGAGCCCGCCAGCCAGAGTCAACTAACAACACTGGGGCTGTCATGGTGGGGCTGAACTCGCGCGCCTGCGCGCTATTGCTATCCGTATCCTTTGTCGCGTTGGCGACTGCACCGGCTGTCGCGCAGACCGCGACCGGGCAGGCTTCATCCCGATCGCAGACAGAGGCGAAGCGAGACCGTGCCGTGCCTGCCGCGCAGTCTGCTGCTCCGGCCGCCAATCCGCGTGACGCCTATGCCCAGGCGGCCGGATCGACGCAGTCGCTCGACGCCATCACCGTGGTGGCGAGCAAGAACGAGGAGAAGGCGATCGATGCGCTGGCACCGGCCAGCGCCATCACGCTGCAGCAGATCCAGCAATTCCCGCCGAACCGGCTGCAGGACGTTTTCGTCGCCACGCCCGGTGTGTCGTTCCAGGACCGCGGCGACGAGCCGTCGACCTCGATCAACATCCGCGGCCTGCAGGATTTCGGCCGGGTTGCGGTGGTGGTCGATGGCGCGCGGCAGAACTATCAGCGCTCCGGCCACGGCGCGCAGGGCTCGTTCTTCCTCGACCCCGAACTGATCGGTGGCATCGACGTGGTCCGTGGGCCGAGCGCCAACATCTACGGCTCGGGCGCGATCGGCGGCGTGGTGTCGTTCCGCACCAAGGACATCGACGATGTGGTGCGGGCCGGCGAGCGCTGGGGCGTCGATCTCAGCGGCTCCTACGGCAGCAACAATGCACGCGGACTCGGCTCGGTGTTCGGCGGCGTGCGGGTGGATCCCAGCGTCGATGTGTTCGGCGGCGCGGTGTACCGCACCCAAGGCAACTACAAGGATGGCGCCGGCACCGAGATCGGCAACACCGGCAACGATCTGGCGGCCGGGTTGCTGAAATTCACGGTGCGGCCGGCCGACGGCCACGAGGTCAAGATCGGCGGCATCTTCCAGGACTTCAATTACGACGTCGGCCAGTTCAATCGCGGCCCGGTGGTGACCACGGCGCAGCGGGCGCTGTATCAGGGCTCGTCGGTGTACGGCACCAATCTGCAGAGCTACACCGGCACGCTGAACTGGAAATACTCGCGGCCTGACGACACATGGTTCGATTGGAACATCGGCCTGTACGGCAACCGTACCAACAGCGACCAGACCAAGACCTATCACTATTCGACCAGCGGCTCGGGTTATTGCGGTGCCGGCAATTTCGGCAACGACATCTCCGGCTGCATCGGCGACACCCGCGGCTACAATCTCGATACCATCGGCATCGACGTCAACAACACCTCGCGGTTCGAATACGGCGACTGGCGCACCGCGGTCACCTACGGTGTCGACGCCTTCAACGACAAGGTGACGACCTGGGATTCGCGCGGCAATTCCAACATCACGACGCCGAGCGGCGAGCGCACCGTGTCGGGCGGATTCGTCCAGGTGAAGAACAATTACGCGCACTGGCTCGAAGTGATCGGCGCCGCGCGCTACGATCACTACGAACTGACGTCGCAATCCAGCACGGCGAGCGGCAGCCGGCTGTCGCCGAAGGTCACGGTGGGCGTGACCCCGATCGCGGGATTCACCCCGTATGTCGCCTATGCGGAAGGCTATCGCGCGCCCTCGATCACCGAGACGCTGATCGCCGGCGCTCACGCCACCGGCGGAGGTCCGGCGCTGTTCAACTGCGGCAACGGCACCTCCGGACTGTTCTGCCTGATCCCGAACACCGGACTGCGGCCCGAGGTCGGCAAGAACAAGGAAGTCGGCATCAACCTGAAATACAACGACATCTTCGTCTCCGGCGACAGCTTCCGCGGCAAGATCAACGCCTTCCGCAACGACGTCGACAATTACATCGAACTGGTCGGGTCCACGCCCGAAGTGTACAGGACCGTGTTCATGGGCTTCCCGTTAACGGGCGTGGCCAGCAAGTATTATCAGTATCAGAACATCCCGCACGCCCGGATCGAGGGCGTCGAGGTCGAGACCTCCTACGACGCCGGGATGTGGTTCGTCGGCGTCAACGCCGCGGTGATCCGCGGCAAGGATACCGACACCGGACTCGGGCTGGCCTCGGTGCCGGCGCGCAAGGTCGTAACCACGGGCGGCCTGCGGCTGCTCGACCGGCAGTTGACGATCGCGGCGCAATGGGCATCCTATGCGGCCAATACCAATCTGCCGGCCGGCTATCTGCCAGGAACGTCGTATGATCTCGTCAATCTCAACGTCGCGTACCGTCCAACGGCGGACGTCACGCTGAATTTCTCGATCGATAATCTGCTCAACAATTACTATCGTCCGTATGCGGTCCCGGGATCGTCGGTGGACGGAACCGGACAGAACGACGTGCTGTGGACGAGCCCGGGGCCGGGCATCGTCTACAAGGGCGGCATCAAGGTTCACTTCGGGGGAGCGTGAACCTCCGGTTCCATCGGGCCGGAGCGCGGCGAGCCAAAACAACAAGCCAGCGAGCAACAAGCCAGCAAGGAGAGAAAATGTTCATCGCGATGAATCGGTTTCAAGTGAAACGCGGCGCCGAGCAGACCTTCGAGGACATCTGGGCCGCGCGCGAATCCTATCTGAGCGAGATGGATGGCTTCGTCGAATTCCATCTGCTCAAGGGGCCGGTGGCGGAGGATCACACGCTGTATGCGACCCACACCACCTGGGCCAGCAAGGCGGCGTTCGAAGCATGGACGACATCCGAACAGTTTCGGCGCTCGCATGCCCGCGCCGGCAACGACACCGGGCAGAGCATCTATCTCGGCCATCCGCGGTTCGAGGGGTTCGAGGTGATCCGCAGCGAGCGCAACGCCGCGGCGGCGTAAGACGGAAGGAGAGTGTGATGGCGACTGCAGCGGCATCGGTGGTGACGTCCGAGACCGGGGATCTTCGTGCTTTCATGGCGGCCAACCCGGCCGCCGTGATCGAGGAGGTCGCCAAGCAGTGGAGTGTGTCGCCGCTCGCGGTGATCGAGGCGCTGCCGGACGGCATGGTCCGGCTCGGGCCGGGCGACGGATTCGTCGCGGCGATGAACGACATCGCGGCCTGGGGCGAGGTGACGCTGATCGTCCACACCGAGGATGCGATCTTCGAATTCACCGGCCAAGTGCCGCGCGGCGAAGTCAGTCGCGGTTATTTCAACCTGATGCAGCCGAAGGGGCTGCACGGCCATCTGCGTCACGACAACTGCGGCGCGATGGCGTTCGTCGAGCGCCCGTTCATGGGTAAGGCCAGCGCCTTCGTGGCGTTCCTCAACCGCGACGGCGGCATCATGTTCAAGGTGTTCGTCGGTCGCGACGCCAATCGCGAGCTGCGCGGCGATCAGCTCGCACGATTTCATGCGCTCGCTGAGCAGTTCAGCGAGGCGCGCAATGCGTAAACCCCAAGGCGCCGCGGCTCGATCGGCCGGTGCTGCGATTGCGGCACTGGCCGTCGTCGCCGCGGCGCTGCCGGGGGAGGCTTGCGCCGCGGCGGCCGATCTGGCGACGCTGCCGCGCGACCTGTCGCCGTGGGGCATGTTCCTCGGCGCCGACGTGGTGGTGAAGACCGTGATGGTCGGTCTGGTCGCGGCGTCGCTGGCGGCGTGGACGGTGTGGCTGGCGAAGTCGATCGAACTGCGCCGCAACGTTGCGGTCGCCCGGCGTGGCCTCGACCGGCTGGAGAGCGACACCACGCTGCAGCAGGCCGCGGCCGAAACCGCCGATCAGCGCGACGCGGTGGCGCAGATGATTCACACCGTCGATCGCGAGGCCAGCCTGTCCGGCGGCGCTCACGACGACGGCTTTCGCGAGCGCGTGGCGCTGCGGCTGGAGCGGGTCGAGGCGGCGGAAGCGCGGCGCGCGGCGATCGGCACCGGGCTGCTTGCCAGCATCGGCGCGGTGGCGCCGTTCGTCGGTCTGTTCGGCACGGTGTGGGGGATCATGAACGCGTTCATCGGGATCTCGAAGGCTAACACGACCAATCTTGCGGTGGTGGCGCCGGGTATCGCCGAAGCGCTGCTGGCGACCGCGCTCGGCCTCGTCGCGGCGATCCCGGCGGTGGTGATCTACAATCATCTGACGCGGCGGGTGTCGGCGTATCGGGCGCTGCTCGGCGATGCGTCCGCGCAGCTCTTGCTGATGATCAGCCGCGAGGCGGCGCGACCGCCGATGCGGGCGCGTGCGGTGAGGTGAGAGCGATGGCTGCCAAGATAGCGGGCCGCCGCGGCGGTGGCGACGACGACATGGTCGAGGCGCACGAGATCAACGTCACGCCGTTCATCGACGTGATGCTGGTGCTGCTGATCATTTTCATGGTCGCCGCGCCGCTCGCCACGGTCGATGTCGGCGTCGATCTTCCGGCCAGCACCGCCGAGCCGCAGCAGCGGCCGGACAAGCCGGTGTTCGTCTCGTTGAAGCCGGATCTGTCCTTGGCACTCGGCGAGGACATCGTGCCGCGCGACGCGCTGGTTTCGGCGTTGGATGCCGCGACCGGTGGCAACAAGGACGAGCGGATCTTCCTGCGCGCCGACAAGGCGGTGAGCTACGGTGATCTGATGGCGGCGATGAATCTGCTGCGCGATGCCGGTTATCTGAAGGTGGCGCTGGTCGGTCTGGACGGCCACGCCGCGCAGCCATGAACGCCCGCGCGCTGCACGACACCGCGGCGGCGCCGGGGGCGTCGCGCTGGCTGCTGTCGGCCGCGGTGATCGTCGGAGTCCACGCCGTGGCGGTCGCGGCGGCGCTGGCGTACTACACGCAGACGCCGCCGCCCGGCGAGCCGCTGGCCGCGATCATGGTCGACATGGCGCCCGTCACGGCGTCGCCGCAGCCGAGCTCGCTCGATCTCGCGCCGGGTCCGGAGATGCAGGAGGCCGAGGCGCCGCAACCGGAGCCGGAGCCCGAGCCGACGCCGCAGGCGACGACGGCACCGGAGATCGCGCCGACTCCGCCGCAGCCGAAGCCCGAGGTGGCGCTGCCGCCGGAAGCCAAAGCGGCGCCGGAGCCGGACAAGCCCCAGCCGGTGAAGATCGAGCAGCCGAAACCGGTCGAGCCGAAGCGCGAGCCACCGAAGCGGCGCGAGCGCACCGCCAAACAGCATCCCTCCGAACGACCGCCGGCACCGCGGACGACCTCGCCGCAGCGGGCGGAACGCCGCGCCGCCGATGCGATGGCGTCGCTCGCCGGTGCGCGCGCCGCCGCTGTGCTGCCGAGCTATCGTCAGCGTCTGGCGGCGCATCTGCAGCGGTTCAAGCGCTATCCGTCCGAGGCCCGCGCATCCGGCGTGCAGGGCACTGCCACGCTCAGCTTCACGGTCGGGCGCGGCGGCCAGGTGCTCGGCGCGCGATTAGCACGGTCGTCGGGCAGCGCCGCGCTCGATGCCGAAACCCTGGCAATGGTGCACAGGGCCCAGCCGTTGCCGGCATTCCCGCCCGAGATCACTCAGGCTTCGCTGAATTTCAGCGTGCCGGTGAATTTCTCGGTGAGGTAATTCGCGGTCACAGCGCTGCTACGCATCGTCGTCTTCTGCACCATCGATCGCCACGCGTCGTTAGTTTGGAACGATTCAGGGCGGCGATGCACAGAAACTACCGCCGCCAGCAGATCAAATCATGCATGTAGTTGCGTGCACGGCGCGCGACGCGAGACAGCGTGCGGCCGGAGTCGAACAGCCATGCGGAGGGAATGATGGCGAACGTCGATGCCGAGCAGCAATCGAAACACAACGAACCGTTCGACAGCGCGCGCAGTGAGGCCGAGCGGCCCGGGCTGGCGATGCGGGTCTGGGCGCGGCATCGGCTGCGTGAGCTCGCCGAGAGCGGTCGCCTCGGCATCGGCGTCGTGGCGGAACGCCGACGCGGCTGATCAGCCCGCACCGCGCCGCGCGTGAGCAGCGGTGCGGTGCCTCGTCGGTGAGGTGTTGCTGCGACGGATTACGCGCGTAGCGCTTCGGAGCGAGGGGGATCGATCCGAATCGCAGCCGACGCATCGCTGGCGCAGCGCGAGGCGGCGGTCTGAGCGGCAAGCAGCGAATCGAACGATTGACGCTCCAGCGCGTGGAAGTCGCGATGAGCGGCGAAGAAGCAATAATTGTCTCCCTCGCGAACCACGATACCCGCAGTGCGGGCGCGAACTTCGATGACGCAGGCGTCGGGCATTACATCTCACCGGAGTTCCGGTGCCTTCTTGGCTGCATCGAACGCAGGGGCATGATGCCGATCGTTCGACACGAGCGTGAGTGGTCGATCTAGACGCTTCGCAACGCTTAGGGTGACCGAACGTTCCGGCAGTTTCGATGTGTTCTACGGTCGCATTCGTCTTTGGTCGAAGCCCTGCGGCTACATCAGCAGCCCTTTGAGGCCGGCGGCGAACAAAACCACCGCCAGCGCGATCTGCAGCCCGCGGCCGGGCAGCCTGCCGGCTGACAGACCGCCGAGGATCACCGCGGGAATCGAACCGATCAGCAGGCTGACGAGCATTCCCCAATCCACCATGCCGACGATCAGATAGCCGGCGCCGGCGACGGTTGCGAGCGGGATGGCATGGGCGAGGTCGGTCGCCACCAGCCGATGCGGCAAGAGCCGGCGCGGATACAGATAAAGCAGCGCCACTGTGCCCAGCGCGCCGGCTCCGATCGAAGTGAGCGCCACCAATCCACCGAGTGTCGCGCCGGTCAGCACCGTCAGCGCGGTGCGATCCTGGGATGGCGATGTATCTTCGGTGCGTGACGACGGATACAGCGACGCGAGCAGGGCGGGTGCGAACACGATGCCGAGGGCGGTGACGATCACCACCACGCCGATGAGCCTGGTCAGCCACTCGGTCCGTCCGACTGGATCGGCGAGCGCGACGATCGCGACCATCAGTGCGGCGGCTGGAAGGCTTCCGGCCCACAGCCGGGTGACGATCCGCCAATCGATGTTGCCCTTGCGATTGTGCACTGTCGCACCGACCAGCTTGGTGATCGCGGCGAACCACAGATCGGTCGCGATCGCCACATGTGGCGCGATGCCGAACACCAGCAGCAGAATCGGCGTCATCAGCGCGCCGCCGCCGACGCCGGTGAGGCCGACGACGAATCCAGTGACCGCGCCTGCAAGCGCATAGCTCGGATCGATTGCGATGCCGTGGAAACCCGTCAGTTGATCGCCTCCCCATGGACGACGCGCGTCGCGCGCGACTCGGCCCGTCAGGTTGTACGCGGCGACGGCACGCCGCGGCAACGCAGGATCGTGGTTTCGGGGGACGGCGATGATGCTGCCGAGGCGGGATGCTGAGATCTCAGCGGGAAGGGGATGGTAGTTCTACTTGGGTGTTGATTTCGAACTAATTCGCTCGATTCGATCGAAGATGATTGGTTAGTGCTGCTGGAACCACGCCAATCGATGTCGCTTTCGTTCGCTGCACAGTGCGTGCAGAGTTCGCGCAGACAGGACGCTCACCGTAGGTCAGCCCTTGGCCCGGAGATCCTGCTGTCAGCGCCGAGACCTCCCCGGTAGGCGATGACTGGCCCCGGGGCTACCCCCGCCAGCCCTGGGGCCACCCTGTCTTCTCCGATGCACGCCGCGCCAGAAATCGTGCGCCTGTAGAGGCGATCTATTTGCGATTGATTTGCAGTTGCAAATAAATCAGAATGTTCCCTGTTTGAATTTTGCGGCGCTCTCGCCCGGTTGTGGTGCAGGATCGATGCACGTCGGATGCGGGGCACGAATGGGGCTTTCCGGGCCGGTGTTGGCGGCCCTTTCGGGGATCGGGATGGCGGACGGACAATCGGGATTGGCGGGCGCCAGGGGACGGCGGGGGCTCGCCCTAGCTGGGACGCGTCGCGGTGGCTTCTACGCAGCCCGGTCTTTGGTCGCTCTGCTGGCGGGCGCCGTGCCCGGGGTTGGCGAGGAGGCGCCAGACTGGCGCGGCGCTGCGCGGTCTCCGCAGCTTGCGGCGCCGCACGTCGCCGCCGACAAGCCGGAGACGGTGCCGGGCAGCCACCATGCCGAGGGTATCGACACCGAGCACATCTTCGGCTTCAGCATGGGCTCCGATATCGGGCGGCCGGGCGAGATCGAGGTCGAGCTGGAGAACGTCGCCGGTTTCGGTAAGCGCAGCGGCAGTTACGCGGCGCTCACAACGCTGACCCAGGTCAAATACACCCTGACCGATCGTCTCCGGATCGCTCCGGGCTTCGCGATCGGTGCGCAGCGGATCGATGCCGTTCCCGGCTACGACGACCGCCGACATCTGTCGTTCAACGGCGCTGGGTTCGAGGTTCGCTACAAGCTGATCGACCGCGAGGCTGCGCCGTTCGGACTGACGCTGCAGGTTCAGCCGGGCTGGAGTCGCGTCGACGAGGGCAGCGGCGTGCGGATCGAGCAGTACGGTGCCGAATTCGCCGCCTTGTTCGACCGCGAACTGATCAAGGACCGGCTGTTTGCCGCTTTCAACGTCTGGTACGGCACCGCGGCGACCCGCGAGCACGGCACCGGCCTCTGGGGGCACGATTCCGAGCTGCAGCTTCATGGCGCGCTGTCCTATGCGTTCGCGCCGACCTTCGTCGCCGGCGTCGGGCTGCGCTATCTGCGTGCCTATGACGGCGGCGGGCTCGACCGGTTCGGCGGCGACGCGGTGTTCGTCGGCCCGACCTTTTCCTACGCGATCACCCCGACGCTCGGCGTCTCCGGAACTTGGCAAGTGCAGGTCGCCGGCCGGGCGCTCGGCGATCCGCAGCGGCTCGATCTCGATCACTTCGAACGTCACCAGGCGATGCTGCGGCTCAACGCGCATTTCTGAACCGGCGCAATGCGCCAATGCGGCAGCGCTGCGGCGTCACCATAATCTGGTCCAACTCCACAACTAACAGTCGCATCTGAACGCGGGGGCGTTGGTCGTGCGCAAGCTGCGCACCAGTTGGATGTCCAGATGCCCGAAGCCGTTTCTCCGGCCGCCAGTTCGTCGTCACAGTCTCCGTCGTCCGTCGCTCCGACCATGGTTCCGCCCTCGCTGCTGCTGTCGCGCGGCGTTGTGCGGCTCGAAGTGATGCTGAAACTGACGACCGCGATTCTGGCGCTGGCGGCCGGCGTCTACACCTATCTCGGCGTGCGCGACCTGCTCAACGGCAGCGCCACCACGGTGTTCTTCGCCGCCTTGATCTACTCGGTCGCGGTGTCGGTCGGCCTCTACGCGTTCTGGGTATTCCTGATGCAGTTCATGCCGCATGTCGTCGATCGCGCCGGCCGCGGGCTGATGTTCGGCTGCATGCTGCTCGGCTCGCTGATGATCGTGGCGATGTCGTCCTGGCTCAACGCCTCGGCGCTGGCCGGCGCGGCGGCGATCCGGCAGCATTTGGCGATCACGGTGCAGGACTACACACGCGATCTCGACGCCGCCAACACCAACGCGATTGCCGCGCAGGGGCTGCTGCCGGACATTCAGATCGCCGCGTCGCGGTTCGCCAAACTCGCCGAAGCCGAACGCACCGGCTCGCTCACCGGCACCGCCGGATCGGGCACGGTGGTGCAACTCCTGACCCAGATGTCGAGTCAGCTCGACAGCCTCGCCAAGGAGGTCGAAGCCTCCGGCAAGCGCGTCTCGACGCTGTTCGAAGAGGGCGGCAAGCATCTCGCCAAGATGCGCGAGCTGGTGTCCGACCGCGGCCCGATCGGCGAGCGCAGCGACGGCTTCGCCACCGAGTCGTTGGCGCTGATGGGGGTGATCGCCAATCTGCAGCAGACTTCGGTGGCGCCGGCGGTGAAACGCGCCGCGACCTCGCTGTCGTCCTCGTTCATCGCGCCGGCTGCGAGCGGACGCAGCGTCGATCTCGCCGACCGGCAGACCGCGGTGGTCGGCAAGGTCGAAGGGGCTGTGGCCGCGCAGGCGGCCTCGCTCGCTGCGGCGGCCGATGCGATTCTCGATCGTCCGAAAATCGAGCCGGCGCGGTTCCAGGCGATGTCGCCGGCCGAGGCGGTGCTGCGCTATGCGGGCGACTTCATCCCGAGCTGGGCCGGCGCGATCTCGATTGACCTGATGCCGGCGGTGCTGGTGTTGATCCTGTGCGTCGTCCACGCCGCGATCCGCCGCGAGGGACTGCCGGCCTCCCATGCATCGACCATGACCGCGGCGGAGCTGATGGCGGCGCTGCAGATGGCACGCGAGGTCGAGCAGGCCAGCCGTCAGGTAGCTGAGCCAGTCGCGCCGTTGGCGCCCGATCAGCCGGCCCCGACGGCCGAGACCGCAGCCGCAGCCGACGAGAACGTCACCGCGCTGGTCTCGGCGCGCCACGTCAAGTAACCGCATGACGACGTTGTCGCAGCGCGTCCATGTCTGGCTCTCCGGCAATCCGGAGGATGCGGTCTTGCGCCTGATCTTCCGGCTGCTGATCGTCGGCACCATCGCGGCACTCGGTTACGATCTTGCCGGCGCGCCAGCCGATCGTGACGGCGGCACGCAGCCGGACACGGCGCCGTTCAGCCTGCCGGCATTGCCTGCGGTGCTGTCGCCGTGGTTGCCGGACGGCGACCGCTTGACGCCGCTGCCTCAGCCCGGCGGCGCGCTGGGCGAGGCGATGACGTTCGAACTGGTCGGCGGCGGACGGTTGATGGCGACCGGGACGATCACGCCGGGCAGTGCGGAGGCTTTCGGCAAAGAGCTCGCGCGCCACGCCGAATACATCAAGACGGTGGTGCTGAATTCGCCCGGCGGTTCGGTGTCGGACGCGCTGTCGATGGGGCGGATGATCCGCGACCACAAGCTGGCCACCGAAGTCGAACCCGGCAAGTACTGCGCCTCGTCCTGTCCGCTTGTGCTGTTCGGCGGCACCGAGCGGCGTGTCGGCGCCAAAGCAGCGGTCGGGGTGCATCAGGTGTTCGCGCTCAAGAGCGCCGAGAGTGGCGCATCGCGCGACCAGATGAGCGACGCGCAGCGGATCTCGGCGCGCTGTCAGCGCTATCTGCGCGACATGGGGATCGATCTCGAGGTCTGGATCCGCGCAATGGAGACGCCGAAAGACCGGCTGTTCGTGTTCAAGCCCGAGGAACTGACCAAATACGGCATCGTCACCGCACCGGTCTCAGCGGCGAAGTCGTGATCCTCCGGCGTCTGCTGCCGGGTGCGACAACGGGCTTGGTTCCGTCTTTCGCTCCCTGACGTACATGAATTCTACGCATGAATTCCAATCGCACGCTCAGGTTCCCGCAACTTTTGCCGGGAACTGCCGTTTAATCGACCACATCAACGCTCACAGGATGTGCTCCATGAGGAAAACTGCTCTGGTTCTCGGAACTGTCGCCACCCTTGCGGTTGCTACCGTTGCGGCTCCGGCTCCGGCCGAAGCCCGGAACGGGATTGGTCCGTTCATCGGTGGTCTCGCTGCTGGCGCGCTGATCGCCGGTGTGGCCTCGTCGGCTTACGCCTACGGTCCGGGCTACGGCTATTACGGCGGCGGTCCTTACTACGGTGGCTACGGTTATGCGCCGCGTGTCGTGACCTATTACGGCGGTCCGGCGTATTATGGTGACGGGTGGGGGTGGGGCGGTCCGCGCTACTACTATCGCCCCCGTCCGGTGTATTACGGCTACCGCTCTTATTACCGGCCGTATCGTGCCTACGGCTATTACGGCGCGCCGGTGATCCGCGCCGGCTATGGCCCGGGCTGGCACCGCCGGCACTGGCATCATCATCGCCACTGGTAACCTCGATCCTCGGCAGGGCGGATCGTCCGTCCCTGCCGCGCGCGCACGGTCAGGCCGTCGGCCTGATCGCTGCGCGTTGCATCGCCTGTGTCAGCGCGGTGCGCATCGTTTCCAATGTGTAGGGCTTCTGCAGTAACGGGAATCCTTCGCTCAGCGCCGAAGCGGACCGGTCGCTGTAGCCCGACGCCAGGATCACCGGCGTTTCTGGATGGTGCTCGCGGATCAGCCGTGCCAGCTCCAGGCCGCTCATGCCCGGCATCACGATGTCGCTGAACACCAGATCGATATCGCGGCGGCGGTTGAGAACCTCGATCGCGGCTTCGGCGCAGTTGGCCGGGACCACCGTGAAGCCGCATTGCGCCGCGTAGTCCGCCGCAACTGCGGCGACGTCCGGGTGATCCTCCACAAGCAGCAGCGTCTTGGGCGTTTCGGCGCCGCGCACCTCCATCTGGGGGGCGGATTCGTCGCGCGCCGGCGCTTCCGACGTCAGCGGCAGGAACAGATCGAACCGGGTGCCGCGGCCGACTTCGCTGTCGACCGTGATGGCGCCGCTCGATTGCTGGACGAAACCGTAGATCTGGCTGAGGCCGAGACCGGTGCCGCGATCGACCGGCTTGGTCGTGAAGAACGGTTCGAACACCCGCTCGCGGATGTCGTCCGGGATGCCGACGCCGGTGTCGGCGAACGACAGGATGGCGTAGCGGCCGGTGAGCCGGCGCGGGCCGAAATTCTTCAGCGTCTCGGTGTGGATCGAGATGGTGATGCGTCCGCCCTCGGGCATCGCGTCGCGCGCGTTGAGCGTGAGGTTGAGCAGCGCGATCTCGAATTCGTTGGGATCGATCATGACCACGACCGGCCCGCTCGGCAATTCGATGGTGAGGCCGATGTCGCTGCGCACCGACTGCCGCAGCACGTCGGCGAATTTGTGCAGGGCTTCGCCGAGATCGATCGCCTTGGCGGCGACGTTGTGGCGGCGCGAGAACGACAGTAACTGCCGGGTCAGCGCCGTGCCCTTGGCGACGGCCGAGTCGATCATGTCGAAGCTGCGGATGTCCTGAAGGTCGTCGTGACGGCGCCGGAGTTTCTGCACCGAGCCGCCGACCACCATCAGCAGATTGTTGAAATCGTGCGCGACGCCGCCGGTGAGGCGGCCCAGCGACTCCAGCCGCTGCGCCTGCTTCAGCGCGTTTTCCGCAGCTTGGCGGCGGTCGGCCTCTTCGTACAGCTTCTGCGTCCGCCGCATCGCCAGCATCACGATCGCGATCAGCGCGGCGGTCGCCGGCAGGCCGACCAGCAGATAGGCGCCGATCTGCGCCACCCACATCGAGCGGATCGCGCGGGTCTCCAGGCCGGCGAACACGTAAACCGGCAGGTTAGGCAGCTTGCGGAAGGCGACGCGGCGCTCGATGCCGTCGAGCGACGACACCGTGGTCATGCGGCCCTCGTTGTGGCCCTCGCTGATCGCCTGGCCGACGATCCCGTCGGGCTTGACCGAGAGGTCGGTGCGATCGATCTCGGGCATTCGCGCCAGGATGGTGCCGTCGTCGCGCACCAGGGCGACGAAACTGCCGTCCTCGCGGCCGACCTTGGCGTAGAAGCCCTCGAAGTAATCCGGCAACACCGAGGCCTGGATCACGCCCGCGAAGCTGCCATCCGGCGCGTCACGGCGGCGGCTGACACTGAAGAACGGCGCCCCATCGAACGGCGGGCGCGGCTCCAGCACGCGGCCGACATACAGGCCGTCGTCCTTGCCGAGATGCGCCTTGAAATAATCGCGATCGGACAGATCGGGGTGTGACGCCGGAACCTGCATGGTGGTGACCAGCGGGCGCCCGGTCTTGTCGAAGATCCACATCGACTTGATCTGCTCGGAGCCGCCGACCAGGCGCTTCAGCCGGTCGTGCAATGCGTGTTCGGCGGCGCGAATCTGGTCGTCCGACATGTCGCGGACGATCTCGGCGGTCTCGGCGATCGACCGCTGCACCGACTCGAAGATCTTCAGCGCATGCTCGGTGACGACATCGCGTGTCTTGTCGATCTGGCGGTCGGCATTGGCGTCGTTGGTGCGATAGGACAGCCACGAGGCATAGCTGAACAGCGCGATCGGCAGCACCACGGATGCGACCAGGATCGCGCGGAGCAGCCGCAGTGAATCACGCTGTGCGGCCAGCATGGGGCGGGAGCTTCCAGAGCGGGGCCATGAGCGGATCGATGATGCACCTTCGAGGATCGAGCAACGCTCTTGCAACTCAGTGGCGGCAAAAGCAGGGCGGGAACCGCAAGGCGCCCCCCGCCGATCGACCATCTATCGCCCCGGCGCAGGTTGAAGTAAACAGCGGAACTTACAGTGATTTGCCCGGCGGCGGTCGCCGTCTGACGAGCACGGGAGCCGTCGATGCGTGTTTTGACCCTCGGCCTGTCGCTGATGCTGATTGCCGGCAGCAGCCCCTCGCTTGCCGCCGATGCGCAGAACGGTGAGACGCTGGCCACGCGCTGGTGCAACGGTTGCCACGTCGTCTCGGACGAGCAGCGCAAGGGCAGCGACATGGCGCCGTCGTTCGCCGCGATCGCCTCGCAGCCGAGTTTCAACGAAGAGAGGCTGGCGTTCTTCCTGCTCGAACCGCATCCGAAGATGGCCAACATGGCGCTGAGCCGAAGCGACACCAAGGATCTGGCAGCCTATATCGCGGGGCAGAAGCACCGCTGACGCGAGTAACGGCCGCGCCAGGAGCCAGCGCCTCGACGCAAGGCGGTTCCGGTGTTTCCCGGCATCCTCGCCGCCAGCAAGGGCTGACCGCGGGTGCGAGGATTGACCAACTCACCATTCTACAATGCGGACCACATTGCGTTTCGCGACGTGGTACGGCGTTTCGTCCAGAATGAAATCGAGCCGTTTGCGACCGAGTGGGACGAAGCCGGCGGCTTCCCGCGCGAGCTGTACGAGAAGGCCGCGGCGATCGGGCTGCTGGGCCTCGGTTTTCCGGAAGAATACGGCGGCACGCCGTGCGATCAGTTCATGTGGATCGTCGCCACCCAGGAGCTGGCGCGGGCGGCGGCCGGCGGCGTCAGCGCCAGCCTCAACAGCCATTCGATCGGCGCGCCGCCGATCGCGCGTGCCGGCTCGGCCGAGCTGAAGGCGCGGGTGCTGCCGGAGATCCTGGCGGGCAAGAAAATCTCGGCGCTGGCGATCACCGAACCGTCGGGCGGCTCCGACGTCGCCAACCTGCGCACCCGAGCGGTGCGCGACGGCGATCACTACGTCGTCAACGGTGAGAAGACCTTCATCACCTCCGGCATGCGGGCCGACTACATCACAACCGCGGTGCGGACCGGCGGCGACGGGCCGGGCGGTGTCAGCCTGCTCTTGATCCCCGGCGATACGCCCGGACTGACGCGGACTCCGCTGAAGAAGATGGGGTGGTGGGCGTCCGACACAGCGACACTGCATTTCGACAATTGCCGCGTCCCGGCCGCCAATCTGCTCGGCACCGAGGGCGCCGGCTTCATGATCATCATGATGAACTTCAACAGCGAGCGGCTGACGATGGCGGCGGGCTGCATCGCCGCCTCAAAGGTCTGCCTCGACGAGGCGACGGAATACGCCAAGCAGCGCGTCACCTTCGGCAAGCCGCTGGTGAAGCATCAGGTGATCCGCCACAAGCTGGTCGACATGGCGCAGAAGATCGCCGCCTCACAGGCGATGCTCGAGCTGCTCGCCTGGCGCGTCGATCAGGGCGAAAGCCCGATCGCCGAAATCTGCATGCTGAAGAACCAGGCGACGCAGACGATGGCGTTCTGCGCTTCCGAAGCGGTGCAGATCTTCGGCGGCGCCGGCTACATGCGCGGCGTCAAGGTCGAGCGGATCTATCGCGACGTCAAGGTCAACGCCATCGGCGGCGGCACCGAGGAAATCATGAAGGACCTCGCCAGCCGGCAGATGGGGCTTTAGCCTCACACCGTCATTCCGGGGCGCGCGCAGCGCGAACCCGGAATCCCGAGGTGATAACGACGAACGATAATAACAAGCGAGATTCCGGGTTCGCCCGCCTGCGGCGTGCGCCCCGGAATGACCAGGGAAGAAGCCAGATGCTGTTCAGCCAGGACCACGACGAACCGCGCCGCATTCTGCAGAAGTTCATTCAGAGCGACATCAATCCGCACGTCGACGAGTGGGAAAACGCCGGCATCTTCCCCGCGCACGAACTGTTCAAGAAGCTCGGGGACCTCGGCTTCCTCGGGCTGAACAAGCCGGTGGAATATGGCGGGCAGGGGCTCGATTACTCCTACGCGGTGATGATGGCGGAGGAGCTCGGCGCGATCAATTGCGGCGCGGTGCCGATGGCGATCGGCGTGCAGACCGACATGGCGACGCCGGCGCTAGCGCGGTTCGGCTCCGACGAGCTGCGCAAGGAATTTCTGGCGCCGTCGATCGCCGGCGACTACGTCGCCTGCATCGGCGTGTCGGAGCCGGGCGCGGGTTCGGACGTCGCCTCGATCAAGACCACGGCGAAATCCAACGGCGAAGACTACGTGATCTCCGGCGGCAAGATGTGGATCACCAACGGCACCCAGGCCGATTGGATTTGCCTGTTGTGCAACACCGGCGAGGGCCCGGTGCATCGCAACAAGTCGCTGATCTGCGTGCCGATGAAGACCAAGGGCGTCACGATCGCGCGCAAGCTCGACAAGCTCGGGATGCGCTCGTCCGACACCGCGCAGATCTACTTCGACGAGGTGCGGGTGCCGAAGCGCAACCGGATCGGCGAGGAGGGCAAGGGCTTCACCTATCAGATGGTGCAGTTCCAGGAGGAGCGGCTGTGGGGCGCGGCGGCGTGCCTCAAGGCCCACGAGAAGACGATCCAGAACACCATCGAGTATACCCGCGGCCGCAAGGCGTTCGGCAAGCCGTTGCTCGACAACCAGGTGATCCACTTCCGTCTCGCCGAGCTGCAGACCGAGGTCGAGCTGCTGCGCTCGCTGGTGTATCGTGCCGCCGAAGCGCTGGTTGCCGGTGAGGATGTTACCCAGCTCGCCACCATGGCCAAGCTCAAGGCCGGCCGTTTGGGGCGCGAAGTGCCCGACGCCTGCCTGCAGTTCTGGGGCGGCATGGGCTTCATGAACGAGACACTGGTGAGCCGGTCCTATCGCGACAGCCGCCTCACCGCGATCGGCGGCGGCGCCGACGAAGTGATGCTCGGCATTCTGTGCAAGATGAACGGCACGCTGCCGGGGAAGGCGTAAGCGCGTGACCGCAGCCGCGGTTCACCTCTCCCCGCGCGCGGGGAGAGGTCGGATTGCGCAGCAATCCGGGTGAGGGGGCGTATCCGCGAGTCGGAGAGGCAGTGCTTGCGTCGCCCCTCACCCCAGCCCTCTCCCCGCAAGGGCGGGGCGAGGGAGCGCGCTGTGCGATTGGCTGTGGCGATGCTAACAAACAATGACAGGGAGAACACATACCCATGATCACGCTGTATCACTGCCACGGTGCGCGGTCGTTTCGGCCGCTGTGGATGCTGGAGGAGATGGGGCTCGATTACGAGCTGAAGATGTTGCCGTTTCCGCCCCGGGCGCTCGCCAAGGAGTATCTGGCGATCAATCCGCTGGGCACCATTCCGTTCATGATCGACGGCGACACCAAGATGACGGAGTCGTCCGGCATCTGTCAGTATCTCGGCACGCGCCACGGCCCGACGCCGTTGGTGGTCGGGGTCGATGATCCGGCCTATGGCTCGTACCTCAATTGGATGTTCTTCTCCGACGCGACGCTGACCTTCCCGCAAACTCTGGTGCTGCGCTACGGCACGCTGGAGCCGGCGGAACGGCGTCAGCCGCAGGTGGTCGAGGACTACGGCAAGTGGTTCCTTGGCCGGCTGCGCGCTGTCGAGGCCGCGGCCGGGCAGGGCGACTACCTCTGCGCCGGTCGGTTCACCGCGGCCGACGTGGTGATCGGCTACGCGCTGCGGCTGGCGAGTAATCTCGGCCTCGCCAAGGATTTTGGCCCGAACGTGACAGCTTACTGGGCCCGGCTGCAGCAGCGAGACGGCTATCAGCGGGCTCTGGAAGCTGAAACCCGTGCCGGCGAAGAGCAAAAGGTGCCGAAACGGGCCTGAACTCCGACGTCGCGTCCCCGGCGAGAGGCTCCGCCGGGGACGGAACTTCCGCGTCATCTCGCCCGGTGACAACGCCGGGCGTTGCTGTATTGTCCGTGATGCTCCGCGAAGAGGGCACCGCAGAACAATGCGGCAACGGGCGACAACCCGCCCCGGGAGGACCGATGACGAACGACGACTGTCCGGATTCCGGCCATCTGATGCTGATCAGCCCGGAACGGGTGTTTTATGCCGGCCTGCTTGGCCGTCCGCGACGCCGCACCAGCGGCGGCTACGCGATCTATGTTTCGATGCAGGGCAGTTTGCGGGTGACGATCGAGGGCCGGCCCGAACAGGTCGGCGCGGTCGCGTTCGTGCCGCCGTATCTGCCACACAACGTCGAATCGGATTCGCGCTGCATCATCAGCCTGGTGATCGAGCCCGAAACCGTGCTGCCGGCGCCAATGGCAGCCCTGGGAGCGCGGATTGCCGGGCCCACTGCGCCGGCACTCGCGAGCCGGATCCGCCAGGCTTATCGGGCTCTGGTCGAGACCGGGCGCCGCGACGGCTTCACAACGTCCGAATTCGACGATTTGTTCTTCGGCGAACCGCTGCCGGCGCGCGCGATTGATCGGCGTGTCGCCCGTGCGATCGCCCGCATCAACGACGTCGGCACCGACACCGTCAGCGCCGAGGATTGTGCCAGCGCCGCCAACCTGTCGCAGTCGCGCTTCCTGCATCTGTTCAAGGACGAGACCGGCGTCTCGTTCCGCGCCTTCCGCGCCTGGAAGCGGGCGCGGCATCTGCTGCACTTCGTCAACTCCGATATCAACCTCGCGCATCTGGCGCAGGACATCGGCTATCCGGACTCGACGCACTTCAGCCATTCGATCCGGCGCTTCTACGGCCTGCAGCCGCGCGCGATCTTCTCCGGCTCGCGCCATTTGGCGATCTGGCGCAGCGATCCGCACAGCATGCGTGTCGCCGAACTGCGGCACGGCCGCACCTAGCCACTGCACTCAGCGCGTCGGCGCAAGATACGCCGGCGCGTGCTCAGCATCATTCTGCCCAACATGGTTCGCGTCGCAATCCCAGGCGGCGCTACAGCAACCTGAAAGGGCTGGAAGCGAATGAGCGACAAGGCGGTGATCACCTGCTCGCTGAACGGCGTGCTGACCGATCCGAAGCAGCACCACGTCCCGGTGACGCCGGAACAGATGGCCCGCGAGGCCAAGGCGGCCTATGATGCCGGTGCTGCCATCGTTCATATCCATCTGCGCGATCAGCGCCCCGACAAGGGCCATCTGCCGAGCTGGGACGTCAACGTCTCGCGCGAGATCCAGCAGGCGATCCGCGACGCCTGCCCGGGCATCATCATCAACCACACCTCCGGCACCTCGGGTCCGAACTACCAGGGCCCGCTCGCTTGCATCCGCGAGACCAAACCGGAGATCGCCGCCTGCAACGCCGGTTCGCTGAATTACCTTAAGGTCAAGGCCGACAACACCTGGGCCTGGCCGCCGATGATGTTCGACAATTCGGTCGAAAAGATCGCGGACTTCCTCGGCGCGATGAAGGACGCCGGGACCATCCCTGAGTTCGAATGCTTCGACGTCGGCATCGTGCGCTGCGTCGGCATGTATGTGCAGACCGGGATGTATGCCGGCCCGCTCGAATACAACTTCGTGATGGGCGTCGCCTCGGGCATGCCGGCCGATCCCGAATTGCTGCCGATCCTCTTGAAGCTCAAGCGCCCCGAAGCGCATTGGCAGGTCACCGCGATCGGCCGCGCCGAGATCTGGCCGCTGCATCAGGCCTGCGCCGACCTCGGCGGCCATCTGCGCACCGGGCTCGAAGACACGTTCTATCTGGCCAATGGCGAGAAGGTGACCTCGAACGGGCAGTTGATCGAAGAGATCGCCGGCTGCGCCCGCCGGGCAGGGCGTGAGATTGCCTCGCCCGAAGAGGCGCGCAAGATCTTTGGTGTGCTGCACTAATCACGAGTCATTCCGGGGCGCGCGTAGCGCGAACCCGGAATCCCGCGATGTTCTGCGCGTGTCGAGATTCCGGGTTCGCGCTGCGCGCGCCCCGGAATGACCAGGTGGACAGGCTCTATCATCAAGCAGCCGGAAGAGCTGCCTCACCTCGAGGGAGTGAACCATGACCAGTCTTGAAGCGACCGGCGGCGTGCCGGGGCCGGGGCGGATCGGCCGCGTGGCGATCGGCGACATCTTGCGTAAATCGGCGAAGCGGTTTCCGAACCGCATCGCACTGACCGACGGCGCCCGTCAGGTCAGCTATGGCGAACTCGAACGCGACGCCAACCGCTTCGCCAATGCTCTGGTCGCGCGCGGGCTGCAGCCGGGCGCCAAGATCTCGACGATCTGCAACAACTCGGTCGAGTTCGTCAAAGCGCTGTTCGGCATTCATCGTGCTGGCCTCGTCTGGGTGCCGATCAACACCATGCTCGGTCCGGACGACATGAGCTACATCCTCGACCACGCCGGCGTGAAGGTTGCGGTGATCGACGACAATCTGCACGGCCAGCCGGAGCGCCGCGCTGCGCTGGAAGCGCGCGGCATCGATCTGATCGCTGTCAATCTGGCCGGCAAGGCCGCCGAAACCGGACTGCCGACCTTCGATCAACTGCTCGACGGCCAGTCCGAGATCGAGCCTGAAGTGGCGTTCGACGATCGCGATCTGGCGATGATCATCTACACCTCGGGCACCACCTCGCGGCCGAAGGGGGCGATGCACGGCCACCTTGCGGTGACGATGGCGGCGATGAGCAATGCGATCGAGATGCAGCTGTCGCGCACTGACGGCATCACCGGACAATTTCCGCTGTTCCACTGTGCCGCTCATGTCGTGCTGCTGAGCTATCTGATCGTCGGCGGCAAGATGGCGCTGATGCGCGGCTTCGATCCGGTCGCCTGCATGGAGGCGATCCAGCGCGACAAGCTCACCGTCTTCATCGGCCTGCCGCTGATGTATCAGGTGATCCTCGACCATCCGCGGCGCAAGGAGTTCGATCTCTCGACCCTGCGTTGCTGCATCTACACCATGGCGCCGATGCCGCGGCCGCTGCTGGAACGCGCGATCGCCGAGCTCTGCCCGACCTTTGTCCAGCCGTCGGGGCAGACCGAGATGTATCCGGCGACGACGATGTCGCAGCCGGACCGCCAGCTCGCTCGCTTCGGCAATTACTGGGGCGAGTCGACGCTGGTCAACGAGACCGCGATCATGGACGACGCCGGCAACCTTCTCGGCGTCGGTCAGGTGGGGGAGATCGTGCATCGCGGCCCCAACGTGATGCTCGGTTATTACAAGGATCCCGAAGCTACGGAAGCTGCGCGAAAATTCGGCTGGCACCACACCGGTGATCTGGCGCTGATCGACGAGCACGGCGAGGTGCTGTTCCTCGACCGCAAGAAGGACATGATCAAGTCAGGCGGCGAGAACGTCGCCTCGGTCAAGATCGAGGAAACGCTGCTGGCGCACCCGGCGGTGATGAATGCCGCGGTTGTCGGCCTGCCGCATCCGCAATGGGGCGAGGCGGTGTCCGGCTTCGTCAAGCTCAAGC
Organism: Rhodopseudomonas sp. BR0M22; assembly: GCF_010907035.1. GTDB lineage: Bacteria > Pseudomonadota > Alphaproteobacteria > Rhizobiales > Xanthobacteraceae > Rhodopseudomonas. The sequence continues at coordinate 95,263 of NZ_QUMK01000008.1, forward strand.
CCGGTGCGGCTGCGACCGAGGCCGAGATCATCGAGCACTGCAAGAAGCATCTCGGCGGCTTCCAGGTGCCGAAGCTGCTCCGCATCGTCGACGACATGCCGATGACCGCGACCGGCAAACTGCGCAAGGTCGAACTGCGCAGCGCCTACACCGATCACTTCATGCTCGGGCAGACGGGGTGATTCACCGTCATTCCGGGGCGCGCCGCGACGCGGCGTGAACCCGGAATCCCGAGGTTCAGAACACATCGAGATTCCGGGCTCGCGACCTGCGGTCGCGCCCCGGAATGACGGAAACGACTAAGGGAAGCGTGAATGGCAATCATCGAATCCACCGTAGCGCCGGGGAGTGAGGGCTTCAGGGCCAATCGCGACGGCATGCTGGCGCTGATCGAGCGGATGCGGATGCTGGAGGCGCGGGCGCGGACGCTGTCGGCAGGCTCCGCCGAGCGCTTCCACAAGCGCGGGCAACTCCTGCCGCGCGAGCGCGTCGCGCTGGTGCTCGATCCCGGCACACCGTTCCTCGAACTGTCGACGCTCGCCGGCTACATGTTCGACACCGCCAACGCCGACAAGAGCGTGCCCGGCGGCGGTGTGATCGGCGGCATCGGCTATGTGGCCGGCATCCGCTGCATGATCAGCGCCAACGATTCCGGCATCGACGCCGGTGCGCTGCAGCCGTTCGGGCTCGACAAGACGCTGCGGATTCAGGAGCTGGCGCTGGAGAACAGGCTGCCGTTCGTGCAACTGGTGGAAAGCGCGGGCGCCAATCTGCTGCGCTACCGCGTCGAGGACTTCGTCCGCGGCGGCAACATCTTCCGTAATCTGGCGCGAATGTCCGCCGCCGGACTGCCGGTGGTGACGGTGACGCATGGCTCATCCACCGCGGGCGGCGCGTATCAGACCGGCCTGTCCGACTATATCGTGATGGTGCGCGGCCGGACCCGGGCGTTTCTCGCAGGGCCGCCTTTGCTCAAGGCGGCCACCGGCGAGATCGCCACCGAGGAAGAACTCGGCGGCGCCGAAATGCACACCTCGATTTCCGGTCTCGGCGATTACCTCGCCGAAGACGACCGGGACGCGCTGCGGATCGCGCGCGACATCATGGCCGGGCTGCCATGGGACCGCTACGGTCCGGGGCCGGATCCCGCGACCTATCACCCGCCGCTGTACGATCCGGAAGAACTGCTCGGCATCATGCCGATGGATCACAAGCGTCCGGTCGACATGCGCCAGGTGATCGCGCGGGTCGTCGACGACTCCGACTTCACCGAGATGTCGCCGAACTACGGCCCCGCCACGGTGGTCGGCCAGGCGCGGATCGCCGGCATGGCGATCGGCATCATCACCAACAACGGTCCGCTCGATCCGGCCGGCGCCAACAAGGCGACGCATTTCATCCAGGCCTGCTGCCAGTCGCGCACCCCGATCCTGTATCTCAACAACACCACCGGCTACATCGTCGGCCGCGCCTATGAGGAAGCCGGCATGATCAAGCACGGCTCCAAGATGATCCAGGCGGTGACCTCGGCCACCGTGCCGCAGATCACGATCTATTGCGGCGCTTCGTTCGGCGCCGGCAATTACGGCATGTGTGGCCGCGGTTTCCATCCGCGGTTCTGCTTCTCCTGGCCCAACGCCAAGACCGCGGTGATGGGCGGCGAGCAGGCCGCCGAAACCATGGCGATCGTCGCCGAGGCCGGCGCGGCGCGGAAGGGCGTGCCGGTCGACCGCGAAAAGCTCGATCAGATGAAGGCCGGTATCACCGCGGTGTTCAACGGCCAGATGGACGTGTTCGCGACCTCGGCGCGGATGCTCGACGACGGCGTGATCGACCCCCGCGACACTCGCGCCGTGCTCTCCGAAGTATTGGCGATCTGTCGTGAGAGCGAAGCGCGCGAGCCGCAGCGCATGCAGTTCGCGGTGTCCCGGCCATGAGTGTGACCCGTATGTTGAAGCTGACGCCGTTCTCCAAGATCCTGATCGCCAACCGCGGCGAGATCGCGCTGCGGGTGATGCGCAGTGCCCGCCGGCTGGGATATGGTGTGGTCGCCGTTTATTCCGACGCGGATCGCGACGCCGCCCACGTTCGCGCCGCCGATGAGGCCGTGGCGATCGGCGGTGCGCAGCCGTCGCAGTCGTACCTGAACATCCCGGCGATCATCCAGGCAGCGAAGACTGCGGGCGCCGACGCGGTGCATCCCGGCTACGGATTCCTCGCCGAGAACGAAGACTTCGCCGCTGCCTGCCGCGATGCGGGGCTGGTCTTTATCGGACCGTCGGCGGAGTCGATTGCCGCGATGGGCAACAAGGCCGGCGCCAAAGAGATCATGCTGAAGGCCGGCGTGCCGTGCGTGCCGGGCTATCAGGGCGAAGACCAGAGCGACGCTGCGATGATCCGCGAAGCCGAGCGGATCGGCTTTCCGATCATGATCAAGGCGGTGGCGGGCGGTGGTGGCCGCGGCATGCGGCTGGTGCAAGACGCTGCGGCGCTGCCCGATGCGCTGCGCAGTGCGCGCTCGGAAGCGCAGAGCGCGTTCGGCGATCCGACCGTCATCCTGGAGCGCGCGATCCTGCAGCCGCGCCACATCGAGATTCAGGTGTTCGGCGATCGCTATGGCGCCACCATCCATCTCGGCGAACGCGACTGTTCGGTGCAGCGCCGGCACCAGAAGCTGATCGAGGAGGCACCGTCACCGGCGGTGTCGGAAGCTTTGCGCGAGCAGATGGGCACTGTTGCCGTGAATGCCGTAAAGGCGATCGGCTACGAAGGCGCCGGCACGCTGGAGTTTCTGCTCGACGGCGAAGGCAACTTCTACTTCATGGAGATGAACACCCGGCTGCAGGTCGAGCATCCGGTGACCGAAGCGATCACCGGGCTCGATCTGGTCGAGCTGCAGCTTCGGATCGCCGCCGGCGAACCGCTGCCGCTGCGCCAGGACGATGTGACCTTCAAGGGCCACGCCATTGAAGTGCGGCTGTGCTCGGAGGATGCCGACCACGACTTCATGCCGCAATCGGGACGGATGGCGCTGTGGCGGATGCCGGGCGAGCTGCGGGTCGAGCACGCGCTGCAATCGGGTGCGGAGATTCCGCCGTATTACGACTCGATGATCGCCAAGGTGATCGCGGTCGGTGCCAGCCGGGATGAGGTGCGGCGCAAGCTGATCCATGGCCTCGACGGCACCATTGCCTTCGGTGTCACCACCAATCGCGGCTTCCTTGCCGCCTGTCTGCGCCACCAGGTGTTCGCCGCCGGGGAGGCGACCACGGCCTTCATCGGGCAGCATCGCGACGCGTTAGTACGGTCGCTGCCGGACGATGCGGTGCCGGCACCCGCGGTCGCGGCGCTGCTGCTCTACGTCACCGACCGCCACGCGCCGCCGCATCGGCCGGGCCGTTCGCTCGCGGCGGTGTTTCCGACCCGGCTCAAGTTCGAGCTCGACGGCGCGGAGCAGGCCTGCGAGGTGGTGCGTGAGCGCGACGGCAGCTACGTCGTGAGCCAGGAGGGGCAATCGATCAGCTTTGTGATCGAGGAGCTGTCCGCTGGCAGCGTCCGTTTCCAGGCGAAGGACCTCGGCGAGTCCGCGGTGTTCCAC
>NZ_QUMK01000090.1 GCF_010907035.1 Rhodopseudomonas sp. BR0M22
GCCCCCAGACCAACGGCAAAATCGAGCGCTTCTGGCGGACGCTCGACGAGGACGTGATCGAAGGTGCCACCTTCGACAACCTCGACCACTTCGCCAACGAGTTGTTCGAATACATGGTCTATTACAATAACTTCCGGCCTCACCAGGCCCTCGGCGGCAAAACCCCGAAGGACTTTGCCGCCGACAAAACCATGCGATCAACGAATTAGTGAACTCGCACAGCAATGACGGACTGGATAGGCTGGTTTCATCAGGAACGCGGCGTGCCTCGGCACCATCAAAGACCAAGCCGGCACGACAAACAAAAAGGGCGACGCATCTCGCGCCGCCCTTTTCGATGACTTCAGCAGGATTGATGGGTTTCGCTGACGCTCAACCCATCCTACGCGTCCCTCGCTTACACCCGCTCGATGATGATCGCCGGGGCCATGCCGCCGGCGGCGCACATGGTGACGAGGCCGCGCTTCAGGTTGCGGCGCTCGAGTTCGTCGAGCACGGTGCCGACCAGGATCGCGCCGGTGGCGCCGATCGGGTGGCCCAGCGCAATTGCGCCGCCGTTGACGTTGACCTTGGAGCGGTCGAGCTCGAGGTCGCGCATGAACTTCTCGGCGACCACCGCGAAGGCTTCGTTGATCTCCCAGAGGTCGATATCGTCCTTGGTCAGACCGGCCTTCTGCAGCACCTTCTTGGCGGCCGGCACCGGCGCGTTCAGCATCAGGGTCGGATCGTCGCCGATGTTCGCCATCGCCACGATCTTCGCCCGCGGCTTCAGGCCGTGCTTGTCGGCGTATTCCTTCGAGGTCAGCAGCAGCGCCGCGGCGCCGTCGACCACGCCCGACGAGTTGCCGGCGTGATGCATGTGCTTGATCTCGAGGTCCGGGTACTTCTGGTTGATCAGCTTGCGATAGGTCGTGCCCTTGTCGTCGAGCGGATAGTCGGCCATCGCGGTGAAGGCCGGCTTCAGCGCGGCGAGGCCTTCGGCGGTGGTTTCGGGACGCGGATACTCGTCCTTGCCGAGCACCACCTTGCCCTCATCGTCGACCACCGGAACGATGCTCTTGTCGAAGCGGCCTTCCTTGATGGCGATCGCGGCGCGGCGCTGGCTTTCGAGGCCGAGCGCGTCGAGCGTCTCGCGGCTGATGCCTTCCATGCTGGCGATGGCGTCGCCGCAGATGCCCTGGTGCGACTGCGGATGCACCTTGGCGAGGCGCGCGTTACCCGCGCCCATGCCGAGCGGCGGCTTGCCGGCCGCCATGTCCTCGGCGGCCATCGATGCGGTCAGCGACATCATCTCGGTGCCGCCGGCGATCACCACGTCTTCCATGCCGCTCATGATCTGCGCCGCGGCGAAGTTCACCGCAGTGATGCCGCCGCCGCAGAAGCGGTCGAGCGTGGTGCCGGAAGCCTTGATGTCGTAGCCGGCGTCGAGCGCCGCCATGCGGCCGAGGTCGCCGCCCTGCTTGCCGCGCTGGGTCGAGGTCGACCAGATGATGTCGTCGACGTCGGCGGTGTTGAGCTTGTTACGTTCGGCGATCGCCTTCAGCACAGTGGCGGCGAGGTGCTGGGGATGCATGTCGGCCAGAGCGCCCTTTCCGACCTTGCCGATGCCGCGGGGGGTGCGGACTGCGTCGATGATATAGGCGTCTGCCATCTTGTTCTTCTCCCGATGTTGTTTGCGGTTTGTTTGGGGCTTGCCGGCGACATTGTCCGAGACGCGGGCGAAGTCAAGCCGCCGCGGCGACGCCGCACCATGCAATCTGTGGCGCAAGCGGACTTATGCCGCGCGGCGGAACTGACGAATTGCCAAGCGTGGTGCGCCTCTGCATAGTCGCGCGCAATCGACGTTACTTAGGGGGACTACCAATCATGGCCGAGGCCGATCTCGACGCGATCATCCGGCAGCTTTCGAAACAACAGACCAAGGCGCTCACCGCCGCGGTGAAGAAGCGCCGCGCCACGCTGCTGACGCGCGTCGCCAAGGCCAAGGACGCTGCCGGCAAAGCGCAGGCCAAGGCGCTGGTCACCGCCGCCACCGAACAGGGCCAGGCTGCGATCAAGCGGCTGCAGATGGCCGCCGACAACGCTGCGGATTCCTACGCCAGGGCGATGCGCAAGGCGGCCGAGGACGCCGCCGCAGTCGCCGCCAAGGAAAAGGCGGTGAAAGAGGTGAAAGACAAGGCGCCGAAGGATGCGGCAAAGGCCCCGCCGGTCGGCAAGGCGCCTCCCGCCGGCAAGGCAGGCTCGGCCAAGAAGGCTGCCGCCAAGCCGAAGAAGAAGGCGAAGGCAAAGTCCTGAAGCGCGATATCGGCGAGCCGGATCGACGGCTCGGCGCAACCTGCATCACCGCCGATCGCGCCACGCGGATGCGCCGGTTGTCTCCAGCGCCGCCGCATCCCCGCCGCGCGGGCCGGCGCGCTCCTGCCGAGCAGGACTTCACCTCGATCAACATCCGCCCCATCGTCACGACGATGTGAGACGCGTGCGCGGCTTGGCGAAGCCGCGCGCGGCACGCGCGGAAAACCAAAACAGACATTAGAACAATTGATTAGGCTTCCGGCAGACAAAATGTCAGCCTGCCCGTTGCGCAGGACAGAATTTTGTGCAGCGCACAAGAAATCGATTGCATTTAGTTCGCATTGTAACTAATTGGGCTGCATACGCGCAGCCAATCGCGAAAGGCACGGCATCGTCGACGATGCCCCCAGGTGCCGCTGCTTGCCTCGACATAAATCTCAAACGGGATTGCCAATGACAGAGCATAGTCTCTGGCGGTTCTCGCGCGCATTGCATCGCGCTGTTACCGACCGCCAGCAAGAAGACCTCGCCGCACTGATCGACGATAACATCGACTGGGCGATTTACGGCCCGATCGACATGTTTCCGTTCTTCGGCGCCCGCCACGGCAAGGAGGCGGTGCTCGAAGTTTGTCGGCAGATTGCCGATTGCGTCCGGATCTATCGCTACCACCGCGAGTCGGTGATGCTCGGCCTCGATTCTGCCGCCTCGATGGTGCGATACTCGCTGACCGCGACCGACACCAACCGTCCGATCAGCGTGCGGATGGCGCTGTTCACCCAGTTCCAGAACGGCCGATTGACCAATCTGCGCATGGTGCTCGACACCTTCGATCTGGTCGAACAGGCGCTCGGCCGCCCGATTCATCTGCCGAAGATCGCCTGAACGGCGTGCCTCGGCGACCGTCCCGCCAGGAGCGCGACGGAACCGTCGTTAATCCGACGTTGAGGATTGTCGCCGAAACACCGAGGGGGCGCCGCAGAACGGCCGCGATGCGGCCAAATTGCGCTGGAGTCATGCGTCGCCAGAATACGTGCGGGTGATCCCCGCGCGGCGTGACGCTCAAACAGGGGACCAACCGAATGAACGCCATTCCTTCCGAGAAGATCGAAACCGCCGAAGCCGACGAGAACCTCGCCGCCGTCTCCGAGGTGGAAGCGGGCATCCGCGACTTCGTCCGCAACGACATCGCCTATCTGCGCCGCCCCTCGGCGACCGCTTCGGCCACCGACACCGCGGCGGCTCCGGCCTCGACGCTCGGCCTCGAAGGCAGCGCCGAAGCTGCGGTCAACAACGTCAATTCGCTGATCCAGCGCGTCGCCGGCACCTCGCTCGGCGAGATCGAGAACCTGATCGGCGAACTGGAGACCCTGCGCGAGCTGCTGCATGCCGAAGGTCAGCGCGTGCAGCGTGAGATCTCCAGCTACGCCCAGCTCAGCCAGGCGGCGATGAAGTCGACCCGGATGATCGCCGACAACGTCGCGCAGTGGAAGCGCACCGCCGACACCCTGCGCCACGGCTGATTCGGCTCGCGCCCGGCCAAGGTCGGGACCGGCAGCGGCCACGACGGCCGATGAAAATCAAAAAAGCAGCCATCGCGAGGTGGCTGCTTTTTTTGTCGTCGATCTCGAAAACCGTCCGGATCGATAAGCTGTTCGGATCGGAGCTGTCGAGGCCGGCGGGGGCCGGCCAAGTGCGAGCGAAACGCTCAGCGGTCGGACAGCGCGGCCGGCGTCTCGAGGCTATAGGAGCCTACGGCGTAGCCCTTCACGATCATTCCGGTGGTGATCATCACCGCCAGGGTCACGGTGGCGAAAATCACGCCCACCCATTTCAGTCCAACTTGGTCAGCCATTGTGTTCGATTCCCTCAGCCCTGCGTTCGTCGACCGTGACGCCCGCAAGGTTCACAACTTCCTAATATCCCCGGCGTTCCGGCGCCGTCTCGCGGAAAAGCCCCGCATTTGGTTAAAATGCGACGGGCTGTGTCCGCTGCGCCTCACTCGACGCGCGGCCGGCGCGGCACGAACGCGGTGGCGAGGAACGAGAACACCTCCTCGCCGCGCTGATTGATCCCGGTGTTGCGCGCCTGCATGATTCCCCATTGCGGGCGCGAATCAGAAGGCCGCAGATTCTCGACCTGCTTGTAGTAGGTGATGGTGTCGCCTGCCAGCACCGGCTTCAGCCAGCGCAGCTCGCGGAAGCCCGGAGACGGGCCGCCGACCGCGACCTGATCGCCGCGCTTGATGGCCTCGGCCGCTTCACGCTGGGCATCCGCCACCATCAGCTTCATGCACACCGCGGCGATGTGCCAGCCCGACGCCGCCAGCCCGCCGAACAGCGACCGCTTGCCGGCCTCTTCGTCGAGATGGAACGGCTGCGGATCGAACTGCGCCGCGAACGTCTTGATCGAGTCCGCCGTGAACGTGAACGTGCCGACCTCGTGGCGGTCGCCGACCGTCATGTCTTCGAGAAAACGCATGGTGATCGCTATCCGTTGCTGCTGGCGGCGGCGGCCGCATCACGGCGCTTGACGATGATCGGCGACACCATCTCGCTCAGCATCTGGCCGTGTCCGTTGCGGACATAGCACTTGAAGGTGACGATCCCGGTCTCGGGGCGGCTCTTCGACACCCGCGCTTCGATCACTTCGACATCGAGCATCAGATCGTCACCGGGACGCAGCGGCGACATCCAGCGCATCTCGTCGACGCCGGGCGAGCCGAGCGACGCGGTGTCCTTAATGAAGCCGTCGTACATCATCCGCATCATCAACGACGACAGGTGCCAGCCGGAGCCCGACATGCCCTTGAGCATCGAAGCGTTGGCGGCGTGATCGTCCAGATGCATCGGCTGCGGATCGTATTCCGAAGCGAAAGCGATGATCTCCTCGCGCGTCACGCGGCGAGGTCCATAGCGGCCGAAATGGCCGGGCGCGAAATTTTCGAAGAACAGAGCTGTCATGGCATTTGCTGGTGGGAGGCCTGATTGTGGCCGCTATTGCGGTCGATCACAAGCCCATCATTCGGTTTGTTGGGGGAGACCACCGATGTTCAATTTTCGGGACCTGTTTCAATGGGACCGTTTCATCACGCCGACCATCATCAAGACCTTCTATTGGCTGGTGATCGCGTTGACCGTGCTGTTCGGAATTTCCGGGGTATTTTCCGGACTTGCGGCGATGGCGGCGAGCCCGTTCGGCGGCTTCATCCTGGTGCTGTCCAGCCTCGCCTCGATCCTGGTCGGGATCGTGTTCTCGCGCATCGTCGCCGAGTTCGTGCTGATCGTGTTCCGCATCAACGAACACCTCGGCGCGATCCGCGATCAGCAGGGATTCAGATAACACAGAGACCGTCATTCCGGGGCGCGAACATAGTTCGCGAACCCGGAACCCGAGGTTGTTGCGCACAGAGATTCCGGGTTCGCGCTTCGCGCGTCCCGGAATGAATCGGTGAAAGGCCGGCGCGCGAAGAATCGCGCTCCCGCCCTCAGGTATTAAACCTGAAGTGCATCACGTCGCCGTCGGCGACGACGTATTCCTTGCCTTCGAGCCGCAGCTTGCCGCCGTCGCGGGCGCCGGCTTCGCCGCCGAGACGGATGTAGTCGTCATAGGCGATGGTTTCGGCGCGGATGAAGCCCTTCTCGAAATCGGTGTGGATCACGGCGGCGGCCTGCGGCGCCTTGGTGCCCTTGGTGATGGTCCAGGCTCTCGCTTCCTTCGGACCGACCGTGAAGTACGTGATCAGGTGCAAGAGCTCGTAACCGGCGCGGATCAGCCGGTCGAGACCGGCCTCGTGCAGGCCCAGCGTGTCGAGGAAGTCGGTGCGCTCTTCCTTCGACAGCGTCGCGATTTCGGATTCGATCTTGGCCGAGATCACCACCGCGACCGCGCCCTCTTCCTTGGCGCGCGCCATCACCTGTTCGGAGAAGCTGTTGCCTTCTGCGGCCGAGCCTTCCTCGACGTTGCAGACGTACAGAACCGGCTTGGAGGTCAGCAGGCCGAGCATCCGGAACGCGCGTTCTTCCTCCGGCTTGCGCTCGAGGAAACGCGCCGGCTTGCCGTCGCGCAGCAGCGTGAGCGCGCGGGTGACCAGCTCGAGCTGCTCCTTGGAATCCTTGTCACCGCCCTTGGCCTTCTTGGTCAGGTTGTCGACGCGCTTTTCCAGGCTGTCGAGGTCGGCGAGCATCAGCTCGGTCTCGATCGTCTCGATGTCGGCGAGCGGCGCGACCTTGCCTTCGACATGGGTGATGTCGCTGTCTTCGAAGCAGCGCACGACATGCGCGATCGCATCGACCTCGCGGATGGTGGCGAGGAACTGGTTGCCGAGGCCTTCACCCTTGGAGGCGCCCTTCACCAGGCCGGCGATGTCCACGAAGGTCAGCCGGGTCGGAATGATCTGCTGCGATTTGCCGACCTCGGCCAGCTTGTCGAGCCGCGGATCCGGCACCGCCACTTCGCCGACATTCGGCTCGATGGTGCAGAACGGATAGTTCGCCGCCTGCGCCGCCGCAGTCTCGGTCAGCGCGTTGAACAGCGTCGACTTGCCGACATTCGGCAGCCCGACGATCCCGCATTTGAAGCCCATGGTGTGTCCCGCTGTTCGAAGGCCGACGTCGCAACCAAGTGACGCGTCATGCCCGGGCTTGACCCGGGCATCCATCTCCTTGCGAAGAAGATGGATCGCCGGGTCGAGCCCGGCGATGACGCCTTTACTGTTTGCTGCCGCTCGTGCCCTTGTCGTTGTCGTAAAATCCCTTCGCCTGCATCGCCAGATGCACCTTGTTGGCGAAGGTCGAATCCTTGCCCTTGGCAATCAGCCCGGCATTGTCGGCGGCGATCTCGCACAAGGCTTCGACCCAGGGCCGCTCGCTCTTGGCGAAGTCGCCGAGCACATGATTGTGCACCAGCTCCTTCGCGCCCGGATGGCCGACGCCGAGCCGGACGCGCAGATAATCGTTGCCGATATGCGCCGAAATCGAGCGCAGGCCGTTGTGCCCGGCGATGCCGCCGCCGACCTTCACGCGAACTTTCGCCGGCGGCAGTTCGATTTCGTCGTGAAACACGGCGACCTCGTCCTGCCCGATCTTGTAGAAGCCGGCCGCTTCCTGCACGGCCCGGCCGGACTCGTTCATGTAGGTCGTCGGCTTGAGCAGGGTGATGCGCACCCCGTCGAGTACGCCGTCGGCGGTCTCGCCCTGAAAACGACGGCGCCATGGCGAGAAGCCATGACGCCGCGCGATTTCGTCGATGACCATGAAGCCGATGTTGTGTCGGTTGCCCTGGTACTTCGCACCAGGATTGCCGAGCCCAACGAACAGCCGCATGACGCGGGACCCCGCGCCGGATTACTTCTTCTTGGCCGGCGCAGCAGCCGCGGCCGGAGCCTTGGCGGCAGCAGCCGGAGCCTTGGCCGCAGCAGCCGGCGCGGCAGCGGCCGCAGGTGCGGCACCCGCCGCAGCCTTGTCTTCGTTGTAGCCCGACGGCGGCACGATGGTGACCAGCGTGACGTCCTCACGCGACACCGACTTGACGCCCTTGGGCAGCGCGATGTCCGACAGATGCAGCGACACGCCGATGTCGAGGTTCGACACGTCGGCTTCGATGAACTGCGGGATGTTGTCGGCCGGCGCTTCCAGGTCGACGGTGTGGGTGACGATGTTGAAGGTGCCGCCGCGCTTCACGCCCGGGGCGACTTCGAGACCCTTCAGATGCAGCGGCACGCTGATGCGGATGGTCGCACCGGCGCCGAGCCGCAGGAAGTCGACGTGCAGCGGGAAGTCCTTCACCGGATCGAGGTGATAGTCGCGCGGGATGACGCGATGCTTCTGGCCGTCGAGGACGACGTCGAAAATCGTGGTCAGGAACCGGCCTGCCAGAATCCGCAGGCGAAGCTCTTTCTCTTCGACCGAGATCGGCAGCGGGGGCTGGTTGTCACCGTAGATCACTCCGGGCACGCGGCCGGCGCGACGCTCGGCCCGGGCGGCCCCCTTGCCGCTCTTCGGACGCGCGGTCGCCTTCAGTTCCAAGACGCTCGTCATCTGCTTAAGTCCTTGATCTGTAAAAAGTTAAAGGCCGCAAAGCGGCCCATTTGCACACGCCGCGGCAAGCCTCCAGGGGTGCGGGGGCCGCAGACGTGGCGGGGTTCTAGCCGCAAAGGGGGGAAAAGACAAGGAAATCAAGTCTTCCCGAGCACGGCCTCATCCTGAGGAGCCCGCGCCGCCCGCTAGGCGGCGGCGGGCGTCTCGAAGGATGCGCCCGGGTATAGGCTGAGCCTAATCGGCCTTCATGGTTCGAGACGGCCGCTTCGCGGCCTCCTCACCATGAGGGACTCAAGCAGGGCAAACTGGCGCCTGCTCGCCGTCCTCACGCCAGCGCGGTCGGAGGCTCCGAGCCGCCGCCCTGGCGGGCTTCCAGCGCGGCGATCCGGGCCTTCAGGGCTTCGTTCTCTTCGCGGGTCAGGCGAACCATCTCCTTGAAGGCCTCGAACTCCTCGCGCTTCACCAGATCGAGGTCGCGCAGGATCTTCTCGGCCTGGCTGCGCACCACGCCGTCGATCTCGCGCTTGACGCCCTGGGCCGCGCCGGCGGCGTCGTTCATCAGGCGGCCGATCTCGTCGAAAAGCCGGTTGTTGGTCTGGGTCATGGTCGAGATCTCCGTCGCGCGTCGTGCGCGGTTGCAAGCCACACGGGCATTGCGGTGACAATGGCGATGGAACGGGCGTCCTTCAAGGCCGCGAAGCCGCGACCCGAGCCGGCCCGGCCGGTTTCGCCTCTCCTTGCGACGTTCGCACCCACGTCGCAAGGTCGATTTAAGCATCAGTCGACTGGTCCGGCGCGGCCATCGCGGCAATTGACGCTGTACCGTTGCGGGCTTTGGAGATAAGCCAAACGAACAATGCCATTCTTCGCTGTCGCCTTTCCCGTGTTCGATCCGGTGGCCGTCGCGATCGGTCCGTTCGCGATCCGCTGGTACGCGCTGGCCTATATCGCCGGCATCGTGATCGGCTGGCTGTATGCCCGGATGCTGCTGCAGCGTCAGCGGCTGTGGGGCGGTCCGTCGCCGATCTCGCTGGAAGCGTTCGACGACTTCATCCTCTGGGTCACCATCGGCATCATCCTCGGCGGCCGCACCGGGTACGTGCTGTTCTACAATCTCGACTTCTTCATCCGGAATCCGGCGGAGATCTTCGAATTGTGGAAGGGCGGGATGTCTTTCCACGGTGGCTTCATGGGCTGCGTGCTGGCGGTCGTGCTGTTCGGCTGGAAGCGCAAGGTGCCGATCCTGTCGCTCGGCGACATCACCTGCGCGGTCGGCCCGATCGGGCTGTTCCTCGGCCGCATCGCCAACTTCATCAACGGCGAATTGTGGGGCCGGCCGGCCGACGCCTCGGTGCCGTGGGCCATGGTGTTTCCTCATGCCGGGCCGCTGCCGCGGCATCCGAGCCAGCTCTATGAAGCCGGACTCGAAGGCATCGCCCTGTTCGTGATCCTGGCGCTGATGATCCGCGCCGGCGCGCTGAAGCGGCCGGGCCTGATCATTGGCGCGTTCCTCACCTTCTATGGCCTCGCCCGCATCACCGGCGAGTTCTTCCGCGAACCCGATCCGCAGCTCGGCTTCCTGTGGGGCGGGCTGACGATGGGGATGCTGCTGTCGGTGCCGATGGTGATCGTCGGCATCGGCGTGATGATCGCGACCTGGCGCCGTGGACAGGTGACCTCGCCTGCCGCCTCGACCCATCCGAGCGAGTCCGCCTCATGATCGACCAGACCGCGCTCGCCACCGAGATCAAGCGGCTGATCAAGGCCGCCGGCCCGATGCCGGTGTGGCGCTACATGGAGTTGTGTCTCGGCCATCCCCAGCACGGCTACTACATCACCCGTGACCCGCTCGGCCGCGAGGGTGACTTCACCACCTCGCCCGAGATCAGCCAGATGTTCGGCGAACTGCTCGGGCTGTGGTCGGCCTCGGTGTGGAAGGCGGCCGACGAACCGCAGGAGCTGCGGCTGATCGAGATCGGCCCCGGCCGCGGCACCATGATGGCCGACGCGCTCCGGGCGCTGCGGGTGCTGCCGATCCTGTACCAGTCGCTCAGCGTGCATCTGGTCGAGGTCAACCCGGTGCTGCGCCAGAAGCAGGAAGCCACGCTGGCCGGCATCCGCAACATCCATTGGCACGACAGCTTCGACGACGTGCCGGAAGGCCCCGCCGTCATTCTCGCCAACGAGTATTTCGACGTGCTGCCGATCCATCAGGCGATCAAGCGCGAAACCGGCTGGCACGAGCGGGTGATCGAAATCGGCGAGTCGGGCGAACTGGCGTTCGGCGTCGCGGCCGATCCGATCCCCGGCTTCGAGGCACTGATTCCGCCGCTGGTGCGGCTGGCGCCGCCCGGCGCCGTGTTCGAATGGCGGCCCGACACCGAGATTCTGAAAATCGCCAGCCGGGTGCGCGACCAGGGCGGCGCGGCGCTGATCATCGACTACGGCCATCTGCGCAGCGATGTCGGCGACACCTTCCAGGCGATCGCCAGCCACAGCTACGCCGATCCGCTGCAGCATCCCGGCCGCGCCGACCTCACCGCTCATGTCGATTTCGACGCACTCGGCCGCGCCGCCGAAAGCATCGGCGCCCGCGCCCACGGCCCGGTGACGCAGGGCACTTTCCTCAAGCGGCTCGGCATCGAAACCCGCGCGCTGTCGCTGATGGCGAAAGCGACCGCGCAGGTGTCGGAAGACATCGCGGGCGCGCTGCAGCGCCTGACCGGCGAAGGTCGCGGCGCGATGGGCTCGATGTTCAAGGTGATCGGGGTGTCCGACCCGAAGATCGAGACCCTGGTCGCGCTCAGCGACGACACCGACCGCGCCGCCGAGCGCCGGCAAGGGACCCACGGATGATCATCACCTCGCCGCTGCTCGGCGCCGCGCCGGGCCTGCGTCATGCGTTCTTCACCCGCGAGGGCGGCGTGTCCGAAGGCATCTATGCCGGGCTGAACGCCGGCGTCGGCTCGAACGACGACCCGGCCAAGGTCGCCGAGAACCGGCGGCGGATGGCCGAGGCGCTCGGTGTCGCGCCGGAGCACTTCCTCACTGTCCACCAGGTCCATTCGCCGGACGTCGCGGTGGCCGAGACGCCGTGGGATGCGGCAAACCGGCCGAAGGCCGACGCCATCGTCACCCGCACACCGGGTCTGGCGATCGGCGCCTCGGCGGCCGATTGCGGTCCGATCCTGTTCGCCGATCCGGCCGCGCGGGTGATCGGCGCCGCCCATGCGGGCTGGAAGGGCGCACTGACCGGCGTGCTGGAGTCCACCCTCGCCGCGATGGAGCGGCTCGGCGCCGACCGCAGCCGCGTGATCGCCGCGATCGGTCCGCTGATCCGGCAGCCGTCCTACGAGGTCGGCGACGAGTTCGTGGCCCGCTTCACTGCGGTCGATCCGGCTTACGCGGCGTTCTTCGCCGCGGCCGGCCGGCCCGGTCATGCGCAGTTCGACCTCGGCGGCTTCATCCGGATGCGGCTGGAAACCGCCGGCGTCGGCATGATCGACGATCTCGGCCTCGACACCTATCCGGACGAGCGGTTCTTCTCCTACCGGCGCACCACCCATCGCAGCGAGCCCGACTACGGCCGCCACGTCCACGCGATCGTTCTGGAGTGAGGCCGGCAACGCCAAAGGTAAACGTGAATTAACCACGTTGGTTTACGGATGCGGCCCGGCCGATCGCGACAATTCACTGAAACTTTTAGAGAAATTGTTGCGCGGCGGCGGTAAAAGGTTAACCGGGCGGGCGCCGCACCCTAGACCTTAATGCATTTTAACGATATCGCTTGCCCCGTTCGGCGGCCGCTGCGCCGCGCTTTCGACGGGACCCTGCATGTCGTCGGCTCGCCTGCCCCGCCAGATCGCCTCGCGCACAACGCGCACCGCCCTCCTGCTCGCACTGCTCACCGGCCTCGCCGGCTGTGTCACCGAAGGCGGCCCCGGCGCCGGCCCGATGGCTTCGGCAGGCGGAACCGGCGTGACATTCGAATCGATCGACGGACCGCCGCCGCAGGTGTTCGACCGCATGGTCGCGGTGCTCGACAGCGAGTCCAAGCTGCGCCGCATTCCGGTGGTCTCCCGCGAAGGCGGTGCGGCCTATCGGGTCCGCAGCTATCTGTCGGCGCAGGTCCGCGGCAACCGCACCAACATCGCCTGGGTCTGGGACGTCTACGATCGCAACCAGCAGCGCGCGCTGCGCCTGTCCGGCGAGGAACCCGCAGGCAACGGCCGCGATGCCTGGGCGCAAGCCGACGATGTCGTGCTGCGCCGGATCGCGCAGGCCGGCCTCACCGGCCTCAGCGGCTTGGTGAACGGCGGGTTACCAGCCGAGCCGGCCGCACCTTCGGCGCCGGCGGCGAGCGGCCCGGCGATCGCGAGCGCCGAGCCGACGGCAGCGACGAGCAGCGATGCGCCCTCTGCAGCCCTGAGTTTCGCTGCGCGCTGATTGCTGCAATTGCACGCGACATAGGTCGAATCCGCATCGGAAAACCGTCACGATGGGTTGCCATCGCTGGCGACCGGCTGTTATCACCTCGCTCGCAAAAGTGTCCGATTTCGCGAGTCAACCGATATGCTGAACGTAGTATCCACCGCGCCGAGGGGGGACGCGTCGATGTCGGGCAAGAACGGGTCGGTCAAACTGGTCGCCGGCAATTCCAATCCGGCACTGGCCCGCGACATCGCGCAGCGGCTGAACATGCCGCTGACCAAAGCGAGCGTGCGCCGCTTCGCCGACAACGAAGTCTTCGTCGAGATTCAGGAGAACGTCCGCGGTTCGGACGTCTTCATCATCCAGTCGACATCGTTTCCGGCCAACGACCACCTGATGGAGCTTCTGATCATCACCGACGCGCTGCGCCGTGCCTCGGCCCGCCGCATCACCGCGGTGATCCCGTATTTCGGCTACGCCCGGCAGGACCGCAAAGTCGGCTCGCGCTCGCCGATCTCGGCCAAGCTGGTCGCCAATCTGATCACCCATGCCGGCGTCGACCGGGTCATGACGCTCGATCTGCACGCCGGTCAGATTCAGGGCTTCTTCGACATCCCGACCGACAACCTCTACGCCTCGCCGGTGATGGTGCGCGACATCAAGGAGCGCTTCGACCTGTCGAAGGTGATGGTGGTGTCGCCCGACGTCGGCGGCGTGGTCCGCGCCCGCGGCCTCGCCAAGCGCCTCAACACCCCGCTGGCAATCATCGACAAGCGCCGCGAGCGTGCAGGCGAATCCGAAGTGATGAACGTGATCGGCGACGTCGCCGGCTACACCTGCATCCTGCTCGACGACATCGTGGATTCCGGCGGCACGCTGGTGAACGCCGCCGAAGCGCTGCTCGCCAACGGCGCCACCGACGTCTACGCCTACATCACCCACGGCGTGCTGTCCGGCGGCGCCTGCGCCCGCATCACCAACTCCAAGCTCAAGGAGCTGGTGATCACCGACTCGATCCAGCCGACCGAAGCAGTGTGCAACGCGCCGAACATCCGCACGCTGTCGATCGCGTCCCTGATCGGCGAGGCCATCGGCCGCACCGCTGCGGAAGAGTCGGTGTCGAGCCTGTTCGACTGAGCTTTCCTCACCTCTCTTTCGTCATTCCGGGGCGCGCCAAGCGCGAACCCGGAATCTCTTCGTCGACAAGAAAGTCGTCATTCCGGGGCGCTCACGAAGTGAGCGAACCCGGAATCTCGACGTTCAAGGCACCAGCAGTATTTCAACAATCTCTGGATTCCGGGTTCGCGAGCTTCGCTCGCGCCCCGGAATGACGGAGTCGTTCAACTACACGATGCCCGCTGCGACCTGGCCGCGGAGGCGTTCGAGGCTCAGCAGGGTGTCGGCGCAGGCATGGGCGACGTCGGCGCCCTTGGCGGCGAAGTGCTGGCGGAAGCGCTCGGTGTCGGCCTCGCCGCGCTCGAAGCTTTGCGGCGTCGCCACCGCCGAGAACACCGGCACCTCGGTCTTGAGCTGCACCTCCATCAGCGCCTGGATCACCGTCTGGGCGACGAAGCCGGTGAGCCCGTCGTCGACCACGAGGCCGGCGGCGACGATCGCCGTGTAGCGCCTTGTCTTGGCGAGCAACTGGACGTGCAGCGGAATCTCGAACGAGCCCGGCACCTCGAACAGGTCGACCTGCTGGTCGGCGATGCCGCGTGCGACGATCTCGCGCAGAAACGACTCCCAGCAGGCGCCGACCGCATCACGGTGCCACGACGACTGCACGAAGGCGACGCGCTGCGGCTTGGCAAAGCGCGGATACGACCGCTCGGCCAGCGGCGGCGCAGTCTCGGCGGTATCGGTGACGGAGTCGTTCATCGGCAGTCTCACTCGGCTGTGATCTGAAGGTCGAGTCCAGGCTACCAGCGCACCGCCACGAATCAAAGGTTGCCCATACGTCCAAAGACTCGCGTGGAGCGAATTCCACGCCCCGGACTCGGCTGACGCGAATCCGATTCCGTTTTGTTCTCGTGCTGCTCGCTGGGCTGTGGACGGGCTACTCTTTGGTTGTGGAATTGGCGAAGCGCGGGATTGCACGGATTCCGCAAATCACATCATTTCATCGGTGCAACCTCGGTTCGCCCGGAACTAATCCGTCCGACGCGAACGCGGGTACAGGCGCGTACCGGCCTGCCTCATGCGTATCAGCATATTCCAACGTAAGGTCGAGACGGCATGCCCTTGCTCGAAGGCATCATCGAGTCACGAAACAATCCGCTCGCGGTGGTCGAAGACATCGCCGCGTCGAACGACCTCGCTTTCGAGCGCTCCGGCGAAGATGAAATCACGATCGTCGCCAAGGGCCAGTGGACCGACTACACGCTGTCGTTCACCTGGATGCACGAAATCGAAGCGCTGCATCTGGCCTGCGCGTTCGACATGAAGGTGCCGGCGGCGCGCCGCAACGAAACGCTGCGACTAATCGCGGCGATCAACGAACAGCTCTGGGTCGGACATTTCGATGTCTGGAATCACACCGGCACCGTGATGTACCGCCAGGCCCTGGTTCTGCCTGGCGGGCTGGCCGCAACCGAAGCGCAGTGCGAGACCATGCTGGTCAGTGCGATCCACGCCTGCGAGCGTTACTACCCGGCGATCCAGTTCACGGTGTGGGCCGGCAAGACCGCCGCCGAAGCGATGAGCGCGGCGATGTTCGACACTCAGGGCGAGGCGTGAGCCAGTCGCCGCGCATCGTCGTTCGCGACGGCGCCTCCGAGCTCGACCGCGCCGCGATTTTGCGCGCGCTGATCGCCCACAACGAGAAGGCCGGCGGACCGTCCGGCTTTCAGCAGGTCTGCCTCGTGGTCGAAGACCCCGGCACCGGCGAGACCATCGGCGGCCTGTGGGGCCGGATCACCTACGACTGGCTGTTCGTCGAATTCCTCGCCGTCCCGGAGACGGCGCGCCGCAGCGGGCTCGGCACCGAGCTGCTGAGCCGCGCCGAGCAGATCGCCAAGGAGCGCGGCTGCGCCGGGGTGTGGCTCGATACCTATCAGTTTCAGGCCCCCGACTTTTATCGCAAGCACGGCTATCAGGAGTTCGGCCGCATCGCCGATCACCCGCGCGGATCGCAGCGCCTGTTCTTCATGAAGACCTTCTGATCGCGGCGCACGGCGCTTGTGACCCCTTCGCGCATCCAATAAAACCCGGCCAGAACGCGCCGCCGTCGCGGCGCCGATGGATGTGCGCGATGACCAGCTCTGCTCAATCTCCCCTGCAACAGCTCGGCGGCACGGTGGTTCTCGCCGGCGCCGGCAAGATGGGCGGCGCGCTGCTCACCGGCTGGCTGGCGCAGGGGCTGGACGGCGGCGACGTCGTGGTGATCGAGCCGCATCCGACCGACGACATCGCCGCGCTGAGCGCGCGCGGCGTCCGCCTCAACGCGTCCGCGGCCGATGTCGGCGCGGTGTCGACGCTGGTGGTCGCGGTGAAGCCGCAGATGTTCGCCGAAGCCGCCACCGCGCTGCGCGGCTATGTCGGGCCGTCGACCCTGGTGGTGTCGATCATGGCCGGCAAGCCGATCGCGGCGCTGTCCGAGCAGCTCGGCGGCCACGTCGTCCGCGCGATGCCGAACACGCCGGCCGCGATCGGCCGCGGCATCACGGTCGCGGTCGCGGCCGGCTCGGTGACCGCCGCCCAGCGCGGCATCGCCGATGCGCTGCTGCGCGCCACCGGCGGCGTCGAGTGGGTCGACGATGAAGCGCTGATCGATGCCGTGACCGCGGTGTCCGGTTCGGGCCCGGCTTACGTGTTCCTGCTCGCCGAAGAACTCGCCCGTGCCGGCGTCGAAGCCGGCCTGCCCGAAGAGCTCGCGATGACGCTGGCGCGCGCCACCGTCGCCGGCTCCGGCGAACTGCTGCACCGCTCCGACCTCGACGCCGCAACGCTGCGCAAGAACGTCACCTCCCCCGGCGGCACCACCGCCGCCGCGCTCGAGGTGCTGATGGCGAACGACGGCTTCCGCCCGCTGCTGACCCGCGCGGTCGCCGCGGCGACGAAGCGGTCGAAGGAATTGGCGAAGTAAGCAGAATACCGACGTCATGCGCGGGCTTGACCCGCGCATCCATCGCGCGCAAGCGCGCGCTCAGATGCAGCAGCATTCCGCGAAGAGGATGGATCGCCGGGTCGAGCCCGGCGATGACGCTTCGTTAAACACACCGACGTCATCGCCCGCCTCGTCCGGGCGACCCAGTATTCCAGAGCGCTCGTGTGAAATAACTGGCGCTCTGGAATACTGGATCACCCGCATGCGCGGGTGATGACGGTTGAAGATAAGGAGACGCCGAGGAACGACACGAATACAACTACACCGGCACCCGCTACAACTACACCGGCACCCGCACCGTCGCGCGCAGGCCGCCCATCGGGCTGTCGCCGAGGGTGATGTCGCCGCCGTGCGAGCGGGCGATGTCGCGGGCGATGGCGAGGCCGAGGCCGGTGCCGCCTTCGTCCTGGTTGCGGGCGTCGTCGAGCCGCAGGAACGGCTTGAACACTTCCTCGCGCATCGCGGTCGGAATGCCCGGACCGTCGTCGTCGATCGTGACCGTGAGATAGCGGTGATCGCGCTGCCCGGTGATGGCGATGGTGTGGGCGTGGGGCGCGGCGTTCGACACCAGATTGGCGAGGCAGCGCTTGAACGATGCCGGCTTCACCGTCACCACCGGCTGGCCGTTGAAAGCCACGCTGACGAGATGGCCGTGACGTTCGGCGTCGGAGCGCAGCTCTTCAAGCGCCGCCGCCATGTCGGTCGGCAGCGACGGCTCGCCGCTGTCGCCGCGGGCGAACGCCAGATAGGCTTCCAGCATCGCCGACATCTCGTCGACGTCCTTGCGCATGCCCTCGGTCTCCGGCGCGTCGCCGATCAGTTCGAGCTCGAGCTTGAACCGGGTCAGGATGGTGCGCAGATCGTGGCTGACGCCGGCCAGCATCGCGGTGCGCTGCTCGATCGAGCGCTCGACGCGGGCTTTCATCTCGATGAAGGCGTGGGCGGCCCGCCGCACTTCGCGCGCGCCGCGCGGCCGGAAGTTCGGCACGTCGCGGCCCTTGCCGAAGCTCTCGGCGGCGTCGGCAAGGCGCAGGATCGGGCGGATCTGATTGCGCAGGAACAACACCGCGACGATCAGCAGCACCGTCGAGGTGCCGACCATCCACAACAGGAAGATCTCGGAGTTCGACGCGTAGGCGGCGCTGCGCAACGCGAACACCCGCATCACCGCGTCGTCGAGCTGAATCCGGATCTCGACCAGATTGGAGCGGCCGACGGTGTCGATCCAGAACGGCCGCGCGATCTGCTTGCTGATCTGCTTGCTGATCGACTGATCGAGCAGCGAGAAGAACGGCTTCGGGCCCGGCGGCGGCATCTCGCCGGGTCCGAGAAAATCGACCACGAGACCGAGCCGCGTCTGCGCGATGCGGCGAAGCGCGGCGCTGTCCTTGTCCTGAGGATAGCTCTTGTAGACGTCGATCAGGGCCGCGATGTCCTGCACCACCGCCGCCGACAACCGCTGCGTCACCGTGTTCCAGTGCCGCTCCATGAACACGAAGGCGATCACCGACTGCAGCAGCACCATCGGCACGATGATGATCAGCAGCGCGCGGGCATACAGCCCCTTCGGCATGAAGTCGTTGAAGCGCTGCCCGAGATAACCATTGGCCGCCGACACCCGCCCATAGGCGGAGCGGATCAGCGTCAGCCCGGTGTCGAGCGTGCTCATGACACGGCCCGCCGGATCGAACGCGCAACGCCGATGTCAGCGCCGGTGCGTAGGACGAAGTCCTCGCCCCAAGCACAGCGCGCCCC
>NZ_QUMK01000091.1 GCF_010907035.1 Rhodopseudomonas sp. BR0M22
TTTTCCAGGCGCCGGTCACCGAACCGTCCCAAACCAACATCCATCTGCTCCTCCTCGTCCGCGACCGATATCGAGTCAGAGAAAGCTGCCGCCCGCAACAGACAAAGCAGATGTGTGAATGTCGTAGGGCTCGACCCGGGCATCCACGAATTCACGCGAGGCGGTGGTTATGGCCGTGGATGGCCGGGGCAAGCCCGGCCATGACGGAGTGTGAGAGGAAGCGTCGGAGGCTCACTACTCAAGCCAATAGCTCACTGCCTCGTCGTTCACGCCTCCTCACTCACCATCCGCCGATAATCTCGCGGATTATGTCCGGTGCGGCGTTTGAAGAAGCGGCAGAAATAGGCGGGATCTTCGAAGCCGAGTTCGAACGAGAGCTTGGAGATCGGCGCCGCGATATAAATCAGCCGGCGGCAGGCCTCGCGGGTGAGACGGGCATGGACCACGTCGAGGGCGCTCTGGCCGGTCTCGGCTTTCGACAGACGGTTGAGGCGCTCCGGCGTCATGCCGAGTTCGCCGGCATAGCGCTCGATCGGCCAATGCTCGCAATGATGCGCCTCCACCAGCAGCAGGAAGCGGGTGAATTGATCACCGCCGCGCGCCGCATAGCGCGCCTGCCGCTCGCTCTGCTGCGCCAGCCGCCAGACGATGGCGCGGCCGAGCCATAACGGCACCGGGGAATTGCCGACATCCGGCGAGGCGAATTCGTCGGCAAGCTCGGCGAATAATCTGTCGATCCGCATCGTGGCCGCCCCGTCAGGCTCGAACTCCAGGATACGCGCCGCGGCGAACAGGTCGCGGAGCGCCTGGCCGGTCGCCGGCACGTCGCCTTCGATCATCGCGTGCGGGTTGAAGGTGAAAACCTGCCCTTCTGTGAACGGTGAGAACTTAAAGCCATGGACCACGCCGGGCGGCACGATCACCGCGACCGGCCTTTCGCATTGCACGCGCTGCTCATCGAGTGCGATTGTCGCCGTTCCAGAGCCGATCCAGAGGATCTGATGCAGGCTGCTGTGAGCGTGGACGTCGATCTCCCACTGATACAATCGGCTGCGCGACTGAATCGCTTCGACATGCAGCATGTCGACCGGCGCGGCGGGCGTCTCGCCGTACAGCGCGAAGATCGGAATTGCTGCTTTGCGGCGTGCGCGAGCCATTCCGCAGCTAAGACCGAACGTCGGAAAAGTGCAAGTTTTTGTCAGCGCGGCGTCTCACGGGGAGGTCCACCACCAACTACACTCCGACGATTGCCGCGACTAACAGACCAACAACGAACCGGGCGGCCGCAACAAGAGAGGAAATCAGCTCATGTTCAGCTTCGATCCGTATTCGCCCGTCGTCGATGCCGACCCGTTCCCGCTCTACAAGACGCTGCGTGACGAACATCCGGTGTACTGGAGCGAGCCGGCGCAGATGTGGATTCTGTCGCGCTATCTCGACGTCGCTGGCGCCGGCAGCAACTGGCAGGTGTTCTCCTCGGCCAAGGGCAACCTGATGACCGAGCTGCCGAACAGGGCCGGCGCCACGCTCGGCACCACCGATCCACCGCGCCATGACCGGCTGCGCGGGCTGGTGCAGCACGCCTTCATGAAGCGCAATCTCGAAGCGCTGGCCGAACCGATGTGGGAAATCGCCCGCGATGCCGCCGAGGCGCTGCGCGGCCGCGACCAGTTCGATTTCATCGGCGACTTTTCGTCCAAGTTCACCGTGCGTGTACTGTTCGCAGCGCTCGGCCTGCCGATGGGCGATGAGCAGACCGTGCGCGACAAGGCGGTGCTGATGGTGCAGAGCGATCCGGTGACCCGGGCCAAGGGACCGGAGCATCTGGCCGCCTACGCCTGGATGCAGGACTACGCGTCGAGCGTGATCGCGCAGCGCCGTGCCGAGCCGAAGAACGATCTGATCTCGCATTTCAGCATGGCGGAGATCGATGGTGACCGGCTCGACGAGCGCGAGGTGCTGCTCACCACCACTACGCTGATCATGGCGGGCATCGAGTCACTCGGCGGTTTCATGAGCATGCTGGCGTTGAATCTGGCCGATTTCGCCGACGCACGCCGTGCCGTTGTGGCCGATCCGGCGTTGCTGCCGGACGCGGTCGAAGAATCGCTGCGCTACAACACTTCGGCGCAGCGTTTCAAGCGCTGCCTGCAGAGCGACCTGACGCTGCATGGCGTCACCATGAAGGCCGGCGACTTCGTCTGCCTCGCCTACGGCTCGGCCAATCGCGACGAAAGGCAGTTTCCGAATCCGGACGTCTACGACATCACGCGCAAGCCGAAGGGCCATCTCGGCTTCGGCGGCGGCGTGCATGGCTGCCTCGGTTCGGCGATCGCCCGGATGGCGATCAGGATCGCGTTCGACGAGTTCCACAAGGTGGTGCCCGACTACACGCGCACCGAACAGCGGCTGAACTGGATGCCGTCGTCGACCTTCCGCAGTCCACTGCGGCTGGAGTTCGCGGTCGAGCAGGCGTCGGCGCGGTCGGCGGCGTAGCCGCCCCGGGAAGGTCCGATCGGAGCGGCTGTGGACTCAGGTCACGGCCGCTCTTTTCGGTTCGATGATCTCGAACATCCGCGGGAATTCGTCCATCAGTTCCATGAGTTCGGCGAGCTTCATCGGATTGCCGCTGACCTTGATCTTGCCGGCCATCACCGCCTCCGGAAACGAGGTCTGCTTGGCGATCACCTCGTCGAGCAGGCTGCGCGGCAACGCGAAGCCGGCGTCGGCCGTGGCCGATTGGACGCCCGCCACATAGGTCAACGCGCAGTTCTCCAGCGTCAGCACCCAGTCTTCGCCGGTGTCGGTGAACTGCCAGTTCAGCACGATGGTCTTGCCTTCCGCCTTCGGCCCGTTGAGCCGGACGCCGAGCACGTCCCAGATCTGCGAGGTCTTGAGCGCCGACAGCGTCTCGCGCGGCATCCCTGGCCGGGCCGGCATCTTCGGCATGCCGTGCCGCAGTTCCTGGGCGCCGAACAGATAGGCGTTGCGCCAGGTGGCACTCTCGGACTGGTAGCCGAGCTGCTCGAACGTGTCGGCGAGCAGATGCCGGCCTTCCTGGTTGTCGGGATCGGCGAACACCAGATGGCTGAGCGCCTGCGCGATGAAGCGGAATTCGCCGCGGTCGAAGTCGGCGCGCGCCTTCGCCAGCAGCGCGTCCGCGCCGCCCATGTACTCGACGTACTTCTTGCCGGCGTCCACCGGCGGCAGCGGATCGAGATTGGCCGGGTTGGCGTCGTACCAGCCGAGATACTTCTGATAGATCGCCTTCACGTTGTGGCGGATGTGGCCGTAATAGCCGCGCGCGTGCCAGGCGCCATCGAGGCTCTTCGGCAGGCGGATGGTTTCGGCGATCTCGGCGGCATTGAGGCCGTGGTTCATCAACCGCAGCGTCTGGTCGTGAGCGAATTTGTAGATGTCGCGCTGCTGGCGGATCATCAGGTTGATCCGCTTCATGCCCCACACCGGCCAATGGTGCTGCCCGCACATCACCTCGGCCTTGCCGCCCCAGAGCTGCAGCGCCTCTCCGAGATAGCCCGACCACGCCAGCGCATCGCGCACGTCGGCGCCGCGGAACGGCAGCAGATTGTGAAAGTTGTGGGTGCAGTTTTCGGCGAGGTTGAGCAGCCTGTAGCGCGGAACGTAGAAGTGCATCTCCGCTGGCGCTTCGGAGTTCGGCGCCATCTGGAATTCAAAATCGAGGCCGTCGATGCGGCGGGTGTCGCCGGTCGCCTTGATCAGGTCGGTCGGCCGCAGCAGCGCCGTGCTGCCGGCGGCCATCGTCTTGCCGAGGCCGCAATCGACATGGCCGCGGGGCCCCTTGGCGAGCAGCGGGCCGAACTGATACTGCGCGCGCCGCAGCATCGCCGGCCCGGCAATGATGTTCTCGGAGACGGCGTGCTCCATGAACAGGTCGGGAGCGATGATCGGCACCCTTCCGCTCGCGAGTGCGTCGTCGTCGAGCACGCCGCGGGCGCCGCCCCAATGGTCCGCGTGGGTGTGGGTGAAGATCACCGCCACCACCGGCCTGTCGCCGCGGTGGCTGGCATAGAGCTGCATCGCAGCGCGGGCGCCCTCGATCGAGGTCAGGGTGTCGACCACGATCACGCCGCTGTCGCTCTCGATCAGCGTCATGTTGGCGATGTCGAAGCCGCGGACCTGGTACACGCCCGGCACGACCTCGAACAGCCCGTGCTGCATGTTGAGCCGGGATTGCCGCCACAGGCTCGGATCGACGCTCGGTGGCGCGGTTTCGTCGAGCAGAAACCGGTAGGGTTCGAGACTCCAAACCGTGCGGCCCTGGGCGGATTCGACCGCGGCGTGTTCGATGCTGCCGAGAAAGCCACGCGCGGCATCGTCGAAATCGGTGGTGTCGGAGAATGGCAGCTCGTTCAGCACTGCGGCGTGGCGGGCGATCACAGGTGCGGAGGCATCCTTTGGCGCAAGCGCATCGTCTGCGATTCTGGCGGTCTCGCTCATCCTCGGTCTCCTCCGGTCTTCGTCGTCTCTCCGCGACGGGGGCATCTCAACCGATGCAGAAACGGATTGCAATCGCAGGTCCGCACCTTACGATTAGTTCATGAAACGACAGACGCCCGAAGCGGCGCGGCAGGCGAGGGAGATATTCATGAAACTAATCGCGACCATTGCAAAGCTCCCGAAACCCGCCGGACGGAAATTGGTGCAGTTGAGGTTGCAACGCGGCAGGTCGGCTGCCGCGTCGGGCTTGGTGGCCGGCCGATGAGTCTCAGCGTCGATCTGTTCTGGTCGTTCCGGAGCCCGTACAGCTATCTGTCACTGCCCAAGGCGGTGAAGCTGGTCGAGCAATACGACTTCGCCATCAACGCACGGCCGGTGTATCCGCTGGCGGTGCGCGATCCGACCTTCTTCAAGCGAGCCGATCCGAGGTTTGCACGCTACGTCGTACTCGACAGTTTTCGCGTGGCGCAGAAGGAGGGGATTCCGTTTCGCTTCCCGCGGCCGGACCCGATCGTGCAGAACATGCAGACGCTCGAAGTTGCAGCCGAGCAGCCCTACATCACCCGCCTGACGCGGCTCGGCGCCGCAGCCCAACTCGCCGGCCGCGGCCTGCCGTTCATCCGCGAGGTCAGCTCCGTCCTTTATGGCGGGGCGGTTGACAATTGGCACGAGGGCGATCATCTCGCCCATGCGGCCCAGCGGGCCGGGCTCGATCTGGCGCAGCTTGAAGCCGGGATCGCCGCCGATCCCGACAAGTACGACGAAACCATCCGCAGCAACGAGCGCGACCACGCAGCCTCCGGCCACTGGGGCGTGCCGACCTTCGTGTTCGACGGCGAGCCGTTCTTCGGCCAGGATCGGCTCGATCTGTTGCTGTGGCGCCTGCAGCAGC
Source organism: Rhodopseudomonas sp. BR0M22 (assembly GCF_010907035.1). Lineage (GTDB taxonomy): Bacteria > Pseudomonadota > Alphaproteobacteria > Rhizobiales > Xanthobacteraceae > Rhodopseudomonas. The sequence goes on from NZ_QUMK01000091.1 coordinate 5,372, forward strand.
ACGGCTTGAAGCAGCGAGGGTAGATCAAGTCGTCATTCCGGGCGCGCGAAGCGCGAACCCGGAATCTCGCGCTGTTCGTGCTAGTCGCTTAACAATCTCGGGACGCCGGGTTCGCGAGCTGCGCTCGCGCCCCGGAATGACCAACGTGTTAGTGCCTCGCCAACTCGACGCTGCCGACTGTTTCTCCGTCGAGCTCGTGGTGGGGGCGACGGGGGGGCATCGATGTCCTGATTGCGCGCAACCAAGGCTCGCATCGGCGCATTCTTGCGCCGGCTGCTCCTCTTGTCGCGTACTCGACTGAAGAATCCGTTCCAGCTCATGCGCTGACGCAAGCGCATTGCCGTATGCGCCGTTGCGGGTTTGCCGAGGCACATTTTCCTCTGTACAGCGAAAAGCGCCGCCGGTCGCGCGGTGATCCTCCGTCAATTGGGGCCCGCGCGTTGTCGATCATTCTCGATCCCTGGTTCTATGCCGTCGCCGTCCCCGCGGTGTTTCTGCTCGGGCTCGCCAAAGGCGGTTTCTCGGGCGTCGGCATCGCCGCGACGCCGCTGCTGGCGCTGTATCTGCCGCCGCTGGAAGCCGCCGGGCTGCTGCTGCCGGTGCTGATCACCCAGGATATGATCTCGCTGTACGTGTATCGGCATCATTGGGATGCGCGCAGCCTCAAGGTGTTGCTGCCCGGCGCGCTGATTGGAATGGCGTTCGCGTGGTGGATGGCCTCAATCGTGTCGGATGATGCGGTGCGGCTTATCGTCGGCGGCGTCGGGCTGGTGTTCGTGCTCAACGTCTGGCTGCGGCCGCACGCTTCGGCCGTGAAGCTGTCGGACGCGGCCGGCGTGTTCTGGGGCGCGGTGTCCGGCTTCACATCGTTCATGACACAAGGCGGCGGTCCGCCCTATCAGGTCTACATGCTGCCGCAGCTTCTGCCGAAGCTGACCCTGGTCGGCACCACCACGATCTTCTTCGCGATCGTCAATCTGCTGAAGATCGGCCCGTACTTCCTGCTCGGGCAGTTCACGCCGTCCAATCTCGGCACCTCGCTGGCCTTGTTGCCGCTCGCCGCGGTGGCCAACATGGCGGGGATCTGGCTGGTGCGGCGGACCCCGACCGGGCTGTTCTACCAGATCGCCTACGTACTGCTGTTCGTGGTGTCGGTGGCGCTGGTGTATCAAGGGCTGTCGGACCTGATCCGCGGCTGATCGCTGAACAATACGAACAACAACAAGGGAGAGAGACCGATGGCGCGGATCGACTATTGCGACGAGGCCACCGCGAGCCCGCGCACCCGCGAGGTGCTGGCCAAGAACCGCAATGCCAACATCTTCCGGATGCTGGCGCATGCGCCGAGCCATTTCGAGCAGTACTGCCGGCTCGGCGGCGCGATCCGGTTCAAGGGCGAACTCGATCCGGTGCTGCGCGAGCTGGCGATCACCCGCACCGGCATCCTGTGCAACGCGCCCTACGAGGTCGCCGCCCACAAGAAGATCGGCGCCGCTGTCGGCGTCAGCGCGGCGCAGAACGACGCGCTCGATGATTGGCGCAGTGCCGACTGCTTCGACGCCACTCAGCGCGCCGCACTGGCCTTCACCGACGAGGTGGTGAAGCTGGATCGGCCGACCGACGCGGTGTTCGACGACATCGCCGCGCGGCTGACGCCGGCGGCGCTGGTGGAACTGCAACTCGCGATCGGCTTCTACATCATGACGTCGAAGTTTCTCGAAACCTTCGGGATCGACCTGCAGCCGGTCGACGACGTGGTGTAGGGCGAGGCGGGGAGGCGCAGTCTGCGCCGCCCCGAGCCGGTTCGGTCAGTTCGAGGTCGGCGGCACGAAATGGTCGACCGAGCTCGACATTTCGCCGGTCTGCGGGTCTTTCACTTCGAAGGTGATGTTGACCGATTTGGTCGGCACCTGCTCGCTCGGCACCAGCACCGACAGCCGCAGTTCGCGGGTCTGGTCCCGGCCGACTTCGACATCGAGCCGGTCCTTGGCGTCCGGATCGATCCCGACCGCCTGTAGCCGTGCGCCGGGCACGCCGCTGACCGACACCTGCATCACGCGGGCGTTCGGGCGCTTGTTGAGCAGGCGCACGGTGTAGTCGTTGCGCACGCCGCCGTCGGACAGCGTGACGAACAGCGGGTTGCGTTCATGCAGCACGTTGATGTCGAGCGACCCTCGCGTCGCCAGCGCGTAAACCATCACGGCGCTGACCAATACGATCAGCCCGGAATACAGCAGCGTGCGGGCGCGGATCGGGCGATACACCGAGGTCTTGCCGGCGAGCCGGCGCTGGATGTTGATGTCGGTGTCGTAGGCGATCAGATCCGGCGGCCGGCCGACCTGCTTCATCACCGTGTTGCAGGCGTCGATGCACAGCCCGCACTGCACGCAGCCGAGCTGCAGGCCCTGGCGGATATCGACGCCGGTGGGGCAGACGTTGACGCATTGATGGCAGTCGATGCAATCGCCGACGGTTTCGCCGTGGGCGCGCACCACCTCGGCCTTCTTCACCGACATCCGCGGTTCGCCGCGATCGTATTTGTAGGTGACGTTGAGGGCCCATTCGTCGGTCAGCGCCGCCTGGATGCGCGGCCACGGGCACATGTAGATGCACACCTGCTCGCGCATGAAGCCGGCGAGGGTGTAGGTGGTGAAGGTGAGGATGCCGATCCAGACATAGGCGACCATCGGCGCCTGGAAGGTGACGAGCTCCTTCACCAGCGTCGGCGCGTCGGCGAAGTACAGCACCCAGGCGCCGCCGGTCCACCACGCGATCATCAGCCAGATGAAATGCTTGAGCGCCAGTTCGCCGACACGGCGCATGGTCAGCCCGTGCCTGTCCTTGCTGATGCGATCGCGGCGGTCGCCTTCGACCAGCCGCTCGACCGCGTAGAACAGGTCGGTCCACACCGTTTGCGGGCACAGATAGCCGCACCACACCCGTCCGGCGAGCGCGTTCATCAGGAACAGCGCGAGGGCGGCCAGAATCAGCAAGCCGGTGAAGTAGTAGACTTCCTGCGGCCACAACTCGATGAAGAAGAAGTAGAACCGCCGCGCCGGCAGATCGATCAGGACCGCCTGGTCGGGCAGGCCCGGGCCGCGATTCCAGCGCAGGAACGGCGTGAAGTAGTAGATCGACAGCGTGATCGCCAACAGCGTCCATTTGATCCGTCGGAAGCGGCCATGGACCGCCTGCGGATAGACTTTCTTGCGGGCCGCATAGAGCGGCCCTTCGATGTTGGTTTCGGACATGGGAGGAAGGCTTTCGCTGGAGCTTCGACCCCGGAGAGGGGAAAGCCGTCTCCGGGCGAAATCACGCGGGATCGAGCAGGCAGGATCGGAGCGCCGCGCGCGGGCGCTCCGATCAAGTCGTTCAGCGCATCGACGGGCGTGCGATCTTGCGGGCGACCAGGAACGAGACTGGCATTGCGATCACGAAGCCGCAGCCGACCGCGATCGGAATCCAATGCATCGCCTGTGCGGACAGGCTCGGCACCACGAGCACCGTGATCATCAACATGCCGGCGAGCGTCGCGCCGCCGATGATCCAAAGCACAACCGCAACCTTAAACATGAATTTCTCCTGTTGCTTTGCCAGGGCTGTTCAGTCCCTGGGACCCGGGCCGAGCGAAGGGCAATCCGGGCTTCAAATGCCTGGGGAACATTTGAATGTGCCCGGACGATATATTTTGGTTCGCTTCTAAGTTTGATCTGGATCAAGCCGTCAGTACCAGAAAACCGCGTGGTTGTAGACACATAAGTAGCCCGGCACCGCTTTGCGATGGGGTGCTGAAAAGACGCCTTCGGGTCAAAAGATATATCTTTACTTCGCCAGATGGCGTGCCTACGTAAGATATATCTTTCAGGAGGTCGTCATGGACGGCGTCGAAAACGGCGGGCGACGATGCGGGTTTGGGATGCCCGGGTGCCGGTGGGGCCGCCGAGGCATGGGCGGTCGCGGAATGGGCGGCGGCGAGATGATGCGCGCCGGCCGGATGCTGGCGCAGGGCGACCTCAAGCTGATCGCGCTGGCGCTGATCGCCGAGCAGCCGCGCCACGGCTACGACATCATCAAGATGATCGAGGAGAAGACCGCCGGTTTCTACGCCCCGAGTCCGGGCGTGGTGTATCCGACGCTGACTTTCCTCGAAGAAACCGGACACGTCATCGCCCAGCCGGAAGGCGCCAAGAAGCTCTATGTCGCCACCGACGACGGGCTTGAGCACCTCGCAGCCAACCGGGCTCTGGCGAATGCGGTGTTCGATCGCCTCGCCGCGTTCGGCGACATGATGCGGCAGCAAAATGGCGACGGCGGAGCGGACGGCAACGATCTGCCGCCGCTGCTGCGCGCCGCGCTCGACAACCTGCGGGAAGTCGCGATCCGCCAGATCGTCAAAGACCCGGACAACGAAGCAGAGCTTGTTGCGATCCTCGCCCGCGCCGCCGGCGAGCTTCGCAAGACGTAGGTGCGGAATCGGTCCGCACCATTGGACGACGCATTCGACCGCACGACGGAACGGCAACCCGCCGGGCGGACAACATTCAGGAGACGACAATGACCGCCATTACGTCTGAACAACCGAACCGTCGCGACGTGTTGTACTTGGCGACCGGCGCCCTGGCCGCAGTCGGAACGGCCGCTCTGGTGTGGCCGTTCGTATCTCAGCTCAATCCGGATGCCGGGACCATTGCGGCCGGCTTCCCGCTCGAAGTCGACCTGGCGCCGATTGCGGAAGGTCAGGTCGTGAAGGTGTTCTGGCGCGGCCAGCCGATCTTCATCAATCATCGGACGCCGAAGGAAATCGAGTCGGCGCAATCGGCCGATTGGCAGAGCTTCCGTGATCCGGAGCCGGACTCGGCCCGCGTCAAGCCAGGGAAGGAGCAGTGGCTGGTGGTGTCGGCGATCTGCACCCACCTCGGCTGCGTGCCGACCGAGCATCAGGGCAATTACGACGGCTGGTTCTGTCAGTGCCACGGCTCGCAGTACGACTCCGCCGGCCGCATCCGGCTGGGGCCGGCGCCGCGCAACCTGCCGCTGGTGCCCTACAAGTTCGCCACCGACACCCAGATCATTATCGGCGAGACCTGAGCGCGGCGCAGCCACAATCGAACTTGTCATGCGCGGGCTCGACCCGCCTGCGCGGCCGTAGCCGCTTCGGCGTGGCGAAGGCCCGCGCGTCCATCGCGCACGTCAGCGCGCGCCCGAGTTCGCGCGACGTGGATGGATTGCCGGGTCAAACCCGGCAATGACGATCCATCGGTCGTTCCTGCGCGCCCGGCCGTGTTGAAGCCGCTGGGGCCGCCCTTCCTTCACTCACACTTTCCGAAAGCCCAATCATGCTGATCGCAGTTGCCAGCCAGAATTTCCGCACCGTGACCGGCCACGCCGGCAAGACCCGCCGCTTCCTGGTGTTCGATGCGGCGCCGTGCCGCCCGCCTCAGGAGATCGACCGGCTCGACCTGCCGAAGGAGATGTCGATCCATGAATTCAAGGAAGACGGTGCGCATCCGCTCGACAAGGTCAGCGTAGTGATCGCCGGCAGCGCCGGGCCAGGCTTTCTCGCGCGGATGGCCGCGCGCGGCGTGGTCGCAATCACCACGTCCGAGACTGATCCGGTCACCGCCATCCAGAACTACCTGGCCGGGTCGCTGCCGCCGGCAGCGCCGCACGATCATGACGACGAGGAGGAAGAGGGCGGCTGCAACTGCAATTGCGGACGCGCGGCCTGAGCGCTGCATCGCTTCGTCATTGCGAGGAGCGAAGCGACGAAGCAATCCAAGGCCCCGTGCTCGGCGCTCCGGGATTGCTTCGCTTCGCTCACAAGGACGGAGCGCTTCTCTTCATGATGGATTGCCGGGTCGAGGCCCGGCAATGACGTGCTCGATGTGCCGCGCGCGCTTACGAAAACGCGTTGCCGGCCGGACGGCCGAGTTTTTTGAACACGATCGCCGCTGGGCAGAAGCCCGTGAACGATGCCTGGATCATGTTGACCCCAGCGAATGCCGTCAGCAGCAGCCAATAGGGGCTGACCAGCCAGCCGAGCGCGAGGCTCACCAGCACGACGGTGCCGGCGAAGGCGAGCACGGTTTGATCGAGATTCATCGCAGTCTTCCTCCTGTGTGACGGCCCCGCCGTCCGCGTTCGTGTTGACTATATATTCGAATAATTGTATATACGCAAATATGAAAATAACAGACGATCCGATGGTGGTTGCCGCCGACCAGGCCAGCGAGCTTCTGAAGGCGCTGTCGAACCGGCATAGGTTGCTGATCATCTGCCAGTTGGTGGACGGCGAGCGCTCGGTCGGCGAACTCGCCGAAGCGCTGGATCTGCGCGACTCGACGGTGTCGCAGCATCTTGCGCTGCTGCGGCGCGACGGGCTGGTGTCGGCGCGACGCGATGCGCAGTCGATTTTCTATTCGATCACCAGCGAACCGGCACGCGAAGTGCTGACGACACTGTACCGGGTATTCTGCCCGGGGCAGGCGATCGCAATAACGGGCCGCAAACCTGCAAGGGCATGACATGGGACTGCGATGGACGATGAGCGGCGCGGTCGCCGCATTGCTGCTGGGAGCGGTGGCAGCGCATGCCGCGGCGACGCTGACCGTGGCGGAGACCAGAATCTCCGACGAGAAGGCGGTATTCGCCACCGTTGAAAGTATCAGCGTGGTGCCGGCCCGCGCGCGGATCGGCGGCACGGTGGTGGCGCTGAAAGTGCGGGAAGGCGACAGCGTCACCCGCGGACAGGAGATCGCGACCATCGGCGACGACAAGCTGACGCTGCAGATGAACTCGCTCGATGCCCAGATTCAGGCGCTGCAGGCGCAGGCCAGCCAGGCGCAGATCGACTACGACCGCACTTCGGGGCTGGTCGAGCGCGGCACGCTGCCGCGCACCAAACTGGACGAAGCCCGCACCGCACTCAACGTCGCCGAGAACAACCTGCGCGCCAAGACTGCAGAGCGGTCGGTGGTGCAGCAGCAGTTCAAGGAAGGTCAGGTGCTGTCGCCGGACGGCGGACGCGTGCTGAAGAAGATGATCACCGTCGGTTCGGTGGTGCTGCAGGGTGATCCGATCGTCACCGTGGCGCAGCAGCACTACAAGCTGCGGCTGCGGGTGCCGGAGCGGCACGCCCGCTTCCTCAAGGCCGGCGACAAGGTCCGGGTCGACGGCAGCGAGTTCGGTGACAAGGCCGCGAAGTTCGGCACCATCGATCTGGTGTATCCGCAGATCGAGGACGGCCGCGTTGTCGCCGACGCCACCGTCGAGGGGCTGCCGCAATACTTCGTCGGCGACCGGCTGCGGGTGTGGATCTCCGGCGGTGAGCGCGAGGCCTTCGTGATTCCGGCGAAGTTCATCACCACCGAATTCGGTATCGACTACGTTCATGTCGGTGAGCCCGGCAAGACCGTGGCGGTGCCGGTGCAGCGTGGCCGCGAACATCCGACCGAAAGCATGCCCGACGGGCTCGAGATTCTCTCGGGTCTGCGTAATGGTGACAAGTTGGTGCAGCCGTGAATCTGGGAATCTCAGGCCGTCTGACCAAGGCGACCATTCAATCGCCGTTGACTCCGCTGTTTCTGCTGGCGTCGCTGATCGCCGGGCTGATCGCACTCGCGACCATTCCGCGTGAGGAAGAGCCGCAGATCAGCGTGCCGATGGTCGACATCCGCATCAATGCCGACGGCCTGCGCGCGCCGGATGCGGTCGAGCTGGTGACCAAGCCGCTGGAGGCAATCGTCAAGGGCATCGACGGCGTCGAGCACGTCTATAGCCAGACTGAAGACGATCGCGTCATGGTCACGGCGCGGTTTTTGGTCGGCACCACCGCCGACGACGCGATCCTGCGCGTGCACGAGAAGATCCGCGCCAATATCGGCAGCATCCCGGTCGGCATCCCCGAGCCGCTGATCGTCGGCCGCGGCATCAACGATGTCGCCGTCACGGTGTTGACGCTGTCGCCGAAACCGGAGGCCGCGGCGCGCTGGACCGATAAAGACCTCTATGAACTCGCCGACAAGCTGCGCTCCGAGCTGATGAAGGTCGACAGCATCGGCCTGACCTACATCTCCGGCGGCGGCGCGCAGCAGATCCGGGTCGAGCCCGATCCGGAGAAACTGTCGCTGTACGGCGTGACGCTGCAGCAGCTCGTCGCCAAGGTGAAGGACGCCAACCGCTCGTTCCTCGCCGGCAGCGTGCGCGACGCCGGCACGATGCGTAGCGTTTCCGCCGGCCAGACCCTGATGGGCATTCCCGACATCGGCCTGTTGCTGATCTCGACCCGCGACAACCGCCCGGTCTACGTCAAGGATGTCGCCTCGGTGATCATCGGCCCGAACATGGCCGAGCACCGGGTGTGGAACGACGCCCGCGACGCCGGCGGCAAATGGGACCGCGTGTCGGCGGTGACGCTCGCGCTCGCCAAGCGCGCCGGCGCCAACGCCGTGGTGGTGTCGCACGACATCAAGGCGCGGCTGGCGACGCTTCAAGGCTCGCTGATCCCGAAGGACGTCGCTGTCACCATCACCCGCGACTACGGCGAGACCGCCAACGAGAAGGCCAACGAGCTGCTGTTTCACCTCGGCCTCGCCACGATCTCGATCGTGGTGCTGATCGCGATTGCGATCGGCTGGCGTGAGGCGATCGTTACCGCGGTGGTGATCCCGACCACGATTTTGTTGACGCTGTTTGCCGCCAATCTGATGGGTTACACCATCAACCGCGTCAGTCTGTTCGCGCTGATCTTCTCGATCGGCATCCTGGTCGACGACGCCATCGTGGTCGTCGAGAACATCGCCCGGCATTGGGGGATGAAGGACGGACGACCTCGGCTGCAGGCCACCATCGAGGCGGTGGCCGAGGTCGGCAATCCGACGGTGATCGCGACACTCACCGTGATCGCGGCGCTGCTGCCGATGCTGTTCGTGTCCGGGCTGATGGGGCCGTACATGGCGCCGATTCCGGCCAATGCGTCGGCCGCGATGCTGTTCTCGTTCTTCGTCGCCATGATGGTGGCGCCCTGGCTGATGCTGAAGCTGGCGCCGAAGCAGGGCACAGCGATCGCCGCGCACGGCGACTACGACGAAGGCCGGCTCGGCCGGCTGTATCGCCGCTTCGCCTCGCCGATCGTCGCCAGCAAGCGGGCATCGTGGATCTTCCTGCTCGGCGTCGGCATCGCCACGCTGATGTCGATGGCGCTGTTCTACACCAAGTCGGTGACCGTGAAGTTGCTGCCATTCGACAACAAGAGCGAGATCGCCGTGGTGCTCGATCTGCCCGAAGGCGCCACGCTGGAGGACACCGAGCGCACTCTGTTCGCGGCGGCCGATATCGCCCGCGGCCTGCCCGAGATCACCTCGGTGCAGACCTTCGCGGGCACGCCCGCGCCGTTCAACTTCAACGGTCTGGTCCGGCACTATTACTTGCGGGAGCGACCCGAACTCGGCGAGCTGCAGGTCAATCTGCAAGAGCGCGGAGAGCGCAGCCGCGCCAGCCACGACATCGCGCTCGACCTGCGCAAGCGGTTGCAGGCGCTGAAGCTGCCCGAAGGCTCGAGCCTCAAGGTGGTGGAGGTGCCGCCCGGCCCGCCGGTGCTGTCGACGCTGCTGGCGGAAGTCTACGGTCCCGACGCCTCCACCCGCCGCGCGGTCGCCGCCGAGGTCGAGGAGATCTTCAAGCAGGTGCCGTTCATCGTCGACGTCGACAACTCGATCGGTGAACCGCGGCCGCGGCTGCGGCTGTCAATCGATCAGGACCGGCTGGAGTTCTTCGGCGTCGAGCAGAAGGACGTCTACGACACCATCCAGGCGCTGTTCGGCGGCACCTCGATCGGCTACTCGCATCGCGGCGAAGGCCGCAATCCGATCGCCATCACGGTCGGGCTGCCGAAGCGCGATCTCGAATGGAACGAGGCGCTGGCGTCGACGCCGGTGCCGGCGAATTCGCAGCCGGGCAGCAAGACCGTGGTCGAACTCGGCCAATTGGTGAAGGCCACCAAGGAAGTCGGCTCGCCGATGATCTTCCGCCGCGACGGCCGGTTCGCCGACATGGTGATGGCCGAGCTCGCCGGGAAGTTCGAAGCGCCGCTGTACGGCATGCTCGAGGTCGACAAGCTGATCGAAACCCACGACTGGGGCAAACTGCCGAAGCCGGCGATCAGCATGCACGGCCAGCCGTCCGACGAGTCCAAGCCGACTGTGTTGTGGGACGGCGAGTGGGAGATCACCTGGGTGACGTTCCGCGACATGGGCGCGGCGTTCGGTGCGGCGATCCTCGGCATCTACGTGCTGGTGGTGGCGCAGTTCAAGAGCTTCAAGCTTCCGCTGGTGATCCTGACGCCGATCCCGCTGACGCTGATCGGCATCCTGATCGGCCACTGGCTGCTCGGGGCACCGTTCACCGCAACCTCGATGATCGGCTTCATCGCACTCGCCGGCATCATCGTGCGCAACTCGATCCTGCTGGTCGATTTCATCCGGCACTCGGGCGGGGCGGATAAGTCGTTGCGCGAGGTCGTGCTCGAAGCCGGCGCGGTCCGGTTCAAGCCGATCCTGCTCACCGCGCTGGCGGCGATGATCGGCGCGGCGACGATCCTGCTCGACCCGATTTTCCAGGGCCTCGCGATCTCGCTGCTGTTCGGCTTAGCGTCGTCGACATTGCTGACGGTGCTGGTGATTCCGGCGATCTACATCGTGCTGCGCGACAAATCGCCGACCCCGCCGGCGACCTCAAAGTGATGGCGCAGGGGACCGATCCGAGGCACAACAGGGCCGCCCCTTGAACCTGGGGCGGCTCTGAGGACTGGAACCGATGATGATCACCCGACGGTCGGCCGTGACGGCAGCGCTGGCGCTGGCTCCTGCGCTCGCGACCAGCAAGATCCTGGCGGCGCCGACCGCGCCCGATGAGGAGGATGTGCTGTCGACCAACGCGGTGCTGTACGACGCCGAGATTCCGGTCGCCGGCAATCCCAAGGGCGACATCACCATCGTCGAGTGGTCCGACTATCGCTGCCCGTATTGCAAGAAGGTCGCTCCCGATCTGATGCAGGTCGTCAAGGAGGACGGCAACATCCGCCTCGTGCTGAAGGACTGGCCGATCTTCGGCGGCGTCTCGGTCGAGGCGGCCAAGCTGGTCCTGGCGTCCAAATACCAGGGCAAGTTTCTCGAAGCGCACGAGGCGCTGATCCGCGCGCCCTCCAAGCTGACCGATTCCAATCTCGACGAGACGCTCAAAACCGGCGGCATCGACGTGGCGCGCACTACCAAGGACCTCGACGCCAACCGCGCGACGATCGAGGCAATTCTGAAGCGCAACGACACCCAGGCCAAGGCGCTCGGATTTCAGGGAACGCCGTCGTTCATCGTCGGCCGGTTCCGCGTTCCCGGCGTGCTCGACGTCGCGTTGTTCAAGCAAGCGATCAAGGACGCCCGCGCGGCGGCCAAGAAGAACGAGAAGAAGTAATAGGTTCGTCAGCGTTTCCTCCTCGTCATTGCGAGGAGCGAAGCGACGAAGCAATCCAAGCTGCGTCTGTGGCCTGGATTGCTTCGCTTCGCTCGCAATTGTGCGAGTTCACTAATTCGTTGATCGCATGGTTTTGTCGGCGGCGAAGTCCTTTGGGGTTTTGCCGCCGAGGGCCTGGTGAGGCCGGAAGTTGTTGTAATAGACCATGTATTCGAACAACTCGTTGGCGAAGTGGTCGAGGTTGTCGAAGGTGGCGCCTTCGATCACGTCCTCGTCGAGCGTCCGCCAGAAGCGCTCGATTTTGCCGTTGGTCTGGGGGC
>NZ_QUMK01000092.1 GCF_010907035.1 Rhodopseudomonas sp. BR0M22
GGTCGGTGCTCGGGGGCGGGGGACCGGGGGGCGGCGGCTCGAACCGTGGCACGATGTTCATCAACCTCAAGCCGAGTTCGGAACGGGAAGGCGTCACCACCCAGATGGTGATCGACCGGCTGCGCCGGCAGCTCAGCCGTGTCGCCGGGATCAGGCTGTTTATGTTCGCCGCCCAGGATCTGCGTGGCGGCGGCCGGTCGAGCGAATCCAACTATCAGTACACGCTGAGCAGCCCAGATCTCGATCTGTTGCAGAAATGGGCGCCGATCGTCGCCAAGAGAATGCAGACCGTCGAGGGCATCACCGACGTCACCAGCGATCGGGACGACGGTGGCCTGCAATTGACGCTGTCGATCGACCGGACCATGGCGGCCCGGCTCGGCGTCAAGATTCAGGACATCGACAACGCGCTCAATAATGCGTTCTCGCAGCGGCAGATCGCCACGATCTACACTCAGCGCAACCAGTATCAGGTCGTGCTGGAGATCGATCCGAAGTTTCAGACAGATCCGACCGATCTGAAACGGATCTACGTCGACAGTTCCAGCGGCGATCAGGTGCCGCTGTCGGCGGTGGTGCGCGCCGAGCGGGGATTGGCAGCGCTTGCGGTCGCCCATACCCAAGGCGTGCCGTCGACCACGGTGTCGTTCAACACGTTGCCCGACGTGCCGCTGCAGGAGGCGACCGGCAACATTCAGCGCGCGGTCGACGAACTGCACATGCCGGAAGGCATCCGCGGTTCGTTCGACGGCAATGCCGGCGATTTTCGCGCTACTTCGAACAAGCAGCCGCTGCTGATCCTGGCGGCGTTCATCGCGATGTACATCGTGCTCGGCGTGCTCTACGAGAGCCTCGCGCATCCGCTGACGATCATCTCGACGCTGCCGTCGGCGGGGCTCGGCGCGCTGCTGGCGCTGCTGGTCACCGGCACCGAGCTGACGGTGATCGCCTTCGTCGGCATCATCATGTTGATCGGCATCGTCAAAAAGAACGGGATCATGATGGTGGACTTCGCGCTCGAGGCCGAACGCGATCGCGGACTGTCTTCCGCCGAAGCGATCTTCGAGGCCTGCATCGTGCGTTTCCGGCCGATCCTGATGACCACGCTGGCGGCGCTGTTCGCGGCGATTCCGCTGGTGGCCGCGGTCGGCCCCGGCACCGAGCTGCGGCGTCCGCTCGGCATCACCATCATCGGCGGATTGTTCGTGTCGCAGGTGCTGACGTTGTATACGACGCCGGTGATCTATCTGTTGATCGACCGGGTGCGGCAGCGGCGCTGGCGCCGCGGTGCGCCGGCCGCAGTGCCGGCGGAGTAGGGGTGAGATGACGACCGAACAAGAGACACCTGCGGCAGAGCTGGGCGCGCCGGAGCCGCAGTGCGAGCGCTGTGGCAAGCCGTTGCCGCTGTGCATCTGCGACACCGTCGAGCCGATCGCCAGCCGTATTCAGCTTCTGATTCTGCAGCACCCGCAGGAGCAGGACCGCGCGCTCGGCACCGCGCGGCTGACCGCGCAGCATTTCAAGAACGCCGTGGTCCGAATCGGGCTGTCATGGCCGAGCCTGTCCAAGGCGCTCGGCCGCACCGTGCACGATCCGTCGCGCTGGGCGGTGCTGTATCTCGGTTCCGCCCGCGCGGCCGAACTGGCCGAGGGGCGGGAGATCCTCGCGGTCGACGCCAAGGGGCAACCCGAGCCGTATCAGGACATGATCCTCGACGAGATCGAGGGCGTGGTGCTGCTCGACGGCACCTGGAGCCAGGCCAAGGCGCTGTGGTGGCGCAACGCCTGGATGCTGAAATGTCAGCGGGTGATTCTCGATCCCGCGGCGCCGTCGCGTTACGGCCGGCTGCGCAAGGAGCCGCGCCACGACGGGCTGTCGACGCTGGAAGCCGCCGCCATGCTGCTGTCGCGTCTGGAGCATCGCCCAGACATCGAGACCGCCTTGCTGTCGGCTTTCGACCGGATGCTGTCGCGGTTCAAGCAGGTGCAGGCCGGGCGGCCGGATCTGGCCCCGAAGCCAAAGAAGCGCGACTGGCGCCGCAAGAAGCGCGGGTGAGGGCGCGCCCCCGCGCTACGGCCTGATGCGGCGATTTCGACTGATGTCCGTTGAATGGGGGCGTTCGCGCGTGAGCCGATTCCGCGCGCAAGAGCGCGTGCCCCGACGCGGTTCCGGTCGAGTCTCCGAAAGATCGGCTAAGTGCTTGATTGGAAAGTGGAGGCCACGACCAGAATTGAACTGGTGTACACGGTTTTGCAGACCGTTGCGTAACCACTCCGCCACGTGGCCCCACGCGGCGAACTCATATACGGCCGGACGGCGATAGGCAACCGCCGCACAGCGCGGTGCCCTGGGGACAGAGGCGGCCTTGAACAATTAGGGGCGCTCGCGCAAGGAGAAGGCGCACCAAAGGACGGGGCGGCGATGCCGGAGCGCAACTGCAGGAGCTGGGAAGCGAGGGCGATGGCCTGATGCTGTTCAGTTCGCCGGTGTTCCTGTTCCTGTTCATGCCGTTGCTGCTCCTGGTCTACTGGAGCGTGCCGCGTCCGCTTCGCAACAGCGTGCTGCTGGTTGCCAGCCTGGTGTTCTATGCCTGGGGCGAACGCTTCTTCGCGCTGGTGATGCTGGGGTCGATTTTCGGCAACTGGCTGCTCGGGCTGGCGCTCGAAGCCCTGATCGATCCGGGCCGGCGCAAGCTGGTGGTGGCCGCCGCGGTGGTGCTGAACATCGGTCTGCTGGCGGTGTTCAAGTATTCTGAATTCCTGATCGCGAACCTCAACGCGCTGCTGGAGACGGTCGGAATCGCCCCCGTCACCGTGGTGGCGCCGCATCTGCCGCTCGGGATTTCGTTCTTCACCTTCCACGCGCTGTCCTACGTGATCGACGTCTATCGCGGCGTCGCCCGGGCACAGCGCCGGCCGGTCGACTTCGCGCTTTACATTGCTTTCTTTCCACAACTGATTGCCGGCCCGATCATTCGCTATCACGATATCTCCGATCAGCTCAGGCGCCGGCCGGTGACGCTCGAACTGGCGGCCTCCGGCATCGAGCGGTTCCTGGCCGGCTTCGGCAAGAAGATGCTGCTGGCCAATCCGCTCGGAGAAGTCGCCGACCGGATCTTTGCGCTGCCGGCCGCCGATCTCAGCCCGGGCGCGGCCTGGCTCGGACTGCTCTGCTACACCTTGCAGATCTATCTCGACTTCTCGGCCTATTCGGACATGGCAATCGGGTTGGCGCGGCTGTTCGGCTTCACCTTCCTGGAGAACTTCAACTATCCGTATTTGTCGCAATCGCTGCAGGAATTCTGGCGGCGCTGGCACATCTCGCTGTCGAACTGGCTTCGCGACTATCTCTACATCCCGCTGGGCGGCAACCGCGTGCCGCCGTGGCGGGTGTATTTCAATCTCGCCACCGTGTTCCTGCTGTGCGGGCTGTGGCATGGCGCCAATTGGACGTTCGTGGTCTGGGGGCTGATCCACGGCCTGTTCCTGATCTTCGAACGGCTCGGATTGGCATCGCTGCTGGCACGGATGCCGCGGCCGGTGCGGCATCTCTACACGCTGGCGGTGGTGTCGCTGGCCTGGGTGTTCTTCCGCGCATCGGACCTGTCGCACGCGATCATCTATTTGAAGGCAATGGCCGGCTTCGGCGCCGGCTGGTCGCTCGATTTCCTCGGCAACGTCGATCCGCTGGTCGTCATCTGCCTGGTGGTGGGAAGCCTCGCGAGCGCTGCGGCGTTCAGCCCGCTGACGGCGGATTGGCGATTGCGCCGCGACCAGAGCCAGGGGCGGGTGCATCCCGACGTCCGCACCTTGCAGATCGGCCAGGACGGAGCTGCGATGATGACCGGCCGGCTGATCGTGCTGCTGACGATCGGCCTGCTCGCCGGCAGCCAGGTCGCCGCCGGCACCTACAATCCGTTCATCTATTTCCGGTTCTAGAGATGCAGCGAACTCCATTCAGCGCACGCCTCTACAGCGGCACCTTGGTCGGGCTGGTGATGGCATTTTCCTTCGCATCGCTGATCGCGATGGCGTTCAAGCACGCCGAGATCTCTATCGGCGAGAACCGCGCGCTGACGCAGCTTCCGGGATGGCCGCGCACGGCTGCCGAGTGGGACAGCTTTCCGGAGCGGTTCGACGCGTATTTCAACGACAATTTCGGCCTGCGGAAGCTGCTGCTGCGGCTGAATTCGAACTTCACCACCGTGATGCTTGGCCGCTCGCCGTCGGACAAGGTGGTGTTCGGCAAGGACGACTGGCTGTTCTACGCCGGCGACAATTCGATCGAGCTGTATCGCAATCAGCGTCCCCTCAGTTCGCTGCAGCTCGACAACACCCGCACGGCTCTGGCGCTGCGAATGCGCCCGCTGCAGGCCGCGAACAGGCCGTATCTGTTCGTCGTGGTGCCGGACAAGCACACGATCTACCCGGAAGAGATGCCGACCTATATGTCTCGGCGCGATCCGCCGTCGCAACTCGATCAGGTCGTGGCAATGGCTGCAAAGGAGCATCTGCCGGTGCTCGATCTGCGCGCGACGCTGCGGCAGGGCAAGGCGGACGGGCAGGTGTACTTCAAGGACGATTCGCACTGGACCGACTGGGGCGCCTATCTCGGCTATCGCCGCATCATGGCGGCCCTGCCGCTGCCCAATCTCCCGGTGATCGATCTCGATACGACGCGGTTTGCGGTCGCTTCGGAGCATCCGGGTGATCTTGCCGGCATGGCGGGACTGGCGCGGCGGGAGGCGACGCGGACCTCGGCAATGCTACCCGATCGCTGTGCCTTCACGGCGACTGCCTCCGAGCGGCTCGGTGACGATATCTCGATGCAGCGGACGTTCTGTCCGCAGGCGAGATACAAGATCATGTTCATCGGCGATTCCTTCACCGAAGGCCTGATCAAGTATCTGTCGCGAAGCTTCGGGGAGGTGGTCTACGTCGCTCGGTCCGGTTTCAAACCTTCACGCGAGATCGTACCGCTGATCGAACGCGAGAAACCGGATCTGGTGATCGAAGAGCTGGCGGAGCGACATCTGGATTCGCTGTCGGATACTGTCGCGCAAGACGCGCGTTAGTTCTCCGGCCTCTGTCAGCAGGAGGCGTACCAATCGGACGGGAACGGCAGCAGCGGCCACTCGACCGTATTGTCGTTGGCGGCACGGCGCATCGCCGCCACAACGTTCGGTCGCACGACGTTGTCCTGTGAGGTTTCAGCGACCGCATCGCTGATCGATTCAAGCAGCAGATTGTACTCGGCTTCGCTCATGGTCCGGCTCCCCTGTCCGGACCGGAGTGTGGCAAAAACTGTTGTGAGGCCGGTTGCGTGGATCGTTCGAATTTTAACGATCGGGCGTTTTGGGATGGTTTCCCTTCAATAGGCCCCGACTGGGGCCCGTGCGACGAAAAAAGCCGCCCCCAAAACGGAGGCGGCTTGCTTCATGAGGTCCGTCGAACGCTGTTACTGACAGAGATGCATGCGGCCGTCTTCGCCACGGAACGTGGTGCCCGGAAGGCAGACGAAGCCGTTGCGCGCCGCATAGCTGCGCATATCGTAGTCGGCTTGATAGCCGGCTTCGAACGGAGCCGTTGCGATCGCGCCCGCCGTGCCGATGGCGCCGCCGACGATGCCGGCGGCTACTTCGCCAGGCCAGAACGCGTTGCTGTCGCGCCAGTCGCGGTTCTGCGACCAGCGGTCCTGATAGCCGCGATGATGGTACGCGTGGTGACGCTGCATTTCGGCGTTGTAGGACTGTCCGCGCTGCTGAATCGGCTGCTGCGCCGATGCGGCGGTCGTCAGGGCCACAGCGCCCGCGAACACAGCGGCTGCAAAGGTCGTCGATTTGAACATCTTGGTCTCCTTCGTTGGATCGCGTGGGCGCAACGTGCGCCAGCGCGAGAACGTTCCAAGGAGGAGACCGAAGCAGGTCACACCGGCGTGAGGGAGGCTCGCAACCAAGCGAGGGAGCCCGACCACATTGTGGCCGAGACGGGCGCAGCGTCTGATGTGGTGAAAGATAAAATGGCTCCCCGGGCCGGATTCGAACCAGCGACCAACCGGTTAACAGCCGGTTGCTCTACCACTGAGCTACCAGGGAACAGCGAAGCATTGCTTCGCGGGCAGCGTATAACAAAGCCGTTCAGCGTTGAAAAGCAGAAATCGGTCGATCGACACCGGCCGTTTCCGCCGCAACGCTGCGGCGAGCCGCCGTAGCGGCGAGGGCTATGTAGGGGATATGGAGCCCGGCGTGAAGCCCCCATGACACCAAATCTGTGAACGGCGCGGCCAGTTGCGTTTTGAAGCGCGTTGCAGCATGGATGACGCGGGTTTCATCGCAGGGGATCGAGGATGCTGGAATTCGAGCGCGCGCGGCACAACATGGTCGATGGCCAAATCCGGCCCGCCAGCGTGACGGATTGGCGAGTCATCGATGCGATGCGGTCGCTGCCCCGCGAAGCATTCGTTCCCGAGGCAAAGCGCGAACTGGCTTATCTCGATCTCGATCTCGAGATCGGAGGGAGCAATGGTCGCCGGCATTATCTGCTCAATCCGATCATGACCGCGCGGATGATCCAGGCTGCCGAGCTGACTCGCGACGATCGTATTCTGGTCGTCGGCTGTCCGACGGGGTACATCGCCGCGGTCGCGTCCAAGCTCGGTGATCGGGTCACCACGACGATCGACGACGAGGCGTTGGCTCAGGCGACGCGGTCGACGTTGGCTGCGCTTGGTTTCTCCAACATCAACGTCCGCGTTGCCGAAGCAGCCCGAGGCGATCAGCTCGATGCGCCGTTCGACGCTATCCTGTTGTGTGGCGGAACCGAGGTGGAGCCGAGCACACTTTATGAACAGCTCAAGCTCGGCGGCCGGTTGGTCGGTGCCTTTGCTGATGGTAAGCCCCAGCGGGTTACCGTCGTCACCAGGTCGGTCGGTGACTTCGGGACACGGGTTTTGTTCGATGCGTCCGTGCCTGTACTGCCTGGAATGGAGCGGCCTGCAGCCTTCGTGTTCTGATTGGAACTAGGCAAATTCTGCTGAGGAATCATACCTGTGGCGCGAATGCCCCAGCTTGGAAGTTTTGTTTCGCATGCCTTCCAAGGGGTTTCTTCGGTAACCGCCGTAGCTTATGGTGAGGATAGACTTACCGGAAGTTCGGCGCGACGCCTGGGTGCGAGGCGGCTTCGTTTTCCGGGGTGGGGAAAAGTGTAAGATTGGATTGCCAGACATGGATGCGTTCAAGCGAGTCTCCGGCCTTGTCGTTGCCGGTGTCGTTCTGGTGTGCGCACCTCATACCGGGGTTCACGCAGAGACCATCGAAGCCGCGCTGATCCGAGCCTATCAGAACAATCCGCAGCTCAACGCCCAGCGGGCCTCGGTCCGCGCCACCGACGAATCAGTCCCGCAGGCCTTGTCCGGCTATCGGCCCAAAGTCGCGGTCACGGCATCGGGCGGCTATCAGTACACCGATGCGATCTCGAGCATCGCAGGAAGCCAATTCCAACTGTCCGGCAAGCAGATCCCGCGATCGGTGGGCGTGACCGCGTCGCAGACGCTGTTCAACGGTAATCAGACGGCGAACCGCACCCGTGCGGCTGAAAGCCAAGTCTCGGCCGCCCGAGAGGGGCTGCGGGTGCTGGAGCAGTCGGTTTTGTTGTCCGCTGCCACCATTTACATGGACTATCTGCGTGATTCGGCGACGCTCGAGGTCCAGCGGACCAACGTGCGGGTGCTCGAACAAACGTTGCGGCAAACCAATGATCGCTTCAACGTCGGCGAAGTGACCCGTACCGACGTGGCGCAGTCCCAGGCACAGCTCGCGGCGGGCAATACGCAGCAGCTCGCGGCCGAATCGACGCTGACGACGACGCGGTCGAATTATCGCCGCATCATCGGCAACGAGCCCGGCAATCTGGCCCCCGGCTCGCCGGTCGACCGCTATCTGCCGAACAGTTTGGCGCAGGCGATCAATCTCGCACTGGTCGAGAACCCGAACGTGACCGCGGCGATGTACGGGATCGACGTCAGCTTTCTGAACGTGAAGATCAACGAAGGTGCACTGTTCCCGACGTTGACGCTGCAGGCCAGTGCTCAACAGTCGTGGGAGCCTTCGATCTCGTCACCGCGCCAGTTCCTCGCTTCGGGCGTGGCTCAGCTTTCGATCCCGATTTATCAGGGCGGCGGCGAATACGCGCTGATCCGGCAGTCGAAGGAAACTCTGGCGCAGCAGCGCCTCAACCTCGAACAAGTGCGTGATCAGACACGTGCCAGTGTGGCGCAGGCTTGGGGCCAGTTGCAGGCGGCCAAGTCGCAGGTGTCTTCGGCGCAATCGCAGGTGAAGGCCTCTGAAATCGCGCTGAACGGCGTTCGCGAAGAAGCCCGCGCCGGACAGCGTACCACGCTCGATGTGTTGAACGCGCAGCAGGCGCTGGTGAATGCCCGCGTCGCACTGGTGACCGCGCAGCACGACCGCGTGGTGGCGTCTTACGCGGTGCTCAACGCCGTCGGCCGGTTGTCGCCGCAGGTGCTCGGGCTGAAGACCAACGTCTATGATCCCAGCGTACACTATCATCAAGTCCGCGATAGCTGGGGTGGTGTGCGGACTCCCGACGGCCGCTGATCGCCGTCTTGGGGGCGCCCGGACACTTGCTCCGGGCGCGTTTGCTTGCAAACAACTAATCGGCTGCCTACCGTTGTTCGGGTCGTCGCGACGATTCGAAGCGGAAATTCGCCCGTGTTTGGCGGTGGTTTGCGTCGTTGCGCGTGGAGTGAACTCGGGGCGTACCGCAGTTGAAGCTGGGGACAAGTCCTGCTTCCAACATGAAACCTGGCGCTGCCGATCCGGAACCGGTCTCTCCCGAAGAGCTTTGATGATACAACGCCGGGAAGGGCGTGATGATGTGGAGTCGGAGATGACGCAGCCTGCAAAGGCGCAAGAACCTTCCATGGAGGAGATTCTCGCGTCGATCCGTCGCATCATCGCCGATGACGAAGCCAAGCCCGCGACCCCGGCGCCTGCGCCTGTGGCCGTTGCCCCGAAGCCGGAGCCGCCCAAAGCGGCTCCCCCGCCGAGCAAGCCCGCGGCCATGACCCCACCTCCGTCTGCTCCAAGCCCCGTGGCGCAAGCCGCGCCGTCCAAGCCCGCCGCCGCTGCGCCGAAAGCAGCGCCGCCACCCGCGCCGGCCGCGGCCGAGAGCAACAGCCAGGACGACATCGACGCGCTGCTCGCCGGACTCGATGCCGGCACCACCGAGGAAGAAGTCCGTCCGCCGCAGCCGGATGGCGATGTCCTCGAGCTGACCGACGAGATGGCGTTGCCGGAGCCCGATCCCGAGCCGACTCCACCGCCGCCACCGCCATCGCCGGTTCACAAGGCGCCGATCGTGGACGACCTCGAATTCGCCGAGGCCGCGCCAAAGCCGCGCGCGCCCGAACCTGCCTATGAGATGCCACCCGCGCCGTCCTGGAGCGAGGAGCCGCAGCAACCGATCATGTCGCGGACGACGTCGGCTGCGGTGGAATCGGCCTTCAACTCGCTCGCCACCACCGTTCTCAGCAACAATGCCCGAACCCTCGAGGATCTGGTCAAAGAGATGCTGCGGCCGATGCTGAAGTCCTGGCTCGACGACAACCTGCCGACTCTGGTCGAACGGATCGTCCGTCAGGAGATCGAACGGGTTTCGCGCGGCCGCTGAGCCTGCCGGGCAGGGCGTCTGCCTCTGCCTGACCGAATGGACCGGCCTCCATTGTTGACTTGCGGCGCGCCGGAAGGTTTTTAGCCACGTCCAACGAGCGCGTTCGCGGCCCGGCGACGCGCCTTTTTTGATTGCAGCGCCATGATCGAGAAAACCTACCAGCCAGCCGACATCGAGGCCCGCATTTCGCGCGCCTGGGAAGACGCGGAGGCCTTCAAGGCCGGCCGTCCGGATCGCCGCGACGCCGTCCCGTACTCGATCGTGATTCCGCCGCCGAACGTTACCGGCTCGCTGCACATGGGGCATGCGCTCAACAACACGCTGCAGGACATCCTGTGCCGGTTCGAGCGGATGCGCGGCCGCGACGTGCTGTGGCAGCCCGGCACCGACCACGCCGGCATCGCCACCCAGATGGTGGTCGAGCGACAGCTGATGGAGCGCCAGGAGCCGAGCCGCCGCGACATGGGCCGTGCCAAGTTCCTGGAGCGGGTGTGGCAGTGGAAGGCCGAGAGCGGCGGCGTCATCGTCAACCAGCTCAAGCGGCTCGGCGCGTCGTGCGACTGGTCGCGCGAGCGCTTCACCATGGACGAGGGGCTGTCCCGTGCCGTCGCCAAGGTGTTCGTCGAGCTGCACCGCCAGGGCCTGATCTACAAGGACAAGCGTCTGGTCAATTGGGACCCGAAGCTGCTGACCGCGATCTCCGATCTCGAAGTTCAGCAGATCGAGGTGAAGGGCAACCTTTGGCACCTGCGCTATCCGATCGAAGGCAAGACCTTCGACCCGGCAGATCCGTCGACCTTCATCGTCGTCGCCACCACGCGTCCCGAAACCATGCTGGGCGACAGCGCGGTCGCGGTGAATCCGGAGGACGAGCGCTATACGCATCTCGTCGGCAAGCACGTCATCCTGCCGCTGGTCGGCCGGCGGATTCCGATCGTCGCCGACGAATACTCGGATCCCGAGAAGGGCTCGGGCGCGGTGAAGATCACGCCGGCGCATGACTTCAACGACTTCGAGGTCGGCAAGCGGCACCATCTGCCGCAGATCAATGTGCTCGACATCGAGGGCAAGGTCTCGGTCTCCGACAACAGCGCCTATCTCGAAGGCCTGCCGGAAGGCGCGCACGAATTTGCCGAGGAGATCGACGGCACCGACCGCTTCGTCGCCCGCAAGATGATCGTGGCGCGGCTGGACGATTTCGGCTTCCTCGAGAAGATCGAGCCGAACGTCCACATGGTGCCGCACGGCGACCGGTCCGGCGTGGTGATCGAGCCGTTCCTCACCGATCAGTGGTACGTCGACGCCAAGACGCTGGCGCAGCCGGCGATCGCCGCCGTGCGGTCGGGCGAGACCACCTTCGTGCCGAAGAACTGGGAGAAGACCTACTTCGAGTGGATGGAGAACATCCAGCCGTGGTGCATCTCGCGCCAGCTGTGGTGGGGCCACCAGATCCCGGCGTGGTACGGGCCGGACGGCAAGGTGTTCGTCGCCGAAACCGAGGAAGAGGCTATCGGCAATGCGCTCGGCTACTACGTCGAGCAGGAAGTGATCACGCCGGCGCAAGCGCACGAGATGACGCAGGACGCGGCCAAGCGCGAGGGCTTCATCACCCGCGACGAGGACGTACTCGACACCTGGTTCTCATCGGCGCTGTGGCCGTTCTCGACGCTCGGCTGGCCGGACGAGACGCCCGAACTCGACCGCTACTACCCGACCGACGTGCTGGTTACCGGCTTCGACATCATCTTCTTCTGGGTCGCCCGGATGATGATGATGGGCCTGCACTTCATGGACGATGTGCCGTTCCCGACCGTCTACATCCACGCCCTCGTTCGCGACGAGAAGGGCGCCAAGATGTCGAAGTCGAAGGGCAACGTCATCGATCCGCTCAACCTGATCGACCAATACGGCGCCGACGCGCTGCGCTTCACGCTCGCCGCGATGGCGGCGCAGGGCCGCGACATCAAGCTCGCGACTTCGCGTGTCGAAGGCTATCGCAACTTCGCCACCAAGCTGTGGAACGCCTGCCGCTTCGCCGAGATGAACGGCTGCGTTGCGCCGGCAGGCTTCGACTACACCGCGGCCAAGGAAACGCTGAACCGCTGGATCGCGCACGAGACTGTGCGCGCGGTGCGCGAGGTGACCGAGGCGATCGAGTCCTACCGTTTCAACGACGCCGCCGAGGCTGCCTATCGGTTCGTCTGGAACGTGTATTGCGACTGGTATCTCGAACTCGCCAAGCCGGTGCTGATGGGCGAGGAGGGCGCTGCCAAGACCGAGACACTCGCGATGGTGGCGTGGGCGCGTGACGAGATCCTCAAGATCCTGCATCCGTTCATGCCGTTCATCACCGAAGAGCTGTGGGCGGTGACTGCCCCGCGCGACGGATTGCTGGCGCTTGCCCCGTGGTCGCGCAAGACCGGGATGTCCGACGACGACATGTCGGTGCTGATCGCGTCGGCCGCGACCGATCCGATGGCAGGGCCGGCCATGCTGGCGATTCCCGAGCCGGTGGCGCCGGACTTCTCCGACGATGCGGCGGAAGCCGAGATCGGCTGGGTGGTCGATCTCGTCACTGCGATACGCTCGGTGCGCGCCGAAATGAACATCGTGCCGTCGACCCTGACGCCGCTGGTGCTGGCCGGCGCGTCCGCCGATACCAATGCGCGGGCGAGCCGTTGGAGCGACGTGATCAAGCGGCTGGCGCGGGTCGGCGAAATTTCGTCGGCGGATGCCGCTCCGCAAGGCGCCGTGCAGCTCCTGGTGCGCGGCGAGGTGGCGGCGCTGCCGCTCAAGGGCGTGGTCGATTTCGCTGCCGAGCAGGTCCGGCTGGAGAAGGAGCTGGGCAAGGCCGAAGCCGACATCAAGCGCGCCGAGGCCAAGCTGGCGAACGAAAAGTTCGTCGCCAATGCGGCCGAAGAGGTCGTCGAGGAAGAACGCGAAAAGCGCGAGGCGGCGGTCGCGCGCAAGGTCAAGATCCTCGAAGCGCTGCTTCGGCTGAAGAACGCGAGCTAACCCTTGCTCGACCACGTCTCGATCACCGTCTCAGATATAGCGGTGGCCGAGCCGTTCTACGATGCGATCATGGCGGCGCTCGGCGTCGTCAAGGTCGGCGCCCGCGGCGATTGGCTCGGCTATGGCGAGCGCGCGCGGCCTGATCATCCGGACCTCGTCTATCTGTCGATCCGCAAGGGCGACAGGCCGGAGCCGGCCTATGGCCGGCACTGGTGCTTCAAGGCGAATAGCCGGTCAGTGGTCGAAGCATTCTGGCAAGCCGGGCTCGCGCACGGCGGCGTCGATCAGGGCGCGCCGGGACTGCGCGACTATCATCCCGGTTACTACGCGGCCTTCATTGCCGATCCCGACGGCAACCGGCTCGAAGCGGTGTGTCACACGCTCGTTTAGCGCGTCCCGGATCTTGGAAACGCTTTACTGACAAATCGAGAGCCTTTCAGCCCATAGCGCCACGGATAATCCGCAGCTTTGGTGATGCCGATACGCGGGCCGGTGGTGATCTCCGGCGTGGTGATCCGGCGATGGATCGCGAACGGTGCGGCATCGAGCGGCAGGCCGTTGTGGGCGATGGTGATGCCGAGCGCCTGCGCCAGCTTGCCAGGGCCGGAACACAGGCTGCGCGGCTCGTCGAGGCCGCGGCGCTTGCGCATCGCCGCAAAGCCGTGGGTCGGCTCCAGCGCGCGGATCAGCACCGCACTGGCCGAGCCTTCGGGTTCGCACACGACGTTGACGCACCAATGAATGCCATAGGAGCGATAGACGTAGGCGAAGCCTGGCGGGCCGAACATCACCTGATTGCGCGGTGTCGGACCGCCATAGGAATGCGCCGCCGGATCGGTGTGGTGATAGGCCTCGACCTCGACGATGACGCCGCCGGCGCCGCCGAACAGCAGCGTTGCACCGATCAGCTCGGGCGCGACCTCGTGGACGCTGCGGGCGAAGAACCGGCGCGTCAGCAGCGGGCCGAGGCCAGGGGGTGTTCCGTTCGGCGAGGCCTTGAGGACGCGGGGATTGGTCATCTGGGACCGGGATCTGGGCGCCAGAAGGCGCGGCCGGCGCGGGGCGCGATGCTTACAATTCGAGCATTATTCCAAGGGATAACGGCCTGCAAGCGGCCTGGGTTGCGGGACGGGGGCGGCCGGATTAGGTAGGGTTCTCGCGCAAACTCAGGCAGCCCATGGTCGTTCTCGTCGATACGGTGTCATCCAATCCCGTCCGCCCCCGGCATCCGGAGAAGGCGGCGCGGCCGGATGCGCTGTCGCCGAAGAAGCCGGACTGGATTCGCGTGCGCGCGCCGACCACGCGCGGCTATGGCGAGACCCGCGGCATCGTCAAGGAGCACGGCCTGCACACGGTGTGTGAGGAGGCCGGCTGCCCGAATATCGGCGAGTGCTGGGACAAGAAGCACGCCACCTTCATGATCATGGGTGACACCTGCACCCGGGCCTGCGCGTTCTGCAACGTCAAGACCGGGATGCCGGGCGCGCTCGATGCCAATGAACCGGCTTACGTCGCCGAGGCGACCCGCAAACTCGGTCTGCAGCATCTGGTGATCACCTCGGTCGATCGCGACGATCTGGCCGACGGCGGCGCGGCGCATTTCGCCGCCACGATCCGCGCGGTGCGCGAAGCCTGTCCGACCACGACGATCGAGATCCTGACGCCGGACTTCCTGCGCAAGGACGGTGCGCTCGAAGTGGTGGTCGCGGCCAAGCCGGACGTGTTCAACCACAACCTCGAAACCGTGCCGTCGCGCTATCTGTCGGTACGGCCGGGCGCGCGGTACTTCCATTCGATCCGGCTGCTGCAGCGGGTGAAGGAGCTCGACCCGACGATCTTCACCAAGTCTGGCATTATGGTTGGGCTGGGCGAGGAGCGGCACGAAGTGCTGCAGGTGATGGACGATCTGCGCTCGGCAGAGGTCGATTTCCTCACCATCGGCCAGTATCTGCAGCCGACCCGCAAGCATCACGCCGTGATGCGCTACGTCACGCCGGACGAATTCGACTCCTACGAGAAGACCGCCTTCGCCAAGGGCTTCCTGATGGTCTCGGCGAGCCCGATGACGCGCTCCTCGCATCACGCCGGTGACGATTTTGCCAAGCTCAAGGCCGCGCGCGCTGCGCTGGCGCGCTGAGACGCTTCGATGCCGCAGTTTTCCAGCAGGCGCCGGGTGCCGCACAGTGCCGAGCAGATGTTCGATCTCGTTGCCGACGTCGAGCGCTATCCGCAGTTCGTACCGTTGTGCAAGGCGCTGAGAATTCGCGAGCGCACTCAGCAGCCGGATGGCACCGAGGTGGTGATCGCCGACATGACGGTGTCGTTCAAGCTGGTGCAGGAGACCTTCACCAGCCGGGTCACCCTCGATCGCGCCAATCTGAAAATCCTGGTCGAGTATCTCAAAGGTCCGTTCTCCAATTTGGAGAACCGCTGGACCTTCGTCGCCAAGACCGAGCGCGCCTGCGAGGTCGGCTTCTTCATTTCGTATGAGTTCAAGAGCCGGGTGCTCGCGACCCTGATGGGCGCGATGTTCGACACCGCGTTCCACCGCTTCGCCGAAGCCTTCGAAACCCGCGCCGATCAGATCTACGGCTCCGGCCCGAAGCTGTCGCGGGCGTAGTTAGTTTCGTACCGTCATCAGCCTTCCGTCATTGCGAGGAGCGCAGCGACGAAGCAATCCAGGGCTGTGTACTGAGCTGGATTGCTTCGCTCCGCTCGCGATGACGTTGAATACTTGAATATCAACACACTCTAGCGTCATCGCCCGGCTTGTCCGGGCGACCAAGTATTCCAGAGCGCTTCCGCAGATCACGAGCGCTCTGGGATACTGGGCCCTCCTTGGGTTCACGATGCAAGTGCAACACCTGCTACAGTGGTGTTGCGATGGGACAGTGTTATGGCCAGCTCAGCCTCGAGGAGCGCGTTGAGATTTATCGCCTGCATGCGGGCGGTATATCTCAAAAT
>NZ_QUMK01000093.1 GCF_010907035.1 Rhodopseudomonas sp. BR0M22
GGGCCGGTGGGGGCGCCGCCCCCGGGCTTCAGGCCCGGCTGGGCGAAGCCCGAATTCCGCGATTGGCAGGCCCCGTCTTTTCACCTCACCGCGTCATTCCGGATTGCGCGCTCTCGCGCGCAAGTCCGGAATCCATACCCCCTGGACTTGCGTCGTCAACGCGGCGCCCGACCGTCGTGCTTTCACCACGCGCACAGGGGTTATGGATTCCGGGCTCGCGCTATCGCGCGCCCCGGAATGACGGACGAGACGGTGTGACACTTAGGCGGCGGCCTAACGACGTTCACAACCGCAGCCACATTCACTCCCGTCATGCGCGGGCTTGACCCGCGCATCCATCGCGCGCGACAGCGCGCTATCTTGCGAAGAGTGATGGATTGCCGGGGCAAGCCCGGCAATGACGGCGTTGATGTTTGCTCGAGCTAACCGGACGAGCATCGCGACATTCGGAAAGCTGCGTCAGCTCCGCATAACGCTTCGCTCATGCCGGCTTCTTGCTAGGATCGTTAGGAGAGATGACACTCCGGTCATCGAACTTCACTTCGAGCGAGGTCCGGGCTTGAAGCATGAGCCGTTCTGCAAAGATCCTGGAGCTGGTCCAGCCTGCGCTGCCCGGTACCGTGCTCTGTCGCGACGTTCTGGTGCTCGCACCGACCAGCTACGTGTTGCGCGGGTTCTTTCTGAACGCGACGTCGCAAAAGCATCACATGGATCTTTGGAAGGTGGTGATGCCGCTGCACCGCCCGCTCGACAATCTCGTGCTGACCTACGGTACGATCATCGCCGGGCCTGACGACCACCGTGTCAGGGTCGATGATGTTGAGCGAGCGGCCGAAGTGGTGAAGCAGTGCCTTCGCCACGAAGTTCAGGCGTTGCGCGACCTCGAAGGACCACCGCAGTTCTTACAGCGTATCAGTCGGATGAGCGACAACGACTTCGAGGTGGTGCAACTCGACTTCGCGCTGACGCATTTTCTGATCGGGAACGTCTCCGAGGCGAGGTGCATCCTGCGGTCGCAGATGGAGCGCCCAGAGATCTATCCAACCCATCGGCAAGTCACCCGGCGGGCCTTCGAAGCGTTGGAAGCCGGCCCGGAGGCGCTGCAAAGTCTCATCGATGGCTGGCGAGATGACAACGTTGCACGGTTCTGTCTCGAACCAACGAGCCGAAAGCCCCCCGGCTTGCGGCTCGTCAGACCGACTTAAACCACTTCCCCCCGCGCGCTCATCGCCGCGTTCCTGATCCCCGCAATATTCGCCTTGTAAGCTTCCAGCGTCCCGCCCTTGAACACGGCGGAGCCGGCCACGAAGGCGTTGGCGCCGGCGGCGGCGAGTTCGCCGGCGACCTTGTCGGAGACGCCGCCGTCGACTTCGATGTCGATCGGGCGGTCGCCGATCATGGCGCGGATCTGGCGGATCTTCTGAATGGCGCTCGGGATGAAGGCCTGGCCGCCGAAGCCGGGGTTCACCGACATCACCAGCACCAGATCGATGTCGTCGAGCACGTATTCGATCGCGCTCGGATGCGTGCCGGGATTGAGCGAGACGCCGGCCTTCTTGCCGAGGCCGCGGATCGCCTGCAGCGAGCGGTGCAGATGCGGGCCGGCTTCGGCGTGCACGGTGATGTGGTCGCAGCCGGCCTTGGCGAAGGCTTCGAGATACGGGTCGCACGGCGCGATCATCAGATGGGCGTCGAAGATCTTCTTGGTGTGCGGCCGCATCGCCTTGATCACGTCCGGGCCGTAGGAAATGTTCGGCACGAAATGGCCGTCCATCACGTCGAGATGGATCCAGTCGCAGCCGGCGGTGTCGACCGCACGGACCTCTTCGCCCAGCTTGGAAAAGTCCGAGGCAAGGATCGAGGGTGCGATGGCGAGCGGACGGAGCGCGAAGGAGGACATCAGGGCTTCCAGTTGCGTGTGAGCGGATCAGCTTCGCTACCACGCCGCGCCGGTTCCTCGCAAATCGAGAGCGCAAATCCGCCAGCGCGCGCCCGGCAGGTTGTGCCGGAGGGGGCAGAAATTGCCGTCCCTTAGGCGCTGCGACGGGCGAAAAAGCCCAGCATTTCCGGTGATTTCGAGGCTGGCACAGGGATTGCTGCAGATGATGCCGGAATGGGTAGTTGCCGGCCGCGGCGAGCGGTGTAATGCGGAGTTTCAGTCATGCTGCCTGCCCTTGGCGCGCTCGGCGCGCTGTCCGGACTGCTCAATACGCTGAGCGCGGCGACGTCGAAATCGTCGTCGAAGACCACCAGCTTCACCAACCCGTTCGAGACGTCGAGCAGCAGCGCGAGCACCTCGTCGTTCCCGAGTCTGCCCTCCAGCAGCAGCAGCCCGTTTCCGACCAGCGGGCTGTCGCAGGAAACGATGCAGGCTTTGCTCGACGCGCAGAGCCAGCAGTCGGTCAACAACCCCAACTCGACCGCAGCGAAGACGCGCGACGCCGCGCTGAAGGATCTGTTCAATCAGATCGACGCTGACGGCGACGGCTCGATCACCAAGAGCGAATTCGAGAACGCGCTCGGCGCCGGCGGCACCAATGTCGCCAATGCCGACAAGGTGTTCGGCAAGATGGACGCCAACAACGACGGCAATGTCAGCATGGACGAGATGTCCTCGGCGCTGAAGAGCGGCCGTCGGCATCATGCCCATGGCGGTGGTGGTGCGAACGGCGGCAACGGCGGTGGCAGCAGTGATCCGCTGCTGCAGGCGTTGTCCGGCTCGTCCTCGTCCAGCGTCACCAATTCGGACGGCAGCGTGACGACCTCGGTCACTTACGCCGACGGCAGCAAGGTGACGATGACCTCGGCGGCGACCAGCTCGTCGTCGAGCAGCGCCACTTCGTCGTACAACTTCGTCGAGCAGCTGATCCAGCGCCAGGCCGCGCAGATCCAGGCCGCCTCGGCCTCGTCGCTGTCGGTCAGCGCCTGAACTGGTCGCGCCACGCCGGCTGGGCGTTCTTGAATGGCAGTGCGGTGGCCTCATAGACGCCGCGGGCGATCGCCCGTGCCACCGTGTTGGCCGCGATGGCGCCGAGCTCGGTGAGGCCGGCCAGCGGCTCGACCGGTTTGACGCCGGTGGCCGCAGCGAACACCACGTCGCCGTCGAGCGGCGCGTGCACCGGATAGATCGCGCGGGCAAATCCGGTCTGCGCCAGCATCGCCAGCCGCTTCACCTGGGTCTTGGTGAGCGCGGCATCGGTCACCACCGCGACCAGCGTGGTGTTCTCGACCGCGCTCGGGGTCGCGGCGCCTTTCAGCCGCACCTTCAGCATCTCCGGCGTGAAGCTCTCGGGCATCCCGAGCCCGCCGAACTCGTCGCCAATTTCGAACGGCGCCGACCAGAACCACGGGCCGTCGCCGATCGTGGCGCTGCCGATCGCATTGACCAACGCAATGGCGCCGACGGTGACGCCGTCCGGCGTCGTCGCCGAGGCCGAGCCGAGCCCGCCTTTCAGCGTCGCGGTGGTGGCGCCGAGGCCGGCGCCGACGCTGCCGAGCGCGAAGCTGTCACCGGCGGCCTCGGCCGCCGCATAACCGAGGTCGCGATACGGCGAGAACCGGCCCCACGCCTTGTCGCCGCCGTTGATCATGTCGAACACCACCGCGCCCGGCACGATCGGAATCGTCGCGTTGCCGATCGCAAAGCCGCGGCCGCGCTCGGCGAGCCAGGCCTGCACGCCGCCGCCGGCATCGAGCCCGAATGCCGAGCCTCCGGACAGCGTGAAGCCGTCGACCTGCTCGACGGTGTTGACCGGTTCCAGCAGCACGCCATCGCGAATTCCCGGGCCGCCGCCGCGCACGTCGATCGAGGCGACCGCGGGCTTGTCGAACAGAATCGCGGTGACACCGGAAGCGAGCGTATGGTCGTGCGCGTGGCCGACGCGAACGCCGGCAACATCGGTCATCAGGTTGTGCAAGATCGAACCGTCCGGAAAGCTGACTGAAGGGGGAACATTTTCGGCATAAACAATTGGTCGAAGCAATCCCTCGGGCACGATCACAAGGCGCGGAACAATGACGCAGCGGCTTGCATGGGCTTTGCGGGCGGGTGCATGTAGCCGGCCATGATCCACGACGTTTCGATCCCCGCCGCCCTGATCGCCGGTCTGGTCAGTTTCCTGTCGCCCTGCGTGCTGCCGCTGGTGCCGCCGTACCTGATCTATCTGACCGGTGCGACCATCGAGCACGTCGCCGCCGACGAAGCCGAGCGCAGCTCGAAGCGTGCGGTAATGATCTCGGCGGCGATGTTCGTGCTCGGCTTCTCCACCGTGTTCGTCGCGCTCGGCGCCAGCGCCAGCCTGGTCGGCACCCTGATCCGCGCTTATTCGGCACAGCTCGCGATCGTCGCGGGTGTCGTGATCATCCTGATGGGATTGCACTTCCTTGGCCTGACCCGGATCAACATCCTGATGCGCGAAGGCCGCCTGCCGATTCCGAAGCCGGTCGGGCTGTGGGGCGCTTACGTGATGGGGCTGGCGTTCGCGTTCGGCTGGACGCCGTGCATCGGCCCGATCCTGGCGGCGATCCTGTCGGTGGCTGCCGCGGAGGCGACGGTGGCCAAGGGCGCCGGGTTGCTGGCGATCTATTCGCTCGGCCTCGGCGTGCCGTTCCTGCTCGCCGCGCTGATGGTCGAACAGTTCTCCGGCCTGTTCGCCCGGATGAAGAAACACCTCGCCACGGTCGAGCGGGTGATGGGCGTGCTGATGGTCCTCACCGGCATCGGCTTCCTCACCGGCGCCATCAGCGACGTCAGCATCTGGCTGCTGAACACCTTCCCGGCGCTGGGGAATATTGGGTAGTTCGCCTGAAGACACGATGCTGGCCTCATCCTGAGGAGCGGTCCGTTAGGACCGCGTCTCGAAGGATGGCAGCGCACGAAGCGTTGCCTCATGGTTCGAGACGCATCGCTTACGCGATGCTCCTCACCATGAGGAGCAGAGGTCGTGCTTGTGCGGGTCAAGTTGGATACGGCAGAGCGCTCATCTCTGTGAACGCTCTGGAATACTGGGCCGCCCGGTCAAGCCGGGCGGTGACGGTTTGTGGGCGGGGTGATGGTGAGCGCCGCGGGAGCCGCGGCGCGACGATCAGTCGACTTAGTTGCCGATCTCCGCGTAGTTGCCCTTGGCGTCCCATTTGTAGACGACGTAGTCGATCGCCTTGATGTCGCCCTTGGCGTCGAAGGCCATTTTGCCGAGCACGGTGTCCCACTCGCCGGCCTTGATGGTGTCGATCACCTTCTTCGGATCGGTCGACTTCGCCTTCTCGACCGCCTGCGACCACACTTGGAACGCCGCGTAGGTGTACAGCGTGTAGCCTTCCGGATCGATACCCTTGCCCTTGAAGGTCTCGACGATCTGCTTGGCGGTCGGCTTGTTGCGCGGGTCGGGGCCGAAGGTGAACAGCGTGCCCTCGGCGAGCGGGCCGGTGATCGAGGCGAATTCCTTATCGTTCATCGCGTCGCCCGCCATCATCACGGTGCTGAGGCCCTGGTCGCGCATCTGGCGCAGGATCAGGCCGGCCTCGCGGTGATAACCGCCGATATAGACCAGATCGATGGCGTCGCGCTTCAGCCGCGACACGATCGAGTTAAAGTCGTTGTCGCCCTTGTTGTAGGACTCGAACATCTTCTCCTGGAAGCCGGCCTTGTTCAGCGCCTTCTTGGTCTCGTCGGCCAGACCCTTGCCGTAGGTGGTCTTGTCGTTGAGGATGGCGACGTTCTTGCCCTTGTAGTTCTTCAGGATGTACTCGGCGGCGACCACGCCCTGCTGATCGTCGCGGCCGCAGACGCGCAGCACGTTCCACAGCTTGCGCTCGGTGAACAGCGGGTTGGTCGAAGCCGGGGTGATCTGCAGCACGTTGCCGTCCGCATAGGCCTCCGACGCCGGGATCGACGACGACGAGCAGAAGTGCCCGGCGACGAACGGGATGCCGTCGCCGGCGATCTTCTCGGCGACCGAGCGCGCCTGCTTCGGATCGCAGGCATCGTCTTCGACATCGAGCACCAGCTTCTTGCCGAGCAGGCCGCCCTTGGCGTTGAGGTCGACCACCGCCTGCTCGGCGCCGTTCTTGAGCTGCCGTCCGAACGCAGATTCGCCGCCGGTCATCGGCCCGGCGACGGAGACCTTGATGTCCTGCGCCAGCGCCGTGGTCGAGAGCGCCAGCGAGGCGCCGAATGCCAAACCGAGAAGTTTCAGTTTCATCGATGAATCCTTGCGATGGATTTGCAAACGAATAGCCGCGCTCCAGCCCGCCCGAAGCGCCTAACCGGCCGGCATTGTTGGCTGATTTTCACGACAAGTCATCGACAAAATACGGCAGCGTCGGCGCCTGCTTGCCGCATTGTGCCGCAGGGCTCGCGCCTTCGGGGAGGGATTACCTCACGCCTTGCGGCCGCCTTCGAGATACGCGGCTCGCACCTCCGGTCGCGCCAGCAATTCGGCGCCGGAACCGCTCATGGTGATCAGCCCGTTGACCAGCACGTAGCCGCGATGCGCCAGCTTCAGCGCGTGGTTGGCGTTCTGCTCGACGATCAGCACGGTGAGACCGTCCTGCTTGTTCAGGGTGCGGATCGCATCGAAGATCTGCCGCGTGATCAGCGGCGCGAGGCCGAGCGACGGCTCGTCGAGCAACAGCATTCGCGGCCGGCTCATCAGCGCGCGGCCGATCGCCAGCATCTGCTGCTCGCCACCCGACAGCGTGCCGCCGCGTTGGCCGAAGCGTTCGCGCAGCCGCGGGAACAGCGTCAGCACCCGCTCCAGCGTGGCGGCGCGCTCGTCGTCGCTGCCTTCGCCGGCGTCGGCGCCCATCTGCAGATTCTCGGCGACGCTCATCCGCGGAAAGATGCGCCGGCCTTCCGGCGATTGCGCGATGCTCATCCGCGCGATCAGGTGAGTGGGCATCGTGGTGATGTCGACGCCGTCGAACACGATACGGCCGGCCTTGGCGCGCGGCTTACCGAAGATCGACATCATCAGCGTCGACTTGCCGGCGCCGTTGGCGCCGATCAGCGCCACGATCTCGCCGGGCTGAATCGAAAGATCGACGCCCTTCAGCGCCTCGATCTTGCCGTAGGCGGCGCGGAGGTTTTCGATGCGGAGCAGGGGGGCGGTGGAGGTGTTGGTCATCGCGCGGCCTCGCCACGCTTACCTGCGTCATGGCCGGGCTTGACCCGGCCATCCACGGCCACAAGCACAGCCCTACCCGCGGGCATGGATGGCCGGGTCAAGCCCGGCCATGACGGAGTACATGGGGAGAGGCAAATCACAGCCCGAGCTCCTGCTCGACCTTTTCGACCTCTTCGTCCTCGACGCCGAGATAGGCGGCGATGACGCGGGGGTCGTCGCGGACCTGGGCCGGGGTGCCGTCGGCGATCTTGACGCCGTAGTCGAGCACGACGACGTGGTCGGAGATCTCCATCACCACGCTCATATCGTGTTCGATCAGCAGGATCGAGGTGCCGCGGTCGTTGCGGATCGACAGCAGGAGTTCGCTCAGCTCGGCG
Source organism: Rhodopseudomonas sp. BR0M22 (assembly GCF_010907035.1). Classification (GTDB taxonomy): domain Bacteria; phylum Pseudomonadota; class Alphaproteobacteria; order Rhizobiales; family Xanthobacteraceae; genus Rhodopseudomonas. The sequence goes on from NZ_QUMK01000093.1 coordinate 7,502, forward strand.
CTCTCGCGGGCATTGAGGCCGGCTGCAGGCTCGTCGAGACAGAGCAGCACCGGTTCGGTGCACATCGCGCGCGCGATCTCCAGCCGGCGCTGATCGCCGTAGGGCAGGTTGCCGGCGGCATCGTCGGCGCGGTCCTGCAGACCGATCTGCTCCAGCCAGAAGGTGGCGCGCTCGATCGCCTGCTTTTCGGCCGCGCGCCAGGACGGCGCGCCGAACAGGCCGAGGAAGGTCAGGCCGGAGGCACGCATCAGCGTGTTGTGCTGCGCCACCATGAGGTTCTCCAGCGCGGTCATGCCGGGAAACAGACGGATGTTCTGGAAGGTGCGCGCGACCTTGGCGATCTTGGTGATGCGGAAGTCGCCGAGCCGGTCGAGCCGATAGCTCGATCCGTCGGCATGGGCGAGGCTGATCCGCCCGGCTGTCGGCTTGTAGAAGCCAGTGATGCAGTTGAACACCGTGGTCTTGCCGGCGCCGTTCGGACCGATCAGTGCGGTGATCTTGCCCTGCTGCGCCGTGAACGACAGCTCGTTGACGGCGACGATGCCGCCGAACTGCATGGTCAGGCGGTCGACCTGAAGGATTTCGGCAGCGCTGCTCATCCGTGGCCTTCCTTGACGAGGTCGGACGAGATCGCCTGCTTGTGCTGCAGATACACGGTCGGCGCGCGGTGGCCGATCAGGCCGCGCGGCCGCCAGATCATCAGCAGCACCATCGCCATGCCGAACACCAGCATGCGGAACTGATCGAGACCGCGGAACAGCTCGAAGCCGCCGATCAGTGCCACTGCGGCGAGCGCGACGCCGAGCTGCGAGCCCATGCCGCCGAGCACGACGATCGCCAGCACCAGCGCCGATTCCTGGAAGGTGAAGGATTCCGGCGAGATGAAGCCTTGCCGGGTGGCGAAGAACGCGCCGGCGAAGCCGCCGAACAGCGCGCCGGTGGCGAAGGCCGTCAGCTTGGTGGTGGTGGTGTTGATGCCGAGGGCGCGGCACGCGACTTCGTCCTCGCGCAAGGCTTCCCAGGCGCGGCCGATCGGCAGCCGGCGCAGGCGGATTGTCGCCCAGTTGGTGATCAGCGCCAGGATCAGGATCAGATAGAACAGGAAGACGAGACGGTGGGTCGGCGAGAACGGGATGCCGAGGTGCGCCGCCAGTCCGTTTGGTCCCGGCGACAGCGGAATGCCGAACAGGGTCGGGCGCGGAATGCCGCTGACGCCGTTCGGTCCGCCGGTGAGACCCTGCCAATTGATGATCACGAGGCGGATGATCTCGCCGAACGCCAGCGTGACGATGGCGAGATAGTCACCGCGCAGCCGCAGCACCGGAAAGCCGAGGATCACGCCCCAGAACGCGGCGAGGATGCCGGCGAGCGGCAGGCAGATCCAGAACGACAGGCCGAAATTGGTGGCGAGCAGCGCGTAGGAATAGGCGCCGACCGCGTAGAACGCGACGTAGCCGAGATCGAGCAGGCCGGCGAGGCCGACCACGATGTTCAGCCCCCAGCCGAGCATCACATAGGTCAGCACCAGGATGCCGAGATCGAGAATGTAGCGCTGATTGTAGAAGATCACCGGCACCAGCACGGTGAAGATCAGCAGCGCCGGAGCGACGACGCGGCCGGCGAGCCCGAGCGTCTTGCGCGCGCCGGCCGGCATCATCTTCGCGGTGTCGACCGGGCCCCACCACATCCGCAGCAGCTCGACCACGATCGAGCCGACGAACACGCCACCGACCATGCCGGCGAGATCGCCGAACCGCGTCCAGTAGATCAGGCCGCCTTCGGGGCCGGCCTCGGTGCGGACACCGATCATCAGCGAAAACAAAACCAGCGCCACCAGGGCGCTGATCAGGGCTTTCTTCAAGATGAAACCGACGCCGACCGTAGCGGCGGCGGCAGGGGCAGCAGCGGCGTGCGCGAGTTTTGCCACGTCGGTGCCCGCTCAGACTTTTTCGACTTCCGGCCGGCCGAGCAGGCCGGTCGGCATGAAGATCAGCACGATGATCAGGATCGAGAACGCCGCGACGTCCTTGTACTCGACCGAGAAATACGCCGACCAGAAGGTCTCGATCAGGCCGATCAGCAGGCCGCCGAGCATCGCGCCGGGCAGCGAGCCGATGCCGCCGAGCACGGCCGCGGTGAACGCCTTGATGCCGGCGATGAAGCCCATCGAGAAGTCGACCAGGCCATAATACAGCAGGTACATCATGCCGGCGACCGAGGCGAGCGCGGCGCCGATCACGAAGGTCATGGAGATGGTGCGGTCGACGTCGACGCCGAGCAGCGCCGCCATGGTCTGGTCCTGCTCGCAGGCGCGCATGTCGCGGCCGAGCCGGGTCTTCGCCACCAGCCAGGTGAAGATGCCGAGCAGAATGACGGTGGTGACCACCACCAGAATCTGAACGTTGGAGAGCTGCACGTTGAAGCCGTCGGCGCTCTCGTGCAGCGTGTAGCCGCCGGTGATGATCGGCGGCACCGGCTTGACGCGGGCGCCCTGCGACACCTGAGCGTAATTCATCAGCACGAACGACATGCCGATCGCCGACAGCATCGGGGCGAGGCGGAACGAATGCCGCAAGGGACGATAGGCGATGCGTTCGACCGTCCAGCCGTAGAGCGCGGTGATCGCCATCGAAACCAGCAGCACGACCAGCAGGATCAACGGCACGAAGGTGAGGCCGAACGACACCAGGATCAGGAAGCTGATCAGGGCGATGAAGCCGCCGATCATGAAGATGTCGCCATGGGCGAAGTTGATCATGCCGACGATGCCGTAGACCATCGTATAGCCGATCGCGATCAGGCCGTAGATCGAGCCGAGCACGAGGCCGTTGATGAGCTGCTGGGCGAAATAGTCCATGCGCTGCCGTCGTCAGAGGACTCGAAGGATCGGAACTCGAAACACCGTCGATTGCAATGCGAACGGCACCGCTTTGGAGATCGCGCTCGCACTGCACACACGATGCGGCGAGGGCCCCGGCAGCCGGAACGTCGCTTCGCTTCGTAATTTTCTAACAGTGGGTCGCGATTGCGGCAACAGCGCCCGAGTACAACCTTCTGCCCTGTGGACGGCGCCGCCGAACAGTGCGGTTCCGTCCGGCGCGATGCTGCCGCGCAAAAGCCGCGCAAAGATCACGAGTAAGCGCGCAACCCCAGGGGCGGACTGATCGTTGTTGCTGCGGGTGCGACACTCGGTTGAAGGAGACTCACGATGTCGAATCAGAATCAGCAGAATCCGAACCCGAACCGAAGCTCGGGCGGCCAGCAGCAGCAAAGCGGCGGCGCGCGTCCGGGTCAGCAGCAGCAGGATCCCGGACGTTCCGGTCATATGCCGGACCGCCAGCAGGGCGGCCAGCAACACGGTGGCCAGCCACACGGTGGTCAAGGCCGATAGCGCGCCGGCCACCGGTGCCGAATTCGCCCGGTCACGGTTTTCTCCAGACGGCCGTGCACCGAAGCGACAGCAGGGAGCCCCGCCCGATGGCGGGGCTTTCTGCGTCTGTGGTGCGATCATTTCAAGCGATATCACCTTGAGCTCAACGCAAGTTTCGTGCCGAGTGGTGCCAAATCGGGGCGCCCGGCCGTCGTCCACAGTCTGCAACCTTCCGTTAAGGTTAACAAAACGTTTCCGTTGCCGGTTATCGTTAACCTGGGGTTAGCTCTTGAAACGCGTCGCAGATTCGGCGCGCTCAGGCTGGCGGGATACGATAATGAAGACGGATTGGCGGATCAGCACGGTGAACGGCGTCCTGCTCGCCGCCTATATCGCCCCAACTTGGCTGATCGTCGCGTATCGCCTGATCGTCTCGCCGATTCACGCACTGTACGACCGTCCCAACATCTCGGTGGCGATCTTCGTCAGCGATCATCTGCATCTCGGCGCGGTCGCGACGATGAAAATGGCGTGGCTGCTGGCGCTGGGCAAGCTGACGGTCGCCGGTTTCCTGCTGGTGTTTTCGGCGCTGCTGACGCGGCCGTCTGTCCGTCTGTCCGGCGGTTGCAACGAGGCGCTGGCCTTCGCGCTCACGCTCGGCAGCGTGATTTCGTTCGCCAGCATGGTGATGGCCTCGCAGGTCGCCGAGCCGGAAGCGATGCGGCTGCATGCCACCGAATTGCTGCTGTTTCTCGGCACCGCAATTCTGATGCTGGTGGAGCCCTCGACGCAATCTGCGGCTGCATCGCGCCCCAGCCCGGCGGCGCTCCAATCGAACTATCCGGCCGCGGCGCAACGCTCCTGATCGCTGTCCCGGCTGTCGTGGCGGCTCGGCGCTGGCGTTCGGGCGGCGCGCTACCTATCTCATTCACCGCATAGCTGTTATCGCCGCTGATTGCTCGGGGCGGTGTCGCGATACTTTTTCTTTGCCGCCCGGCATGCTTAAGTAGTCGCAATGCCGCTATCCGAGGCGGTGCGCCGATCCGGGAGGAAATATCCATGGCCATGACGATGAACGGCGAAGTCCAACTGGACGCGCCGAAAGATTTGGTGTGGAGCAAGCTCAACGATCCGGAAGTGCTGAAGGTCTGCATTCCCGGATGCGAGGAATTGGAAAAGACCGAAGACGACAGCGGTTTTCGCGCCGTCGCGAAGTTGAAGGTCGGCCCGGTGTCGGCCCGCTTCAAGGGCAAGGTGACGCTGTCCGATCTCGATCCGCCGAACGGCTACAAGATCACCGGTGAAGGCGAGGGCGGTGTCGCCGGCTTCGCTAAGGGCGGCGCCACGGTCGGCCTGTCCGACAAGGATGGCGGCACGCTCTTGTCCTACGATGTCGAAGCGCATATCGGCGGCAAGCTGGCGCAGCTCGGGCAGCGGCTGATCAACGGCTCGGCCAAGAAGCTCGCCGACGAGTTCTTCGCCAACTTCTCCAAGGCGGTTCAGGACGGCAACGGCGCGGCGTGACCGCGCTGCGGCGCGTGATCACGCGGATGTCATTACACGGCTGCAGGTCCGGCGCGGCCGGGGCCGTTCGCGGTTGCCGATCCTGGGGTTGCCCCGTAAGATCGGTTCAAGAAACACAACTAAAAGACGAGTGATCGCCGTGCAACGCGGCGGTGCGCATTGAAGAGAGGGCCGATGGCCAAGATTTCCCTGATCGTCAATGGCAATCCCGTGACCGCGAACGTCGATCCGCGCACGCTGCTGGTGCAGTTTCTGCGCGAGAACCTGCGCCTCACCGGCACCCATGTCGGCTGCGACACCTCGCAGTGCGGCGCCTGCGTCGTGCATCTCGACGGCAAGGCGGTGAAGTCCTGCACCACGCTGGCGGTGATGGCCGACGGCCATGAAGTGACGACGATCGAAGGGCTCGCCGCCGACGGCGCGCCGCTGCACCCGATGCAGGAAGCCTTCCGCGAGAATCACGGCCTGCAGTGCGGCTTCTGCACGCCGGGCATGATCATGACGGCGGTCGACATGGTGCACCGCAAGGGCCACGACCTCTCCGACGAGACGATCCGCGAAGAGCTCGAAGGCAATCTCTGCCGCTGCACCGGCTATCAGAACATCGTGGTGTCGATCGCGGCCGGCGCCAAGGCGATGGCGAACTCCGACCGCAGCTGAGCGGCACGGCGCCGGCCCGCTTCAACGAGGCCGCGCGGCACGCCCAACGAGACGCAGGAAGCTCAGGGAAGCGCAATGTACGAATTCAAATATCACCGCCCCGGGACCGTTCGCCAGGCCGCCAATCTGCTGCTGAAGAACGAGGACGCCAAGCTGATCGCCGGCGGCCACACGCTGTTGCCGGTGATGAAGCAGCGCCTCGCGGCGCCGCCGCATCTGATCGATCTGTCGCATATCGAAGGCCTCAACGGCATCGAGATGAAGGGCCGCTCGCTGGTGATCGGCGCCACGGCCAAGCACGCCGAGGTCGCGAACTCGGCGATCGTCGGCGAGGCGATCCCGGCGCTGGCCGAGCTGGCGTCGCTGATCGGCGATCCGGCGGTGCGCCACAAGGGCACGATCGGCGGCTCGCTCGCCAACAACGATCCGACCGCGGACTATCCGGCGGCCGTGCTGGCGCTCGGCGCCACCGTGGTCACCAACAAGCGCAAGCTGAAGGCCGAAGAGTTCTTCCAGGGCATGTACGCGACCGCGCTGGAGCCGGACGAGATCATCACCAAGGTGCAGTTTCCGCTGCCGAAGAAGGCCGCCTACATCAAGTTCCGCAACCAGGCGTCGCGCTACGCGCTGGTCGGCGTGTTCGTCGCCCGCCGTCCGTCGGATGTCCGGGTCGCGGTCACCGGCGCCGGCGCCGATGGCGTGTTCCGCGTCACGCAGTTCGAAGAGGCGCTGAAGGCGCGGTTCAATTCCAAGGCGCTCGACGCTCTGCACGTCTCCGCCGATGGGCTGAACAGCGATCTGCACGGCAGCGCCGAATATCGGGCGCATCTGATCGGCGTGCTGACCAAGCGGGCGGTCGATGCCGCCAACGGCAAGGCGTGAGCCTGGACACGGATCGGCCATGACCGCGCCCGCGCCTCCCGCCTCCGTCGACGCCACGCTCGAACTGCTGACGAGCCGCGGTTATCTCGCCGAGCGGTCGCTGGCGACGGTGGTGTTTCTGGCGCTGCGGATGGGCCGGCCCCTGTTTCTCGAAGGCGAGGCTGGCGTCGGCAAGACCGAGATCGCCAAGGTGCTGTCGGCCGCGCTCGGCCGCCGGCTGATCCGGCTGCAGTGCTACGAGGGGCTCGACGTCGCATCCGCGGTGTATGAGTGGAATTCGTCGGCGCAGATGATCGCGATCCGGCTGGCCGAAGCCGCCGGCGATACCGACCGCGATCAGCTCTCCAGCGACATCTTCTCCGAGCGTTTCCTGATCAAGCGTCCGCTGCTGCAGGCGCTGGAGCCGGACACGGCGGGCGCGCCGGTGCTGCTGATCGACGAACTCGACCGCGCCGACGAGGCGTTCGAGGCTTACTTGCTCGAAGTGCTCAGCGACTTCCAGGTCACCATTCCGGAGTTCGGCACCATCAAGGCGCCGACGCCGCCGATCGTGATCGTCACCTCCAATCGCACCCGCGAAATCCACGACGCGCTGAAGCGGCGCTGCCTGTATCACTGGGTCGACTATCCGAACGCCGAGCGCGAACTGGCGATCGTGAAGTCGCGCGTGCCGGGGATCTCGGCCAAGCTGTCACAGCAGGTGGTGAACTTCGTTCAGGCGCTGCGCGAGCAGGATTTCTACAAATCGCCCGGCGTCGCCGAAACCCTCGACTGGGCGACCGCGCTGACCGAACTCGACGCCCGCGCACTCACGGCGGAAGTCGTCGGCGACACCCTCGGCGCGCTGCTCAAGTATCAGGACGACATTGCCCGAATGCAGGGCGACACCGTGCAGAAATTGGTGAAGGACGCGACGAACGAGAGGTAGTCAGACTCTTTGCGTTCGTTGTAAAGCTCGGCCTTTGCTACAGCGGCAGTGCGCCCCCTCTCCCGCTTGCGGGGGAGGGCTGGGGTG
>NZ_QUMK01000094.1 GCF_010907035.1 Rhodopseudomonas sp. BR0M22
GATCAGCCATCCCTGGCATCTGAAGCAGCCGCCCGCCTTGAACGCCCGGCTCGGCAGCGTCCCGGAGCCGGCCTCGACCTATTATCTGCACGACATCGCGCTGCTGCCGCAGGCGCGCGGCGGCGGCGCGGCTTCTGCGGTGATCGCGACGCTGGTGCGCCATGCCGCCGGCATCGCCGACAACGTCACGCTTGTGGCGCTGTCCGGAACGGTGCAGTTCTGGCAGCGGCAGGGCTTTGCCCGCCTCGCCGATCCAGCGCTCGACGCCAAGCTGAAGAGCTACGACGCCGAAGCGTGCTACATGCAGCGCAGACTGTAACGAGCAACAACTTCCAGGGAGGACCACTATGGCGAACGCCACCACCAAGATCGCCCTCGTCACCGGCGCCGGGACCGGTGTCGGCCGTGCCGCGGCGCTGGCGCTGATGCAGGCCGGATTCACCGTGGTGCTGGCCGGGCGCCGGCTGCAACTGCTGCAGGAAACCCAGAAGCTCGGCGCCGAGTTCGGCGACAGCCTGCCCGTGGTCGCGGACATGGCCGATCCGGCGTCGATCGCCGCGCTGTTCGACACCACCGTGCGGCGCTACGGCCGGCTCGACGTGCTGTTCAACAATGCCGGCATCGGCGCGCCGCCGGTGCCGTTCGAGGATCTGCCGCTGGAGCAGTGGCAGGCGGTTGTGACGACCAACCTCACCGCTCCCTTCCTGTGCACCCAGCACGCGTTCCGGATCATGAAGGATCAGACCCCTCGCGGCGGTCGCATCATCAACAACGGCTCGATCTCGGCGCACGCGCCCCGGCCGTTTTCGTCTGCCTACACTGCGACCAAGCACGCCATCAGCGGGCTGACCAAGGCCAGCAATCTCGACGGCCGCGCCTACGACATCGCGGTCGGCCAGATCGACATCGGCAACGCCGCCACCCCGATGACGGATCGCATGGTCGAAGGTCCCGGCGTTCTGCAGCCGGACGGATCGGTCAAGCACGAGCCGCGGATGGACGCCAAGGCGGTCGGCGACGCGGTGGCCTACATGGCCGGCCTGCCGCTCGATGCCAACGTGTTGTTCATGACGGTGATGGCGACCAAAATGCCGTTCGTCGGCCGGGGGTGAGCCGCGCCGTTCCAGGGGGGCTAACATGCGGACACGGTTCATGACCTTTCGGCGATGGGGACTGCTCGGCATGCTGGCCGGCATTGCGCTGGTTGCAGGCGTCGCGCCGCCGCGGGCCGACGACACTGCCGAGACACTGCGTCTCGCGGTCGGCGGCGAAGCCACCTTCAGCCTAAAAGAGAATCCGTCGACCGGCTATCGCTGGCATCTCGACACCAAAGCGAGCCGCAATCTCGACCTGATCGAGATATCCGATGCCGGTTACCGCCAGGGCGGCGGCGATGTCGTGCACCAGCCGATGGTCGGCGTCCCCGGCACCCGGTCGTTCCGGATCATCGCCCGCAAGGACGGCACAGCCACCGCAGTGTTCGACTACTTACGGGACTGGGAGAACCAAGCTCCGGCACAGCGCCACACCGTCACGGTCGAGATCGCTCCACGCTGACGTGCAGCTACTCCCCACCGGTGCGAATGAAGTCGGCGATCCGCTCGTTCTTACGCAGCTCCGCAAGATCGTCCGCCGTCGGCAATTGCGGCCGGTCACGCGCGACGTTGACGACGCAGAGAAAACCGAGGCAGTCGTCGCGGTTGGCGCGGAACTGATGCCACGTCATCGGCGGGATGAACACCAGATCGCCCTGCCCGACATCGCTGATATCGTCGCCGACCAGGCACTGCCCGCGCCCGCGATGGATCATCACCGCATGCACATGGGCGTGACGCTCCAGCGTCGAGTAACCGCCCTTGTCCACTTCGAAGTAGCGCCACTCGCAGGCGAGATCTGGATCCGAGAATAGAAGCTGCCGCGAGACGTCCTGGAACGGCGCCTCGGCGGTCTGCTTGTACGGCATCACCGCGACGCCATCCCAGCGGCCCGGTGCGGTCTGCGCGCGCACACCCGGGCGCTCGCCCGCGGTCGGATGCGGCGCTGCTGAATCGTCATTGGCCATGGCTTGCCACCTCCGCGGTGAACCGCGCCGCCTGCTCGGTCAGTTGCTCGCCGGCCGCCAGCAGGCTGCCGCCGATCAGCAGCATGACGTCGGAGCCGTAGAATGCCAGCAGCTCTTGGATGCGATCAATCGCGATGCCGCCGGCCGGCACCGGCAGGCACGGCTTCAGATCGTACCAATCGCTCCGCGCCGCATCCGCCAGCGCGCTACAGGTCTCCGGCGTGTAGGCGAACCGGCCACCGTGATGCGGGAAGATGGTCGCGTCGGCGCCGAGCAGCCTGAACAGTTTGCCGAGCAGCAGATCCGGCGCGATCCGCTGCGCCCCCGCCAGCGACGGATGCGCCAGCACGATCAGCCCCTCCGCCTCCTTGGCGATCAGGTGGAAATTGGCGAGCCCGACGATCATCGGCATCAGCATCACCGCCGACAGCTCTTCGCGCCGAACGATGTCGAGCTGCCGCCGCATGTCGTCGAGCGAGCCGGAGACGTGCGGCGCATACAGCGTGGCGGCGCCGCGAACGGAGCAAGCCTCACGCACCGCGCGTGCCACCGCCGGGATCCGCGCGGCGAACGGGCTGAACGCCTGGTCGGCGATGCCGTGGTCGTCCTTGATCAGATCGATGCCGCCGAGCGCCAGCCGATGCGCGAGCCCCGCCAGCGCCTCCGGCGTCAGCCCCTGCGGCTTCAGCGCCGACGCAGTCAGCGCCCGCCGCGGCGTGCCGAGCTTGGCGCGAAGACCGGCGATGCCGAGCCTCGGCCCACCGAAGGTAGCCGGATAGGCCGGCGGCAGTTCGACATCGGCCAGCGTCACGTCGGGCTGGATCGAACTGTTGCCGAACAGCATGTTGAGCAGCTGTCCGGGCTCGGCCGGCGCGGTCGCGCTCGCCAAGCTGACCTGCACCGAAAAGCGAGCCTCGCCGATCGGCCTGATCGCCTCGACCCGGCCGACGATCTCGTCGCGGATCCGCTGCTCCGTCACCGCCGCCAGCGGACACTCGACGCTCTGCTCGATCGCCAGCGCCTCGGCCCGGGCAGCGATCTCCGCCGGCGCCGAGGCGACCTGATAGGTGACGATAATCCGCTCGCTCATGTTCAATCCACTATCGCGCAGTCCGAGGTATCGGCCTTGTCTAGCACAACCCGTTCGGCCGCACTGTCGCCGCCCTCGACGAAGCCGCGATGACGGCCGCGCCCCAGTGGCCCGCGCTTTAGTCGACTTGCCAGCGCGCCCTACCCTGGCCTACCCATCGGCTTCGGCTCGGGGGACGACATGCTTCAACTGCAATCCGGATTCGGCGTATTCGCGCTGCTGATGCTCGCGTGGGCATTCGGCGAGAATCGCGACCGCGTGTCGGTGCGACAAGTCGCCATCGGGCTCGGCATCACGCTTTTGACTGCGGTGGCGATGCTCAAGCTACCCGGTGCCGCTCGGGCGTTCGGCGCGATCAACGATGCAGTCGGGGTGATCTCGGCGGCGAGCCGGGCCGGCACCTCGTTCGCGTTCGGCTATCTCGGCGGCGCGCCGGCACCATTCGACATCAAGGCACCGGGGGCCGATTTCATCCTCGCGTTCCAGGCACTGCCGGTGGTGCTGGTGATGAGCGTCCTCACCACGCTGCTGTTCTACTGGCGGATCCTGCCTCCGGTGGTGCGCGGCATGGCGTGGCTGCTCGAGCGCACGCTCGGCGTCGGCGGCGCGGTCGGGCTCTCGACCGCAGCCAACGTGTTTCTCGGCATGGTCGAAGCACCGCTGTTCATTCGCCCGTATCTGGCGCAACTCACCCGCAGCGAGCTATTCCTTGTGATGACCGGCGGCATGGCCGGCATCGCCGGCACCGTGCTGGTGCTGTACGCCACGCTGCTGGCGCCGGTGCTGCCCGACGCCGCCGCGCACTTCGTCATCGCCTCGGTGCTCGGCGCGCCGGCCGCGATCCTGGTGAGCCTGATCATGGTGCCGGAAACCGAGCCGCGCGCCACCGGCGGCGAACTCGCCGATCCCGGCCAGATTGCCGTCAGCAGCATGGACGCCATCGTCAAGGGCACCACGGCCGGGCTCGACCTGCTGCTCAACATCATCGCGATGCTGATCGTGCTGGTGGCGCTGGTGTATCTCGCCAACGCGGCGCTCGGCCTACTGCCGCATCTCGGCGGCGAGGCCATCACGCTGCAGCGGATGCTCGGCTACCTGATGGCGCCGGTGTGCTGGCTGCTCGGCCTGCCATGGGATCAGGCGGTCACCGCCGGCTCGCTGATGGGGATCAAGACCGTGCTCAACGAGCTGATCGCCTATGTCGAGCTGGCGAAGCTGGCGCCGGACGCGCTCGACCCGCGTTCGAAGCTGATCATGCTGTACGCGATGTGCGGCTTCGCCAATTTCGGCAGCCTCGGCATCATGCTCGGCGGCCTGACCGCAATGGCCCCGCAGCGCCGCGAAGAGATCGCCGCGCTCGGTCTCAGGTCAATCGTATCGGGCACGATTACAACCTGCCTGATGGGGGCCGTTGTCGGGGTTATGACGTGAGCCGCCGATTCGGCGCCTCCGGCAAACATCTCATCTGATAACCAGAGCCAATCCGGCGGCAGCTTCAGCAACATTTGGAAGCAGTACGTTGCTAATCCAGTTCCACTCGCTCATCCGCACCCGCAAACTAGGCGCGAACTGACCGCGGTCGATCTTTTGATCTGAACTTCTGGAAACACTCCGATCGGCATCACTCGAATAGATTCGTCGCCCAGAGAGAAACGTAATCGTCTCTGGAGACATTTTTGCCGTCCTGTTCCTTGCGCGACCACGCGACCGCGCCGACGCCACCCATCCTGATCGCGGCCCTGGCGGCCTGGTTTGCCGCCGCCGCTGTCGCCTTTCGCTCCAGCCTACTGACATCGTTCGCCATGATATTCGGCAACAACGGCGACGGCCGGCTGATAGCATATCTGCACGAACACCTGTTCGCCGCGTTGATGGGACGCACCGAACCGCTGTCGCCGGCGTTCTATTTTCCTCAGCCGAACGTCCTCGGTTACACCGATGCGTTTCTGCTCGACGCCCTGCCCTATGCGGGACTACGCGAACTCGGACTCGATCCATTCCTCGCCTCGCAGATTCTCGCCATCGCGTTGTCGCTGTGCTGCTTCACGGCGAGTTTCATGATCGGGCTCCGCTACCTGCGGCTCGGGCCAACGTTCGCGATCTGCGCTGCGGTGCTGGCGACCTTTCCCAGCAATCTGATGTTCAAGACTGCGGAGGCGCATCCGAATTTCTTTGCGTTGTACTACGTGCCATGCCTGGTGCTGCTGGTGCTGTGGGCGGTCGAGGATTTCCCGCGCTGGACCAAATGGTCGCTCCTGCGAGCCGGCGGCTTCGGACTTGGCTACGGCCTGCTGTTCGCAACTTCGTTTTACGTGGCGTGGCTGTTCGCACTGACGCTGCTGTTCGGCCTCGGCACCCTCGCGATGCTCCGTGGCCGCGAGGCGATCGCGTTGCTCCGGCGACACCCCGGCTCCTGCGCAGCTCTGATCGGAGCAGCGATCGCCGGCTTTGCGATCGGGGCGATACCGCTGATGATGATCTACCTGCCTGCGTTGCAGCAGCATGCCGGGCGATCGTTCCGCGACTATGTCGGCTTTGCACCGTTTCCGACCGACCTGATCAACGTCGGCCTCCGCAACCTGATGTGGGGCTGGCTGGTCGAGCGGCTGATCGGCGAGGCCCAGCACGAGCGCGCATTGGCCGTCACGCCGCTCATGACTGCCGCGCTGATGATTCTGCTGCTGCGGCTGCGCCGCGCCGCGCCGGGGCGCCCGATGCCTTGGCAGCTCCAGTTCGCGAGCGTCTGCGTCGCGGTGTGGGGATTGTCGTGGCTGGTGACTCTGCGGGTCGGGACGTTCAGCGCGTTCTGGCTGCCCTATCATCTGGCGCCGGGCGCCGTGGCGATCCGCGCCGGCGACCGCATCCAGCTGCTGGTCAATCTATGGATCGTCGCCGGGCTGGTCGTACTGCTGCAATATTGGCTCGACTGCGCCCCCCGCGCGGCCGGCACCCGGCGCAGGCTGATCGCCGGCGTGGTCGTGGCGCTGTGTCTGATCGAGCAGATCAACCTGCAGCCCGCCGGCCTGGCGCGCCGCGACGAGCTCGCGCGGCTGGCTTCAGTCCCGGCAGCGCCGCCGCAGTGCGGCGCGTTCATGGTGGATGCCGGCACGCCATCGGATGGCAAGCAATGGGACGCGATGTGGATCTCCGCCAAGCTCGGCCTGCCGACGCTGAACGGCGACTCCGGCTGGGCGCCGCTAGGGTGGCGGCTCAACGACCCAACAATCGACTACGACAAGGCTGTGCGGCTCTGGATCGCCGCGACGAGCCTCGACGTGGCGCTGTGCCGCTACGACCGCAGCACCCGTCAATGGTCCGCCTATCCGCTGCCGGCCGACGAAGTGACCGCCGACCGGCGATAGCGAAGTCAGTGCAGTCTGAAGACGCCGTCGACCGCGCGCAGCTCGGCCGGCTTGATCAGCTTGGAGTGCGCGACCGTAACCGCGAACAGCGGCCCCTCGAGCTCCTTCTTCCAGAAGCTGAGAAAGTCGTTCAGGGCAGGAAAATCCGGAGCCAGATCGTAGTCCTGCCACGTATAGCTCTGCAGCAGCCATTGCCGGTCGGGGCGGCGGTAAAGAATCTCGGCCGTCGTCAGACCGTAGCCGAGCACCTGCTTCCTGAAGTCTTCAGAAACTGCACCTCGTTCGACCATAAATCCTCCTTCCCGAACCAGCATTCCGCAACAGTGACGACCGGGATTGCATGGGAATGCCGTCCTTCCGTCTGCTGTCCCCGCGGTGGCCGGTTCCGGTCTCCACTTGCCGGCCAACGCGCAACTGAAAATGTGACGCAACCGGGCCAGGCATCTCAAGTGCAAAATCGACGGCAGATGCAGAAAAATACAGCGTTAGCAGCGACTTACTCGAAGTGCTAACAGGCCCTCCGGCCCATGGGACAGTCGGGGCTTGATCACCGGTCCATCCTCGTTCACGGTGTTTGGCAGATGTTCCGCGCGAGTGCTAAAAATTTCGCGGGCAGCCCTTGTCTCTCCAAAATCCCTCGACTATCTGGTCGGTGTCGTGCTGGCACTCGGTGCTCACGATTGCTAATTTTCGGATTTCTGAGATAATTCAGAAACTTAGGAGGACTTGCATGAACTTCCGTCCGCTTCACGACCGCGTCGTGGTCAAGCGCATCGACGCCGAAGAGAAGACCGCTGGCGGTATCATCATTCCTGACACGGCCAAGGAAAAGCCCTCGCAGGGCGAAGTCGTCGCCGTCGGTCCGGGTGGCCGCGACGAAGCCGGCAAGCTGATCCCGATCGACCTCAAGGTCGGCGACCGCGTGCTGTTCGGCAAGTGGAGCGGCACCGAAGTCAAGATCGACGGCAAAGAGCTGCTGATCATGAAGGAAAGCGACATCATGGGCGTCATCACCGACGCCGGTGCCAAGAAGAAGGCGGCCTAAGTCGCGCTTCGGCCCTCACCCTGAGGAGCGCCCGAAGGGCGCGTCTCGAAGGGTGAGCCACAAACAGCAACATCTCATCCTTCGAGACGCCCCGGCTTCGCTCTGCGAGCTACGCCGCGGCTCCTCAGGATGAGGGCCAACTCCAACCTTTCAGGGAAACCTCTTATGTCCGCTAAAGAAGTCAAATTCGGCGTCGACGCTCGCGACCGCATGCTGCGCGGCGTGGACATTCTCGCCAATGCCGTGAAGGTCACGCTGGGTCCGAAGGGCCGCAACGTCGTCCTCGACAAGTCGTTCGGTGCGCCGCGCATCACCAAGGACGGCGTCACCGTCGCCAAGGACATCGAGCTCGACGACAAGTTCGAGAACATGGGCGCCCAGATGGTGCGCGAAGTCGCCTCGAAGTCGGCCGACGCCGCCGGTGACGGCACCACCACCGCGACCGTGCTGGCCCAGGCGATCGTGCGCGAGGGCGCCAAGGCGGTTGCCGCCGGCATGAACCCGATGGATCTGAAGCGCGGTATCGACCTGGCGGTGGAAGCCGTCGTCGCCGACCTCGTCAAGAACTCCAAGAAGGTCACCTCGAACGACGAGATCGCCCAGGTCGGCACCATCTCGGCCAACGGCGACTCGGAGATCGGCAAGTTCCTCGCCGACGCGATGAAGAAGGTCGGCAACGAGGGCGTCATCACCGTCGAGGAAGCCAAGTCGCTCGAGACCGAACTCGACGTCGTCGAGGGCATGCAGTTCGATCGCGGCTACATCTCGCCCTACTTCGTCACCAACGCCGACAAGATGCGCGTTGAGTTCGACGACGCCTACATCCTGATCAACGAGAAGAAGCTTTCGAACCTCAACGAGCTGCTGCCGCTGCTCGAAGCCGTGGTGCAGACCGGCAAGCCGCTGGTGATCGTCGCCGAGGACGTCGAAGGCGAAGCCCTCGCGACCCTCGTCGTCAACCGTCTGCGCGGCGGCCTCAAGGTCGCGGCCGTCAAGGCGCCGGGCTTCGGTGACCGCCGCAAGGCCATGCTGCAGGACATCGCGATCCTGACCGGCGGCCAGGCGATCTCGGAAGACCTCGGCATCAAGATGGAAAACGTCACCCTGCAGATGCTGGGTCGCGCCAAGAAGGTGATGATCGACAAGGAGAACACCACGATCGTCAACGGCGCCGGCAAGAAGGCCGACATCGAAGCCCGCGTTGCCCAGATCAAGGCGCAGATCGAAGAGACCACTTCGGACTACGACCGCGAGAAGCTGCAGGAGCGTCTGGCCAAGCTCGCCGGCGGCGTCGCGGTGATCCGCGTCGGCGGCGCGACCGAGGTCGAGGTCAAGGAGCGCAAGGATCGCGTTGATGACGCGATGCACGCCACCCGCGCCGCGGTCGAGGAAGGCATCGTTCCGGGCGGCGGCGTCGCTCTGCTGCGCGCCTCCGAGCAGCTCAAGGGCCTCAAGACCAAGAACGACGACCAGAAGACCGGCGTCGAGATCGTGCGTCGCGCCCTCTCCGCCCCGGCCCGCCAGATCGCCATCAACGCCGGCGAAGACGGCTCGGTGATCGTCGGCAAGGTGCTCGAGAAGGAGCAGTACAACTTCGGCTTCGACTCGCAGTCGGGCGAATACGGCGACCTGGTCAAGAAGGGCATCATCGACCCGACCAAGGTGGTCCGCACCGCGATCCAGAACGCCGCCTCGGTGGCCGCGCTGCTGATCACTACCGAAGCGATGATCGCCGAACTGCCGAAGAAGAACGCCGGCGGCCCCGCGATGCCCCCGGGCGGCGGCATGGGCGGCATGGACTTCTAAGTCTACCGACCTTCGCAACGACAATGAGGCCCGGCGGAAACGCCGGGCTTTTTTGTTAGGGGCGAATAGCTCGGCCGCCTTAAGTCTTGGCGGCATCCAAGGCCTCAAACTTACCCAGGCGCATGGACGGAACATGTATAGACTAGACCGCGGTCAAATTCGAAAGCGGGCTCACGTTACTTGGTGAGGGACTTCAACGTAAACTGCCCCGCCCGCCCTTTGATCAAAGTAGCGACCTGGATCGGGCACTAGTCAACGATAAAGAAACGGCCATCGGGCTGATATCCGTACCCAAAAATCGTACTATTTGGATCCCATCCCGATGGTTTTCCGTTAAGTACTTTCACCAACGCGAACGTATTTAATGCGAACGACGTGTCGTAAACACCTTTCGCATCGACGGACTGTGACCTGGATTGACCCGTAGGCGACAAATCAGAATTTAACCATTCAAAGCGCAAGACAGCTGTCTGACCTCGATAATTTTCCCAAGAGTAGTTCATCAATCTGGTCATAAATACCCCCCCGTTACCTTCTTAGTTCTTGACCGAAAAATAGAATAGGATCACCGGGCGGAGGGAAGCGAACGGATCGAATCCGGTCAGACCAATTACCTGCGCCTGGGACGCAATTCGCTAGATCGTCACATCCACCGCCCCTTGTAATGACCAAGGCCGGGCCTCCAAAATTCGGTTCACCATAAAACGCCACAGGAGCGTCGTTGACTGCCAAACTCTTTGCTTTCCCGTCGATATTGGGAGGCAGGATTGGAGCGTCAACTCTTGTGGACCATCTGATCGTAGGTGGGGCACCTGCGACCGTGCTGAAGAGCAAAACATAGCGCCCCTTCAAGGCTGCACCTGATCTCTTCGATCTTTGCAAGCGTTTCTTGAAAACTGAAAGTGTCGCTTGGTAGCAAGTCGGACCTTGAATCGAAGTCGCTTTCAAGGTGGAGGCCGCCCAATCGGTGGGATGATATAAAGCAATGCCGTTGAATCCTGGCACCAATCCAAATGTCTTACTAAAGCGCTGATAGCCGGGCTGACCGAACTGCTCGTACTCCAAAGTATAAGATATCGAACACTGCCAAGAGTTTTGATCTGGGTTGCTCGCTCCGACAAAGAAGGCCGACCCGGAAACGTAAGGGGTCATTACGGGATACGCATGAGCGGCATTTGATAAGAAAATGGAGATTGCGAAAATGACAAGCCAGCGCATTTGCGTATCCAAAACATACAACTTATCGAAAGATTAACACAATTATAGGTAGAGGCAAGATGGTGGTAAATGATGCACCAAAGACATCTCAGAGTTCGGAGGCTTTAGTACAGCAGCGCTAATCGAACGACCTGGGTTAGCCATGAACGTGCAAAGCGAAACTGCCAAGGGACTTGTTAGACACGCTGATCTGAGACCGGACATAGTACGAGCATCGCGGGATAAGACGCGTTCCTGCTCCATTCGTTGGGCGGATTAGCGAAGCGTAATCAGCCGTTACACCGAATGGACAATGCGATTCGCTATCGCGCTCTACTCATCACGCAGCTCCAGCACGCCTTCGTCCCTTCTCCTTCACCGGCCGAACGCTGATCTTCGACCTATGCCCGGTCGCCGGCCACCCGCGGGCAGTGTTCGCGTCGAGGGTTCGCCGCGTCCGCTTTCCAGCCGCGCAACCGTGCATTGCGCGATCTTCATGCGGAGAGCGGGTTCGGCCTGGCCAAGGCCCGCACAGCGGCATGGGCGGTTTGGATTTTTCAGGTTCAATCGATCAGAGAGCGCGGTACCCACCGTAGGCGATCTCGGAAGACCTCGGCATCAAGATGGAGAACGTCACCCTGCAGATGCTGGGTCGCGCCAAGAAGGTGATGATCGACAAGGAAAACACCACGATCGTCAACGGCGCCGGCAAGAAGGCCGACATCGAGGCCCGCGTCGCGCAGATCAAGGCGCAGATCGAGGAAACCACCTCGGACTACGACCGCGAGAAGCTGCAGGAGCGTCTGGCCAAGCTCGCCGGCGGCGTCGCGGTGATCCGCGTCGGCGGCGCGACCGAGGTCGAGGTCAAGGAGCGTAAGGATCGCGTTGATGACGCGATGCACGCCACCCGCGCCGCGGTCGAGGAAGGCATCGTCCCGGGCGGCGGCGTCGCTCTGCTGCGCGCTTCCGAGCAGCTCAAGGGCCTCAAGACCAAGAACGACGACCAGAAGACCGGCGTCGAGATCGTGCGTCGCGCCCTCTCCGCCCCGGCCCGCCAGATCGCCATCAACGCCGGCGAAGACGGCTCGGTGATCGTCGGCAAGGTGCTCGAGAAGGAGCAGTACAACTTCGGCTTCGACTCGCAGTCGGGCGAATACGGCGACCTGGTCAAGAAGGGCATCATCGACCCGACCAAGGTGGTCCGCACCGCGATCCAGAACGCCGCCTCGGTGGCTGCGCTGCTGATCACTACCGAAGCGATGATCGCCGAACTGCCGAAGAAGAACGCCGGCGGCCCCGCGATGCCCCCGGGCGGCGGCATGGGCGGCATGGACTTCTAAGCGAAGTCACCATCGCTACAGACAACGAAGCCCGGGAGCGATCCCGGGCTTTTTGTTGTTTGCTTCCAACCTCACGTTCGTCATTCCGGGGCGCGCCACCGGGTCCGCACTCCGGGCGGCCCGACGACAGGCTCCGCACGAGCTCGGAATCCATACTCCCTGTGCTAACTACACATCTCCCGAAGCCAGCTACCTATTTCGAGCAGCGTCCCGCTTCAGCGCAGGTGTCGTTAGCTCAGCGCCGACACCCCGGCTGTCCACCGTCGCCCGCAACACCTCCGCCAGCTCCCGTGCCGCATCGGGCAGATGGTCCTGCCTGAGCAGACGGAGTTCGAGCGCCGGCAGGACCGGCAGGCCCTTCTCCACCACAGCGATCCCCTGCGGCACCCGATACGCCGTCCGCACCGTCACGCCGAGCCCGAAGCGGAGCGCCGCCCACACGCCCGGCAGGCTCGGCGTGGTCAGCGACAGACGCCAGCGAATGCCGGCGTCGTCGAGCGCGCGCAGAGCCGCCTGACGAAACAGGCAGGGATGATCGAACAGCACCAGCGGCAGCGCCTTCGCGCGATCGTGCTGCTGCGCAGCGTCTTCGCTCCGCGCCAGCCACAGCATCGGCATCGTCGCCAGCAGTTCGCCACGCCCCCGCCGGTCCGCCGCCGCGAAGGCGAGCGCGAGGTCGAGCTGGCCGGCTTTCACCTCGTCATCCAGCGCGTAGTTGCGCCCGGCGCGGACTTCGACATGCACGCCAAGCCGACGCTGCGTGAACGCCGCGAGCGCGCTCGGCATGATGTCCTCGAAAAAATCCTGCGGCAGGCCGAGCCGGATCGTCGGCGGCGCCACCGCGCCGCCGAGCGCCAGCGTCGCTTCGTCGTGCGTCGCGACGATCCGCCTTGCATAGGCGAGCAGCGTGTCGCCGGCTTCGGTCGGCACCAGCCCGCGGCCGCGTCGCACGAACAGCGTCTGTCCGGCCTGCTCTTCGAGCCGCTTGAGCTGCATGCTGACCGCCGATTGCGACCGCCCAAGCTCGACCGCGGCGCGGGCGAAGCTGCCGAGATCGACCCCGACGATCATCGCGCGCAGCGCCTCGATATCGAATTGCGGCTTCATCTATCTGGATCCGTGAACTCCCGCTTCAAATATATCAGATTTTAACAAGCGACGAGGCCGCCTACAGCTATTGCCCACCAGGAGGCGCCGCATGACTGCACCCGCTCCCACCGGCTTCATCGGCCTCGGCACGATGGGACTGCCGATGGCCCTCAACATCGCCCGCACCGGCGCGCCACTGATGGTCTGGAATCGCTCGACCGAGCGCTGCAAGCCGGTGGCCGAGGCCGGCGCCACGATCGCGCGCAGCGCCGCCGAGGTGTTCGCGGCCTGCGAGACCGTCATCCTAATGCTCGCCGACGAAGCCGCCACCGACAGCGTCCTGGCACGCGGCACGTCCGGATTCGCCCAGCGTGTCGGCGGACACCGGATTGTTGCGATGGGCACGGTCCGCCCCGGGTACTCGAGCGCCCTGGCCGACGACATCGAGCAGAGCGGCGGACACTTCGTCGAGGCGCCGGTCTCCGGGTCCCGCAAACCGGCCGAGGCCGGTACGCTGGTCGGGATGCTGGCGGGGTGCGACGTCGATGTCGCGGCCGTCCGCCCGCTGCTGCAGCCGATGTGCCGCGAGGTCTTCGCGTGCGGCCCGGTTCCCAATGCGCTGCGCATGAAGCTCGCCGTCAACCTGTTCCTGATCACCATGGTGACGGGCCTCGCCGAGGCGGTTCACTTCGCCCAGCACCACGGCCTCGACCTGACGCGCTTCGCCGCCATTCTCGACGCCGGCCCGATGGCCAGCGACGTCTCGAAGATCAAGCTCGCCAAATGGGTGCAGCAGGATTTCGCCCGCCAGGCGGCGATCTCCGACGTCCTGAAGAACAGCCGTCTGGTGGTCGAGGCCGCGCGCGCAGCCGGCGTCGCCTCGCCGCAAATCGACAACTGCGCGGCGCTCTACGCCGAGACCGAAGCCTTGGGCCTCGGCGACGACGACATGATCGCCGTCATCCGCGCGCTGGAGCAGCGAACCAACGCAGCCCGCCTCGCCGCATCCGCGGATTGATCGCTGCCGGGCCCGCAAAGCCGCCACGCTAAAACACCCCGTCGTTCGTCATTCCGGGGCGCGCGCAGCGCGAGCCCGGAATCCATACTCGCTGCGCGACCGGTCAAGCACAGTCGTTGATCCGTCCGCCATTTAGAACGATCGCCGGTGGTGATGGATTCCGGGCCCGCGAGCTACGCTCGCGCCCCGGAATGACGCGGAGAGTTGGTTCGGATAATCTACCGATCTTACTTGGAGGCGTCTCCTCCCCGCACTGATTGGATCCCCCATGCCCCAGCTCCCGCCCCATCTCGCGACGCTCGAAAACGAACTCGCCGATATCGGTGTCGAGGCCATGCAGCTCGAGGAGCTCGACGGCTTCATCGCCGCGCTGCTGGTCTGCCCGGAGATGATCGCGCCCGGCGACTGGCTGCCGGCCGTGTGGGGCGGCGACGCGGACGAGCCGGCGCCGTTCACCGATCTCGATCACGCCAACAGCATTTTCGCGCTGATCATGCAGCACTACAACGAGATCGCGACGACGCTGGCCGCGCATCCCGAGCGCTACCGTCCGCTGATGCCCGGCATCGGCACGGGGAACGTGGTCTGGGAGATGTGGATCGACGGCTTCGGAG
>NZ_QUMK01000095.1 GCF_010907035.1 Rhodopseudomonas sp. BR0M22
ATACCAGCCTCATCACCTCGCAGACCTTCGCCGCCAATCGCGCGGTCGGCGAAGTGGCCGTCGAGGTGCGGGCGGACGGCGGCGTCACCCGGCGCGGGCCTGTGCACGAGGCCGGATCGCTCCGGGTGCGCTTTCCATCGCCGGAGCAGCAGGGGCTGTCGGCCGTGCTGGTGAACACCGCGGGCGGAGTCGCCGGTGGGGATCGCTTCAGCATCAGCCTCGACGTTCAGGCCGATGCGCGGCTGACGCTGACCACGGCGGCGGCCGAGAAGGTGTATCGCAGCCATGGCCCGGCTGCGCAGCTCGATATCACCCTCAAGGTCGCGAGCGGCGGCCATCTGGCGTGGCTGCCGCAGGAGACCATCCTGTTCGACCAGGCCCGCGCCGAGCGACGGATCGACATCGAGCTTGCGGAGGATGCTTCGCTGCTGCTGTCCGAGATGGTGATCTTCGGCCGCTCGGCGATGGGGGAGACCATGCAGCACGGCCGCTTCGTCGACCGCTGGCGGATGCGGCGCGGCGGCAAGCTGGTGTTCGCCGAAACCGTGCGGCTCGATGGCGAGATCGGTGCCCTCTTGGCACGCGCTGCAGTGGCCAAAGCCGGTGTCGCGATCGGCACCGCGCTGATCGTGCCGGGCGATACGGCGCTGGTCGAGCGGCTGCGCGAGGCGGCCGATAGGTTCGGCGCCGAGGTTGGGATTTCAGCGTGGAATGGGTTTGCAATGGCCCGGTTCTGCGCCCAAAATGCCGCGAAGCTGCGCGCCGACATGATGACCGTTCTCGGCCGCGCCGCCGGCCGCGCACTGCCCCGGCTGTGGCTGAGTTGATCCCGCGTCACGCCCGAATTTCAGGCTCATTCGATCGAGTGCCTTCATGAACCTCTCCCCCCGCGAAAAGGACAAGCTGCTGGTCTCGATGGCGGCGATGGTCGCCCGCCGCCGGCTCGAGCGCGGCGTCAAGCTCAACCATCCCGAGGCTATCGCGCTGATCACCGACTTCATCGTCGAGGGTGCACGAGACGGCCGCACCGTCGCCGAGCTGATGCACGCCGGCGCCCAGGTGATCACCCGCGACCAGTGCATGGACGGCATCGCCGAAATGATCCACGACATCCAGGTCGAAGCCACATTCCCCGACGGCACCAAGCTCGTCACCGTGCACCAGCCGATCAGGTAGCGGCGATGTGCCGTCGTTTCGAAGGCTCTTTCGTTCGTCATTGCGAGGAGCGCAGCGACGAAGCAATCCAGGGCCACGCGTGCGGCTCTGGATTGCTTCGCTTCGCTCGCAATGACGCCTGTTGTGGAGAATGACCATGATCCCCGGTGAACTGTTCATCGAACACGGCGAGATCGAGCTCAACGCCGGGCGCGCCACGGTGACGCTGACGGTGGCCAACAGCGGCGACCGGCCGATTCAGGTCGGGTCGCACTATCATTTCTTCGAAACCAACCCGGCGCTGCAATTCGACCGCGACAAGGCCCGCGGCATGCGGCTCGACATCGCCGCCGGCACCGCGGTGCGCTTCGAGCCCGGCCAGAGCCGCGACGTCCAGCTTGTCGAACTCGCCGGCAACCGCACCATCTACGGCTTCCGCGGCGACGTGATGGGAAAACTCTGAGATGTCGGTCAAGATCTCACGTTCCGTCTATGCCGACATGTTCGGCCCGACCACCGGCGACCGCGTCCGGCTCGCCGACACCGATCTGATCATCGAGGTCGAGAAAGACTTCACCACCTACGGCGAGGAGGTGAAGTTCGGCGGTGGCAAGGTGATCCGCGACGGCATGGGCCAGTCGCAGGTGACCAACGCAGAGGGCGCCGCCGACACCGTGATCACCAACGCGCTGATCGTCGACCATTGGGGCATCGTCAAAGCCGACGTCGCCATCACGGCCGGCCTGATCACCGCGATCGGCAAGGCCGGCAATCCGGACATTCAGCCGAATGTCGACATCATCATCGGTCCCGGCACCGACGTGATCGCCGGCGAGGGCAAGATCCTCACCGCCGGCGGCTTCGACAGCCACATCCATTTCATCTGCCCGCAGCAGATCGAACATGCGCTGATGAGCGGCGTCACCACGATGCTGGGCGGCGGCACCGGGCCGTCGCACGGCACCTTCGCGACGACCTGTACGCCGGGGCCGTGGCACATCGGCCGGATGATTCAGTCGTTCGATGCCTTCCCGGTCAATCTCGGTATCTCCGGCAAGGGCAACGCCGCGTTGCCCGGCCCGCTGAAGGAGATGATCGAAGGCGGCGCCTGCGCGCTCAAGCTGCACGAGGACTGGGGTACGACGCCGGCGGCGATCGACAACTGCCTCACGGTGGCGGATGAGTACGACGTCCAGGTGATGATCCACACCGACACGCTCAACGAGTCGGGCTTCGTCGAAGACACCGTGAAGGCGTTCAAGGGCCGCACCATTCACGCCTTCCACACTGAAGGCGCCGGCGGCGGCCATGCGCCGGACATCATCAAGGTGGCTAGCCTGGAGAACGTACTGCCGTCGTCGACCAATCCGACGCGGCCGTTCACGCGGAACACCATCGACGAGCATCTCGACATGCTGATGGTGTGCCACCATCTCGATCCGTCGATCGCCGAGGATCTCGCCTTCGCCGAGAGCCGCATCCGCAAGGAGACGATCGCGGCCGAAGACATCCTGCACGACCTCGGCGCGCTGTCGATGATGTCGTCGGACAGTCAGGCGATGGGCCGGCTCGGCGAAGTCATCATCCGCACTTGGCAGACCGCCGACAAGATGAAGAAGCAGCGTGGCGCGCTGCCGCAGGACTCGGCGCGCAACGACAATTTCCGGGTCAAGCGCTACATCGCCAAGTACACGATCAACCCGGCAATCGCGCATGGCGTGTCGAAGCTGATCGGCTCGGTCGAAAAGGGCAAGATGGCCGACCTCGTGCTGTGGTCGCCGGCGTTCTTCGGCGTCAAGCCGGACTGCATCATCAAGGGCGGCAGCATCGTCGCCGCGCCGATGGGTGATCCGAACGCCTCGATCCCGACGCCGCAGCCGGTGCACTACCAGCCGATGTTCGGCGCCTTCGGCAAGGCGCTGGCCGCGTCGTCGGTGGTGTTCACCTCGCAGGCCGCCGCCGCCGGCAATCTGGCGCGCGATCTCGGCATCGCCAAGACGCTTTATCCGATCAGCAACGTCCGCGGCGGCATCTCCAAGAAGAGCATGATCCACAACGACGCCACGCCGAAGCTCGATGTCGATCCCGAGACCTACGAAGTCCGCGCCGACGGCGAACTGCTCACTTGCGCGCCCGCCGACGTGCTGCCGCTGGCGCAGCGCTACTTCATGTTCTGAGGGTCTTCTCGTTCGTCAACACCAGCCTGTTACGCGCAACCTCTCCGCCGTTCATTCCGGGGCGCCGCGAAGCGGCGAACCCGGAATCTCGATCCGCACAAACTTCGGGATTCCGGGTCTGCGCGCGTTCGCGCGCATCCCGGAATGACCGTCGCGTGGTGGCGCGTCGACGCGGTTGAGCCACCCCTTTGCATCCCCGCCGCATCCGCCTAATGTCCCGCGCGCCGGCGCCATGTCCGGCCTTGCAGATAAAAACCGCCGGGAGGAATATTCGTGATCTATGTCGTCGCCACTTTGACCGTGAAGCCCGAGATGCGGGCAGAGCTGATCGCCGCCGCCAAGGATTGTATCGCCGGCACGCGCCAGGAGCCGGGCAACGTCGCCTATGATCTGCACGAGAGCGTCACCGATCCCACCCAGATGGTGTTCGTCGAACAGTGGGAAAACGCCGAGGCGCTCGGCCCCCACGGCAAGACCGAGCACTTCAAGGCATTCGGCCGTGCCGCTGCCAAATGCCTGATGGCGCCGCCGAAGATCGAGATCATCACGCCCGCCAAAGTCGACGTGAAGTAAGCGGTCTCGCGGCCGCCAACGAGAAGGGAAGATCCCCATGATCTACGTCGTCGCCACCACCCAGGTGAAGCCGGAGTCGCGTGACGCTTACATCGCGGGCGCCAAGGCCTGCATCGCCGAGACCCGCAAGGAAAAGGGCTGCATCGCTTACGAGAACCACATCTCGATCAACGATCCGAACACCTTCGTGGTGGTCGAGCGCTGGGAGACTCGCGAGGACCTCAACGCCCATGCGCGTGCGCCGCACATGAAGGTGTGGCGCGAACTGTCGACGCCGCTGAAAGCCTCGCCGACCGTGATCGAGATCATCAGCGACGGCAAGGTCGAGACGTTCTGAGCAATCGCGCAAGGCGAGGGCAGTCCGGTGCGATCCGGATTTCCCTCGCCCGGAAAATGCTCTAGAGCTTCGGGCCTGTCCTGATCCATCCGAAGCTCGGTGCCGTGGCTCTGTCCCCGCTGGCCCCGTTGCTTCGCGTTTACTGCGATGAGCACTCCATGATCCGAGCCAGCAAAGTCTACGGGCAATATCACTTCACGGCGCCGGCGGCCGACACCGTCGTGCTGGCGTTCGATGATCGCCATCGCCGGCGGATGGCGATGACCGGCACGCGCGGCCTCGAATTCCTGCTCGACCTCGAGCACGCGGTGGCGCTGCGCGGCGGCGACGCGCTGGTGCTGGACGACGGGCGGCTGGTGGAAGTGGTCGCGGCGCCGGAGCCGCTGCTCGAGATCCGCGGGCGGGATCCCTTGCATCTGGTGCGGCTCGCCTGGCATCTCGGCAACCGCCATCTGCCGACGCAGCTGATGGCCAAGGCGCTGCGCATCCGCCGCGACCACGTCATCGCCGACATGGTCCGCGGCCTCGGCGGCAAGGTGGCGGAGATCGAAGCCCCGTTCGATCCGGAAGGCGGCGCCTACGCTCCGGCGCACGACAGCGGCGAGGCAGCGCACCCGCACCACGATCACGCGCATCATGATCATGCGCACCACGATCACGGTCATCATGGCCATGATCATCACGGTCATGCCCATGGTCACGGCTGTAGCCACGATCATCACGGTCACGATCATCATGGGCATGATGATCACATCCATGACGAGCACTGCGGTCATTCGCACGGCCATTCGCACAAGCATGAGCACTGAGCCGGAGGCGCCGGCGCAGCCGCTGCCGGCGGAGCAGAGCGCCGCGCTGTTCCGGCTGATGACCTGGCTGTCGCCGGCGTTTCCGGTCGGCGCGTTCTCCTATTCCAGCGGCATCGAGTGGGCGGTGGAGGCGGGCGACGTCTCCGATGCCGCCAGCCTGCGCGATTGGCTCGACGCGATGCTGCAGCATGGCGCCGGCTTCTGCGACGCGGTGCTGCTCTGCCATGCCTATCGCGCGGCGGAGCGAGGCGATGAAGCTGGCTTGTCCGCCGTCGCCGAACTCGCCGCTGCGTTCGTCACCTCGGCAGAACGCCAGCTCGAGACGCTGTCGCAGGGCCGCGCCTTCATCGAGATCGCCCGCAAGGCCTGGGACAGCGACGGCCTCGGCCGCGCGGTGGCGGCCTGCGGCGAGGCGATCGCCTATCCGGTTGCGGTCGGTCTGGTCAGCGCCGCGCACGGCGTGCCGCTGCCGGCGACGCTGCACGGCTTCCTGCATGCGGTGACGTCGAACTGGATCTCGGCCGGCGCCCGGCTGATCCCGCTCGGCCAGACCGACAGCCAGCGCGTGCTCGCCGCATTGGAGCCCGCGGTGATCGCCACCGGCACGCGCGCGCTCGCCGCCTCACTCGACGACCTCGGCAGCGCCACCTTCCGCGCCGACCTCGCCAGCCTTCGCCACGAGACGCAGTACACGCGGCTGTTTCGGTCGTAGTACCAGGTTGTCATTCCGGGGCGCTTGCGCAGCAAGCGAACCCGGAATCTCGAGGTTGTTTGCGTGTCAGATTCCGGGTTCGCGCTGCGCGCGCCCCGGAATGACCACGGTGGGGGAATGAGAACTCGCCGCACGATGGCGAGTGATCGGAACTACCCGACCATCCGGTCGCGGCCGGCCCAGAAACCGGCGCGCAGGACTTTCTTGTCGATCTTGCCGACGCCGGTCATCGGCAGTTCGGGCACGAACTTGACCTGTTTCGGCGCATGCGCCGAGCCCTTGCGGGTTTTCACCAGCTCGATCAACTCACGCTCGTCGGGCTTGGTGCCGGGTTTGGCGACCACCACCGCGGTGACGGCTTCGCCCCATTTGTCGTCGGGCACGCCGACCACCGCGACCATCGCGACGTCCTGATGGGTCGACAACACGTCCTCGACCTCGCGCGGGAAGATGTTGAAGCCGCCGGACACGATCATGTCCTTCTTGCGGTCGAGAATATACATGTAGCCGCGGTCGTCCTGCTTCGCGATATCGCCGGTGTGCAGCCAGCCGCTCTTCAGCGTTTCGGCGGTCTGCTCCGGGCGCTTCCAATATTCCGCCATCACGTGCGGCGCGCGCACGCAGATCTCGCCGGCCTCGCCGAGCGGCACTTCCTGATCGTTCTCGTCGAGAATCCGGGCATCGCAGGCCGCGATCGGGAAGCCGCACGACAGGAATAGCTCCGGCTGCTTCGGATCGTGATCGGCCTTCCGCAGCACAGACACCGGATAGCACTCGGTCTGGCCGTAGAGCTGCGAGAACACCGGGCCGATCCGCTCGATGCCTTCCACCAGCCGCGTCGGCGACATCGGCGAGGCGCCGTACAGCACCAGATCGAGCGACGACAGATCGGTCTTGGCGAGCGACGGATGGTCGAGCAGCACGTAGACCATGGTCGGTACGAACAGTGTGAAGTTGATCTTCTCACGCTCGATCGTCTGCAGCACCGCTTCGGGATCGAACCCCTTCATCATGTGGATGGTGCCGCCGCGGATCAGCGACGGCAGCACCTTGGTGCCGGCGACGTGGCTGATCGGCGCGACGGTGAGATACCGTGGATCGAACGGGATTTCGAAATCGGCCAGGATCGCATTGGCGAAACCGGCGTTCTCGCGATGGTGGCGCAGCGCGCCCTTGGACTTGCCGGTGGTGCCGCCGGTGTAGTTCAGCACCGCGACGTCGTCGAGCCGCGCAAAGTCGCGCGCCGTGGCGCTGCCGGCCTGATCCAGCGCGATCAGCAGATCGAGCCCGTAGTCGGCACGGCCGATGGTGAAGACGTGGCGTAGGCCGGTCGCCTGGGCGGCAAGCTCGCCGCCGCGCTCCAGAAAAGCCGCGGCGTCGACAATCAGCACCGCGGCTTCGGAGTCCTCGATCTGGTCGAGCTGATCCTGGCGCGAGCCGAGCGGATGCAGCCAGGTGATGGCGAAGCGGCAGAGCTGCGCCGCGACGCCGGCGCACCAGGTCTCGGCGCGATTGGCGGTGAGCAGCGCGACGCGTGTGCCGGGCGGCAGGCCGAGCCCCGTGAACACCTTCTGGATACTGCCGATCATGTCGGTGGCGCCGCGATAGCTCAAGCTGCCGCCGGGCCAGGCGAACGCGGTGCGCGACGGATAGCGCGCCAGCGCCCGCAATGTCTGCGTGCTTGCGGTCGGAAAAGCATTGAGCTCGGCAGTCATGGCGTCGTGTCTCCCTTGTCTTTGTCATCGGCTGTTGGGCGTGCCAATGTTCGGCAACGACACTAGCACGGCAGACCACTGCCGATGCAAACAGAGCAGGAGGAAACTGCCGTGAAATCATCCGACCGTCTGGCGCGCTTCGGTGATCGTCTCAGTTTGCCGCTGATTGCGGCACCAATGTTTCTTGTATCGGGCGTCGATCTGGTGGCTGCGGCATGTAGTAGCGGCGTGATCGGATCGTTCCCGACGGTGAATTGCCGCACGGCGGAACAACTCGGCGACTGGCTCAGCGAGATCAACCGCCGAATCGCGGCGCACGAGCAGGCGAGCGGCCGGCGCGCCGCGCCGTGGTGCCCCAACCTGATCGTGCATCGCTCCAACGCGCGGCTCGCCGACGATCTGAAGCTGCTGCTGCAGCATCGGCCGGAGGTGGTGATCACCAGCGTCGGCTCGCCGCAACCGGTGATCGCGCCGCTGCACGATGTCGGCGCGATGGTGCTCGCCGACGTTGCGAGCATTCGTCATGCCGAACGTGCGGCCGCGGCCGGCGTCGATGGCCTGGTGCTGCTCACCGCCGGTGCCGGCGGCCAGACCGGGTGGCTCAATCCGTTCGCCTTCGTGCGTGCGGTGCGGCAATTCTTCGACGGCGTGATCGTGCTCGCCGGCGGCATCAGCGACGGCGTCGCGCTGCGTGCCGCGACGACGCTCGGTTGCGATCTCGGCTACATGGGCACCAAGTTCATCGCCACCGAGGAGAGCCTCGCCGACCCGCGCTACAAGGCGATGCTGGTGGAGGCGAGCGCCGACGACATCCTGCTGACCAAAGCCTTCACCGGGCTGCAGACCAACATGCTGCGGCCCTCGATCGTCGCCGCCGGGCTCGACCCCGACGATCTGCCGGAGCGCGGCGGCATCGACATCGGCAAGGATATCGACGTCGGCGCACGCGAGGATCGGCCGAAGCGGTGGCGCGACATCTGGAGCGCCGGCCATTCGGCGTCGGGCATCGGCGGCATTGTGCCGATCGCCGAACTGGTGGCGCAGACCACGGCCGAATTCCGCAGCGCGGCGTAAGCTGCGCCGGCCATCGACGACCGTGCGGCGCCGTGGCATGCTTCGGCGATAAACAAGAACACTCTCGGGAGACTACGCCATGAGGAGCTTTCGCGTCACCGATTTCGGCAAGCCGTTGAGCGAAGACAACCGGCCGACGCCGGAATTGACCGGCACGCAAGTGCTGGTGCGAGTCAAAGCCGCCGGCATCTGCCACAGCGATCTGCACATCTGGGAAGGCGGCTACGAACTCGGCCACGGCCGTAAGCGGCTGTCGCTGCAGGACCGCGGCGTCGCGCTGCCGCTGACGATGGGGCACGAGACCGTCGGTGAGATCGTCGCCGCCGGTCCTGATGCCAAGGACGCCAAGATCGGCGAGGTCGCGCTGGTGTATCCGTGGATCGGCTGCGGCGAATGCGACGTCTGCAAGGCCGGCGACGAGAATATGTGCCTGAAGCCGCGGTTTCTCGGCGTGTATTGCGACGGCGGCTATTCGGACGAACTGATCGTGCCGCATCCGCGCTATCTGCTGAGCCTCGACGGCCTCGATCCGGTGACCGCGGCGCCCTATGCATGCTCCGGCATCACCACCTACAGCGCGCTGAAGAAGCTGGACTTCTGCCTCGACAGCCCGATCGTGATCTTCGGCGCCGGCGGACTCGGACTGATGGCGCTGGAGCTGCTCAAAGCGATGGGCGGCAAGGGCGCCATCATGGTCGATATCGACGCAGCCAAGCGCGACGCGGCACAGAAAGCCGGCGCGCTCGGCACCGTCGACGCGGCATCGCCGGACGCGCTGGCGCAGATCGCGGCCATCGCCAAAGGTCCGGTGCGCGGCGCGCTCGATCTGGTCGGCAATCCGCAGACCGCGCAGCTCGGCTTCGATTGTCTCACCAAGGGCGGCAAGCTGGTGATCGTCGGCCTGTTCGGCGGCGGCGCACCATGGGCGCTGCCGTTCATCCCGATGCGCGCCATCACCATCCAGGGCAGCTATGTCGGCAATCTTGCCGAGACGCAGGAATTGCTCGACCTCGTCCGTGCCAAGAAGGTGTCGCCGATCCCGGTCACCAAGGTGGGGCTGTCTCAAGCCTACGATGCGTTGCTCGATCTGCAGAAGGGCAAGCTGGTCGGCCGCGCGGTGCTGACGCCTTAAGTCTCTTGCGCCTCGGCTGCTGTGTGGCGTGCTGCCCTTGCGGCGAGGCGCGGCAGAGCCGCGAGGGATGCATGCGCGTGGACCGTCTAGTTCTGCGAAGCGGCACAATGTGCCGCAACCCGCCTAGACACGAGAGAACGTAGGGGAGTACTCATGGAGCACCCGCCCGATCATTTTATGAGGCCTTGCGTTCTAGCCCCATGATCTTCCAGCCAAGTGCGTCGATTGCATTTAGGTGGTAGTCGAGGGTCTTCTTTTCCTCAGGAGCGGGCGCCTCCACACTATTTTGAGCATGGGACTTAACGAGTCCCAGCTTCTTCGCGTACTTGGCTTCGCCATCCTCGATCGCTCGGATGATTCGCGGGATATGCTTGCTGTCCACGCGCGCAGGGTTCTTCTCGTTGAGGATTTGGCTAATGAACGGGCCACTAAACCCAAGTAATTTGCCAATTTCTGCGAGCGTCGAGAAACTACGGAAGGCTGTCACTCTAGCCCTCAATGCTTTGTTGAGGGGGCCATTCTTCTCATCTTGATATCTTTCATCGTAATCCACTTCATTATCCTTTCCATATTGAAATCCGCAGCAGCATTTGCGACCGCAAGAATTACATATAACGATTTTGCCAACTCATCAACAACAATCTTTACATTTGTTGAGATCGTTGGAGTGAAGTCGGAAGGTGTCGCCGATCCCGGTCACCAAGGTCGGGCTACCGCAAGCCTACGACGCGCTGCTCGATCTGCAGAAGGGCAAGCTGGTCGGCCGCGCGGTGTTGACGCCGTAGGCTCGTACATCGCCTCCGTCATTGCGAGCGACGCGAAGCAATCCAGCCCAGTGCTTGGTGCTGGATTGCTTCGTCGCTACGCTCCTCGCAATGACGGGGGGATGGCCTGCTATTGATCGCCCGCCGCTATGCGCTCGGCTTCCGCGACATCCTCCGGCGTATTGGCATTGAAGAACGGATCGAATGGCGTCACCGGCCACTCCACCTCGGCGCGCCGATAGCGCGCGGTGAAGCGTTCGACCTTACGGATGTCCTCGTCGATCAGGGCGGTTCGCAATGCGTCGCGCAGCGCGATCGGCCACAGCGCGATCACCGGATGCAGATGGCCCGCGGACGCCGCCACGGCGATCTCGGCGTTCTCTGCGCGTCGCGCCTGATCGAGCCGGGCCACCAGATCGCGCGGCAGAAACGGACAATCGCCCGGCACGGTCAGAACATGCTGCGCGTCCGGCTGCGCCGTCGCGGCCCATTCCATCGCTGCCAGCACGCCGGCGAGCGGGCCGGGGAAGGCCTGCACCGTATCGGCGATCACGGGCAGGGCGAAGCGGCCAAACCGGCTCGGATCGCCATTGGCGTTGAGCGCCAGCACGCCGCATTGCGGCTGCAGGCGCTCGATCACATGCGCGAGCAGCGGCCGGCCGGCGATCGACCGCAGCGGTTTGTCGCCGCCGCCCATCCGGCGGGCAAGGCCGCCGGCCAGGATGACGGCGGGTGGTCGAACATCAGACATCGCGCACTCCGCGCCGCGTCGCGACTTTCGCGACGCCCGTGGTTAGCTCACCATGGCGCGGCTCGGCAATAAGAACGAGGCCGAAGGCGATTGACCGCGCACCGCGGCTTCGTCATCGTCCGCCGCCATGGCCAAGACTGTTCTCGATCTCACTGGGCTGAAATGCCCGCTGCCGGTGCTCAAGACCCGCAAGGCGCTGCCGCGTTTGCAGCCCGGCGATGTGTTGGAAGTCCGCTGCACCGATCCGATGGCGCTGATCGATATTCCGGTGCTGATCGGCGAGACCGGCGATCGCATCGCCTCGAGTGAACGCAGCCACGAGGTGATCGTATTCGTCATCGAGAAGCTCGCCAGCACGCCGGCTGTCGACGGCGAGCGCGACTGATGGCGCCGCCAAGGAACCATCGCCGATCGGCATCATTGATCATCGTTCCGTAGGGAGGAGATCATGGCCCGAAAATATTCCAAGAAGGCGTCCGCCAAGGTCGGCCGCGCGATGAAGAAGCGCAAGGCCGGTACGCTGAAGAGCGGCGGCTCCGGCAAGAAGGTCACGAGCCGCAAACAGGCGATCGCGATCGGTTTGTCGGAAGCCCGCGCCGAAGGGGCGAAGGTACCAAAGAAGACCGGCAAGAAGGCTGCAAAGGCGTCGAGCAAAAAGGCGAGCAAGGCCGGTCGTAAGACAACGAAGAAGACGACAAAGTCCGGCAGCAGGAAGACTGGTGCGAAGAAGTCGTCGGGCCGCAAGTCGTCGAAGTCATCGCCCGCGCGAAAATCATCCAGCCGCAAATCGTCGTCGCGCAAGTCTGGCAAGACGACGTCGTCGGATTAATTCGCGCCACCCAAGCGCGAGTCATTCCGGGGCGCCGCGTAGCGGCGAACCCGGAATCTGGAGATTCAGGGCACTGACGGTTCGGCAGCGCAGCTGCAAAACAACTTCGAGATTCCGGGTTCGCGAGCTTGCGCTCGCGCCCCGGAATGACGTGCGTGGGGCAAAGCTTCAAGGCGTCCTAAGCTATCAGCGCAGCATGACGCGCCGCGCGATCTAAGCCAACTCACCCCGCCTTGCGTTGCCTCGCGTTGGAGCGGCGGGCTTTGGTAGTGGTGCGGGAGGAGCGGGAGGCTTTGCGGCGGCTATGGGCCTTGCCGGTTTTAGTGCCGGATTTACCACCTCCGAGGCTCTGCTTCAGCGCGTCCATCAGGCTGACGACGTTGCTCTCTTTCTCCTCGGGTTCGGGGAGCTTGATCGACTTGCCGGAGGCCTTGCGCTTGACCAGCGCCTTCAGGGCGGTCTCGTATTCGTCCTTGAACTTTTTGGGATCGAAATGCGCCGCCTTGGTCTCGAGGATGTGGCCGGCGAGTTCGATCATGTCCTTGGAAATTTTCGGCGACTTGATGCTGTCGAAATACGCGTCCGCATCGCGTAGCTCGTAAGGGTAGCGCAGCGTCGTCGCCAGCAGTCCCTTGCCGAACGGCTCGATCGCCAGCACATGTTCGCGGTTGGTGAGCACGATGCGACCGAGCGCAACGCGGCCTTTGTCCTTCATCGCGTCGCGGATCACCGCGAAGGCGTCGGTGCCGGCCTTGCCATCGGGCACGATGTAATACGGATGATTGAGAAAGCGCTGATCGATTTCGTCGGCCGGCACGAAGCTGTCGATGTCGATGGTGTGGGAGCTTTCGATCTGCACCGCTTCGAGTTCGTCCTTTTCGATCTCGATGTACTTGCCCTTGCGCACCTCGTAGCCGCGGGCCTTCTGATCCTTCTCGACCACCTCGCCGGTGTCTTCGTCGATCATCTGCTGTTTCAACCGATTGCCGGTTTCCGCATTGATCATGTGGAAGCGGGTCTTCTCGACGCTGGTCGTGGCCGGATACAGCGCCACCGGGCAGGTGACGAGGGACAGCTTCAGCGTGCCCTTCCAATAGGCGCGAGGCATGGGAGTTCTCCGAGGGTTCGAGCAGTCGCGACCGGGCGGTCACGTCGATGCTATCATGGGTGGAACTTGAACGGGCATCCCGGGTTTTGGTTCCTGTCCTGCCCAGCCGGTCGGCGGTGAGTAAGGAGCGACGGTGGCCAGCAACAAGCTCAGCATCTACCGCAAGAAACGCGACTTCGAGCAGACCGCGGAGCCGCGCGGCGACGCCAAGGTGGCGCCTTCGAAGCAGCGACGGTTCGTGATCCAGAAGCACGACGCCACCCGTCTGCACTACGACCTGCGCCTGGAATATGGCGGCGTGTTCAAGTCCTGGGCGGTGACCAAGGGGCCGTCGCTCGATCCGCACGACAAGCGCCTCGCCGTCGAGGTCGAGGATCATCCGCTGGACTACGGCGACTTCGAAGGCACGATCCCGAAGGGGCAGTATGGCGGCGGCACCGTGCAGCTCTGGGATCGCGGCTATTGGGAGTGCGACGATCCCGAGCGCGGCTTCAAGAAGGGCGACCTGAAGTTCACCCTGCACGGCGAGAAGCTGCATGGCAGCTGGGTGCTGGTGCGGATGCGGCACGACCGCACCGGCGGCAAGCGCACCAATTGGCTGCTGATCAAGCACCGCGACGACGACGCCCGCGAGGGCGACGCCAACACCGTGCTCGACGACGGTCGCTCGGTCGCCTCCGGCCGCGCCATGGCGACGATCGCAAAAGGTAAGGGTAAGGCCTGTCTCTTATACCCATCTGACGCTGCCGACGACGGA
>NZ_QUMK01000096.1 GCF_010907035.1 Rhodopseudomonas sp. BR0M22
GTCCCGGCGTGGGCGCCGCGGTCGGGATCGGCATCGGTGCGGCGATCGTTGGCGGCGCGATTGCAGCCAGCCAAGCCGAAGCGGCACGCCAGCAGGACTACTGCGCACGGCGCTTCCGATCGTACAATCCGGCGACCGGCACCTACATCGCCAAGGGCGGTCGCGAGATGCCCTGCCCGTAGCCGTATCGAGATACATATCGTTCGGGCGGTGCATGAAAATCATGCATCGCCCGGGCTTTTTTGCAGATGCTTTTGCGACGAGTTCCTTGATCCTGCAGTGCGGAATCGCCATCTAGAAGGTCTCTATCCTTCGGCGCGCGCGACCTTGTTTCGGCGCGCGATCAGCACTCAACAAACGTATAGGAGACCGCACCGATGTCCCTTCATATCGGCGACATTGCCCCCGATTTCACCGCCGACACCACCAAGGGCAAGATTTCGTTCCACGACTTCATCGGCGACTCCTGGGTCTTCTTCTTCAGCCATCCTGCCGACTTCACCCCGGTTTGCACCACCGAGATGGGCAAGACCGCCAAGCTGGCGCAGCCGTTCGCGTCGCGGAACGTCAAGCCGATCGGCCTGTCGACCGATACGGTGGACGAGCACCTGAAGTGGATTGCCGACGTCAACGACACCCAGCAGACCGACCTGCAATTCCCGATCATCGCCGATCCGGAGCTGAAGGTCGCCAAGCTCTACGACATGATCCATCCGAACCAGAGCGATACCGCTGCGGTGCGTTCGGTGTTCATTATCGATCCGAACAAGAAGATCCGGCTCACCATGACCTACCCGATGAACGTCGGGCGGAACTTCGACGAAATCCTGCGCGTGATCGACGCGCTGCAGTTCGCCGACAAGCACACCGTCGCGGCCCCGGCCGATTGGCGCCCGGGCGACAAGGTCATCATCCCGCTGTCGGTGAAGGGCGAAGCCGCCACCAAGGCGTTCCCGCAGGGCTGGGAAGAACCCCGCCCCTATCTGCGCCTGACCACCATCAAGTAACTCCGCACGCGATCTGACGACGCCGGCGTTCGGTTCTCCGATGCGCCGGCGTCGTTGCGTCGCACCGGCCTCAGACCATGTCTGACCGGATCGTGTTCACAAAAACCGCGTATTTGCCGGGGAAAAGCGCTATGAAACGTTCGAATCCACGCGTCTTTTCCACGACCTGACCCGCCCGAAGGGATCCGCCTATGCTGTCGTTCCGCCCGCTCGCCACAGCCCTGCTCGCGCTCGCCATCGTTGGCGCGCCGGCCGTCGCCTCGGCGCAGAAATTCTCCGACGAGCAGCGGAGCCAGATCGAGACGATCATCAAGGAATACCTGGTGTCGCATCCCGAGGTGCTCGAAGAAGCCTCGGAAGAGCTCGGCAAGCGGCAGGCTGCAGCACAGGCCGAGAAGCATCAGGCCGCGGTTGCGGAAAACGCAACAACGCTCTTCAACTCGCCGCGCGGCGTCACGCTGGGCAATAAGAACGGCGACGTCACCATGGTCGAGTTCTTCGATTACAATTGCGGCTACTGCAAGCGTGCGATGGGCGACATGCTCGAGCTGATGAAGGACGACCCGAACCTGAAGGTCGTGCTGAAGGAGTTCCCGGTGCTCGGTCCGCCATCGGTCGAAGCGGCGCAGGTCGCGATCGCGGTGCGGATGCAGGACCCGAGCGGTAAAAAGTACCTCGACTTTCACCAGAAGCTGCTCGGCGGCCGCGGTCAGGCCGACAAGGCGCGAGCGCTCGCTGCCGCGAAGGACGCCGGCCTCGACCCCGCCAAGATCGAGAAGGACATGAACAGTCCGGAAGTGCGAGCCACCATCGAAGAGAGCTTCAAGCTCGCCGAAGCGATGGGCATGAACGGCACGCCGAGCTACGTGATCGGCAAGCAGGTCGTGGTCGGCGCGGTCGGCCTCGACACGCTGCGCCAGAAGATCAACACCGCCCGCTGCGGCAAGGACAAGTGCTGAGCGCCATCGGCGCATGAACTCGGATCGCCAGTCGCCGTCTATTGCCGGCGCTGGCGATGATCTTGGCCGAACGACGATCAGGGATGTTTCAGTCCGGACTGCGGCCCGCGCGGCTGCCTAGTCCTTGAAGGAAGAGCTCGTTGGCGATCTCGAAGACGGTCTCCGTCTCGACGGCCAAATACGCGCGAGCCAGCTTCTTCAGCACCGGAAACTCGGCAGACGGCAGCTCTTCAATTTCTGCGACTTCGGACTCGCTAGCGGTCCGCACCAGCCCGCCGATCTCCGCCGTGCACAGACCAATGACGCCTGCGTACCAGGCAAGACAGACGGCTGGCGCTTCCGCATCGGACACGCCGGCGTCGGCGAGCGCGCGGTGAACCATCTCGATATGGGGAAAGTCGGCAACGCCGGTGTTGAGGAATCTCTGCAGGAGCGGAAAGGTGTTCGGGTATTGCAGCGCCAGCGCGCGATGATCGCGCGCGTGGGCGCGGAGCCGATCCTGCCAGGGCTGGTCGGCGCCTATGGGCGATAGCTTCGCCACCAGCGCGTCGGCCATCGCGCGATACATGCCGTCCTTGTTCTTGAAGTGATAGAGGATCGCCATCGGATCGCAGCCGACTCGTCCGCCGAGTTTGCGCACGCTGAAGGCCGCCTCTCCCACCTCTTCCATGAGACTCACCGCCGTTTCGACGATCTCATTCTTCGCAAGACCGCGCGGGCCGAGACTCGCGCGGATCCTGGTGTTCGACTTTGCAGCTGCAGTCGACATCATTCGGCCCATTCAGGATCACCCGTAAACACCACGGTCAGCCAACGGTTCGGTCCGTCGTCGCCGACCAGATCGCCAATCTCGTCTCGCAACATGTCCCACTCGCCGATCGTGCGTGCAGGCGCATCGGCAGGAACGATGAAGTAGAGTTCGATCTCCTTCGATCGCCCGACCCGCGCCATGTAAGCGCGATAGGACACGAAGCCGTGCTTGGCAACGAACGCCGCCGCCACCGTGTCCAGATGCTTCTTCAGATCGACCGGCGTCACCAGGAAGATGTCGGCCAGCGCCTGCCGTACCGTCGAGACCGGCAACGGAATGATGAGCACGCACACGGCCGCCAGAACCGCCGGGTCGATGTAGGGCGAAATCCACTGCCAAGACGTCCCCTGCACCGCGAAGCCGATCATGAAGGCAATCAGCAGCGCGGCGCTGATGCCGGCCGACATGATCCAGCCCCGGACGTCGAGGCGAACGAATTCAGATCCAATCTTGCGATTGGCGCGCCATTCAACGGCCGCGATGGCCGCGCAGGCGATCACTGTCACGGCCGCGTAAACCAACGCCGAACCGAATTCGAGGTCGCGGCCGCCGCTCAACAGGCTGCCGATGGCCGTAACCAGAGCGTACAGCGCCGCACTGATCAGCAAGGTTCCGTTCAGCCCGAGCACCATCGGCTCGAGGTGCCAGAGGCCGAACGAAAAACGCTCCCTGAGCTTGCGGGACATATGATCCGCCACCGCGTAGGACGTGATCAGGTTGACCACGATCAGCGACAGCAGGCTCATGCCCGCATCGATCAGGGAATACACCCCGTCGAACACGATCGAAAACGACCCCGAGAACAGGCCGAAGCCGATCCCGAGAGACGAGATCACGAAGGTTACGGCGATCGAAGTTCTCAACACGCCGCGTTCGTCTGACATATCAAAAAGTGAGAGCAGTCCGCTCATGGTTCGCTCGCAGTCCGAGCCTCGCGTCGCGAGTAAGCCCTCGGACACGCGCGTCCGCATTCTGCGCAGACGGGTGAAATGCCGGCGGTCCGGCCAAGGGCCTGATTGAGGGTCGCGAAACGTGTCGCGACAACACCGTGAGAAGCTCTCGCAACGCTGTCAGCCGCTGACGGTCGCCAATTTCTACACTGTAGAGATTAACAAGGCAACCTCGAGGTGCCACGCACCCCTCAAGCAGAAAGGACGGCCTTCCGGCTCCTCCGCCAGAGGAAAGACGGGGTATGCGCTGGCTTCCGTGAGCCGGCCTGCTCACATCGCGGTCGGATGCGAGCTGCGGAACGACCTATGAAGGAAACTCGGTTTCGGCGACGTGGACGCGGTCGGCATGGAGCGACCACTCCCGCAGCCGCTCCTTCTGGCAGAATTGATACTTTGCAATCTCGATCGCATTGTCGGTGCTGGCGGCATCGACCTCCAGCACGCCCTGACAGACTTCCTCGTGACGTCCATTCTCGCCGAGGATGTCCTTCATAAATCGCACGATATAGCGAGCCATGACACCTCCGGTTGGAGACGAGCGGAGCAAAGCGACAACTCAAATCCGCGAAGCCGACGAGTGCCGGTCGATTGTGCCGCGAAGAAAGGACGAACCGTCATCGGCGTCGCCACAACACATCGCGGCTACGCGGAGCCATCTCCGGCGCCCAGATTAGTCCAATGCCACAGTCAGACAAAGTGAAAGTCGGAAACCAGAACCGCCCAAGTCGCTTCAACGGATAACAACCGCCAGACCATCCAGTTGTTCCGGATGCACGCGCGATCTCCATCGCCGCCCCGAGACCTCCTGACCTCGGCTTGCCGAGCCCGGCCGACTTCAGCATCAGCGCCGAACGTGCGCGGGTCAACGAGGGCTGCGTGATTGCGAACGATTCCGTGCGGTTGCCTATCCCCCCTCGCCCAAAGCATCAGGCGATTCATCCGTGAAGTGAGCCTGTTCAGGCTTCCCCTCAGCCCCGAGGTTACCTATAACGCCCGCGATCAGGTGAATTTCGCCGGATTCCGATAGGCTGCGCGGTGGATTGCGCCGCTCCGCTGGATCAGATTCGCAAAAATTGCCGGAATTTTCGATGGCTCAGACGATTTACGTGCTGAACGGCCCGAACTTGAATTTGCTCGGGACCCGTGAGCCGGAAATCTACGGTCGTGCCACCTTGGCCGATGTCGAGAAGCTGTGCGCCGAGACCGCCGCCGGCTTCGGTCTGGTCGCCGTCTGCCGTCAATCCAATCACGAAGGCGAGCTGATCGACTGGATTCACCAGGCACGCAGCGACAAGGCAGCCGGCATCGTGATCAACGCCGGTGGCTACACGCACACCTCGATCGCCCTGCACGATGCGCTGGTCGGCGTGCAGATCCCGACGGTGGAAGTCCATGTTTCCAACGTATTTGCGCGTGAGGACTTCCGTCACCACTCCTTCATCGCGAAGGCCGCCTTCGCCAGCCTCTGCGGCTTCGGCATCGACGGCTATCGCCTGGCCATCACCGGCCTCGCCGCCAAACTTGGCGCCGGCGCCACGGCCTGAGCCCACCCGTTCACTCAAGAGATCTGGATCAAAACATTATGGCCCGCCAGCCTGCAGAGAAAACCGCCGCCGAGCCGACCACCGCCCCGGCGACCGACGACAGCAGCCTGATCCGCGAACTCGCGGTGTTGCTGGATGAGACCAACCTGACCGAGATCGAGATCGAGCGTGCTGGACTGCGTGTGCGCGTCGCCCGTAACGTCAGCATCGCCGCAGCTGTCCCGGCGGCCTATGCGCCGGCACCGGCCGCCAAGGCGACCGCATCGGCCGACGCGACCGCGGCCGATCTTGCCAAGCATCCCGGCGCGGTGACCTCGCCGATGGTGGGAACGGTGTATTGGGCACCCGAGCCGGGTGCCAAGCCCTTCATCGACGTCGGCAGCCGCGTCTCGGTCGGCGAGACCCTCTTCATCGTCGAAGCCATGAAGACGATGAACCAGATCCCTTCGCCGCGGGCCGGCATCGTCACCCAGATCCTCGTCGAAGACGGCCAGCCGGTCGAATTCGGCGAGCCCCTGGTCGTGATCGAGTAAGGAGCGAGTGGCCGCAGCAAATAGCGAGCTGAACTCTTCGCTTAGCTGCGTCTCCTTCTATTTTCCATTCGCTATTCGCCCTTTGGCCTCACAGCGCGGTTAAGCCGATGTTCGATAAAATCCTGATAGCCAATCGCGGCGAGATCGCCCTGCGCGTGTTGCGCGCCTGCAAGGAGCTCGGCATCGCCACGGTGGCGGTGCACTCCACGGCCGATGCCGACGCGATGCACGTCCGCCTCGCCGACGAGAGCGTGTGCATCGGCCCGCCGCAGTCCAAGGACAGCTACCTCAACGTCCCGGCGCTGCTCGCCGCCTGTGAAATCACCGGCGCCGACGCGGTGCATCCCGGCTATGGTTTCCTGTCGGAGAACGCCCGCTTCGCCGAAATCCTGGCCGACCATAATCTGCATTTCATCGGACCGAAGGCCGAGCACATCCGCCTGATGGGCGACAAGATCGAGGCCAAGAAGACCGCCAAGCGCCTCGGCATCCCGGTGGTGCCGGGCTCCGATGGCGCTGTCGGAGCCGACGACGACGCCATGGCGATCGGCAAGTCGATCGGCTTCCCCGTGCTGGTGAAGGCTGCGGCCGGCGGCGGCGGGCGCGGCATGAAGGTCGCGCACACTGCCGAGGATCTGGCGATGGCGATCTCCACCGCCGGCAACGAAGCCAAGGCGGCGTTCGGCGACGCTTCGGTCTATCTCGAGAAATACCTGCAGAAACCGCGCCACATCGAAATCCAGGTGCTCGGCGACGGCCGCGGCGGCGCGATCCACCTCGGCGAGCGCGACTGCTCGCTGCAGCGCCGGCATCAGAAGGTGTGGGAGGAAAGCCCCTCACCGGTGATCAGCCCCGAGGCGCGCGCAAGGATCGGCGGCATCTGCGCCAAAGCGATGCAGGAGATGCAGTATCTCGGCGTCGGCACGATCGAATTCCTGTACGAAGACGGCGAGTTCTATTTCATCGAAATGAACACCCGCATCCAGGTCGAGCATCCGGTGACCGAGATGATCACAGGCATCGATTTGGTGCTGGAGCAGATCCGGATCGCCGCCGGCGGCGACCTGCCGGTCACCCAGGACGAGATCACCCTCAACGGTCATGCGATCGAGTGCCGGGTCAACGCCGAAAATCCGGTGACCTTCCGACCATCGCCCGGCAAGATCTCGCGCTACCATCCGCCCGGCGGCCTCGGCATCCGGATCGATTCCGCAGTGTACCAGGGCTACACGATCCCGCCCTATTACGACTCGCTGGTCGGCAAGCTGATCGTCCACGGCAAAACCCGCGGCGAATGCCTGATGCGCCTTCGCCGAGCGCTGGACGAGATGGTCGTCGACGGCATCGAGACCACGCTGCCGCTTTTCCGCGCTCTGGTGCGCGAGCCTTCGATCATTGACGGCGACTACCACATCCATTGGCTCGAGCAGTATCTGGCTTCCGGCGTCACTGACGGTTAGGCGATCAACCTCTTGAGAAAATGACCTTTTCGCGCACCGCGGTCAGAATTCTTGCCTGCCGAACATTTCGGATGGCAGGGAACCATTCCACCTGATCGACGTTGGAACGTATTCAATCCGCTCGCGACGCGCCTGGGGGATAGCTTGCTTGATTTGATTCGTGCTGGAGGCGTGCGGTGACGCCTGAATCCGCGCGCAAGCGTTCGCTTGTCCAAGTTACGCTGCTTTCGCTGTCGTTCGCGGTACTTGTCGCGGTCAGTTTGGCGTCGGTGTACTGGCTGCAGAAGGCGCGCGAGGACAATGCCTGGGTCGCACACACCCTCGAGGTTCAGAACCAGATCGCTCTGGTTCAGTTGCAGCTTCGTCGTGCCGAAAGCGCCGAGCGTGGCTATGTCCTCACTGGACAGGACGATCTGATCCAACAGTTCAACGAGGCCGCCCCCGACGTCATGCCGCGGCTGTTGCAGTTGCGCGGCTTCGTCGCCGACAACGACGTGCAGCGTCCGCTGATCGAACAAGCCATCGTCTCGGCCCAGTCCCGCCTCGAGCGGTTCGGGAATGTGATCGCGTTGGCGAAGGACAACCGCGCCGAAGAAGCACGCGAGCTCTTACGCGACGACGCTGGCCGCCGCGCGATGAACGAACTGAGCGATGCACTGGGAAAAATGCGCGCCGAAGAAAACCGGCTGTTCTCAGAGCGGACGTCGGAAGCAGATCGCAGCCAGGCGCTCGCCACGATCATCACGACGACCGGCTCAGGTCTGGTGCTGGTGCTCGCCGGCCTGTCGATCTTTCTGGTTCGCCGCTCGGCGCGCGCGCGCGACGAAGCCGAAATCCAGCTCCGCGACAACAATCTCAACCTCGAAGCGACCGTGCAGGAACGCACCGCGGACCTGCGCGAGGCCAACGAGGAAATCCAGCGCTTCGCCTATATCGTCAGCCACGACCTCCGCTCGCCGCTGGTCAACATCATGGGCTTCACCAGCGAGCTGGAAGAGCTCCGCAGCGACATTTTCCGTCGGATCGCCACGCTCAGTCGCGAAGTTGCCGGCAAGCAGAGCGCCGCCAACGCCGACAGTGACGGCGAACCCGAGTTGGAGCCTGCCGACCGCCAGCTTTCGGACGATTTCACCGAAGCTCTCGGCTTCATCAAATCCTCCATCGGCAAGATGGACAGGCTGATCAGCGCCATTCTGAATCTGACCCGCGAAGGCCGGCGCCAGTTTCAACCGGTGCGGATCGACACCCGCGAATTGATCGAGAATATCGCCTCGACGGTCGCCCATCAGGCCGCCGAAGCCAATGCCGAGATCAGGATCGAGCCCTTGCCGGAGATCGTGAGCGACCGTCT
The DNA here is from genome assembly GCF_010907035.1 of Rhodopseudomonas sp. BR0M22. GTDB lineage: Bacteria > Pseudomonadota > Alphaproteobacteria > Rhizobiales > Xanthobacteraceae > Rhodopseudomonas. The sequence continues at coordinate 8,616 of NZ_QUMK01000096.1, forward strand.
AGCGCTTGAACAAATCTTCTCAAATCTCATCGATAACGCCTTGAAATATCTCAAAGACGGGGTTCCGGGCGACATCGTGATCCGAGGCCGGCAGAAGCTCGGCTTCGTGATTTTCGAGATTGCCGACAATGGCCGGGGGATCGACCCGAAGGACCACCAGAGAATCTTTGATCTTTTCCGCCGCGCCGGTACACAGGATCGGCCTGGGCAAGGGATCGGACTAGCCCATGTGCGAGCCCTGGTGCGGCGGCTGGGCGGCACCATGTCGGTGTCTTCCGCACTCGGTGAGGGCTCGACCTTTACGATCACCCTGCCGGCCAAATGGACGGCAAAGAAGAGTCAGGAACAGCGCGCATGAGTAACCCTGTCACCATCATCATGATCGAGGACGACGAGGGACATGCCCGTCTGATCGAGCGGAACATCCGTCGCTCCGGCGTGAACAACGAGATCATTCCGTTCACCTCCGGGACAGCCGCGCTGAATTATCTGTTCGGCTGCGACGGCACCGGCATCGAGCACCAGCATCGTGCCCTGCTGGTGCTGCTCGACCTCAACCTGCCCGATGCCAGCGGCATCGATATCCTGCGGCGGATCAAGGAGAACGACCACCTCAAGACCACCCCGGTGGTGGTGTTGACCACCACCGACGACGCCCACGAAATCAAGCGCTGCTACGAGCTGGGCTGCAACGTCTACATTACCAAGCCGGTAAACTACGAGAGCTTCGCCAACGCGATTCGCCAGCTTGGTCTGTTCTTCTCGGTCATCCAGGTTCCGCAACCCGACGCTCCATGACAGACGCCAAGCCGACCCTGCTCTATATCGACGACGACGAGGCCCTCGGCCGACTCGTGTCGCGCGGCCTGCAGCGGCAGGGGTTCCAAGTCGAGCACGTCCTGAGCGGCGAAGCCGGCCTCGAACGGCTGCGCCACGGCGGCATCGACGTGGTCGCACTCGACCAATATATGCCGGGTCTCGATGGACTCGAGACGCTGGAACAAATTCAGAACATTCCCGACCCGCCTCCTGTCGTTTTCGTCACCGCCTCTCAGGACTCGAAGATCGCCGTGACGGCGCTCAAGGCGGGCGCCGACGACTATCTGGTGAAAGACACCCAGGGCGAATTCGTGCCGCTGCTGCAGGTCGCGGCCGATCAGGCGCTGAAGCAGGCGATGGTGCGCAAGGCCCGTGACGACGCCGAAGCCGAAGTCCGCGCCTCCCGCGACCGTTACGCTGCGCTGGCGGCGGAACGCGAAATGTTGCTGCGCGAGGTCAACCACCGGGTCGGCAACTCGTTGCAGATCATCGCCTCGCTGCTGCATCTGCAGGCGACCTCGAGCAAACAGGAAGAGGTCAAGGCGGCGCTGACCAATGCGATGGGCCGGGTCGCCGCGGTGGCGCAGGTGCATCGCCGGCTCTACACCTCGCACGATCTGAAGAGCGTGATGCTCAACCAGTATCTCGAAGCCCTGCTGGAAGACCTGCGGCGCTCGGCCGAAGGTAACCGGATGTCGCGGCTGACGCTATCGGCCCAGCCGGTCGAGACTGACCCGGACCAGGCGGTCGCGATCGGCATCATCGTCAACGAGCTGGTGATGAACGCGGTCAAATACGCCTATCCGGAGGGCAAGGGGCCGATCCATGTCGAGCTCAAAGCCGACGGCGACGACCTCGAACTGGCGATTTCCGACGACGGGGTCGGCCTCAACGTCAAGGTCAACCCGCAGTCGACCGGCATGGGTCAGCGCATCGTCAGCGCAATGGCCGCCAAGCTGGAAGCCGGGGTCGAACGCGACCCCAATCACCACGGAACGCGGATCGTGCTGCGTTTTCGCCGCGCCACCCCACCGGCAGCGCGGGCTGCGCAGACCGCACAGGCAGCCCACTGAAGCAGCACTGCGCGCGGGTGACAGCGGCGCAACGACGCCGTAGTCAGGCTGCGAATTTTCTAGACCAAATGCCGCTCGAGCGGCGTCCTAGTTCCCTCACCGATTGAAGGCGATTGCCGTGCTTCCATGGACCCAATTGGCCACCGCGCAGATCCCAGGTGGTGGCGAATTGCGGCTGATGCAACGAGGCCAGGAATTCTCCATCCGCCTTGATGCCAACGAGCTGATGAACAGCCGACTCGGCGGCTCGGAAGAAGCGCTTGCCACCTTGGCATGCCAGAAACTCGCCGGCCGGCCCAAACCGCGCGTGCTGATTGGCGGCCTCGGCATGGGATTTACGCTACGCGCGGCGCTGAAAGTGTTCGATGAGGCCGCAATCATCGAAGTCGCCGAACTGGTGCCCGAAGTGATCGACTGGGGACGCGGCCCGATGGCCGAACTGTACGGCGACAGTCTCAGCGATCCGCGCGTCAACATCCTGCAGCGCGACGTCGGTGAGCTGATCCGCGGCGGCACCGGCCGTTACGACGCCATTCTGCTCGATGTCGACAACGGCCCCGAAGGGCTGTCGCGCCCCGCCAACGACCAGCTCTACGACAGCCGCGGCCTCTCCGACGCTCGCGCTGCATTGCGCCGCGGCGGCGTGCTGGCGGTGTGGTCGTCGGGCCCGGACGACAACTTCACCAAGCGGCTACGGCGCGGCGATTTCGTCGTCAACGAAGTCCCGGTCCGCGCCGTCGGCAAACGCACCGGCTCGCGGCATTGGATCTGGCTGGCAGTCAAAAACTGAAAGCCCCGCGAGCTTCGGGACCGATATTGCTGCGACGGCCGGTGCCCTAAGACCATTGCCGCCTTGCCATTTTGTCGCACCTCGGGCAGCTTCCGCCGCACCGCTGCCCCTTGCCGGTCCAGCGGATCCGATCTCGGGAAGATACGCCTTTGAACGTTCAGCCTCCCAGCGGCAACGTGTTGCCGCCTGCATACCGTTGGCGCATCGGTGCGCTGCAGGCCACCCTGCCCGGCACGAGGCTGCCGTGACTCCGGTTCTGGTATTCGGCATTCCGCTCGATTTCATCCTGTTCGCCACCACGCTCGTCGGCGTGGCGATCTTCCATCGCCATACGCTGCTGATCGCGCTGACCGGGCTGGCCACCGTGGTCGGCTACAAGCTGTTGTTCGCGGGCTTCAAGACCGGCGTCGGCCTGTCCGGCCTGGCGCTGCACATGCAGCACGAATGGGTGACGCTGGCGAACCTGTTCCTGCTGCTGATGGGCTTTGCGCTGCTGTCGGCGCATTTCGAGAAGAGCGGCATTCCCGACGAGATGCCGGCACTGCTCCCCGACGATTGGAAAGGGCCGGTGGTGCTGCTCGGCCTGGTCTTCGTGCTGTCGAGCTTTCTCGACAACATCGCCGCCGCGCTGATCGGCGGCATGGTGGCGCGGCACGTCTTCCGCGGCCGGGTTCACATCGGCTACCTCGCAGCGATCGTCGCCGCCTCGAACGCCGGCGGCTCCGGCAGCGTGGTCGGCGACACCACGACAACGATGATGTGGATCGCCGGCGTGTCCCCGCTCAGCGTGCTGGAAGCTTATGTGGCGGCCGTGATCGCACTGGCGCTGTTTGCCGTGCCGGCCTCGATCCAGCAGCAGAAGTTTTCGCCGATCGTCAAGAATGCGCCGAAAGGCCTGCAGATCGAATGGGTGCGGGTCGGCATCGTTGCGGCGATCCTGATTGCGGCGCTGGCGGCCAACGTGACCGCGAACATGAAATTCCCCACCCTGCTCGACCAAGCGCCTGTACTCGGCCTGACGGTCTGGCTGGTGCTTCTACTCACCGCGCCGCTGCGCCGCCCTGATTGGGAGCTGATGCCCGCGACCTTCAAGGGCACGATCTTCCTGCTTGCGCTGGTGACCACCGCATCGCTGATGCCAGTCGAAGAGCTCCCGACCGCGAGCTGGCAGACCGCGCTCGGCCTCGGCTTCGTGTCGGCCGGTTTCGACAACATTCCTCTCACCGCGCTGGCCCTGAAGCAGGGCGGCTACGATTGGGGCTTTCTCGCCTACGCGGTCGGCTTCGGCGGCTCGATGATGTGGTTCGGCTCCTCGGCCGGCGTCGCGATCACCAACATGTTCCCGGAAGGTAAGTCGGTGGTGCTGTGGCTGCGCCACGGCTGGCACGTCGGAGTGGCGTATTTCATCGCGTTCTTCGCGATGCTGCTGCTGGTCGGCTGGACGCCCGACCTGCCGCACTGAGCCGCTGATCGAGCGCGGCTCCCACGGGGTCGCACGCCTGCATCGTCGTGCTATGCTTCCCCCATGGCCTCACGCGACTCCTCCGCCGCTTCCGAGATCACGCCCGACGTGCTGCTGCGCGCCTATGCGTGCGGCATCTTCCCGATGGCCGAGAGCGTCGACGATCCGTCGCTGTTCTGGGTCGAGCCGGACATGCGCGGCATCATTCCGCTCGGCGGCTTCCGGGTGTCCTCGCGCCTCGCCCGCACCGTGCGGTCCGACGCGTTCACCGTCACCGTCAATCGCGACTTCAAGGCGGTGATCGACGGCTGCGCAGCGCCGCAGCCCGGGCGTGACGATACCTGGATCAACCGCCGGATTCGCGAGCTCTATATCGGGCTCCACGAGATCGGCCATTGCCACAGCGTCGAGGTCTGGCAGGACGGCGCTCTCGCCGGCGGCCTCTACGGCGTCAGCCTCGGCCGGGCGTTCTTCGGCGAGAGCATGTTTCACCGCGCCCGTGATGCCTCGAAGGTGGCACTCGTCCACCTCGTCGCGCGTCTGCTCGCCGGCGGCTACACGCTGCTCGACACCCAGTTCGTGACCGATCATCTGAAGAGCTTCGGCGCGATCGAAGTGCCGCGGCTGCGCTATCGCAACCTGCTCGACGACGCGCTCGAAGGCGAAGCTTCGTTCGCAGCGTTGCCCATGGATCGGCCGGTGTCGGGAGCCGAAGCGCTGGCGATCATCGCGTCGCGAAGCTGAGGACGCGGTCGCTTACTGCTGGAATCCCGGCAGCGGCGGTGGACGCTGGGGGCGCGGCGGCGGGGGCTGCTGCGAGCGGCGGCGCGGCTGGGGTTGGGCAGCCGGCTTCGGCGGCTCGGGCTGCTGCGCGCTGGCGACGTTCGGCTTCTCCGGGTCCTTACAATCGGTCAGCCAAATGTCGTAGATCGGGTGTTCGAC
>NZ_QUMK01000097.1 GCF_010907035.1 Rhodopseudomonas sp. BR0M22
CTCCCCGCAAGGGGGAGGGGAGATTTGACGCCGTGCCTCGCGCCATCATAGCTGGCAGTTAGTTCGCCGCCCCATCCCCCGTCATTCCGGGGCGCTCGCGAGTAGCGAGCGAACCCGGAATCTCGACGTGATGGAAACGACTCGGTGCGCAACAATCTCGGGATTCCGGGTTCGCGCTGCGCGCGCCCCGGAATGACGGCGCGAATTGTTACTTGTAAATGTCCTTGTAGGTGTCGCGCAGCACGTTCTTCTGGACCTTGCCCATGGTGTTGCGCGGCAGATCGTCGACGAACAGCACCTTCTTCGGCATCTTGAACTTGGCGAGCTGGCCGTCGAGGCCCTTGATCACCTGGGCTTCGTCGATCGTGGCGCCCTTGTCGCGCACCACGACGGCGGTGACGCCTTCGCCGAAATCGGCGTGCGGCACGCCGATCACCGCGGATTCGACCACGCCCGGCATGGCGTCGATCTCGCTCTCGATTTCCTTCGGATAGACGTTGAAGCCGCCGGTGATCACCAGATCCTTGCCGCGGCCGAGAATGTGCACGTAGCCGCGCTCGTCGATCTTGCCGAGGTCGCCGGTGATGAAGAAGCCGTCGTCGCGAAACTCGGACTTGGTCTTCTCCGGCATCCGCCAATAGCCCTTGAACACGTTCGGGCCCTTCACCTCGATCATGCCGATCTCGCCGCGCGCCAGCTCCTTGCCGGTTTCCGGATCGGTGACCCGCGCCGACACACCGGGCAGCGCCGGGCCCACCGCGCCGGGGACGCGGTCGCCGTCATACGGGTTCGAGGTGTTCATGTTGGTCTCGGTCATGCCGTAGCGCTCGAGCACGGCGTGGCCGGTGCGCGCCTGCCATTCGCGGTGCGTATCGGCGAGCAGCGGCGCCGAACCGGAGATGAACAGCCGCATATGGCTGGTCGATTCCTTGGTCAGCCGCGGGCTCTGCAGCAGCCGCGTGTAGAACGTCGGCACCCCCATCAGCACGGTGGCCCGCGCCATCAGGTCGATGATCCGGTCCGGGTCGAGCTTGGGCAGGAAGATCATCGATCCGCGCGCGAACAGCGTGACGTTGCTGGCCACGAACAATCCGTGCGTGTGATAGATCGGCAGCGCGTGGATCAGCACGTCGTCCGGCGTAAAGCGCCAGACATCGACCAGCGTCAGCGAGTTCGACGCCAGATTGTCGTGGCTGAGCATCGCGCCCTTGGAGCGGCCGGTGGTGCCCGACGTGTACAGGATCGCCGCGAGATCATCGGCGCCGCGCTCGACCGTGGCGAACGCCTCGCTGGCCTTTGCGGCCGCTTCGGTGAGCGAGCCTTGCCCGTCCGGCCCGAGGGTTTCGACCGTCGCACCGACCTTGGCGGCGATCTCCGCAATGCCGTCGCGCTTCGACGGATCGCACACCACGATCTTCGGCTCCGCATCGGTGATGAAGTAATCCAGTTCGTGCAGCGTGTAGGCGGTGTTGAGCGGCAGATACACGCCGCCGGCCCGCACCGTGGCCAGATACAGCACCAGCGCCTCGACCGACTTCTCGGTTTGCGCCGCAACACGGTCGCCGACCTTCAGGCCCCGATCGACCAGCACGTTGGCGACGCGCCCGGCCCGCCCAACCAGATCGGCGTAGCTAATCTTGTCGCCTGCCGCGGTTTCGATCGCAAGTTTGTGCGGGGCGTCGAGCTTATCGAACAGGCGGGCGAACAGGTTGGCGTTCATGTCGATGTTCCGGTCGCGTCAGGTTGTCGGGAGAGCGGGGTTGATTAGCAAGAACGCTCCGACCAGCGCAACGCCAGAACCGGGCCAGGGCGCGCCTAAACGAACAAAGTCGCGTTCGGTTTCAGCCTGCGACAAAAAAGATTCCCTGAAACGGCGCCGAAAACCTGCCGTAGCTCGCCGCGACCAGATGACGAACCACTGGGGGTTCGCACAGGGGTCATCAACCTCGCCCGCGACGGTCGCGGGCTGCAATCACTTTCGGGAGAAAACCAATGTCGAAGCGAATTGCTCTGCTGACCGCCGCCGCTTTCAGCGCTGTCGCGCTCACCGCTACGCTGAGCGTCCCGGCTGCCGCCGAATCCGGCAAGATGATGAAGCACTCCGGCGACACCGTGATGGTCGGCGGCGCACCGATGTATCCGTCGAAGAACATCGTCGAAAACGCCGTCAAATCCAAGGATCACACCACGCTGGTCGCCGCCGTGAAGGCTGCCGGCCTGGTCAAGACGCTGGAGGGCAAGGGCCCGTTCACGGTGTTCGCGCCGACCAACGCGGCATTCGACAAGCTGCCGGCCGGCACCGTCGAGACCCTCGTGAAGCCGGAGAACAAGAAGCAGCTCACCAAGATCCTCACCTACCATGTGGTGCCCGGCAAGCTCGAAGCCGCCGACCTTACCGAAGGCAAGAAGCTGAAGACGGTGGAAGGCGAGACCCTGACGGTGAAGCGGATGGGCGACCAGGTGATGCTGATCGACACCAAGGGCGGCAGCTCGACGGTGACGATCCCGAACGTCAACCAGTCGAACGGCGTGATCCATGTGATCGATACCGTGCTGCTGCCGTCGTAATCCAAGCTCGTCTCCGCAGCGCGTCACGTCCCCCAGCGCCGCGGAGACTGCGGCGACCTGCCGCGAGAGAGGCGCGGGCCGGACAACCGGCTCGCGCTTTCGTGATCCCGATCGCGCGCCAAGCCGCGATGATCGATAATCGGCAGTAACGAAACAGGCGCATTGCCCGTAATGTCCGGTGTAAGCGCTGGCTTTCAGGAATAGGGCCGATGTCCACCACCGCACTGACCGATCCGTCGCCGACGACCACGACAGCCCCGACATCCGGCGCCACCGTGCATCCGCTATGGGTGCGGGTGATGCATTGGATCAACGCCATCGCAATGCTGACGATGATCCTCTCGGGCTGGCAAATCTACAATGCCGCGCCGCTGTTCGACTTTCAGTTCGCCCGAAGCCTGACGCTCGGCGGCTGGCTCGGCGGCGGACTGCTCTGGCACTTCGCCGCGATGTGGGTGCTGGTGATCAACGGCCTGCTCTACGTCGTCCTCGGCTTCGCCACCGGCCGGTTTCGCCGCAAGCTGTGGCCGATCTCGTTCTCGGCCATCACCTCCGACCTGTCGCAGGCGGTCCGGCTCCGGCTGTCGCATGACGACCTCGACCGCTACAACGCGGTGCAGAAGGCGCTGTATGTCGGCGTGTTGCTGGTCGGCGTGGTGATCGTGGCGTCCGGCCTCGCGATCTGGAAGCCCGTGCAGTTCCATGTCCTGACCGCTCTCCTCGGTGGCTACGACGCCGCGCGCTACGTGCATTTTGCAGCGATGAGCGCAATCGTGGTGTTCGCCGTGATCCACATCGCGCTGGCCGCCCTGGTGCCGAAGGCGCTGCGGGCGATGATCATCGGACGCTGAACTCGAAGCAGTTTCTCCGTCATGGCGAGCTCAGCAAAGCAACCCAGCCTCCGTGCACTGAACTGGATTGCCTCGTCGCTGCGCTCCTCGCAATGACGCCAAGAGGACAAGGACATGCTGCGCATCAAAAGATTGCTGATCCCGGGCGTCGACAAGAAGCTGCTGGTCCGCGACGCCGCCAGACTGATGCCGGATGTCTCGCGGCGGCGGTTTCTGGCAGGGGGCGCCAGCCTCGGCGCCCTGACGTTGCTGACCGGATGCGACGTCGTGGACGGCGACAGCGCCGAGCATCTGCTGGCCAAGGTGTCGAAATTCAACGACGCAGTGCAGGCGGCGATCTTCAACCCGAACACGCTGGCGCCGACCTTCAGCGAGAAGGAGATCACCCGGCCGTTCCCGTTCAATGCCTACTACTCGCTCGACGAAGCACCGACGATCGACGGGGGCGAATGGAAGCTGGAGGTCTCGGGGCTGGTCCAGAACAAGAAGAGTTGGACCTTGCAGGAGCTGACGCAACTGCCGGAGGTGTCGCAGATCACCCGGCATGTCTGCGTCGAAGGCTGGAGCGCGATCGGCCAGTGGAGTGGCGTGCGCCTGCGCGATTTCCTCGAACTGATCGGTGCCGACACCAAAGCGAACTACGTCTGGTTCCGCTGTGCCGACGACTACACCTCGCCGATCGACATGCCGACCGCGCTGCATCCGCAGACCCAGATGACCTTCAAGTTCGGCGGCGAAGTGCTGCCGCGCGCCTACGGCTATCCGATGAAGATCCGGATCCCGACCAAGCTCGGCTTCAAGAATCCCAAATACGTCGTGTCGATGGAAGTGACCAACGACTACAAAGGCGGCTACTGGGAAGACCAGGGCTACAACTCGTTCAGCGGGTTGTAGTCGTTCACTCACGTCATTCCGGGGCACGCGCAACGCGCGTGAACCCGGAATCCCGCGATTGTCGCGGCCAGCTCGTGCCCTCGTATCTCGAGATTCCGGGTTCGCTCACTCGCGTGAGCGCCCCGGAATGACTCGTGGAAATTCTGTCACGTCCCAACAGTCCCAAAAAGTTCCCGGCCGAATCCGCGGCCAATCGCGTGTTGGCGTCGTGGCGGACGCGGTGTTAGCGTCGCGCATCACGTTTCAGAACACGTCACGGGAGGTCCTGATGATTCTGCGAGCTTTGTTGTGCACCGGCGCGCTGCTCGGCGTCACCACGGCGGCGATGGCGGCGGACAGCGCCAAGGCCACGCTGAAAAACGCCGAAGGCGCCGAGGTCGGCACCGCAATGCTGACCGAGGGCAGCAAGGGCGTCACCATCAAGCTGGCGCTGAAGGGCCTGCCGCCGGGCGAGCACGCTTTCCACATTCATGCGGTCGGCAAGTGCGAGCCGCCGTTCACCTCGGCGGGCGGTCACTTCAATCCGGAGAACAAGAAGCACGGCAAGATGGCCGAGGGCGGCGCCCATGCGGGCGACATGCCGAACCTCGACGTGCCGGCTTCCGGCGCGCTCAGCATCGATGTCGTCAACGACGCGGTGACGCTCGCCAAGGGCAAGCCGAACTCAGTGTTCAAGGACGGCGGCACCGCGCTGGTGATCCACGCCAAGGCCGACGACTACAAGTCCGATCCGGCCGGCAACGCCGGCGACCGCATCGCCTGCGGCGTGATCGAACCGTAGCAACCCGCACCGTCATCCCGGGGCGCGCGCAGCGCGAACCCGGGATCTCGATGGTCAGGGCACGCACCCAAGGGACCACGTCGCAATAACCTCTGGATTCCGGGTTCGCTTGCTGCGCAAGCGCCCCGGAATGACGGTGCGAGTTGGGGCTACTGACGCAACGGCCGCTGAAGCGCCGACAGCGCGGCGCCGATCGCCAGCGTCGCGGCGGAGACCGCCAGCGCCGACGACAGGCTGCCGATCGCGTCGGTGATGGCGCCGACCACCAGCGGGCCGAGGGTCTGGCCGATACCGAACGCGATCGTCAGCGCGGCGATCGCGCCGGGCCAGGCCGCTTGCGGATAGTTGAGGCGGACGAAGGCCGTGGTCGAGGCCGCCACCGCGAAGAACGACACCCCGAACACCAGCGCCGAGGTCGCCAGCATCACGGGCGACAGGCTGAACAGCGGCAGCACGGCGCCGACCGCATTGACGGCCAGGATGATGGTGGTCGACAGCCCGCCGCGATGCAGCGCCATCACCCGGCGCCACACCCAGGGCGTGACGAAGGCGCTGATCCCGATCAGGCACCAGAACGCGCTCTGCGCCGCGGCGCCGCCGCCGGCGTCGCGCACATAGGCGATCATGAAGGTCATGTAGGCGATGTAGCCGGCGCCGAACATGAAATAGCCGGCCAGATAGATCAGCACCGGGGCGATCCGGAACGGCGCGACTGGGCCGCCGCCGAGCCCGGCATCGACCCCGATCGGCGCCAGCAGCACCGGCAGGGTCATCGCGGCCGACAGCGCCGCCAGTACCAGCCAGCCGAGCCACCACGAGCCGGGCCCGGCCGCCTGCAGCAGGAATGGCGCGATCAACCCCGACGACAGGATGCCGATGCCGGGGCCGGCATAGAACAGGCTGAGCAGAAACGCCGACCGCGCCGGCTGCGCCTGGGCGATGGTGGTGGCGAGCGCGCCGCCGGCCACGAACGCCAGCGCCGCGCCGATCCCGGCGATCAGCCGCGCCGCCGACAGCAGCGCGAAATTGCCCGACAGCGCGCACAGCGCCAGCGACGCGACGCAGGCCAGCGTGCCGATCCGAACGATCGCCGCCATGCCGAACCGCGCGACCAGCCGGGACGTCACCAGCGCGCCGGCCAGGTAGCCGGCCGCATTGATGGTGTTCATGAATCCGGCCGCCGAATACGACCAGCCGAGGCTGTCGCGCATGTCCGGCAGCAGCAGCGAATAGGCGAAACGGCCGATGCCGAGCCCCACGGTCGGGGCGAGCGACAGAATCAGGATCAGGCGCGCGGGATGAGCGGGCGCCGCCTCGGTGCGGTCGAGCAGGGTCAAGGAAGGTCTCCGGCACCGTCATTGTGACAGCGAATGCGCCGCAGCGGCAACACGCAGCGACGGCAACACTGTCTTGCCAAGCCGGCACCGGCGATCTAGCACTCGGCCCGCGAATTCCTCACGGCGTCATTGCCGGGCTCGACCCGGCAATCCAGCTTCTTGCGAGACGGATGGATGCCCGGGTCAAGCCCGGGCATGACGACCTCCATTGATATCGAGGCACATATGGCAACGCACAAACTGCTTCTTCTTCCCGGCGACGGCATCGGCACCGAGGTGATGGCCGAGGTCAGCCGGCTGATCGACTGGCTCAACAAGGCCGGCATTGCCAGCTTCGAGACCGAGCATGGCCTGGTCGGCGGCGCCGCCTACGATGCCGACAAGGTGGCCATCACCGACGCCACCATGGCGCTGGCGCAGGCTTCCGACGCGGTGATCTTCGGCGCGGTCGGCGGCCCGAAGTGGGACGGCGTGCCCTACGACGCGCGGCCCGAGGCCGGCCTGCTGCGGCTGCGCAAGGATCTGGCGCTGTTCGCCAATCTCCGCCCGGCGGTGTGCTACCCGGCGCTCGCGGAAGCCTCTAGCCTGAAGCCCGACGTGGTCGAAGGCCTCGACATCATGATCGTGCGCGAGCTGACCGGCGGCGTGTATTTCGGCGAACCGAAGACCATCACCGATCTCGGCAACGGCCAGAAGCGCGCGGTCGACACCCAGGTTTACGACACCTACGAGATCGAGCGCATCGGCCGGGTCGCGTTCGACCTCGCCCGCAAGCGCCGCAACAAGGTCACCTCGATGGAGAAGCGCAACGTCATGAAGACGGGCGTGCTCTGGAACGAAGTGATCACCGCCGTGCACGACCGCGAGTACAAGGACGTCCAGCTCGACCACCAGCTCGCCGATTCCGGCGGCATGAACCTCGTCAAGTGGCCGAAGCAGTTCGACGTCATCGTCACCGACAACCTGTTCGGCGACATGCTGAGCGACATCGCCGCGATGCTGACCGGCTCGCTGGGGATGCTGCCGTCGGCCTCGCTCGGCGAGATCGACGCCAAGACCGGCAAGCGCAAGTCGATGTACGAGCCGGTGCACGGCTCGGCGCCCGATATCGCCGGCAAGGGCATGGCCAACCCGGTGGCGATGCTGGCCTCGTTCGGCATGGCGCTGCGCTACTCGCTCGACATGGGCGCGCTCGCCGACAAGCTCGACGAAGCGATCGCCGCGGTGCTGGCCAAGGGCCTGCGCACCGCCGACATCAAGAGCGACGGCGCGACCGTGGTGTCGACCTCGCAGATGGGCGAAGCGATCGTCACCGAGCTGCAGGCGCTGCACGCCTGACGACCTGGTTCGCGGACGTGGTCCACGAAGCCGTCTTTACAGAAATCCGATGAACCGCCGGGCCAGCCCCGGCGGTCACGTCGAGCAGAAAATGAAAACGCCCGCCGGATTCGGCGGGCGTTGTCGTTTCTGGAGCTGTTCCGGGCGGCGGCGGGTGCCGCAGGCCGATCAGTACAGCGGGAAACCGGTCGGAGAGCCGCCGAGATCGGAGGCCGGATTGAGCGGCCAACGATCGATCGGGCGCTGGCCGTTCTCGCGGGCGAACGAGTAACCCGGCGGGAAAGCGTAGTCGGAGAAGTGGCGTTCGCCGGGCTGCACCTCGGTGCCGGCGTCGAGCCAGGACCGCTTGGTGACGTAGACCCGGGTGCGCGGGCCGGCCTGATAGACCCGATTCGGGCCGCGGGCGCCGTAGCGGATCTGGTCGGAGGTGTAGCCGCGCTTCTTCGGCGCGGCATCGGCAGTGCTGGCACCGATCACGGCGACAGCGGCTGCCGCGAGCAGCACCGGCAACAGTCTGGCGGCAGTGAATTTCACGAACATCGGAGTCCCCATCGGCAGGCGCATTCCAGTTTCACCCTTGTAGCCGTCGCCGCATACCCGCCACAAGGTCAATCCGGCAACACCGGGCGACAATCCTTCAATCCGCCCGTCGCCGAATTGTTGCATGAACTCCAGAGCGTTACCGCGCCGACGAGCGGTTTCGCCCTACAACCGGCCGCGTAGCACGGGGTCCTGGAGGCCGGTCACCCAGTCGGCCGGGGCCGAAGCGCTCGGGATGTGATTCGGCGCGCAGCCACTGCGGCGCAGCTCCGCCTGGGCAAACGCTGCGGCGGTTGCGGCATCGCCGCTCAGCAGCACCAGCCGGTCGAGCAGGCAAGCCGCGGCCGCCCGCCGTTCGGGACCGGTCTCGCCCCGGCAGGAGAAGCCGGAAATCCGCAGGCCCGCCGCCTCGATCGGTTTGACGAAGCCAAGGCAGGCACGGGCCGGCCGGTCGTCCCCAATCAGGCTGAACAGCTGCACCGGGCCGAATTTGGTCTCGATCACCCCGGCGGTCTCGACCGACGCCGTGCCGCGGTGGTCCATCCGGCTCGCCAGATCGGCGTCCGCCGCCGGACCGGGAGCCTCCCCGCCAATCCGATAGATCTCGATCTCGGCGGCGGCCGGCTCGCCAGTTCCGGCGAAGCGCAGGATGTCTTTGCGGCCGCCGGCCGGATGGCGCAGAATTTCGGTCGTTTCGGTCTTGCCCGGCCAATCGAGCTGGCTGACGGCGAACGCCGGCGGCGACCGGTCCGCCACGCTCCAGCCCGATCCGGCCTCGGCGGTGGTCGCCGCGGTGACCGCGGCATCGGTCAGAGGATTGGCGGTATAGAAGACGATCAGCCCGATCAGCGCCAGCGCGCCGGCATAGGCCAGCACCCGCAATACCGTATCCCGGCATTCCTCGGCGAAGCTGGTCAGAGCGGGGTGAATCCGGGAGGAGGAGGCGGCGCCGCGGAGGGCCGGGTTGCTTCGCATTGCGCGGGCTCGAATGGGTACTACGTTGTGTCCGCGGCGTTTCTCGCATAGAAGCGCTGACTTCTCCTTGCTGCGGCTTGCCGCAGCGGAGCAAATTCCTTCGGAGAGTGAACGATGGGTTACAAAGTCGCGGTAGTGGGTGCGACCGGCAATGTCGGGCGTGAAATGCTCGCCATTCTGGACGAACGCAAGTTCCCGGCCGACGAGGTGGTGGCGCTGGCATCGCGCCGCTCGGTCGGCGTCGAGGTGAGCTACGGCGACAAAACCCTGAAATGCAAGGCGCTCGAGCACTACGACTTCAGCGACGTCGACATCTGCCTGATGTCGGCCGGCGGCGAAGTGTCAAAGGAATGGTCGCCGAAGATCGGTGCGCAGGGCGCGGTGGTGATCGACAACTCCAGCGCGTGGCGGATGGACCCGGACGTGCCGCTGATCGTTCCGGAAGTGAACGCCGCGGCCGCCGCCGGCTTCACCAAGAAGAACATCATCGCCAACCCGAACTGCTCGACCGCGCAGCTCGTGGTGGCGCTGAAGCCGCTGCACGACCACGCCAAGATCAAGCGCGTGGTGGTGTCGACCTATCAGTCGGTGTCGGGAGCCGGCAAGGATGCGATGGACGAACTGTTCTCGCAGACCAAGGCCGTCTACACCAACGACGAGCTGGTGAATAAGAAATTCCCCAAGCGGATCGCCTTCAACCTCATCCCGCAGATCGACGTCTTCATGGAAGACGGCTTTACCAAGGAAGAGTGGAAGATGATGGCCGAGACCAAGAAGATTCTCGACCCCAAGATCAAACTGACGGCGACCTGCGTGCGGGTGCCGGTGTTCGTCAGCCATTCCGAAGCGGTCAACATCGAGTTCGAGAACCCGATCACCGCCGACGAGGCGCGCGAGATCCTGCGCAAGGCGCCGGGTTGCCTGGTGATCGACAAGCACGAGCCGGGCGGCTACGTCACGCCTTACGAAGCCGCCGGCGAGGACGCCACCTACATCAGCCGCATCCGCGAGGACGCGACGGTGGAGAACGGCCTGGTGCTGTGGTGCGTGTCCGACAACCTGCGCAAGGGCGCGGCGCTGAACGCGATCCAGATCGCCGAAGCGCTGATCAACCGCAAGCTGATCACCGCCAAGAAGCAGGCGGCGTAACTCTGTAAGGCGGACAGGCGCGATAGCGCCGCTCCGCGGTGCAGATCAAACTAAACAATGGCCGGGCCTCGTCCCGGCCATTTGTTTGCCCGCGGACGATCGGTACTGACGAAGTCCCGCCGGCACGCTAGGCTCGCTCCGCTTCATTGTCGTAAAGCGAGCCATGACCGAACAACCTCCCGCTTCGAAATCCAGAACACCCGGCAGCCGCATCGAGCGCGGCTTCGAGACCATGCTGTTCAACAGCCGCTGGCTGATGGCGCCGTTCTATTTCGGCCTGGTGATCAGCCTTGCGGTGCTGCTCTACAAATTCGTGATGCTGCTTTACGAATTCATCGTGCACGCAACGATCGCCAAGGAAGCCGACATCATCCTCGGCGTGCTCAGCCTGATCGACGTGTCGCTGACCGGCAATCTGGTCCTGATCGTGGTGTTTTCGGGCTACGAGAACTTCGTGTCGCGGATCGACCCCGGCGATCATCCGGATTGGCCGGAGTGGATGACCAAGGTCGATTTCGCCGGACTGAAGCAGAAGCTGCTGGCCTCGATCGTGGCGATCTCGGCAATCCAGGTGCTCAAAGCATTCATGAACATCGACAGCTACGATCAGACCAAGCTCGCCTGGCTGGTCGGCATCCATCTGGTGTTCGTGGTCTCGACCCTGATCATGGCACTGTCCGATCGCTGGGGCCACGGCGACGACAAGGGCGGACATTAGCCACCGTCCGCCGGACCTGGCTCCCTGCACGACGTCATGCGCGGGCCGGACCCGCGCACCGATCCGGCGCGAAGCGCCAGGAACGTCGAGCTGAGGAGGTTCGAAGCGATGGATTGCCGATCGAACCCGGCCATCACGACGTGATCCGTCTCACGCCACCTTCACGGCCGGCACGAATTGTTTGCTGTCCTGATCGAGTACGAACAGGTCACCGTCGGCGACGCCGAAATAGGCCCCGTGAAGCTGCAGACGGCCGCGTTCGACCAGGATCTGGATGCAGGGGAAGGTCATCAGGTTCTCGATGCTGCGGAATACCGCGGCCTTCTCGATCCGGGTACGAAACTCCTGCACGCTCTCGTGGTCGCGCTTCTCGACCACCTCGCCCGGCTTGGTGAACATCTGCATCCAGCGGCCGATGAAGTCGCTCTCGGTCAGCGGCGGGGTCTTGTCGGTGAAGGCTTTGATACCACCGCATTGGGCATGGCCGAGCACCACGATGTGCTTCACCTTCAGCACCTGAACGGCAAATTCCAGCGCCGCCGAAACGCCGTGGGCACCGCCATCGGGCTCGTACACCGGCACCAGATTGGCGACGTTGCGGACCACGAAGATTTCACCGGGACCGGCGTCGAAGATCACCTCGGGCGAGACGCGGCTGTCGCAGCAGCCGATCACCATCACTTCCGGCGACTGTCCGCGCTCCGAAAGTTCGCGATAGCGAGTCTGCTCGGTCGGCAGCCGCTGGTTTCGGAACGCTTCGTAACCCGAGATCAGGGACGTCGGAAAAGAGGTCATCGGCGCGGTCTCTCCATCGGTTGGAACATTGGCGCGTATGCGAGCGGATGGATGCGACCAGGATGCGCGCGCGCCTGATCCCGCACCGATAATCACAGGACGCGGCCGCGAACAAGCCTTCCGGCCCGAGGGCCGAGATGCTATCGCCTCGGCCGATTTTCGTTTTGCCAGGGGGAAACCATGATCCGACCGCGCCGCAGCCTGTTGTTCATGCCGGGATCGAACGCGCGGGCGCTCGAAAAGGCCCGGCTGCTGCCGGCCGACGGCCTGATCCTGGACCTCGAAGACGCGGTGGCGCCGGACGCCAAGGATACGGCGCGCGATCAGATTGCCGCGGCAGTGGCGGCCAAGGGCTACGGCAAGCGTGAGATCCTGGTGCGGATCAACGCACTCGACACCGCGTGGTGGCAGGACGACATCGCGATGGCCGCAAAGGCCGGACCTGACGGCATTCTAGTGCCGAAGGTCTCGACCATCGAAGATATCGCCACTGTGGGCAACAAGCTCGCCGAACTCGGCGCCGATCCGTCGATCCGGGTCTGGATCATGATCGAGACCGCCCGCGGTGTGTTGCATGCCGAGGAACTGGCTGCACAGAAGCACGACGCCAAGTCGCGGCTCGAAGGCTTCGTATTCGGCCCCAACGACATCTCGCGCGAGACCGGCATCCGGATGCTGCCCGGCCGCTCCACCATGCTGTCGATGATCACCCATTGCGTGCTCGCCGCCCGCGTCCACGGCCTGATCGCCCTCGACGGCCCCTACAGCGACATCGGCAATGTCGATGGTCTCTCGGAAGAGTGCGCGCAGGCCCGCGATCTCGGCTTCGACGGCAAGACCCTGATCCATCCCGGCCAGATCGACGCCTGCAACGCCGCCTTCACGCCGCCGGCGGAAGACATCGCCCAGGCCCGCAAGATCCTTGCGGCGTTCGAACGCCCCGAGAACCAGGGCCGCGGCGCCATCCAACTCGACGGCCGCATGGTCGAACGCCTGCACGCCGAAATCGCCAAGAAGACGATTGCGATCGCGGATGCGATCGAAACGGCGGGTCACTGAGCGCCACGGACACCAATCAGTCGGGAGTCATTCCGGGGCGCGAGCGATAGCTCGCGAACCCGGAATCCCGAGATTGTCGTGCGACCGGCGGTGCTTTGAACGTCGAGATTCCTGTATCTGCGATGTGCTGGTGCATAGTCAGCGCGACAGAGGCCGCTCGGTAGATTCCCGGCCGATCATCTCGCCGTAACCCGGTGCGGGCGCCTCTGTCGGTGTTGCTTGATCGAACAGTCGCACGGGCATTGCCGTTGCGGTGATCGCCCGCATACAGGACCGATCCCA
>NZ_QUMK01000098.1 GCF_010907035.1 Rhodopseudomonas sp. BR0M22
AGATTTGTATAAGAGACAGGGCGAGCTTCACCGTCTTCATCGTGGTCTCGACCGAAGTGCCGCCGATCACGATCGCCAGGTGATAGGGCGGGCACGCCGCGGTGCCGAGCGTCATGATCTTCTCTTTCAGGAACGCCAGCAGCCGGTCGCGCGTCAGCAGCGACGGCGTCGCCTGGAACAGGAAGCTCTTGTTGGCCGAGCCGCCGCCCTTGGCCATGAACATGAACTTGTAGGCATCATCGCCCTCGGCGTAGATCTCGCACTGCGCCGGCATGTTGTTGGCGGTGTTCTTCTCTTCGAACATCGACAGCGGCGCGACCTGCGAGTAGCGCAGGTTACGGCGCAAGTAAGCGTCGCGCGCGCCCTCGCTCAGCGCTGCCTCG
Source organism: Rhodopseudomonas sp. BR0M22 (assembly GCF_010907035.1). Taxonomy (GTDB): domain Bacteria; phylum Pseudomonadota; class Alphaproteobacteria; order Rhizobiales; family Xanthobacteraceae; genus Rhodopseudomonas. The sequence goes on from NZ_QUMK01000098.1 coordinate 384, forward strand.
TCATCGCCGTCGGTGATGACGTTCGAGCCCTTCTTGCCCATGATGATCGCGGTGCCGGTGTCCTGGCACATCGGCAGCACGCCGCCGGCGGCGATATTGGCGTTCTTCAGGAAATCGAGCGCAACGAACTTGTCGTTCGGGCTCGCCTCCGGATCGTCCAGGATCTTGCGGAGCTGGGCGAGGTGGCCGGGCCGCAGATAATGGTTGATCTCGCCGAACGCAGCCTCCGACAGCGCCCGCAGCGCCTCGCGCTCCACCACCAGCATGTCGCGCCCGAGCACCTTTTCCACCCGCACGCCGTCCGACGTGATCTTACGATAGACGGTGTCGTCCTTGCCCAGCGGAAACAGCGGGGTGTGCTTATAGGGCGGAACCGGGGTGGCGGCAGACGGAACGGGCGTGGGAGCGTTCATGGACAGGGCCTCGAATGGGGAAATTCGCGGCCCTGTCTAGGCGGTTTCGAAGGGATTTTGAAGGGTTCAAAACGGGAGGGTGGGGAGCGTCAGGACGTTTACCCGCCAGAGTCGGCTGCAACCGAAGTGGCGCTTTCTTCCTGCGGAGGATCGCTGGGCCGGTGTTCTTGTTCAGTCTCCGCACTAGCCTCCGATTTCGAAGCGAGAGACTGGGTAACCACTGGTCGTTCCTGCTGCCCAGTAAGCTCTTGCTCGGCCGCATTCGCCTACGATCAAGCAGGGCTATCGAACCGTCTCAAAATGGGCTTGATTGCTGTAGCCACGGCTCACCTTCCCCGCCTCACCTACTTCAACGCACAGGCATCGAACAGTGCGCAGCGATCCGCACCCGACCGATCTCGCCCCTGCAACATCTATCCATCGACCTCGTCATCACTCGTCCCGTTTCCTCGCGCCATGGACGATGTTGAGCACCACGATTTCATTGGTGGCGGTATCGATCTGATAGACGATGATATAGGGCGGCTCCAGCAGTTCGCGGGTGCCTTCGACCAGGCCCGGCCGACCCATGCTTGCAAGGCCACGCTTCGCCAACCGGTTCACGCGATCCAATATCCGCTCTGTTACCGCCCTTGCGGCCCGCGGACTGTCCTTCGAAATCCAATCGAGAATGTCGTCGAGGTCACGCCGGGCGGCCTGTCGAACGACGACTTTCACGGAGCCAGACGCCGCTTGAAGTGCGCGGTGAATTCTTCCAGCGTCATCGTCTCGGCATCGCTGTCCGCAAGCCGTCGCCGAACCTCGTCGGCCTGCGCATTGGAAAGCCGGAGTTGGCTCGAATCCGACGCCTCCATCGCAGTCAGAATGTCAGCAGCGTCCTCCTGGCGCTCGGGCGACCAGGTCAGCACACGCTCCAGAATAGCCTTCACCTGCTCTCTGCTCATGACCTCAACATAGCATTTTCCGCCGGTCTGTGCAGCCGTCGCGACTGCCTTCATTGTGGCCCGGTTCGGCGGTGGTAGGCTCCGCCCTGTTTTGCTTTCTGTGCGAGCTTCGCTAAGAAGCTCACTTATCGGAAGCCCATGCGCGGAGGAACTGATCTTGTTTTCAACCTCTTTGCCGATACGCGTCGGGTACGGCGCAACTTCCTTGACCGCCCTCACGCTCGCTGCATTCACCATCGCCACCCCCGCCCGCGCCGATCGCTGTGACGATCTCGCCAAGCAACTCAAGGCACAGATCGGCGGGGTCGGCATTGGCAAGACCGCCGCCAATACGATCTATCTGTCGCATCCGGCCGCGAAGGCGCTGCGGCTGGGGTGTCCGAGCCGCACGGTGAAGAATGAGGTTTACGGCCAGGCGCCGGCGCGAAAGCCGTCGCCGGAGTTTCAGGACCTGATCGCCAGCGCAGCGGCGATCGTGTTCACCATCCCGAAGCCGGACACTCTGCGCGGGGTCAAGCGCTGCTTCGGGCGGGTCGGCATCCTGCGCGGCAACGACATCAAGACCCGGTTCCGCCGGCTCGACATGCGCTGCGCCCGAACCAAGACCGACTCCTCGATCTCGATCAGCCGCGACAGCAGCGAATAGCCGGAAACCGGAACTGCTTCTTTCCCGAGGCGACAACACGGCATTTGAAGCAAATGCCGACGCAGAAATGCGCGCAAACTTCACCGGACGGCGCGATCATCGCCTGTGATCCGATGCCTCCCTGGGCGCAGCCGATGGCAACTCGCCACCGACGCGCCATGTCATCGGGGGACGTTGGCCAACACGAGGAAAGACTGATGAGCAGCATTTCGAGCGTGTCGTCGACACCGGTGGCCAAGCCGGCGACTCAGGCGAGCCCTCCGCCGCCACCTCCGCCGCCGAAAGACGACAAGGACACCACCAGCATCCAGCCGCCGAAAGCGGCGCTGCCGCCCGGACAGGGCACCCGCGTCGACCAGCTCGCGTAAAGCACGACGACGCGTCTCAGAAGCGACGACGGGCCCCGCCACGCGCGGGGCTTTGTTGTTTCAGCCCGATCGCTGCGCTGGTGGCCATCTGGCGCGCAGCCGGCGCTCTGCTAGACTCGGCCGACGCGAGCGGCGGGGTAGCCTGATGAGCGATGCCAAAGTCCTGACCGGCGGCTGCCATTGCGGTCTGGTGCGGTTCGAATGCACCACCGACCTGTCGATGGTCACGGCTTGCAACTGCTCGATCTGCACCAAGAAGGGTCTGCACTTCACCTTCCTGCCGCCGAAGAGCTTTCAGCTGCGCGCCGGCGAAGACAGCCTGAAGGAATATCTGTTCAACAAGCGCGCGGTCAGTCACCAGCTCTGCAGCGAGTGCGGCGTCGAGGTGTTTGCGCGAGGCACCAAGCCCGACGGCACCGAAGTGGTGGCGCTGAACGTCTCCTGCATCGACGGCATAGAGCTGTCGCAGCTGAAGATGACGCCGATCGACGGACGGCACAGATAGGTTCGCGCAAATCCACTCAAGTCATTCCGGGGCGCGAGCGCAGCTCGCGAACCCGGAATCTCGAGGTGATCTGCTCGGGTCGGATTCCGGGTTCGCGCCTGTCGGCGCGCCCTGGAATGACTTGGGGAGAGATCGAGCGCCAGCCGACAAGCTGTTACTTGTCCAACTCCTTGTAGTGCCGGAAGATGCCGTCTTGGTTGAACGGAACACGGCGGTCGCTGGCGAGATACGCGGCGATATTCGGGCGCTCGGCGATGCGGTCGTGCAGCGCGACCAGCTTGGGGATCTTGCGCTCGAACTTCTTCATGTGCTTCGGAAACGCGTAGCGCAGGCCTTCGACGGTCTGAAACAGCGACAGATCGGCGTAGCTCGGCTTGCGCCCCGTCAGATACGCACCGCTGCCTTCGGCGATCAGGCGCTCGAAGTAGCCGAGAAATTTCGGCGCGCGGTTGTCCCAGAACTGAGCGGTCCGCTTCTTCGCCGGCTTCCGTTGATCGTCGTAGTACAGCATGGTGCCAATCGGGTGATGGGTGTCGTGCACTTCCTGCACAAGGTCGGCGATGGTGAGCTGGAGCTGATGCACCCACAGCCGGCCCGCCTCGGTGGCGGGCGCAAGGCCGTGGCGGCCGCCGAGATACAGCAGGATGTTGGCGGTCTGGCCGATCGTCAGCTTGCCAGCCTTGAGAAACGGCGGTGCGAATGGCGGCGTCCCGGTGCGCGCCTGCATCAGCTTCATCATGGTCGCCATGCCGGCCTTGCCGCGGCGTGCCGCGTCGACATAGTCGGCGCCAGCCTCTTCCAAAGCCAGCCGCACGAATTCGCCGCGGCCCTGGATGGTCGGCCAGTAGTACAGTTCGTAAGCCATGGTCTCGGGCCCCGTGGTGATCGACGCGCGGCCGTCCGCACGTCGCCGCATTCAGAAGCCTAACAAAAAAGCGCCGCGGAAGGTCCGCGGCGCTTCGATTGGGATCACTCCGGCGAAGAGCGTCAGTTGGTCTGCTGGATCGCCGCCAGTTCCCAGCTTGCGCCGGGCCGCCGGGTGAAGGTCCAGATCTCGGTCGCTTCGATCGGCGTCTCGCTGCCGGCGACGAGACGGTTGGTGCCGCGCTCGAGAGTCTTGTCGACCAGCGAGAACCGCATCGCCACCGTGGCGTAGTCGGTTTCGCCCTCGCGCCAGGCTTCGGCAAGATCGCCCTGCAGCAGCTTCACGTCCGACACCTTGTTGATGTCGTTGGCGGCCTTGTTCTCCTCCAGATCCTTGGCGAAGTACGACGCCATTTCCGGGGTGGCGAGCTGACGCAACCGGTCGATATCCTCATTCGACCAAGCGGCCTGGACGTCGCCGAGCAGCCGCTCGAACACCTCATAGTCCTCCGGCTTGATCTCGAGCGGCCGATCGTTGCTGGCACTGCCGCCGAAGCCGAAGCCGCTGCGATTGGCCGGCTGCGCACCCTGGTTGGCGGTCTGGTCCATGGCGTGGACGCCATCGGGCCGCGGACCCTGGCCCGCCGCCGGACCCGACGCATAGGCCGCCTGCGGGTTATTGCGCCGCTGCCACCAGCCCCATGCGAGACGCGCCAGGATCACGACCAGCGCGACCTGCAGCACCAGCCCGATGATCGAGGCGAAGCTGCCGAGACCCGACAGGAATCCGCCGCCGAACAGCATGCCGAGCAGGCCGGCGCCGAGGAAGCCTGCGGCGAGGCCGCCGAGCATGCCCATGCCCGGACGATTGAAGAAGCCGCCCTTGTTGGCGGCGCCGGCGGCCGGGCCGCTCATGCCGGGGCTGCCCGGCTGGCTGTAGGTGCGGTTGAAGGGTTGAGCGGCGCCCGGCGCCGTGGTGGTGCTCGGCGGCGCTGCGAAGCTGCGCGAGCCGCGCGAGCCCATGCTGCTGCTCCGGCCGGCACGGGCGTCGGCAGCCGACGACAGCACCATCGCCATCGGCAGCGCCAAAGCCATGGTCACGGCAAGAGCAGCGACAACGCCGCGCGTGCGATGCAAGAAATTCATGGATCTCCCTCGATCCCCGGCAGGGGGAAGCGCTGCTAAAATGGGCAGCGCCCATCAAAAAGGAAGCGGGCGCGTCGTCGCACACCTGCGGCCCTCGGTCGCGGGGAGTACGCTGAACCTAACGAGCCGTTAAGAAGCACTCGGCCACGCCTCAATCCGCCTCCATCGTCTCCTTCACCTTCGCAACCAGCGCACTGAGCGCGAACGGTTTGGCCAGGAAGGCGAACTGCTCGTTTTCCGGCAGACTTTTTTCGAATGCGTCCTCGGCGTAGCCGGACACGAAGATGATCTTCAGGTCAGGATTGCGGCCGCGCATCGCTTTCAAAAGCGTCGGCCCGTCCATCTCCGGCATCACCACGTCGGAGACGACGAGATCGACTGCGCCGCCATGGGCGTCGAACTCTTCCAGCGCCTCGATGCCGTTGGACGCTTCGATCACCTGATAGCCGCGCGAGCGCAGACCGCGGGCATTGAGCGAGCGAAGCCCCTCTTCGTCTTCGACCAGCAGGATGGTGCCCTGCCCGGTCATGTCGGCGCGCGGCTTGGGGGCCGCCGGCGCGGGCTCGGACGCTGCGCCGCCAGCAGCGACCGCAGGCGCTTCGACCTGCGGCTCGGCGGCCTGCTCGTGGCGCGGCAGATAGATGCGGAAGGTGGTGCCCTTGCCGATTTCCGAATCGACGTACACGAAGCCGCCGGTCTGCTTGATGATGCCGTAGACCGTCGACAGCCCGAGCCCGGTGCCCTTGCCGACCTCCTTGGTCGAGAAGAACGGCTCGAAAATCTTGTCCAGGATTTCCGGCGGAATGCCGGTGCCGGTGTCGGAAACTTCGACGCAGACATAGTCGGCCGCCGGCATGCCGTTGTGGCCAAGCTGCGAGGCCGCAGAGGCGCTGACATTGGCGGTGCGGATCGTCAGCTTGCCGCCGTCGGGCATCGCATCGCGGGCGTTGACGGCGAGATTGACGATCACCTGTTCGAATTGCGAGACGTCGGCCTTGGTTCGCCACAGATCGCGGCCGTGCTGCATCTCCAGCGAGATCTTCTCGCCGATCAGCCGCTTCAACAGCCGGTCGATGTCGGTCAGTGCCTCGCCGAGATCGAGCACCTGCGGGCGCAGCGTCTGCTTGCGCGAGAACGCCAGGAGCTGCCGCACCAAGGTCGCGGCGCGGGTGGCGTTCTGCTTGATCTGCATGATGTCCTGGAACGACGGATCGGTCGGCTTGTGCGCGTTCAGCAGGAAGTCGTTGGCCATCATGATGGCCGACAGCACGTTGTTGAAGTCGTGCGCGATGCCACCGGCGAGCTGGCCGATGGTATCCATCTTCTGCGCCTGGTTGACCTGGTTCTCCAGCGCGCGGCGCTCGGTCGTCTCCAGCATGTAGACGATCGCCACCTCGCTGTCGCCGTCGTCGGCGACCGCGGTGACGAAGAACTGGCCCCAGCGCTCCTTGGCGCTGTCGAGCATCACTTCCACCGGGGCGATATCGGCCTGTCCCTTGGCGGCCTGCTCGATCGTGCCCGCCAGCACAGCGCGGTCACGACTACTGACTGCGGCGAGAATCGACTTCGATCCCGCCGACCCCGCCGGATCGAGGCTCTGCGCCAGCTTCGCCAGCCGGGCGTTGGCGCGCACCACCGCACCCGCTTTGTCGACCGTGGCGATCGCCATCGGGGTCTGGTCGAAGAACCGCATGAAGCGGATTTCGGCGGCGCGCTGCGGATCGAGCCGGTCGTCGCGGGCGCGGCTGATCACCAGCGTCCGCGACGGGCCGGGCGTGCCGTCGGCGCCGAACGCCAGCTTGTGATACAGCCGCACCGGCACGGTCTGGCCGCCGCGCTTCTTCAGGTCGATGTCGAAGACTTCGGTCTTCACCTCGCCCGGCTCCGGCACGATCGAGGTCAGCAGCGCGGCACCGTCGCCCGAGACAACGTCCGACAGCTTGAGGCCGCCGGAGCCGATCTCGGCCAAGTCGTGGTCGAGCCAGTTCGCCAGCGTGGCGTTGACGTAGACCAGATTGCCGGCGGGATTGACCGAGAAGAACCCGCAAGGCGCGTGGTCGAGATACTCGATGGCGTGCTGAAGGGTCTGGAACACGTCCTCCTGACGCTCGCGGTCGCGGGTGATGTCGGCGATCGACCACACCGTCTGCCGCGCCTCGCGCTTGCCGGCGCCGAGCGGGCGCACCCGCAGCCGCATCCAGCGGCCGTGGCTGCCGTCAGCGCCGGCGACCCGCACCTCCTCCTGCAGCCGCCGCCCCTCGCGCGCCGCCTTGAGCAGACGGAACACCGCCTCGGAAACGTCGGGATTGCCGATGAACACCCGCTCGACCGGCCGAACGTCCTGCATCGTGGTCGCGCCGGTCAGCGCCAGATAGGTCGAGTTGGCGTAGATGACGTGGCCGCCGGCGTCCGTCACCGCGATGCCGTCGAAAGCGTTTTCGGGAATCGCCCGCAGGATCGGGTCCTCGGCGGCGCGGTCGGCAAAGCCGATGATGCCGGCAGCGAAGGCGAACAGCATGAACAGTCCGACCATCGCCAGCAATGCCAGCAGGACGAGAATGTAGGGCTGGGCGCCGGCGCGGCCGAGCGTCATGAACGCCACGGCGGCGGCCACGATGGCGCCGGCCAGCAGCAGCACCAGCGCGATACTGCCGCTGCGGCGAGCCGGCTCCGGCGAGGCCGGGCGCGGCTCGGACGAAGCGTGTTGATCGTTGATGGTCATGGTCACCGAACCGGTCCCTTGCCCGCCGGGCACGCAGCGGCGCGGCTCCAACTGCCTGAATCGCGGCGGTTCACGCAAGCGAATCTATCGCTCAACCCGGCCTCCGGCGCGCCGCAGCAGGCGATTCGGCAACGCCCCTGCGCACGATCCGTTCTCAGGTCCGCCGCCCGAACAGATTGCGCCTCAGATTCATCACGTAGCCGATCACCTCTGCGACGGCCTGATAGTGCTCGACCGGAATCTCCTCGTCGACCTCGACGGTGGCGTACAGCGCCCGCGCCAGCGGCACGTTCTCGACGATCGGCACGTCGTTTTCCTTCGCCACTTCCCGGATCTTGAACGCCACCGCGTCGACGCCCTTGGCGACACAGATCGGCGCCGGCATGCCGCGCTCGTATTTCAGCGCGACCGAGAAGTGGGTCGGGTTGGTGATCACCACCGAAGCGTTGGGTACTTCGGCCATCATCCGCTTCTTCATTCGCTGATAGCGGAGTTGCCGGAGCCGGCCCTTGATGTGCGGATCGCCTTCCGACTGCTTGTATTCTTCCTTGATCTCCTGCAGCGACATCTTCAGCTTTTCGTGCCACTGCCGATATTGAAAAAAGTAGTCGCCGACCGCCACGAAGGCGAGCATCGCCACGACCGCACCGAGCAGCTTCAGCGTCAGCGCCACGGTGACGCCGAGCAGCGCAGAGACGTCCATCTTCAGCAGCGCGTCGAGCCGGTCGTGCTCGGGATACAGCACCGCCACCATCACGATGCCGAGCGCCACAATCTTGAACAGGCCCTTCAGGAAGTTGGCCATCGCCTGCTTGCCGAACAGCCGCTTGGCGCCTTCGAGCGGCGACAGCTTGCTGAACTTCGGCGTCAGCGCCTCGGCCGAGAACACCAGCCGGTGCTGGATCATGTTGCTGGCGATCGCCACGATCACCAGCATCAGCAGCGGAATGCCGATCGCCGCCAAGGTCGCGTAGGACAGGCTCTTGACCAGGGCGATCAGTCCGTCGCCGTCGACCGGCAGCATCCACGATTTTTCGATCAGGTTGCGCATCGGCGCGAGGATGCCGACCCCGATCGACTCGTGGAACGACGACAGCACCAGCGTGGCTCCCGCGATCAGGAACCAGGTGTTGACCTCCTGACTCTTGACCACGTCGCCGCGCTTGAGCGCATCGTCGAGCTTTTTCTGTGTCGGCTCTTCTGTTTTCTCGTCGCTGTCGTCCGACATCGCTCAGCTCCGAACGACGCCGAACATCAGCCCGGCGTCAGATCGTGCATGACGCCGCCGAAATAGCCGAGAAATGCGCCCATCATCGTGGTCAGCACCACGCCGAGCACGATAAAGCCGATCACGATCGATAGCGGCACACCGACGAAATACACCTGCATCTGCGGCATCAGCCGCGCCAGCACGCCGAGACCGATGTTGAACACGAGGCCGAACACCAGAAACGGCGCCGCCAATTGCAGGCCGAGCTTGAATGCGGCGGCGAACGCTCTGGTCGCCAGCGCCGCGACGTCCCCGGTGCTCAGCAATTCGCCCGGCGCGAACACTTTGTAGCTCTCGCTCAGCGCCTCGATCACCAGATAGTGCATGTCGGTGGCGAACAGCATCGTCACGCCGAGCAGCGTCAGAAAGTTGCCGACCACCACGCCCTGCTGGCCCTGCGTGGGATCGACTGCCGAAACGAAGCCGAGTCCGAGTTGCTGGGCGATCACCGCGCCGGCGACCTGCAGCGCCGACAGCGTCACCCGCGCGGTGGCGCCGAGCACGATGCCGACTGCGATCTCCTGCAGCATCAGCACGAGCAGCGGCGTCAGCGACGACATATCGACCTGATAGGCGGAGCGATGCAGCGGCAGCATGACCAACGTCAGCAGCAGCGCGATCGACAGCTTCACCCGAGTCGGGATGTTGCTCTCGCCGAACGCCGGCATCAGCATCACCATCGAGCCGATGCGGGCGAACACCAGTATGAAAGCGGCGGCCAGCGCCGGCAGAAAGGTCAGGTCGATGTTCATCGCGGCAATCTGACTCGAAGCGCGCGCAAGCCGGCGGTTCGATCCGGCCGCACGCAGCGGCGGACGCGACCAGCAAAGCGGCGCGGGCTTCGATCATGCGTCAACCGCCGATGATTCGCGACGAGATCCGGATCATCTGTGCGTGCAACGCATCCGCCATGAACGGCAGCGCCAGCACCAAAGTGACGAACATCGCCAGGATCTTCGGCACGAACACCAGCGTCTGCTCCTGGATCTGGGTCAGCGCCTGGACCAGCGACACCGCGACGCCGACCACCAGGCCGACCACCATCAGCGGCGCCGACACCACGACGATGGTCCAGATCGCGTCGCGGGCGACGTCGAGGGTTTCGGGGCCCGTCATGAGAGAATCCTTGTGTCGACGATTGTGGCAGTGGTGGTGTTCGGTCTCGTCAGCGCAAGGAGCGGAGCGACGAAGCGATCCAGGAGCGCGGTGGGCTGGGTCCTGGAGTGCTTCACTTCGCGCGCGATGACGATGCCTATCGGAGGGTGCCGCCGTCAGATCGGCATCCGCATGATTTCTTCGTAGGACTGGATCACCCGGTCGCGGACCGACACCAGGGTCGAGACCGCGACGTCGGTCTCGGCGACCGCCGTCACCACGTCCATCACGTTGGATTTGCCGGACGCCATCGCAATCGATTGGGCGTCGGATTTGCGGCCGGCGTCGAGCACGCTGCCCATCGCCTGCTTGACCAAATTGCCGAACGACGGGGCGTCCTCGCTCCCTTTGTCGGCGCCGGCCGGCTTGGCCAGACGGGCGAGGCTCGCATAGGCGTTCGCTGCGGAAATCGGGGTGGCCATGGGTCAGTGTCCTACTGCGATGCGTTGGGGAAGCGGATCAGGCTTTGAGGATGTCGAGCGTGCGCTGAATCATCCGGCGGGTGGCGCTGATGACGTTGAGGTTGGCTTCGTAGGATCGCTGCGCATCGCGCATGTCGGTCATCTCGATCACCGGATTGACGTTGGGGTATTTGACATTGCCGGCGGCGTCGGCCGCCGGATTGGTCGGCTCGTATTTGACCCGGAACGCCGAGGTGTCCGGCTTGACCCGGCCGAGCGCCACCACCCTGGCGTCGAGTGAGCGATCCAGCGCCGAGGTGAAGGTCGGCACCTTGCGGCGATACGGATCGCCGCCGGCGGCGTGCGCGGTGGAATCGGCGTTGGCGATGTTTTCCGAAATGACCCGCATCCGCCCCGCCTGGGCGCGCAGGCCGGAAGTGGCGATGCCCATCGAGCGGGCGAAGTCGTTGCCGTCGTCTGCCATGGTTCAGCCTCCCGGCGCTGTCGTCAGCGCTTGCCGATCGCGGTTTTGAGCAGTCCGAGACTGCGGCTGTAGAGCGAGGTCACGGCGGCGTAATCCATCTGGTTGGCCGAGACTTTCAGCATCTCGTCCTCGAGGTTGACGGCGTTGCCGGCCGGCCGGGTCTGGAAGCCGCCCTTGTTGTCGGTCGAGAAGCTGGGCGAGCCGCCCGGCGGCTTCAGATGCGCCGCGCTGGTGCGCAGCAGCGGCAGCGAGCCGCCCGGACCGCCCGTGGCGGTGCCCTCGGGGGAGAACTGCGGTGCCACCAGATCCCGCGGCCGGTAGTTCGGCGTGTCGGAATTGGAGATGTTTTCGGCCAAGACTTTCTGGCGCTCCTGATGCCACTGCATCTTGGTGCGCAACGCGGTCAGTTCCGGCAGATCGTTGATCGACATTAGCCGCCTCCGCCCCGGTCTGGCCGCCACGCGATTCCGCCGGGTAGGCAGAATTTGCCGCCCCTATGGTTAACGACTGGTTAAGAGCCGCACGCGGTAACCGCTGCGGCGCCGCAAGTGGCGCAAAAACCGCGCAAAACCCGGTTGGGGCGGCATCATTGGTGGATTAAGAGAAGAAACGGATGGCAGTTCTTGCCGTGGATTATTAAGAAGGGACGGGGTGGGACCGCCGCACATCACCGGGACCGGTCGCGTTCGCCGTCCGGATTCGGCGCTCTCGGGAAGTGCCGGGGCGCCTGCGTTTTTGCCGGGGATACAGCATGGGCTCGCAGAACTCGTCGATTTGGATGTTCTTTTTAGCGTTTCTCGCGGTTCTGGCGCTGATCGGCGTCGCCGCCTGGCTGGTCCGTCATTTCGCCGGCAACCGGCTGGGCACCAACGCCGGCCGCGGCCGGATGCCGAGGCTCGCGGTGATCGACGCCGCAGCCGTGGATGGCCGCCGCCGCCTGGTTCTGGTCCGCCGCGACAATGTCGAGCACCTGCTGATGATCGGCGGCCCGAGCGACATCGTGATCGAGCCCAATATCGTCCGCGCCAGTGCCACGCGCGACCAGCTGCCGACCAGAGGCGGGCTGGAGCCTCGCCTGACCGCCCCGGAGCCGACGTCGTGGGACGAGCCCGCCGCCGAGCCTCAAGAACCGGAACTGCCCCCGATCCCGACGCGCCCGTCCCGTCCGGCCTTCGCCGAGGAGCCGCGCCGCGCACCGCCCCCGCCAATGCCGGACCGGATGCCGGAGCGACGTCCGGCGGATCCGTTCGCTGGGCTGGTGCCTGAACCGATTGCACGGCCCGAACCTCCGATGCCGCCAATGCCCCGCGCCGAGCCGCCGCTACCGCCGCTGCAGCGGGCGGAGCCGCCGGTCATGCGTGCCGACCCTCCGATCATGCGTCCCGAGCCGCCGCGTGCTGAGCCGCGTCCCGAACCCCGGATCGATCCGGCGCCTCGTCCGCGCGCCGAACCGGCGATGCCGCGGCCGCCGCGCCTCGAGCTGAAGCCGGCGCCCGCCC
>NZ_QUMK01000099.1 GCF_010907035.1 Rhodopseudomonas sp. BR0M22
CCTTCTTCTGTGATCCTCACAGCCCCTGGCAGAAAGGCGGCGTTGAAAACTCGATCGGTCGCTTGCGACGCTGGTTACCTCGCAAGACGGATCTCGACGACCTCACCACGGCGGACATCAGAAAGCATGTCGAACGCCTCAACAATACTCCACGCAAATGCCTGGACTTCAGAACGCCCGCCGAGGCATTCTCCAAACTCAAATCAACCGTTGCACTTCAACCGTGAATCCATCCTCCGCTTTTGCGGAGGATGGCCGTGCTCGACGCATCACCGTCCGAACAGCCGATCCATCAGCCAGCCGTCGAGGCCGGCGGCCGCCTCGGGGCGGACGTTGGCGCGGGTGGGCGGCGGCATCCGGTTGCCGGGCGGCGCGGCATTGATCACCTGGGTTTCGCCGCGCGGGCCGGTCTGCGCGACGGTGCCGCCGGCGTTGGCGCCGGGCCCGCCGAACCCGCCTGCAGCCGGGCCCGCGATCGGACCGCCGCTCCAGCCGCCGGGCAGCGGCTGCGGGGTGTCGCCCTTCAGAGCCTCGCGCATGAACCGCGTCCACACTTCGACCGGCAGCCCGCCGCCGGTGGCTTTCTTGGTCGGCGAGTTGTCGTCGTTGCCGAGCCATACGCCCGTCACCAGGGTCGAGGTGTAGCCGATGAACCAGGCGTCGCGGAAATCCTGGCTGGTGCCGGTTTTGCCGGCCGCGACCCAGCCCGGCAGATCGGCCTTGTGGGCGGTACCGGAGCGTAGCGTCTCCTGCATCATGGTGTTCATCATTGCCACCGCGCGCGGATCGACCACCCGGCTCGCCGGCTCGCCGCTGCGGACGTACAGCACCTTGTTGCCCTGGGCGGTTCGAATCCGCTTCACCACATGCGGCGACGCCAACAGCCCGCCATTGGCGAACGTGGCATAGGCGCCGACCAGCTCGGTGACCGACACCTCCGAGGTGCCGAGCGCGATCGACGGGTTGGCGTCGAGCTTGGAAGCGATGCCGAGCCGATGCGCGGTGCGCACCACGTTCTTCGGCCCGACTTCGAGCCCGAGCCGCACCGCCACCGTGTTCAGCGACATCGCCAGCGCCTGCGTCAGGGTCACCGCGCCGAAATATTCGTGGCTGTAGTTCTCGGGCCGCCAGCCCTTGAGATCGAGCGGCGCGTCCTGCCGGATCGTGTCCGGCGTCAGCCCGGCTTCGACCGCAGTCAGATACACGAACGGCTTGAACGCCGAGCCCGGCTGCCGTTTGGCGGTGATGGCGCGGTTGAACTGGCTGTCGGCGTAATTGCGGCCGCCGATCATGGCCCGCACCGCGCCGTCCGGCGTCATCGCCACCAGCGCGCCCTGAGTCACCTTGTATTTGACGCTCTTGGCGGCGAGCTCGTCGATGATCGCGGCCTCGGCCTCGGCCTGCAGCTTCGGATCGATCGAGGTTTCGACGATGATCGACTGGTCGATCTGCCCGACCAGATCGTCGAGCACTTCGGTGATCCAGTCGGCCACGTAGTTGATGGTGCCGGCGCCGGTCGGCTTGACGGTGTAGACCGGATTGGCGATCGCGGCCTGGGCTTGCTTGTCGGTGACGAAGCCGGCGTCCGCCATCGCGGCCAATACGATCTGGGCGCGCTTTTCGGCGCCCTCCGGATTGCGGTTCGGCGCCAGACGCGACGGCGACTTGACCAGCCCCGCCAGCATCGCCGCCTCGACGAGCGTGACGTCCTTGGCCGACTTGCCAAAGTACTTCTGCGCCGCGGCCTCGACCCCGTAGGCGCCGGAGCCGAAATACACCCGGTTGAGGTACAGCTCCAGGATCTCGGCCTTGGAGTGCTTGCGCTCCAGCCACAGCGCCAGCTCGACCTCCTGCAGCTTGCGGGTCAGGGTGCGGTCCTGGGTCAGGAACAGGTTCTTGGCGAGCTGCTGGGTCAGCGTCGAGCCGCCCTGCGACACGCCCCGGTGCAGCACGTTGGCGACCGCGGCGCGCGCGATGCCGAGCGGGTCGACGCCGAAATGCGAATAGAACCGCCGGTCTTCGATCGCGATGAACGCTTTCGGCAGATACGGCGGCAGATCCTTCAGCGCCACATTGGTGCCGGCCTGCTCGCCGCGCACCGCCATGGTCGAACCGTCGTCGGCCACAATGGTGATGGTCGGCGGCCGTTTCGGGATTTCCAGCGACTGAATCGGCGGCAGATGCGCCCCGACCCAGACCATGACGCCGACCACCGCCAGCACCGTCCAGATCCCGGCGACCGCACTCCAATACACCAGCCGGCCGATCGCCTGGCGCACCGACGCGATCACGCCCTTGCGCGGCTTGCGACGGCTGCGCCCCGCGCCGCCAGCTTTGCCGGCTGATTTCTTCTTCGGCATGTCCTCGGCCACGTTCACCCGATCCTGCGGCGTCAGGCGCATGTCGCCGAGCGATTCTCCGGGGCCGAATGTCGGCTCTCGCCTCTCGGCGGCTTTTTTCCTGCCCCACGCCATCGCATCGTCCACGCCGACCGTTGCGGCCGACGCTAGCGAAGCCGGTTTAAGGCTCGGTAAAGCGAACGTTAAAACCCGGTTCCCGATTTGCCGAAAACGCCCCAGACTTGAGCCATCTCAAGACCTTGGGTTACAGCTCTGCGATCGATGCGGGGTGGCCTGTTCGCGATCCTGCCGACTGCGCCAGAGGGAGCCAGCGATGACCAGGGTGTTGAGGACCGCCGAGGAGATCGAAGCCTTGCTGCTCCAGGACGTCCGTGGCCAGCGTCATTGCGACAAGGTGGAAGCGATCCGCATTCGCCCGTGCCAGCCGTGCGACGACACCAATGGCGCCAATTGGAAAGTGGCCTCGGTCGATCCAGGCCAGGCAAGCCGCGAATTCGCCGGTGCCGCGGTGATGACGGCGATGGACCGGCTGCAGCGTGAGGTCAGTGCGATTCCGTGGGAATGACGGCGCGGTGCGCGCCGGCGACCCGTCTCAGTGATAATTGCGGCGGTGCGGCACGGCACCGATCTCGCCCATCAGCCAGCTCTTCATCTTGGCGCGGCTGGCGAAGCGCTTGGCTTCGTCGAGCAATTCGTCGCGCTCCACGCCGGCCGGCGTCAGCGCCGCCTCGATGTATTTGGCGACCGCCAGCTCCTCGAGCTGTTCGACGGTGAAATACCGGTTGCTGTTGTGGTCTGGCTTCATTGCGGTCCGCCGCCGCCGCGGCGCCTCCAATCAACGGCTTCCACCCCTCCGACTAATCGCAACATTCGATGCCGATTCGGATCGGGTGTCTGCGCAATATTGGACGGTTTCCCGCATTGGTTGCGTTCGCGCCACTGCGGGCGATCACGAGGCCGGGCGCCTCGCACCGGATCGCAGAGGTCGCCCCGGTGCGGCGCAGCACCGGGGCAAGTTCGTCACGTCCGGCGGCCGCTCACATCGCCGCGTTGTCTTCGATGATCGGGCCGAACAGCTCCCAGCGCTCGCCGTTGAACTTCATCATCCGGAGCTGCTTGTTGACGCGGAAGTCGGTCGGCGAGGTGTTGACCGACATCCCCGGCAGCGACAGATCGCCGACGACATTCTTCAGGTTGGCGGCCTGCTTCATGACGTTCTCGCGGGTTAGATTGTCGCCGCACTGCTTCAGGATCGTGACCAGCAGCTCCGCGGTCGAGTAGCCGTAGCTGTTGACGGTGTTGAGTTTGTCGCCCTCCGGATAATACTTGTCCATGAAGGCAAAATACTTCTTCACGCCCTCGTCATTGGCCCATTGCGGGTCGGCAGGGTCCTTGCCGTAGTTGACGCTGATGAGGCCCTTGGAAATGTCGAGGCCGGCCGGCTTCAGCGTTGCCGACACCGGGCTGGCGTTGATGTCGAGGATATGGACCGGATTCCAGCCGAGGTCCGCGACCTTCTTGATCGCCTGCGCGGCGAAGCGCGGCGTCGAGGCGTCGTACAGCAGCGTGGCGCCGGCGGACTTCAGCTTGACGATCTGGGAGTCGACGGTCGGGTCGGTGAGTTCGTAGGAGGCTTCGGCGACGATCATCTTGTCGGCCTTGTCGCCGAGCGCGGCGCGCAGGCCGGTGACGTAGTCGCGGCCGAGATCGTCGTTCTGGAACAGGATGCCGATCTTGGCGTCGGGGTGATTCTGCAGGATGTAGCGGCCGTAGATGCGGCCTTCGGTCTGGTAGTTGGGGTTGAAGCCCATCGTCCACGGGAAGTTCTTCGGATCGGTGAACCGCGTCGCGCCGGTGGCGGCGAGCAGTTGCGGGACCTTCTTGGCGTTGAGATATTTCTGCACGGCGGCGTTGGATGGCGTGCCGATGATCTGGAAGGTGAGCAACACCTCGTCGCTCTCGACCAGCTTGCGAACCTGCTCGACGGCCTTGGGCGGCGAATAGGCGTCGTCGTACTGGATCAGGTTGACCTTGCGGCCGTTAATGCCGCCCTGATCGTTGATCATCCGCATATAGGCGGCCTGGGTCTTGCCGATGCCCGCATAAGCCGAGGCGGGGCCGGAGAACGGCACGGTCTGGCCGATCTTGATCTCAGTGTCGGTGGCGCCGGTGTCGTATTTCTTCTGAGCGACCGCGGGCGCGGCGCTGAGCACAATCGCAGTAACAGCCGCCGTGGCGGCCCGATACAGGCTTATCATCGGTGGTCTACTCCCTAGGCGTGTGAGCGACGGTCTTGTGTCGGCCGTCGTTGACGGGAGTGTGGATCAGTGCTCGAGGTCTGGCAATGCCGCTCTGACGCGTCGTGCAATTTGCCGCGCTGTGCGATGCAGCATCCTACTTGCCGACTACGCGACCCATGCTGCGATCAGCGCCAGCACGGCGGGAGCTGCCTGGACGTAGAGAATGCGCCGGCTCACCGTCCAGGCGCCGTACAATCCGGCGACGATGACGCAGCCGAGAAAGAAGGTCGCCAGCTGCAGGGCCACTGCGGCGTTCGGGTGCAGCAGCGACCAGATCAGCCCGGCCGCCAGGAAGCCGTTGTACAGCCCCTGATTGGCGGCCAGCACCGCGGACGCTGCGGCTTTGTCCGGACTGTTGCGAAACACCTTGAGCCCGAGCGGCTTGGTCCAGAGAAACATCTCGAGCACGAGAAAGAAGACGTGCAGGGCCGCGACCAGCGCGACGAGAAGGGTGGCGGCAGCGTTCACGCGCAGGCTCCGGTGGCAGACATGGGCGGCTCGATCGTGATACTAGCACGGCCAATCAAATTCAAAGCAACCGGAGGGACGCATGACCGGCCATATCGATCCGACCAAGGACGTGTTCGCGCAGTTTCGCGAGATGGATCGTCCGGGGCCGATCCATATGCTCAACCTGGTGCGGCTCAGGCCGCAGGCGGCTTATCCGGACGGCCGCGCCGCAACCGGGGCGGAAGCCTACGCAGCCTATGGCCGCGAGTCCGGTCCGGTGTTCGAACGGCTCGGTGGCAAGGTGGTGTGGCAGGGCCAGTTCGAGCTGATGCTGATCGGCCCGCAGGACGAGCGCTGGGATCGGGTCTTCATTGCCGAATATCCGAGCGTGTCGGCGTTCGTCGAGATGATCCGCGATCCGGTGTACCGCGAGGCCGTCAAGCACCGCCAGGCCGCGGTGGAGGACTCCCGTCTGGTCCGTCTGAAGCCGCTGAAGCCCGGGAAGGGGTTCGGCGACATTCCCGCCTGACCGCGGCCGGCATCAGCGCCGCCGCGGTGGCGCGCCACCGGTCCTTCATATAGGTTGCCGGTCTGTCCGCGTTCCGTTCTCCGGAGATTCAATCGATGCGCCTGTCGGCGCGCCTGACCCTGGCGATGACCGTACTGGTGGCATTTACGGTCGCCGCAATCGGGCTGCTCGCTTACTACAATATCGGCCGCGCCGTGGTCCCATCGGGGCTGACACGGCTCGCCTATCAGGCGAAGGCGAGGCTCGGCGCCTACGAATCCGCCCTGCGTGTATTTCGCAGCGAGATGCTGTCGGCCCGGCTGCTGCCGGCGCACAGCGGCGTCGTCCGCGCCTCTCGCAATGGCGGCGTCGATCCCGAGTTCGGGCTGACCGAGGCGCAATGGCTGCAGCATCTGGCCACCGTCTATGCCGGCAACATGCAGTTCAAGCCCGGCATCCTCGGCTATCGCCTGGCGACCGTCGCGGACGGCGGCCGTTCGTTGATCGAAGTCGATCGTAACGGCCCCGGCGGCGCGATCCGCGTCGTGCCCGCCGCGGAGCTGTCGCGGCAAGGCGACGACGAGACGTTCCGCCGCGCGTCGGAGCAGACCGGCGATTCGGTCTATTTCTCGCCGCTTCGGATTGCCGCGGATGGCGAAAGCGGCACGCCGCTGCCGCGGATCATGCTGGCGGCGCCGATCCGAGATCCGGCCGGTGCGGTGTTCGCCGTCCTGGAGATCGAGCTGGATCTGCGGCCGGTGTACCAGCGCATCCGCGATGTGCTCGACAACGACACCAGCGTGTATTTCGTCGCCGCCGACGGCGGATATCTGATGAACTACCTGGGCGGCCGGATCGTGCCGGCGGAGCCGATGCGGCGCTGGCAGGACGACTTTCCGGAGCTCGCCGCGTCGCTCGCCGACAAGCCGGGCACCGCGACGGTGTTCCGCGGTCCGGACGGTACGCGCATCGCCGGCGCGCTCGTGGTCGGGACGCTGACCAACGGCGAGCGCACCGGCGTGATCGAGACCGAGCCGCTGGAGCGGATGATGGCTCCGGCGACGGCGCTTCAGACCCCCGGCCTGATCGTCGGGCTGGCCGCGCTGCTCGGTGCGGTGCTGCTGTCGGCGCTGTTGTCGCGCTCGCTCGCCAAGCCGATCGTGCAGCTCACCCACGCCGTGACCGCGTTCTCGCGCAGCGGCCGGTTGGTGATGCCGGTCGGACTGCAGGGCGAAAGCCGCATTCTGGCCGATGCGTTCGACCAGACCGTCGCCAAGATCGACGCCGCCAATGCGGCGCTGCGCAGCAAGACGGAGCTGCTCGACAAGACCATCGCCAGCATGGCGGATGCGGTCGCGGTGCTCGACGCGGCGGGCAAACGGGTGTTCGCCAACCCGACCTGTCTGGCGCTGTTCGGGCCGGCCGAGGACATCGGCTCCGAGCGATGGCGAAACAAATATCGGCGCTTCCTCGCCGACGGCGTGACGCCGATGCCGGATCACGAAAGTCCGGCGGCGCGGGCGCGGCGCGGCGAGAGCTTCGACAACATCGAACTCGGCATTCGCCATGGCGACGGCCCGGTGGTGCAGCTCGCCGCCAGTGCGCGGCGGATCGAAAACTCGGACGGTTCGTTCGGTGGCGCCGTGGTGGTGTATCGCAATCTCACCGCGTTCAAGGAATCCGAGCGCCAGCTTCGCCAGGCACAGAAGATGCAGGCGATCGGCCAGCTCACCGGCGGCGTCGCGCACGATCTCAACAACATCCTCACGGTGATCACCGGCGGGATCGAGATTCTCGCCGACGGCGTGTCGGATCGGCCGGACCTGAAGGACGTCGCCGCGATGGTGGATCAGGCGGTGACGCGCGCCTCCGATCTCACCCACGGTCTGCTGTCGTTCTCGCGCAAGCAGCCGCTGCAGCCGCGCAGTATCGATGTCAACGCGCTGATGCTCGACACCGTCAAGCTGCTGCGGCCGACGCTCGGCTCCGGCATCGAGATCGAGGTCGAACCTTCCCCGGATCTGTGTCCGGCGCTGGCGGATCCGTCGCAGCTCGGCAGCGCGCTGATCAACCTCGCGATCAATGCCCGTGACGCGATGAACGGCAGCGGTAAGTTGCTATTGGAGACCGGCAATGTCGATCTCGATCAGGCCTATGCCGAGCAGCACGACGAAGTGTCGGCGGGGCGCTACGTGATGCTGGTGGTGAGCGATAACGGCTGCGGCATTCCGGCGTCGATCCGCGACCGCGTGTTCGAACCGTTCTTCACCACCAAGGCGGTCGGTGAAGGCACCGGCCTCGGCCTCAGCATGGTGTACGGCTTCATCAAGCAATCCGGCGGCCATATCGAGCTGTACAGCGAGGAGGGGCACGGCACCACGATTCGGCTGTATCTGCCCTGCGCCACGATCAGCGATACCGAGAACGACACCGCCGCCCCGCCGCTCGCGCAGGGTGGTCGCGAGTCCGTACTGGTGGTGGAAGACGACGCGCTGGTGCGTAGCTACGTGATGACGCATCTGAAGGCGCTCGGCTACACGGCGCATTCGGCGTGTTCCGCCGCCGAGGCGATGTCGATGGTGTACGACGGCGTCGAATTCGATCTGCTGTTCACCGACGTGATGCTGTCGGGCGGCATGGACGGTCCGCAGCTCGCCGACGAGTTGCGCAAATACACGCCCGATCTGAAGGTGCTGTTCACCTCCGGCTACACCGAGACCGCGATGCTGCGCCAAGGCCGCATCGGTCCCGACATGCAATTGCTGCCGAAGCCGTATCGTCGTGCCGATCTGGCGCGGATGCTGCGCCGGGTTCTCGACGACGCCGATCCGGCGCCGGCGAAATGATCGAGGCTTTTCAACAGGGAACACGGCGAATCGATTTGGTCGCCGCCGACCGCCGGCGGGTTATGCACACGTCGTGCGCCGGCCGGTCACACGCCCTGCATCTCGGCCGCAAGATCGCGTAGGTTGCCTTCGATTCGCCGCGCCGCCGTGGCCGAGTCCCCCGCCTTACCGAATCTGCCAAAGAGACTCCCAGTGCCGAACATCGCGTCCGTCATCGCATCCGAACTCGCCGTCCGTGAGCAGCAGGTCCAGGCCGCCATCGACCTGCTCGACGGCGGATCGACCGTTCCGTTCATCGCCCGTTACCGCAAAGAGGCGACTGGCATGCTCGACGACGCGCAGCTCCGCACGCTGGAGGAGCGGCTGCGCTACTTGCGTGAAATGGAAGCGCGGCGCACCGCGATCATCGACAGCATCAAGCAGCAGGGCAAGATGACGCCCGAGCTGGAGGCGGCGCTGCTGAAGGCCGACAGCAAGGCGCGGCTCGAGGACATCTATCTGCCGTTCAAGGAGAAGCGGCGCACCAAGGCGCAGATCGCGCGCGAGGCCGGTCTGGAGCCGCTCGCCGATCTGTTGATACAGAATCCCGACAAGGATCCGCAGGCCGAGGCGGCGGCCTATGTGAAGACCGACGGCGAGCATCCGGTCGCGGACGTCAAGGCGGCGCTCGAAGGCGCCCGCGCCATCCTGGTCGAGCGCTTCTCCGAGCACGCCGACCTCACCGGGTCTTTGCGTGAAGCGATGTGGAGCCGCGGCGCGCTGAAGGCGAGCGTGCGCGACGGCAAGCAGGCCGCCGGCGCCAAATTCGCCGATTACTTCGACTTCTCCGAGCCGTATGAAAAACTGCCGTCGCACCGCATTCTGGCGCTGCTGCGCGGCGAGAAGGAAGAGGTGCTGGCGCTCGATTTCGGCGACGGCGAAGACCCCGAGTCGCGCGAGCCGACGCAGTACGAGAACCGCATCGCCGCCACCTTCGGCATCGCCCGCAAGGGCCGCCCGGCCGACGGCTTCTTGTCCGACGCGGTGCGCTGGGCATGGCGGACGCGGATCAAGACCGCGCTGGCACTCGATATGCGGATGCGGCTGTGGCAGCAGGCCGAGGTCGAGGCGGTGCGGGTGTTCGCGGCGAATCTGCGCGACCTGTTGCTCGCCGCACCAGCCGGCGGCCGCGCCACGCTCGGGCTCGATCCGGGCTTCCGCACCGGCGTGAAGGTCGCGGTGATCGACCGCACCGGCAAGATGGTCGACCACGCCACGATCTATCCGCACGAGCCAGCGCGCAAATGGAACGAGAGCATGCTGACGCTGGCGCAGCTCTGCGTGAAGCATCGCATCGAGCTGGTGGCGATCGGCAACGGCACCGCCTCGCGCGAAACCGAGAAGCTGGTGGCTGACCTGATGAAGGCCAAGCCCGATCTGAAGCTGACCAAGGCGATCGTGTCGGAGGCCGGCGCGTCGGTGTACTCGGCCTCCGAATTCGCCTCCAAGGAATTCCCCGATCTCGACGTCTCGATCCGCGGCGCAGTTTCGATCGCGCGCCGGCTGCAGGATCCGCTCGGCGAACTGGTGAAGGTGCCGCCGCAGTCGATCGGCGTCGGCCAGTACCAGCACGACCTCAATCAGCACGCGCTGGCGCGTGCGCTGGACGCCACGGTGGAAGACTGCGTGAACGCGGTCGGCGTCGATCTCAACACCGCGTCGGCGCCGCTGCTGGCTCGGGTGTCGGGTATCGGCGAGACGCTGGCGACCAACATCGTGGCGCATCGCGACGCCAACGGCCCGTTCCCGAGCCGCGACAAGCTGAAGGAAGTGCCGCGGCTGGGGCCGAAGGCGTTCGAGCAGTGCGCCGGGTTCTTGCGGATTCGCGACGGCGAAAACCCGCTGGACGCCTCCGGCGTGCATCCGGAAGCCTATCCGATCGTCAAGAAGATCCTGGCCGCGACCAAGAGCGACATCAAGGCGCTGATCGGCCAGACCAAGGTGCTGCAGGGGCTGAAGCCGCAGGCCTTCGCGGACGAGAAGTTCGGTGTTCCGACCGTCAGCGACATTCTCAAGGAGCTGGAAAAGCCGGGCCGCGACCCGCGTCCCGAGTTCAAGACCGCCACCTTCCAGGAAGGCGTCGAGAAGATCACCGATCTGAAGCCCGGCATGATCCTGGAAGCGACAATCACCAACGTGGCGGCGTTCGGCGCCTTCGCCGACATCGGCGTGCATCAGGACGGGTTGATCCACATCTCGGCGATGTCCGAGCGCCGCATCAACGATCCGCGCGAAGTGGTGAAGCCGGGCCAGGTGGTGAAGGTCAAGGTGCTCGAGGTCGACGTGCCGCGCAACCGCATCGGCCTGACGCTGCGGATGTCCGACCCGATCCCCGCTCCCGGCGAACGCCGCAGCGGTGGTGGTGGCGGCGGCGCCAGTGCCAAGCTGGTCGACCGCTACAAGCCGCGCCAGGAAGCCCCGAGCGGCGGCGGAGCGTTCGCGGCGGCGCTGGCCAAGGCGGCCGAGAAGGGCCGCAGCAAGGGGCGGTAAGGCGTTCGACCGTACAGACGGATGCCCGGCGGAGCCGGGCGTCTCGACGGGTGCGAGCACGCGGGGCCGGCGATTTGCAACGGCCAGCCGTGCTCCGCAACCTGGGGCCCTCGCCGGCGAGAGTCGGTGCGATGGTCCGGCAGGTTGAGGAGACCAGATGCCCCGCTTCGTGATCTACCCCCTCGGTGTTCTCCCGAACGGGGCGCCCATCGGTTCCTCGCGCTACGAGGCTCGCACCTTCTTCAGCGACGGCAGCCGCGGCTACGACGTGATGGGAATGACGCGCGATCAGGTAATCGCCGACATGCTGGCGCGATTCGGTCGCGACCTGCTGCTGGTCAACTCCCCCGCCGCCTCGCTCACCTCGGCGCCCCGGAGCACACGCCGGAGGCTGGATAGCAGAGGCAATCCGCCACTCGGACCATCGACATCGAAAATCCTCGATCGCGTGGATGGGCTACATCACGCGTTATTGCCGAGGAAGTCGTGTGTTTGGCATATTCGCCGATGCCGATCACCGAAACTGCCGCGCCTGCGGTGGAGCGATTCAAAGCACCTGAGACGGATGTTTCAGAGCGATCCTGGTATCGGCCCCGCGGAGGGTGCGGTACGCAAAATCGGTGAGGTAATCGTTCAGCGCGAGCGATGCAGCGGCGGCGGCCTGCTCGTCGCCCTGGTTGATCGCTCTCAGCGTCGCCGAGTGCTTCTCGGACGCCACCATCAACTCTGTGGGGCGATCAGAAATGTTGGCGAACCAGAACCGTCGCGACAGGCCCTGAAGCGGCGCCATGCTCGAAGTCAGATATTCGTTCTGCGCCGCCGCAACGATGATCTGATGAACTCGCTTCAGCAGATCACCATACAGAACGATGTCGTCGGACTTTGCGACTTCGTCAAACTCCCGTGCCAATTCGAGCATCATCCGCTTCTGAACGGAGGTGGCGCGATGAACGCAGGTTCGCACCGCGAATTCTTCGACGACCCTGCGTAGTTCGAGCAGCTTGAGTTGGACCTCGACAGAGATCAACGGAATGAAGGCTCCCTTCCGCGGATGAATCTCGACCATTCGCTCCCAGGCGAGACGCTGCAGTGCTTCGCGCACAGGCGTGCGGCCGAAACCGGTCGCCTCCATCAACGTCACTTCGCTGACCATTTGGCCGGGCTTCAGCTCTTGAAACGTGATCATTCTCTCGATCACATCGTAGACCTGCTCAGACTTATTGGTGTGCTCGGGCATCTATCCGCTGTCCGGTGGAAATCTGTCGCTTAAATCTAGCCTGCAGAACAGCCGGGACCGTGGTCTTCGGCATCCGAGCGATCGCGTTTGCGGGCTCGGTCTGGTTCAGGGCCGATCACCGGCGGGCGCCGGATCGTTGGCCGAATGAACATCGCCCCCTGCCGTTGGCACGTTCATGGATGCAGACGGCGGATCGAACTCCTCGTCGGAAGGCGTTTCGGCCGGCGCGCATTGTCAGTTCCACCCCTCGTCCCCCTACCC
>NZ_QUMK01000009.1 GCF_010907035.1 Rhodopseudomonas sp. BR0M22
GGTATACGCATCGCATGTCCCCGCTCCCCCGCCCGCTCCGATGACCCGCACCGCGCCCCGCGAAACCGACGACGAACTCGACGCGCGGATGCTGTCGACGTTGAATCATGTGTTCGGCCTGTCGTCGTTCCGCGGCCAGCAGGAAGCGATCGTGCGGCATGTCGCCGATGGCGGCGATGCGTTGGTGCTGATGCCGACCGGCGGCGGCAAGTCGCTGTGCTACCAACTGCCGGCGCTGCTGCGCGACGGCTGCGGCGTGGTGGTGTCGCCGCTGATCGCGCTGATGCGCGACCAGGTGGCAGGGCTGCTGGAAAGCGGCGTGCGCGCCGCGGCGCTGAATTCGACCTTGTCTTACGACGAGGCGAACGCAATCGAGCAACAACTGCTGAAGGGCGAGCTCGATCTGCTCTATGTCGCGCCGGAGCGATTGCTGACACCTCGCTGCCTCGGCCTGTTGGCGCGGGCGAAGATCGCGCTGTTCGCGATCGACGAGGCGCATTGCGTCTCGCAATGGGGCCACGACTTCCGGCCCGAATATGTCGGCCTGTCGGCGATCGCCGAGAAGTTTCCGAACGTGCCGCGGATCGCGCTGACCGCGACCGCCGATGCGCTGACCCGCCGCGAGATCGCCGAGCGGCTGGTGCTGACGGACGCACCGTGCTTCGTGTCGAGCTTCGACCGGCCCAACATCCGCTACAGCATCGTCGACAAGCAGAACGCGCCGGCGCAGCTCAAGGCCTTCATCGACGATCGCCACCGCGGCCATTCCGGCGTGGTGTATTGCCTGTCGCGCGCCAAGGTCGAGGACATCGCCGAGACGCTGAGCAAATCCGGCCTCACCGCGCTGCCGTATCACGCCGGCCTGCCGCCGGAGGTGCGCGCGCGCAATCAGGATCGCTTCCTCAACGAAGACGGTATCGTGATCGTCGCCACCATCGCGTTCGGCATGGGCATCGACAAGCCGGACGTGCGGTTCGTCGCGCATCTCGATCTGCCCAAGAGCATCGAGGCCTATTACCAGGAGACCGGACGCGCCGGCCGCGACGGCAAGCCGTCCGAGGCGTGGATGGCCTACGGGCTCAGCGACATCGTCCAGCAGCGCCGGATGATCGACGAGAGCAGCGGCTCCGACGCCTTCAAGCGGGTTTCGATGGGCAAGCTGGATGCGCTGGTGGGCCTTTGCGAATCCACCGGCTGTCGCCGCACCCGACTGCTCGGCTATTTCGGCGAGACGGCGCAGCACGAGAGCTGCGGCAATTGCGACAACTGCCTCACCCCGCCGAAGGTGATCGACGGCACCGTGCCGGCACAGAAGCTGCTGTCCTGCGCCTATCGCACCGGGCAGCGGTTCGGCGCCCAGCACCTGATCGACGTGCTGCTCGGGCGGCTGACCGATCGCGTCACTCAATTCGGCCACGACAAGCTGTCGGTGTTCGGCATCGGCGGCGAGTTTGGCGAGAAACAATGGCGCGCGGTGATCCGCCAACTGGTGTCGCTCGGCCATCTGGCACCGGACAGCGAGGCGTTCGGCGCCTTGAAGCTGACCGAGACCTCCCGGGCGGTGCTCAAGGGGGAAACCCAGGTGATGCTGCGCGAACAGACCGGCCGGCCGCCGCGAGCAAAATCCCGCCGCGGCGATCTGGCCGGCGGCGCGTCGCGCGAGACCAGCGGCGATCCAGAGCTGTTTGCCGCGCTGAAAGCGTGGCGATCTGAAGTGGCCAAGGCGCGCGGCGTGCCGGCCTATGTGGTGCTGCACGATGCCACTATCGATGGACTGGCCGCGGCAAAGCCGCGAACGCTGGACGAGATGCGGGGCATTCCGGGCATTGGCGACAAAAAGCTCGAGCATTACGGCGCCGCGCTACTGGCAGTTATCGGCGAACGGCGCCAGTCGTAGCGGCGAGGGACTGCTCCAGATCCTGCTGCCTGGTCCAGATCCTGCAAAGGATCTCCCGACGGACTTCAGGAGGTGTCGCGATGCCGCTTTACGGTTTCCATTGTAAGCAATGCGACAAGGACAGCGAATTGCTGGTCGGTTTCGACGACAAGCCGCCCTGCCCGGCCTGCGGCAGCCGGCGGATGGAGCGACTGGTGTCGCGCCCGGCAGCGCCCGGCAAGAGCAAGAGTCTGATCAAAGCCGCACGCGCCCAAGCGGCACGCGAGGGGCACTTCTCGAACTACAGCCGTAACGAGCGTCGCGGCTGATCTGGGTTCGAGTCGGGCACGGGTGACCGGTCGGATCAACAGACTGAATCAGACGACGACCCTTGATCAGACGCACTGAGCCCGGTCGCACAGAGCGAACCGGGCCCGCACACGCCTGCGATCAGTCGGCGTCATAGCCATAGGCGTCATTATAGTCGTATGCGCGGTAGCCAGCGCTCCAGGCGCTGTAGCGAGGATTCGCCACGCAGTTGCCGCCCGCGCCCTGCGCTGCGTAGCGGCAGGCTTCGAAGCTGACGAAACTGCAGTTGCCGGGATATCCCTGCTGCGCGCCCTGCTTGCAGTACGGATACTCCACCTGCGCCATCGCGGGCTTGGCAGTCATCAGTTGCGCGGCACCCACTGCGCCGAGCGCCATCGCGGTCAAGGCCAGAGCTTTCATCGTGATGTCTCCTGTGTTGCGGGGCACGTCACCGTGCCGTCATGAGTTGCCAACGACACACCGCAACCAACGTTCCAGCGCCCGGCCGGTGCCGCGTTGTCGCATGCCCGCATTCGGATCCGTCGAATTGCGCCTGGGTCCTGGCGATGGCACAAGCTCGGGTCGAAGCAGACGAGAAATGCGTGCGCACGGCGGTCAATTGCCACCGTGCGAAAAATCAACGAGTGCGGGGGAATCCGCACCTTTCGGGAGAGAAGCGATGCCGCAAGCGATCGAGGCGCCGGGAGTGGTGACTCCGTTCGACGGAATGGATGTGCCGTGGCTTTTGAAGCTGCACGCCGAAGCGCGGCGCGCGCATCCGTTCGTGATCTGGGCGCCGTTCGACGGCCCGTCGCGGAGCTGGAGCTACGGCGAATTCCACGACCGCGTCGGTGCGCTCGCCGCCGGCCTCGCTAGGCGCGGCATCAAGCCGGGCGACTACCTGCTGATCCATCTCGACAATTGCGTCGAATTCCTGCTCGCCTGGTTCGCCTGCACCGAACTCGGCGCGATCGCGGTGACCACCAACACCCGCTCGGCCGCCGCAGAAATCGAGTACTTCGCGGAGCATTGCGGCGCGGTCGCCGCCATCACCCAGCCGGCCTATGCCGATCTGGTCGCCGCCAACTGCAAGAAGCTGAAATGGATGGCGGTGATCGGACACGATCCCGGCGCGGCAGTCGCCGCGCAGCCGGTCGCGAAGGGCGATTCGTTCGACAGTCTGTTCGGCGACAGCGCCGACCGGCCGCGCCGACCGACCGATCCGCTGGCGCCGTGCAGCGTGCAGTACACCTCGGGCACCACGTCGCGCCCGAAGGCGGTGCTGTGGACTCACGCCAACGCGTTGTGGGGCGCCAAGATCAACGCGGCACACCAGACGCTGCGCGCCGACGACGTGCATCTGTTGTATCTGCCGTTGTTCCACACCAATGCGCTGGCCTATTCGATGCTGTCGACGCTGTGGGTCGGCGGCACTGTCGTGGTGCAGCCGCGGTTCTCGGCAAGCCGCTTCTGGAAGGTCTCGCTGGAGCATGGCTGCACTTGGCTGTCGACGATCCCGTTCTGCATGAAGGCGCTGCTCGAGCACGAGGTCCCGAAGGCGCATCGCTTCCGGCTGTGGGGCACCGCAGTGGCCGAACCGCCGCCGTTCGCCTCGTTCGGCATCAAGATCATCGGCTGGTGGGGCATGACCGAGACCATCACCCACGGCATCATCGCCGAAGCCGATCAGCCCAACACGCCGATGTCGATCGGCCGCGCTGCGCCCGAATACGCGATCCGCATCGTCGGCGACGACGGCGCCCCGACACGCGTCGGCGACACCGGCAATCTGCTGATCAAGGGCGTGCCGGGACTGTCGCTGTTCAAGGAGTATCTGCACAACGAGACGGCGACGCGCGACAGTTTCGATGAGTTCGGTTACTTCATCACCGGCGACCGCGTGACGCGGCTCGAACACGGCGCAATTCGGTTCGGCGACCGCGCCAAGGATATGCTGAAGGTCGGCGGCGAGAATGTCGCGGCATCCGAGATCGAGCAGGTGGTGATCACCGTGCCGGGCGTGCGCGAAGCCGCGGTAGTGGCCAAGAAGCACCCGATGCTCGACGAAGTGCCGGTGGTCTTCGTGATTCCGCAAGGCGGCGTCGCCGCGGCGCCTCCGGATTTTGCCGATCGCATCACCGCGGCCTGCGCCGCCGCGCTCGCCGACTTCAAGCGCCCGCGCGAAATCCGCCTGGTCGACGACATGCCGCGATCGACGCTGGAGAAGGTCGCGAAAGCCGAACTCCGCAAGATGCTAGCAGAGTAATCATTCCTCACGTCATTCCGGGGCGCGCCGCGAGGCGCGAACCCGGAATCTCGAGGTTCAGGACGAAGCAGTTCCGGGTGCGCTTCGCGCGTCCCAGAATGGCAGGCCCCGATCAGCCGCCCATCGCCACCGGACGGAACGCCTGCAGCAGGCGCTGGTCGATTTTGCCGCCCATGTTTTCCATCGCGATAAACGCCTGCAACGGCGTCTTCGGCGTGTGATTCTTACGCGGTGCCACGAGGGAAGCGAAGATGTCGACGATGGTGGTGATGCGGACGATGTCGGCGATCTGATCGCCGTGCAGCCCATCCGGATACCCCGAGCCGTCGAGCAGCTCGTGATGGTGCAACACCACGTCGAGCGTCTCGCGCGGGAAGCTGCCTTCGGCGACCAGCGCCTCGTAGCCGCGCCGCGGATGCTCGCGGAATTTGCGCAAGGAGTCGCCGTTCAGATTGTCGAGGTTGTCCAGCGCCGACACGTCCACATAGGCTTTGCCGACGTCGTACAGCAGCGCCGCACGGGTCAGGCGGCGCTGATCCTCCTCGCGCATCCCGAGATATTGCGCGAACGCGACCGCAAAGCCGGTCGCGAACAGGCAGAGCCGATAGCTTTCATCGTGATGGCGGCCGACGGTGGCGAGCCATTCGCGCAGCGACGACCGCTTGATCGCCCTGAGAATAGGACCTTCCGCCTGCATCACGTCCTGAAACGTCAGCGGCTTACCGTGCAGCCGCTCGAACATCTTCACCAGCACCTTGTGGGCGGCGGTGACGCCGTCGCTCAGCGCTTCGGCGCGCGCGGTCGCGGTGTCCTCGGAAGGGTCCGGAAACGCCGCGCGGATCCGCTGCAGCAGGTCGCGGGGATCGAACGGACGCGCGATGGTGTCGGTGGCGCCGAGCGCCCACGCCTGCATCGAGCCGTGATGCAGCTCATCGGCGAGCACGAACAACCGAGGCATCGGCTGATAGGCACCGCCGAGCAGCTTGCGCCGAACCAATTGCACGCTGTCCGCGGAACGCAGATTGATGTCGACCACGATGCCGGACAGATCGCGCGACGGCGCATCCGGCAACTGCGCGGTCGGCACGGTCTCGACCTCCGCCACGCTCGCCAAAATGCCCGCAATATCGACACTTCGATCGCGGCGATCGGACGCCAGCAGCAGTCGCCGTCGCGGCGCAGGATTGGTCGCGGGTTGTCGGGCTAACGCATTCATACAGATCACCGGATCGATGCTTTGGGCAGGCAATGGTCATACACTAAGGAGAAACTCGTTCCCTGAGATTAACGGGCGTTGTTAACGAGGCGTGACCGTCGCGGCGTGCATTTGATACAATGTCAAAACCGTGATTATGCGAGGGGTCGCGCTCGGAAGACGCATCGGTATGATGCGCATCAGATGGCTCTTTCGACTAAGACGGAACGGAGACAGATGACCGTGATACCGCCCGCGATGGTTCGTTTGCTCTGCGCCGTAACGATCGTCGCCGGCGCGCTGCTATCGGTCGCACCGGCCTTCGCTCAACAACCCGCGCAGATCGCCCCGCCGCCGTTCACGGCGACGCTGTCCAATACCACGCCGCTCGTGTTCGGCATGGACGCCAACGAGGCCGCGAGCGCCCTCGGCATGCCGCTCAATTATGTCGGCGGCGGCCCCGGCAACGAAACCTATTTGGTGATCCGCACCCAGGGCGGCACCGGATTCTTCGACCGCAAGGACCGGCTGTATCTGCAATTCCGCCACGGCCGGCTGGCCGGCTGGAAGGGGGACTGGGGCCGCAACTGGATGTGGCGATAGCGCCGGTCCGCCCGTCTCGATCGAATCCATCGTCATCACAACGCAGAGGATCGCCCGTGGGACACGACATCACGCTGAAGGCCGCCGACGATTTCGAATTCGGCGGTTATCGGGCCGATTCGGCCGGCACTCCGAAAGCCGCGATCGTCGTGATTCAGGAAATCTTCGGGGTCAATCATCACATCCGCAACGTCTGCGACCGCCTCGCCGCGCAAGGCTACGTGGCGATTGCGCCGTCGATCTTCGATCGCACGGAACCCAACTTCCAGAGCGGCTATTCGCCCGAAGAGATCGCGGTGGCACGCAAATTCGTCGCCAATCCGGATTGGCCCGCGATGCTGCGCGACACCCAGGCGGCGATCGACGCGGTGCGGGCTGTCGGCCCTGTCGGCATCATCGGCTTTTGTCTCGGCGGCAGCGTCGCCTATGCGGCGGCCACCAAGCTGCAGGGGCTGAAGGCCGCGGTCGGCTACTACGGCGGCGCCATCGTGCGTTTCGCCGATGACAAGCCATCGGTGCCGACGCAATTGCATTTCGGTGAGAAGGATTCCGGAATTCCGCTCAGCGACGTCGAAGCCATCCGGTCGAAGCGACCAGAGGTCGAGATCCTGGTGTATCCGGGCGCGCAGCACGGCTTCGGCTGCGACGAACGGGCAAGCTACGACAAGCCGAGCTCTGATCTCGCCTGGCAGCGCAGCCTGGCGTTCTTCGCATCACATCTGAAGTGACTGTGGTCGAAGTCGGCTTCGGGGCGCCGGTCAGAACCAGCGCTCACCGACATAGACCGTGTCGCCGGGGCTGAGCGGGGTGCCGAGCGGCACCACTTCGCGCACCGTCGCGCCGCCTTCGGGATGCGTCACCGTTACATGATCGCGCTGCGCCCGCGGGGTGAAGCCACCGGCAATCGCGACGGCGCTTTCGACGCTCATATGCGGCACATACGGATACTGACCCGGCGCCGTCACCTCACCGAGGATAAAGA
Organism: Rhodopseudomonas sp. BR0M22; assembly: GCF_010907035.1. Classification (GTDB taxonomy): domain Bacteria; phylum Pseudomonadota; class Alphaproteobacteria; order Rhizobiales; family Xanthobacteraceae; genus Rhodopseudomonas. The sequence goes on from NZ_QUMK01000009.1 coordinate 7,232, forward strand.
ACGGCCGATACGATTCCACTTCGACCGCCACCGAGGGCTCGCGAATGAAGCCGCGGCGCAGCCGCGAGGTGATCTCGGCGGCAAGACCTGCGGGCGTGCGACCGCGCGCCGGCACCGAGCCGATCAGCGGCATCGTGATCGCGCCGGCCGCGTCGATCGAATAGGTGTTGGTCAGCCCTTCCTGGCCGTAGACCACGACGCGCAGCCGATCGCCGGCGTCGAGCCGGTAAGCCGGCTCCGGACCATTGGGCGCCGCATAGGCCGTGGCCATCGGCGGAACGCGTCCGCCATAGGCGATGGTATCGAGTGTGTTCTGCGGCTGCACCATGACGACCGGGCCCGAGCGACGCATGCAGCCGCCGAGCGCCAGCGCGGTCGCCACGATGATCATCGATACTTGAAACGCGCCTACTACACGCACTGGAGCCATCCCTCGTCACGAGACGGCTTTGTTTATGACCCGTTAGGGTTAACAAACGGTTTGGGCCGGGAAGCGCGTCCCGCTCGTCCGGTGGAGGCGACATCCCAGCCCCGTGTGCCGCCGCAGACCGTGCGGCGGCAGACGGGTCTGGTTTTCCGTCGACTTAGACCGCGACGCCGACCCCGACCGGGCACGACACGCCTGTGCCGCCGAGACCGCAATAGCCGCCGGGATTCTTGGCGAGATACTGCTGGTGGTAGTCCTCGGCGTAATAGAACGGACCTGACGGCGCGATCTCGGTGGTGATCGGACCGTAGCCCTTCGACTTCAGCGCCGCCGCATAAGACTCACGCGAGGCTTTGGCAGCCCGGTCCTGATCGTCCCCAAAGGTGTAGATCGCCGAGCGATATTGCGACCCGACGTCGTTGCCCTGCCGCATCCCCTGGGTCGGGTCGTGGCTTTCCCAGAAGGTCTTCAGCAGCGTGTCGTAAGAGATCTTGGCGGGATCGAACGCCACCAGCACCACTTCGGTGTGGCCGGTCCGCCCCGAGCAGACCTCCTCGTAGGTCGGATTGGGCGTGAAGCCGCCGGCGTAGCCGACCGCAGTGGTGTAGACGCCGTCGCCGAGCTGCCAGAACTTGCGCTCGGCGCCCCAGAAGCAGCCGAGTCCGAACACCGCCTGCTGCAGGCCTTCGGGGAACGGCGGCTGCAGCCGGTGGCCATTGACGAAATGCGTGCGCGCCGTCGGGATCGGCGTCGGCCGACCCGGCAACGCCTCGGCGGCACTCGGCATCGCGGTCGATTTGCGCATGAAGAACATCGAAGACCCTCCCGGCGCGGACGCAAGCGGCGGGTTGCCGCATGGTCTGCGCATCCATGATGGCGACAGCCGGCCCCAGCGTGGCGCTGATGCAATCGGCTCTCAACTCAATTTCAGGATAGATATAGGCGTCTTCGCAGCGGCGGCGAGATTGTTACGCCGCGGCCGGCCCGTCAGTCGCGGGCATAGCCGATCAACGGCTTGCGCGGGCGGAACAGCAGCATCAGCGCCAGCCCGATCACGCCCAGCACCGCGAAGGTCGGCTGCGTCAGCACAAATTTGGCGACATGATCCCAAACCCAGGGAGCGGTCTGCTCGAGCCAGTCTCGGAACGATTGCTGGCTGGCCTGATGGATGTCGTTCCAGAAATCCCCGAGCTTGGTCAGTTGCACCGAATTGTCGGCAACCGACCGCGCGCCGTCATAGACCAGGAAGATGAAACCTCCGGTCAGAAACAGCAGGCCGATCAGCCGAAATAAGCCGCGGATCATCTCAACTACCCCGATTGCCTCTGCCCCGAGCCGGGCTTACCGGGCGGAACGCCGGAATTCAACCTCACTAGGCCCCGGGCGGCGTGCGATGGCGACGGTTCCGGGTTCCCCCTCTAGAAGGGGCCGGCACTCGGCAGCGCGTCCCCGTTGACGCTGGATAGCACTGCCAGTATAACGCGCCCGATGGCGGTGGGGGCGATCCTGCCGCCGCTGTTCTTTGGGCGGCGCCGCGAATTGTGGCCGTGTCGGCTCCGGGAGCATCTTCAGCAACATCCGGAACACACGGCGTGTCGCATTCGAGCGGCTCCGCCAATCAGCCCCGGCCGCTCGAACAGAGGCCGCTGCAGGATTTGAGAGATCATGGCTAATACGTCTTCCGCCAAGAAAGCGACCCGCAAGATCGCCCGGCGCACCGCGGTGAACAAGTCGCGTCGGACTCAGATGCGCGGGTCGGTCCGGACCGTCGAGCAGGCGATCGCCAGCGGCGACCGCGAGGCCGCCCTGAAGGCGATGGCCCGCGCCGAGCCGGAACTGATGCGCGCAGCGCAGCGCAACATCATTCACAAGAACGCCGCGAGCCGAAAGGTGTCGCGTCTGACGCACAGCATCGCCAAGCTGGCGAAGTAATTCTCACCATCATCTTCGATGGTTTCAATGCCCGGCTTTCGCCGGGCATTTTCTTTTTGGGCGATCGCTCGTGCCGCGCGGCTACCCGCGCTCTCCCGCCTCCGGAGTAATTGCCGAGCAATTGCGAGGCGCGCTCGCTCAAAACTTGAACCGAATCCCGCGCACGACCACTCCACCTGCCTCGTTCCGAAACATCGCGCCGACGAGCGTCAACTCGACTTGACGCGCAGCTCGAAAAACCGCTGCGGCACAGCAGGAACTTTGGCACTTGCGCGACTCGCTTGACTTTCGACGCGCGCTTCCCCGTGCAACTACGCAGTCGTTTGTGACAAGGGTTACCCTGTCCGAGCGCACACGAAAATCTGCGGCGAGCGAACCACTTATCGGCAAAGCGCAGACGACCGTTTGGAAAACGCGCTCACCCGGCGGCCAAAGGTAAAGGATTCATGAAATTCTTTTTGGTACGCGGCCGAAATGTCACGCACCGAGCACACATCGAATCTGTGCACAGATTCAAAATCTTGCCGAAGCGGAATTGATTAGTTGCCTGTTTCATCCGCGCTCGAGGCGAAATCTTCACCCTCCCCTCGGAATCATATCCATTGCAGCGGAGGAGCCGTCGTGGTTTTCATAGTCCACCCGCGACGCCCACGGCTCTTCAGATCAGAGCGGTTTGAGAACCAAGGGCGGACATGCAAATCGGCGGCGGTATGCATGTTGGTGGCTTTTCCAAATGACGGTCGAACTGCAACTCATAGCAATATGAGGCTGGCGAAGCCGTGTCTGAATTCTTGTGGATGCCTTCGTGATGCGAATGGCTTCCAGGCGAACGACGACATCGACGATCCAGCAGCGGGCCGACACGGTCTCGGATAGCATCCGACGCGGTTTTGGTTTTGGCGACGTCTGGCCGCGCGCGAGCGCGGCGAGAGGGGGAGGTTTCATGAGCACCGCATCCGACGTATCATTCGAACCTGCCGATCTTCCGATCGAATTCTCCGCCATCGCGGGACATTCGTTTTTTAATGGTCGTTGCTGCGCTCACGCTCCGGTCTATCCGTCGAGTCCTCCGCTGAGCTGACCTCGTACTCCCATCTGTCCTCGGCCCTGATCTGACGTCGGCTGCTTCAGCCGAAACGGAAGACCATTGGCCGAAATCGTCTCGCTGGTCGCGGCGACGGCGTGAGCCGTCATGGCTCGCCGCTGCGATGGCCCGTCACTCTGGAATTGAAAAGCTGCTGAAATGTCGAACATGGAACAGGATCGCTGGTCTCGCGTGAAGGGCCGTTTGCGCTCGAGCGTCGGCGAGGACGTGTATTCGAGCTGGTTCGCGCGAATGGACCTCGAAAGCGTTCAAGACGAGAGCGTGCACCTGTCGGTGCCGACCCGGTTCCTGAAGAGCTGGATTCAGACGCACTACTCCGACAAGGTACTGTCGTGCTGGCAAGCCGAACTGCCGGAGGTCAGCCGCATCGACCTCACCGTGCGCTCGCCGGTGCGTTGCGCAGCGCCCGCCAAGGACGTCCCGGCACCGGTCGAAAGCCGCCGCGACGAGCAGCGCCCGACTGCCGAGCGCAGCAACGGCGCAGTGCCGGTCTCGGCCAGTCACGATGCGCTCGGCGGCTCGCCGCTCGATCCGCGTCTGACGTTTGCGAGCTTTGTGGTCGGCCGCTCCAACACGCTGGCGCACGCCGCCGCCAAGCAGGTGGCCGAAGGCCGCCGCGGCGACCCGGTGATGTTCAATCCGCTGTACATCCATTCCGGCGTCGGCCTCGGCAAGACGCATCTGCTGCAGGCCGTGACCTGGGCAGGCAATGCCGGCAACGAGCGCAAGGTGCTGTATCTCACCGCCGAGAAGTTCATGTACGGCTTCGTCGCCGCGCTGAAGACGCAGACCTCGCTGGCCTTCAAAGAAGCGCTGCGCGGCATCGACGTGCTGGTGATCGACGACCTGCAGTTCCTGCAGGGCAAGACCACCCAGGCCGAGTTCTGTCATACGCTGAACGCGCTGATCGACGCCGGCCGACAGGTCGTCGTCGCCGCCGACCGCCCGCCGTCAGACCTCGAGAGCCTCGACGAGCGGGTGCGCTCGCGCCTCGCCGGCGGCCTCGTGGTGGAAATGGCGCCGCTCGGCGAAGATCTCCGCCTCGGCATCCTGCGCTCGCGCGTGGTCGCGGCTCGCGCTCATCATGTCAGCTTCGACGTGCCGCAGCCGGTGCTCGAATATCTCGCCCGCACCATCACGCATAACGGCCGCGATCTCGAAGGCGCCATCAACCGCCTGCTGGCCCATTCCAAGCTGAACAATCAGCCGGTGACGCTGGAGATGGCCGAGCACGAAGTGCGCGACCTGATCCGTCCCTCCGAGCCGAAACGGATCAAGATCGAAGACATCCAGCGCATCGTCGCGCGGCAGTACAATGTCAGCCGCTCCGACCTGCTGTCGTCGCGCCGGACCGCCAACGTGGTGCGGCCGCGCCAGGTCGCGATGTATCTGGCCAAGACCCTGACGCTGCGGTCGCTGCCGGAGATCGGCCGGCGCTTCGGCGGACGCGACCACACCACGGTGCTGCACGCCGTCCGCAAGATCGAAGGGCTGGTGTCCAAGGACACCACGCTGTCGGACGAGGTCGAAACGCTGAAGCGCCAGCTTCAGGAATAGGCCGTGCGCCGGCCGACCACTTCCGGCACGATTTTTCGGCCCGAATATCGGGGAAATTGAGCTGACGGCGGCCGCTCACCCTTGCGTCCGCCGCCTAACCACGCCAACCTGCGCCCCCCGCGCGGGTCCGGGTGACCTTGCGGGTGCCAAATTGCCACGGCGCCGCATCAGGCCGCCGGGCCTCTCCAATATAGCCGGCAGCCTCATCACACGATGCGGGCGCGGATCAGGCGGGTTTTGCAATGAAGGTCACGGTCGAACGCGCGCAACTGCTCAAGTCGCTGGGCCACGTCCATCGTGTGGTCGAGCGCCGTAACACCATTCCGATCCTCGGCAACGTGCTGGTTCGCGCCGAGAACGCGCAGCTTGCGCTGAAGGCGACCGACCTCGACCTCGAAGTCACCGAGACGCTGCCGGCCGAAACCGCGACCGCAGGATCCACCACCGTACCGGCCCACATGTTCTACGACATCGTCCGCAAGCTGCCGGACGGTTCGCAGATCGTGCTGGAAAGCGACGGCGACCGTTCGGTGCTGGCGATCCGCGCCGGGCGCTCACGCTTCACCCTGCAGACCTTGCCGGAAAGCGATTTCCCCGATCTTGCCGCCGGTGAGATGAGCCACGCGTTCAAGCTGCCGGCATCCGACGTCAAGCGGCTGATCGATCGCACCCAGTTCGCGATCTCGACCGAAGAGACCCGCTATTATCTGAACGGCATCTATCTGCACACCGCCGCGAACGCGACCACTCCGTCGCTTCGCGCGGTCGCCACCGACGGCCACCGACTGGCCCAGCTCGACCTGACGCTGCCGAGCGGCGCCGACGGCATGCCCGGCGTGATCGTGCCGCGCAAGACCGTCAGCGAAGTGCAACGGCTGATCGAAGACACCGAGGCTGAGATCGGCCTCGAATTGTCGACCGGCAAGATCCGTTTCACGCTCGGCAACGTCGTGCTGACCTCCAAGCTGATCGACGGCACCTTCCCCGATTACGGACGAGTGATCCCGCAGAACAACGACAAGGAACTGCTGGTCGACAAGAAGGACTTCGAAGCCGCGGTCGACCGCGTCTCGACGATCTCCTCCGAGCGCGGCCGCGCCGTGAAGCTGGCGCTGAGTGCCGGCAAGCTGGTGCTGTCGGTGACCAATCCGGATTCCGGCAGTGCGACCGAAGAACTCGAGGTCGAGTACGCCTCCGATCCGCTCGATATCGGCTTCAACTCGCGCTATCTGCTCGATATCGCCGCGCAGATCGAAGGCGAGGTCGCGGTGCTGAAGCTCGCCGATCCCGGTTCGCCGACCCTGATTCAGGACCGCGATTCCAAGAGCGCGCTGTATGTCCTGATGCCGATGCGGGTGTAGGCGGGTCGCTTCAACAGCACCATCGTCATCGCCCCGTTGGAGCCGAATGCGTCATTGCCGGGCTTGCCCGGCAATCCATCTTCTTCGTGTGACCCAAGCGTTGCGGCCGGCGAGACGTCGCAGGATCTCGACGATAATTTTGTCCGCTAGCGCGGACGCTGGATTGCCGGGTCGAGCCCGGCAATGACACCCTCATCATGACCGCCGCCCGCATCACACGCCTGACGCTGACGCATTTTCGGAATTATCGCGGGGCGTCGCTGACCACGACCGCCGATCAGGTCGTGCTGGTCGGCCCGAACGGAGCCGGCAAGACCAACTGCCTGGAGGCGATCTCGTTTCTGTCGCCGGGCCGGGGCCTGCGTCGGGCGAGGCTGGAAGACGTCGGCGGCCATGAAGGCGACGGATCCTGGGCGGTGTCGGCGGAGGTCGAAGGCGCGCTCGGTCTGGCGACCCTCGGGACCGGGATCGAGCCGCCGCGCGGCGAGGTGGCGACGACACGGCGCTGCCGCATCGACCGCGAACCGGTCGGCTCCGCGGCGGCGTTCGGCGATCATCTGCGCATGGTGTGGCTGACGCCGGCGATGGACGGGCTGTTCATGGGCGCAGCCTCGGAGCGCCGGCGTTTCTTCGACCGCCTGGTGCTGGCGATCGACAGCGGGCATTCGGCCCGCGTCTCTGCCCTCGACCGCAGCCTGCGATCGCGCAATCGCCTGCTCGAAGATCATCGCAACGCCGACTCGCACTGGCTCGACGCGATCGAGCGGGAAACAGCGGAGCTCGCCATTGCCGTCGCGGCGCAGCGTGGCCAGACCGCGCTCAAGCTGGCCGCGATGCTCGATGCGCGCGGCGCAATTTCCGCCTTTCCCTCGGCCAGGATCATGCTCGATGGCTGGATGGAGAACGCGCTGAATTCCGAGCCTGCGACCGTCGTCGAAGACCGCTACCGCGCCATCCTGCGCGGCAACCGCAGCCGCGACGCCGCGGCCGGCCGCACCCTCGACGGCCCGCACCTCACCGATCTGGAGGTGATCTACGCGCCCAAAGCGATGCCGGCGCGGGACGCCTCCACCGGCGAGCAGAAAGCGCTGCTGATCGGTCTCGTGCTGGCGCACGCGCAGCTCGTCGCCGAGACCACTTCGATCACGCCGCTGTTGCTGCTCGACGAGGTGGTGGCGCATCTCGACCCCGGCCGCCGCGGAGCGCTGTTCGCCGAACTCGCCAAGCTCGGCGCCCAGGTCTGGATGACCGGAGCGGACCCTCTGGCGTTCGCCGAGATCGGTCCGGCGGCGGCGATTTTCGACGTCGAGAACGGCCGAATCAGCCCGCGCGGATGAGGTGCTGACGCGCCCAAAACCGTCTGCTTCGCGGTTCTTCGCAGCAACCGCCGAAACGGCCTTCGCGAGGCTTGCAGATGCGGCTAAAATCTCTATTTCTTCAACGGGTTGAACGGCGCGACTTTGCGCTGGTGACGCCCCTCCTTTCATGGCACAAAAGAGCGCTTCGCTACGAATGGCGCACGCCGATTCGATCGCAATCCTGAAGGTCCCTGCATGACTGAACCTGCCCGGCAGCCCTCTGCCGAATCCGTGCATCCCGCGCCGGCCGAATATGGCGCGGAATCGATCCGGGTGCTGAAGGGCCTCGATGCCGTTCGCAAGCGGCCGGGCATGTATATCGGCGACACCGACGACGGCTCGGGCCTGCACCACATGGTGTACGAAGTCGTCGACAACGCCATCGACGAAGCGTTGGCCGGCCATGCCAGCCGCGTCGAGGTGATCCTCAACGCCGACGGTTCGGTGACGGTGCGGGACGACGGCCGCGGCATCCCGGTCGACATCCACAAAGGCGAAGGCGTGTCGGCCGCCGAGGTCATCATGACCCAGCTGCATGCCGGCGGAAAATTCGACCAGAACTCCTACAAGGTATCGGGCGGCCTGCACGGCGTCGGCGTCTCGGTGGTCAACGCGCTGTCGAGCAAGCTGATGCTGCGGGTGTGGCGCAACGACAAGGAGCACTACATCGAATTCGCCCATGGCGACGCCGTGGCGCCGCTGAAGGTGGTGGGCGACGCCAATGGCAAGCGCGGCACCGAGGTGACGTTCTACGCATCGGCCGAGACGTTCACGCACATCGAATATAACTTCGCCACGCTGGAGCACCGGCTGCGCGAACTCGCCTTCCTCAATTCCGGCGTCTACATCGTGCTGTCCGACATGCGCCACGCGGTCGAGAAGCGCGAAGAGATGCGCTACGAAGGCGGCGTCACCGAATTCGTGAAGTACCTCGACCGCAACAAGAAACCGATCGTGCCGATTCCGGTGGTGATCGGCGCCGAGCTGAACGGCATCACGGTCGAAGCCGCGCTGTGGTGGAACGACACGTATCATGAGAACGTGCTGTGCTTCACCAACAACATCCCGCAGCGCGACGGCGGCACCCATCTGGCCGGCTTCCGCGCCGCGCTGACGCGGCAGATCACCGGCTATGCCGAGGCCGGCTCCAAGAAGGAGAAGGTGGCGCTGACCGGCGACGACTGCCGCGAGGGTCTCACCGCCGTGCTGTCGGTGAAGGTGCCCGATCCGAAGTTCTCGTCGCAGACCAAGGACAAGCTGGTGTCCTCGGAAGTGCGCCCCGTGGTCGAAAACGTCATCAACGAGGCGCTCGCGGCCTGGCTGGAAGAACATCCGTCCGAAGCCAAGACCGTGATCGGCAAGGTGGTCGAAGCCGCCGCCGCGCGCGAAGCCGCCCGCAAGGCGCGCGAACTGACCCGGCGCAAGGGCGCACTCGATATCGCCTCCCTGCCCGGCAAGCTCGCCGACTGCCAGGAGCGCGATCCGGCCAAATCCGAACTGTTCATCGTCGAGGGCGACTCGGCAGGCGGCTCCGCCAAGCAGGGCCGCAACCGCGAATTTCAGGCCGTGCTGCCGCTGCGCGGCAAGATCCTCAACGTCGAGCGCGCCCGCTTCGACAAGATGCTGAGTTCCGAGCAGATCGGCACGCTGATCACCGCGCTCGGCACCGGCATCGGCCGCGAAGACTTCGACCTGTCGAAGCTGCGCTACCACAAGATCATCCTGATGACCGACGCCGACGTCGACGGCGCGCACATCCGCACGCTGCTGCTGACGTTCTTCTTCCGGCAGATGCCGGCGCTGATCGAGGGCGGCTATCTCTACATCGCGCAGCCGCCGCTCTACAAAGTGACGCGCGGCAAGTCCGAGCAGTATCTGAAGGACGAACGCGCACTGGAAGACTATCTCATCGCGACCGGCCTCGACGATTGCGTGTTCAAGCTGGCGACCGGCGAGGAGCGCGGTCGCCGCGACCTGCTCGATCTGGTCGAAGATGCCCGTGTCATCCGCTCCACGCTGCACAATCTGCACAGCCGCTACAATCGCACCGTGGTCGAGCAGGCGGCGATCGCCGGTGTGCTCAGCCCGCGCGTCACTTCAGACGTGGCGACCGCCAACGAGGCTGCCGCCTACATCGCCCGCAGGCTCGACGCGCTGGCGGACGAAGTCGAACGCGGCTGGATCGGCCGTTTCATCGAGGGCGAGGGCTTCGCGTTCGAACGCACCGTGCGCGGCGTCAAGGAGGTCGCGACGATCGACGATGCGCTGCTCGGCTCGGCGGACGCGCGCAAGCTCGACGAATACGCGGCCGTCCTCCAGGAGGTGTATCCGCGTCCCGGCGTGCTGCGGCGGAAGGATGCCGAAACCGCGATCCACGGCCCGATCAGCCTGTTCGATGCGGTGACCGATGCCGGCCGCAAGGGCGTGGCGCTGCAGCGCTACAAAGGCCTCGGCGAGATGAACCCGGGCCAGCTCTGGGAGACCACGCTCGACACCAACGCCCGCTCGCTGCTGCAGGTGAAGGTGCGCGAGGTCGACGAGGCCGACGACATCTTCACCAAGCTGATGGGCGACGTCGTCGAACCGCGCCGCGAATTCATCCAGGAGAACTCGCTGCACGCGACCGTGGACGTGTAGCGAACCGTCGCGATCCGCAGCAGGACACGCTCCGCCGGCGTCCCCCCACCTATGACGAGGCGTGCCTTCCGCCTCGCTTTCGGGGCGTTCACCGTCGATACGGCTCACCGAGCGTGGCGGGCGCCATTTGGCGCCCCACTAATCCGCCGACGGCGAGCAGCGCCATGAGATAAGGCAGCATGATCAGCAGCGCGTTGGGCACGCCGATGCCGAGCGCGGGGAGCTGGAATTGCAGCGCGGTGGCGGCGCCGAACAGCAGGCAGGCCAGCGTGGTGCCGCCGATCCGCCATTTGCCGAAGATCACCGAGGCGATCGCCAGATAGCCGGCGCCACGGGTCATGCCCTCGGTGAACGTGTGGATGTCGCCGATCGACAGGAACGCGCCAGCCAGCGCGGCCATCAGGCCGGCCAACAGCACCACGCCGTAGCGCACGAACGTCACCGACAGGCCCGATTTGTCGACCGCCTTCGGCTCGGCGCCGGCGGCGTGAATCGCGAGGCCGAGCGAAGTGTAGCGCAGCACCAGCGCGGTGATCACGATCAGCACGATGCCGGCGTAGAGCAGCCAGACCTGCTCGAACACCGCCGGCCCGATGATCGGGATATCTCCGAGCAGCGGCAGCTTGATCTTGGCGAGGCCGGGGATCTCCGCGCGCGACCGCGCGCCGAAGATTTCCCGATGCGCCAGCGTCGTCGCGCCGAGCACCAGGATGTTGATACCGATGCCGGATACGATCTGGTTGGCGCGCAGCGTATTCGACAGAAACGCCTGCAACAGCGCCACCGGCACCACCGACAAAATGCCGATCAGTAGCCCGAGCAACGGATCACCAGTCGCCCAGGCGCCGACGGCGGAAGCGAAGGCCGACATCAGCATCATGCCCTCGATGCTCATGTTGAGCACGCCGGCGCGCTCGCTGACCATCTCACCGATGCCGGCCAGCAGCAGCGGCGCTGCGAGACGAATCGACGAGCCGATGAACACAGCAAACAGCTCCCAGCTCATCGGCGCTCCCACTTTTCGATGAACAAAGCTGCGCCGGCCAGCGTGATCACGATCAGCCCCTGGATCACCACCACCAACGCGGTCGGCACAGCCGCAGTCATCTCCATGTTGATGCCGCCGGACCGTAAAAATCCGAACAGCAGCGAGGCGGCGATCACGCCGGGGATCGAGCCGCGTGACAGCAGCCCGGCGACCAAGCCGTCGAAGCCGTAGCCGGACGAGAAGCCGTCCTTCAGCGTGTACTGCTCGCCCAGCAGCATCAGCGCCCCGGCGAGCCCGCCGAGCGCGCCGGCGGCCGACAGCGCGACGACGATCGTGCGCGTGGTCGAAATGCCGGCGCGATACGCCGCCACCGGATTGAGCCCGACGGCACGCAGCCGCACGCCGAACAAGGTCCTGGCCAGGATCACGCCGACCACGACCGCCAGGATCAGCGTCAGCGGCAGCCCGAGATGCACCGGGAAACCATAATCGCCAGTCAGCAGCGGCAGCTTGGCGGCGTCCGGAATCTCCAGCGATTCCGGCAGCGTCGCCGAGCTGGTCATCGGCTTGCGCAGCAGTGCCGGCGACTGCACGCACCAGTACAGCAGCCACACGCCGATGAACGACAGCAACAGCGTCGAGATCACCTCGTTGGTGCCCGACCTGACCTTCAGCACCGCGGCGATCCCGCCCCACAACGCGCCGGCGATCACCGCCGCCAGCGTCGGCAGGATGAAGGCAAGGCCGAGCGGCAAGCCGGCGACGTGGCCGTACAGCGCCACGGCCGTCGCGGCGATGCCGCCGACAGCGATCTGGCCTTCACCGCCGACATTGGTGAGATTGGCTCGGTTGGCCAGGACGAAGCCGAAGCCGACCAGCGCGAACACGCAGGCTCGATTGAGCGAGGCGGCGAGCGCGTAGGGCGAGCCGATCGTGCCATCGACGAACGCCGCGATCGCATCCGCGACCGGCACGCCGATCACCGCGATCAACGCCAACCCCACCGCCGCCGCGAACGCCACCGCGGCGAGTGGAATCAGCAGGCTCGGCCGCAGCCCGAAGCGCGGCGCAGCGACGGCGGACGGCTTGTCGTCGACGGCCGTCATTGCGCCTGCCCCGCCATCATCGCGCCGATCTCCGCCTTGCGCGATACATCGGCCGCGCAGGTGCCCATGATCCGGCCGCGGTACAGCACCACGATACGATCGGCGACGCTGAGCAGCTCGTCCAGCTCCGACGACACCAGCAGCACCGCGATGCCACGGCTGCAAGCGTCGCGAATGTGGCCATACACAGCCGCGACCGCACCGACATCGAGGCCGCGGGTCGGCTGCGACGCCACCAGGCAGGACAGGTTCGGCAGCGTGATCTCGCGCGCCAGCACCGCCTTTTGCTGATTACCGCCGGACAGGCTGGAGAACGGCGCTCCAGGGCCGCGGGCGCGAACGTCGAAGCGTTGCATTAGGGTCGTCGCTTCCCGCTGCAGGGCGGTGCGATTGAGGAAACCGAACCGCGTGAACTCATCGAGTCGATTGAGATAGATATTTTCGGCCAGACTCATGCCCAGCACGCAGCCGACCGCATGACGATCTTCCGAGACGATACCGACGCCGGCGGCGGTGATCTCCTTCGGCGAACGCCCGGTGAGATCCGTCTCACCCAGATAGTAGCGGCCTGAGGTCGGCGTCACCATGCCGGCAAGCACCGCCGCGAGTTCGCTCTGGCCATTGCCCTCGACACCGGCGACGCCGACGATCTCGCCGCGGTCGACTGTCAGGGTGAAATTGTCGAGGCGCGTCACGCCCTGGCGGTCCCTCACCGTCAACCCGTCGATCTGCAGCGCCTCGACCTTGCTACGCGGCGGCTGACGACCGACAGGTTCGACATTGCCGAGACCGAGCGTGGAAGCCGCCGCGCCGTCGAGCTCGGCAACGTCGCCGTGAATCATCGCGCGCACCAGCATATCGATGTCCCGCGTCGGCGCATCCGATGTCACCACGGTGCGGCCGCCGCGTAGCACGGTGACGCGGTCGGCCACCTCCTTGATCTCGGCGAGCTTGTGCGTCACCAGCACCACAGCGCGGCCGCTGGCTGCGACGCGTCGGCACACAGCCAACAGCGAGGCGATCTCGTCCGGCAGCAGCACCGCGGTCGGCTCGTCGAGCACGAACAGCTGCGGATCGCGAATCAGACATTTGACGATCTCGACGCGTTGCCGCTCTCCGACCGAAAGGTCGTCGATCTTCGCGAACGGATCGAGCGGCAGGCCGTAATCCTCGCCGAGCCGGGCGAGCTGGCGCGCGCATTCTTTTCGGTTCAGCACACCACGACCGCGGCCGAGCAGCACGTTGTCGACCACGGTCATGTCGCCGACCAGACTGAAATGCTGGTGCACCATCGCGATGCCCTGCGCCAGCGCATCCGCAGGACCCGACGGTTGATACGGCGCGCCGCGATACGTCATCGCGCCGCCGTCCGGCTGGTACACGCCGAATATCACGTTACACAGCGTCGACTTGCCGGCGCCGTTTTCCCCCAGGATGCAGTGCACCTCGCCCGGCCGCAGATCGAGTGAGACCTCCGACAACGCGGTGAAGCCGCCGAACCGCTTCGTCACCTCTGACAGGCTGAGAAGCGGCGCGGCAGCGACATCCACGACGTTCGCGAGCGAGGCGCTGCGCATCGCGATCAGCCCTTCAGCACCTTGATCTTGCCGTCGCGCAGATCCTTCATGATCGCATCGAGCTTGGCCTTCTGCTCCGGGGTCGCGCCGCAAATCACCATGTTCGACGCTTCCGGCCCCATCTTCAGGCCGAACTCTTTGTAACCCGGCTTCCAGCTACCTTTGACCGCCTCGTCGATCGCATATTGGACCTGGAAGCCGGTGCCGGTGACCGAATAGGCGACGTAGAGCGGATCGGTGCCGCAGCGATCGGTGTAGCTGCCGATGATGTGCGTCCCCTTTTCCTTGGCGGCCTGCTCCATGCCGCGCAGCCCGAGATTGAGGATGTGGTAGTGGATGTCGGCGCCTTGAGCGATCGCCGCCAGCGTCGCCTCCTTGGCCTTGGCGACGTCGTCGAAATCGCCGGTGAAGTTTTCGATGTATTTGATGTTCGGGTTGATCGCCTTGGCGCCGTTGCCGAACTCCTTGCCGGCGTTGACGATCGACGGAATCTCGAGCCCTCCGACGTAGCTGACCACGCCCGTCTTCGACAGCATCGCCGCAGCGGCACCCGCCGCATAAGCGATCTCCGCCTGCTTGACGTCGTATCCCGCGACGTTCGGCGCGCTTTCGCCGTCGTTGCCGCCGACGATCGAGAAGTGCACCTTCGGGAAGCGCTTGGCGATCTTGTACACCGACGCCTGGGTCTGGCCGCCGACTCCGATCACCAGCGTGTTCTTGCTGGCGAGATTAGTCAGCGCTTGGTCCATGTCGGCGTAGTTGATGTTCTCGATCATCTGTACCTTGATCTTGTCGCCGTATTTCTTCTCGGCGGCCATCAGCCCGTCGTAGGACGATTCCATCCAACCCTTGTCGGACTTCGAGCCGGGGATCAGGATTCCGACCTTGAGTGGGTCGGCGTGAGCAAGGCTTGCGGAGAGCGCCAGCGCGCCGCCGAGCAGCGCAGCCTGGAGAACGGAACGGCGTGACCTCATGAAGACCCTCGTTGCGGTGGTGAAGAACGTCCGGCTTCATCCCGCAGCAAGCAGCGTGCCAAGGCCATATCATGTTGATTTGTAAGCAAATAAATTCCGAAAACGCCGACCTAAACAAACAAATGCTTACTTTTTATCCAGAGCTGGGCGCCGTTTGTCGAAATCCTGGGCAGCGGCACGCGACGAAGGTGCGACGCGCATTGAATCGGCTGGCAAATCTCCTTTGGCAGCGAACTTGCAAACTGCCGAAAGCATGATCCGCGGACGTAGGGGCAAGAGATCATCGCCTCGCATGTCTCGCGCTCGAAACAGAGCACGCAACGGGAGTGTCGCATGACAGCAAGTGAGCCGCGCACGCAACCAATCGGCGGCGGCCAGCTCGGCATCGGCCGGCAATACGCATGGTGGGCGGATGAAACCACGGTCGACATGGCGATGCCGCAACCTGCACCGCGACCGATCACGCTTCCCTGCGCGCCGCAGAACGTCACCGTCGATCTCAACCGCACGGCGATGATCGTGATCGACATGCAGAACGATTTCTGCACCGCCGGAGGCTGGGTCGATCACATCGGCGGTGACTATCGGCCCGACCGCAAGCCGATCGAACCACTCCAAAAGCTGCTGCCGATGCTACGCAACGCCGGCGTACCGGTGATCTGGGTGAACTGGGGCAATCGGCCGGACCTCGCCAATATGCCGCCGAACCAGATTCATTTGTACAAACCGCAAGGCAAAGGCACCGGCCTCGGCGATCCATTGCCGGGCAGCGGCGCGCATGTGCTGGAGAAAGACTCCTGGGCCGCCGCGGTGGTCGACGAGTTGCCGCAACAGCCCGAGGACATCAAGGTCGACAAGTATCGGATCAGCGGCTTCTGGGACACGCCGCTCGACAGCATTCTGCGCAATCTCGGCGTCAAGTCGCTGCTGTTTTCCGGCGTCAACACCGATCAATGCGTCCTGCACTCGCTGACCGACGCCAATTTCCTGGGCTATGGCTGCATCCTGGTGCAAGATTGCTGCGCGACCTCGTCGCCGGAGTTCTGCACCGAGGCGACGATCTGGAACGTGAAAAAGTGCTTCGGCTTCGTCACCGACTCGACGTCGATCATGACCTCGATGGGCAAGCCGGTTGGATGAACATGATCGATCCGATACAGACGCCGCCCGCCGGCAGCGCATTCATCCCCGGCCCGTTGCTGCATCTGGCGGCGACCGCATGCGGGCCGCTCGACGGGCTGAGCTTCGCGGTGAAGGATCTGATTGACATCGCCGGCACTGTCACCGGCGGCGGCAATCCGGACTGGCTACGCACGCACGAGCCTGCCGCGCGCTCGGCGCCGGTGGTCGAACGGCTGCTCTCGGCCGGTGCCAGCGTGCACGGCAAGACCATCACCGACGAACTCGCTTTCAGCCTCGAAGGCATCAACGCGCATTACGGCACGCCGCTGAACCCGGCCTGCCCCGATCGCATTCCAGGCGGCTCGTCGTCGGGCTCGGCTTCGGCCGTTGCGGCCGGGCTGGTCGATTTCGCACTCGGCACCGATACCGGCGGCTCAGTGCGGGTGCCAGCGAGTTTCTGTGGCATTTACGGCATCCGGCCCACCCACGACGCGATCCCGCTCGACGGTGTGATGCCTTTCGCGCCGAGCTACGACACGGTCGGCTGGTTCGCACGGGATGCGGAAATGCTGGCGCGCGTCGGTGACGTCGTCCTTCCCAAAGCCGAGCCTGAACCGATCCGCAGGTTGCTGATCGTGCGCGACGCGTTCGAGATCGCGGATGACGATGTGGCCATCGCCCTCCGCGCGATCTGTGCGAAGCTCGATGCCCGCGACGAAATCACCGTGTTCGACGGCGCGAAGGCCGAATGGTTCGAGGCCTATCAAGTGCTCCAGGGCACCGAGAACTGGCGTGAGCTCGGCGGCTGGATCAGCACGACGCGACCGAGCTTCGGCGACGCGATCGCGCCGCGTTTTGCCAGAACCGCGGACATCACTGCGGACGATGTCGCGCGATGGCAGCCGCTTCGCGACGCGATCCGCAGCCGGCTGCGCACGCAGCTTGCCGGCGGCATCGGTTGGCTGATCCCGACCGCGCCTTGCATCGCTCTGCCGAAGCACAGCCCCGAACCCGGCGAGCAGCACGGCCCGTTCTACACGCGCGCGCTGACGCTGACGTCGATCGCCGGCCACGCCGGGCTGCCTCAAGTCAACCTCCCAGTGGCCACCGTCGACGGCTGCCCGGTCGGACTGTCGCTGATCGGCGGTGCCGGCGCCGATCGCGCAGTGCTGGACGCAGCATGCCGATTGAGCGCACGCCTCAACGACTAGGCTTTCGACATGACCGACCGCATTGCCGACCTCGACACCCTCGACGCCAAGCCACGCCGCCGGCCGCGCCGCAACGCCGATCAGAACCGTGCCGCGATTTTGAAAGCAGCGACCGCCGAATTCGCCACCCACGGCTATGCCGGCGCACGCATCACCCGGATCGTCACCAAGGCCGGCTCCAATCCGCGGATGATCTACGAACTGTTCGGCAGCAAGTCCGAACTGTACGTCGCGACCCTGGAGAGTGCGCTCGGCGCGCTCCGGACCGAAGAGCTGACGCTTGATCTGATGCACCTCGATCCGCTCGACGGACTGCTGAAACTGCTCGACTTCATGAGCGGGCATTTCGAACGCAACAGCCATCTCGTCAGCCTGCTGCGCAGCGAAAACATGATGAAGGCGCGCCATATGAAGAAGTCGGCGCGAATCCAGCAGATGTCGTCGCCGGTGCTCGGAATGACCACACGCCTGCTGGCCCGCGGCGTCGCCGAGGGCCGACTCGCGTCCGACATCGATCCCTTGCGGCTCTATGTGATGATTGCAGCGCTCAGCCAGTTTCACTGCGCCAACGTGCACACGCTGTCGTCGATGTTCGAGACCGACCTGAGTAAGTCCGAATGGCGGGCGCAGCGCCGCGACGACGCCCGCAAGATGCTGGCGGCATATCTGACCCGTGGCCGCGACGAGGTCGGCAAGAGCTGACCAGGAATCCGCGTCGACCAAAAGGGACGATGATCTCGACCTGTAATGGCCGGGACAAGCTCCCGGCCATTACGCAGGCGGTGGTGTAAAGCGCTACGCCGCGCGCTCCGCCTTCAGCACACCGCGGCGGATCTGGTCTTCTTCGATCGACTCGAACAGCGCCTTGAAGTTGCCTTCGCCGAATCCGTCGTCGCCCTTGCGCTGGATGAATTCGAAGAAGATCGGGCCGATCGCATTGGCCGAGAAGATCTGCAGCAGCACCTTGGTCTGGCCGCCGTCGACGACGCCTTCACCGTCGATCAGGATGCCGTTCCGCTGCAGCCGGGCGAGATCTTCGCCGTGCTTCGGCAATCGGGCATCGACACGCTCGAAATACGTCTCGGGCGGCGACGGCATGAACGGCAGGCCGCTCGCGCGCAAATCTTCGACCGTCGCGTAGATGTCGCGGCAACCGCAGGCGATGTGCTGAATGCCCTCGCCGCGATACAGGTTGAGATATTCTTCGATCTGACCGGAATCGCCGGCGTCCTCGTTGATCGGAATCCGGATCTTGCCGTCGGGACTGGTCAGCGCACGGGAGAACAGGCCGGAGGCGCGGCCCTCGATGTCGAAGAAACGGATCTGCCGGAAATTGAACAGCTTGGCGTAGAAGCCTGTCCACACATCCATCCGGCCGCGATGAACGTTGTGGGTCAGGTGATCGATGTAGTAGAGGCCGGTGCCGACGGGCCGGGCGTCACGGGCCCCGACCCACTCGAATTCAGCGTCGTAAGCTGAGCCCTTCGCGCCGTAGCGATCGACGAAATACAGCAGGCTTCCGCCGATGCCCTTGATCGCCGGAACGTCGAGCGTCGCCTGCGCGGCCGTGACGCCGGCTGGTTCGGCGCCCAGCGCGACCGCACGCTCATAGGCCTGTTTGGCATCGACCACGCGAAACGCCATCGACGGCGCGCACGGGCCATGGGCAGCGACGAAGTCGGTGCCGTGGGTGCCGGGCTGCTCGTTGACCAGATAGTTGACGTCGCCCTGGCGATAGACCGAGATCGCCTTGGTGCGATGCGTCGCAACCAGGCTGAAGCCCATCAGCTTGAACAGGCTGTGAAGCTGCGCCGGATCGGGATGGGCGAATTCGACGAACTCGAAGCCGTCAGTGCCCATCGGATTGTCGGCAGTGATCGTCGCCGGCTGCGCATTGTGCGGAAATGGTCCCATCGGCGGCTCCTCCTCAAGATTTGGCTTTGCGCCATCATCGACCCGTCGCCGCGCAAGGGGCGTGCAAATGCGAGCCGCTCGCGCTAATCTGTGCACGATCCGTGCATGAATGGTGGCTTTCGCGCATGATGTCCGTCGATGCTTTCGACCTGAAGATCCTGAGCGCGCTGCAGGACGATGGCCGCCTCACCAATCAGGAGCTGGCGGATCGGGTGCAATTGTCGCCGTCGCAGTGCTCGCGGCGGCGGATGCGGCTGGAGCAGGACAACATCATCACCGGCTATCGGGCCGAACTCGCCGGCGACGCGCTCGGGTTCGGCGTCGTCGCCTTCATCCAGATCACGCTGGCGACGCACTCGCCGGGCAACGCCGAGAAGTTTCGATCACTGGTCGGCCGGATCGACGAAGTGCAGGAAGCCTATTCGCTGACCGGCGACGCGGACTATGTGCTCAAGGCCGTCCTGCGCGATCTCAAAGGCCTGTCCGACCTGGTCAACAACGTGCTGATGCCGCACCAGAGCGTCGCGCATGTGCGATCCTCGATCGTGCTCGATCGCCTCAAGGAAAGCGCGAGGCTGCCGCTGAAGCAACTCGCGACCGGCTGATCGCCGGGCGTCCGTGATCGGACGAGGGTCCGACCTCGGTCGGGTCAACTCTTCGGAATCGAAATCTGACAAACCACGCCGGCAGGAGAAAATTCCAGCTTCGCCCCGCCGCTGCCGAGGCTGCGCGAAATCAGCGTCTGGCCGAAACCAGAGCTTTGCGGCGGGGTCACCGGCGGGCCGTCGTGCTCGCGCCATTCGATCGTGAGCGCCTCGTCGCCGTCAGCGATCCGGCGCACCGAGATCCTGCCGGCCGGGATCGAGAGCGCGCCGTATTTCACCGCATTGGTGGTGAGTTCGTGAAACACCAGACCGAGCGACACCGCCATCTTGGCTTCCACCGCGATATCGAGACCCTCGGTCAGGATGCGGCCGCTGGACAGCGACGCGAACGGCGCCAGTTCGGCGGCAAGCACGTCGCGGATCTGCAAGTTTTGCCACGAGGCGTTGGACAGCAGCGTATGGGTCGCCGCCAATGCCTGAATCCGGCCGGTGAACGACTTCTGAAACTCTTCGATGGTGCGCTCGTGCGCGGCGGTCCGGGCGCAGATCGCCATCACCATGGTCAGCGTATTCTTCACCCGATGGTCGAGTTCCCCCATCAGCAGCGACTGGTGCCGTTCGGCCGCCTTGCGCTGCGACAGATCGACCAGCGTCACGACGCAGCCCTGGGTTCGCTCGCCCGAGACCACCAGCGGCGCGGCGCTGATCATCACGTCGGTGATCGCGGCCGACGGCGTGCGCACCGCGGCCTCCAGCCCCTGCACCGGAAGGCCGGCGGTCGCCATCGTGACGATGTCGTCACTGCTCATCAGTTCGGAGGCTTCGGGGAAGCCGAGCGCAATCGCCTCGGCGAAAGTCTTGCCGACCGGAGCCTCGGCGCAGATCCGCATCGCCGCGCCGTTGAGATGGGTGACGTGGCCGGCCCGATCGCAGACGATCACCGCCTCGTTGGCCGAAGCCAGGATGGCACGCGCGAGCCGCTCGGACTCGCGGGCCGCCGCGGCCTGCTCGCGCTCGCTGATGTCGGTGAAGGTGACGGCAGCGCCCTGAACGATGCCGAACTCCAGCGGCGTCCCGGTCAGCAGCATGCTGCGCTCGGCGTTGCCGACCCGCAGATGGATCTCGGCCGACTGCCGTTCCTGTTGCGCCTGCGCCAGCAGGCTTTGAAAGGCCGCCTGATTGACCGGATCGAGCAAGGCGATCAGCGCCGGTGCGGTCAACGAGCCATGGGGACAATCGAGCAGCGTGCACAGCGCCTGATTGGCGTAGAGCAGCTGGCCGTCGTGATCGAACGCGGCGGCGCCGACATCCATCGCCTCCATGAAGGTGCGATAGGATTGTCCGCCGCCTTCGAGCGTGAACACCTGCTCGGCGTCGGCACCTCGCACAACGAGGGCGTCGATTTCCCCCTCACGAATCGCCCGCAGCGTCTCTTCGGCCTCCTCCAGCCGGGCTTCCAGCTCCGCCCTGCTCAGCGCCGAGACCGCCGACGTCACGACGACGACTCCTCCACCGCCAGATGCACCAGGACTTTCGGGGTGTCGGACAGATCGCCGATGATCTTGCGGATCGGCACCGGCAGTTCCTTGACCAGGGTCGGGATCGCCACGATGCCGTGCTCGCGCGCGAGCTGAGGCGACTTCTTCAGATCGATCACCTCGACCCTGTACTTGCCGGCCAAATGCTCCGCACAGATCTTCTCGAGATTACGGATCGCCGCCAGCGACTTTGGGGTTTCTCCGGCGACATAGAGTACCAGCTTGATCGGATCGGCCATTGGTCGCGTCCTTACTTCGTGCCAACGGCCGGGCCGGCAACGCCCCGGCTCCGCGCCATATCGTTCGCGTCGCGTTCGGTCTGCGCCCGATAGCTGGCTTCCACCTGCATCAGACGCTGCAGCTCGGCTTCATCGACCGCAAGATCCGCCTGCAACGCATCGATCTGGGCGAGCGCGCGCTTGCGACGCTGCTCGATCTGGTCCTGCAGCCGCGCCATCTCGGTGCGCCGCTCGTGCTCGAGACGTCGCGCCTTGGCCTCTTCGGCCCTGCGTGCCGATCCGGTCACCGCGCCGCCGTCGCCGAGATACGGCGGCAGCAGATGAATACCGTCGTTCGACATCACAAACTCGCGCACCTGATTGGAGTGCGCGATGCCGCGCGCCTTCAACAAATAAAGCTCGCGGTTGAATTCACCGTGCGCCTCGCGATTGAGCAGCAGAATCCAGGCATCCATCAGCGACGACAGACCGCCGTCGGTCTCGGTGCTCACGCCATGGGAGAGATGCGTGAACACGCCGGTGATGCCGTTGGACTTCAGATAGTCGACGATGCGGAGCAGCATCGATTGCACTTCGCCGGCCTGACCGCTTTCGGTGAAGGCCGAGATAGGGTCGAGAACAACGAGGTCGGGCTTGAAACGCGCGACCTCGCGCAGCATCACGGCCAGATGCATCTCCAGGCTGTAGAAGGTCGGCCGGGCCGCGATGTAGCGAAGCTGGCTGCTGGTCAGCCAACGCTCCAGATCGGTGCCGACCGACCGCATGTTGCGGACGGTCTGGGCTTCGGATTCCTCGAACGACAGATACAGCGCCTTGCCGCCCCGGCGACAGGCGGCGTCCACCATCATGCAGGCCAGCGAGCTTTTGCCCGAACCCGCCACGCCGCTGATCAGCACGCTGGTGCCGCGAAAGAAGCCGCCCCCGGACAGCATCGCATCGAGGTCGTCGACGCCGGTCGAAATCCGATCCTGATAGACTTTGTGCGACAGCCCGAGCGACGACACCGGCAGCACGCTGAAGCCGTCTTCGTCGATCAGGAATGGATACTCGTTCGTGCCGTGCGCGGTACCGCGATACTTGACGATCCGGAGCCGACGGGTGGAAATCTGATTGTCGACGCGATGATCGAGCAGGATCACGCAGTCCGAAACATATTCTTCGAGGCCCTGCCGGGTCAGCGTGCCGTCGCCGCGCTCGCCGGTGATAACCGCGGTCAGTCCCTTCTGCTTCAGCCAGTCGAACAGCCGCCGGATCTCGGCGCGCAGCACGGCGGGGTTCTGAAACGCCGAAAACAGGCTCTCGATGGTGTCGAGGACGATGCGCTTGGCGCCGATCTGATCGACGGCGAACTCCAACCGCAAAAACAGCGCTTCCAGATCGTAATCGCCGACCTCGGCGACCTCGGTCGGATCGATCGCGATGTGCTCGATCAGAATCCGTTCCTGCTCGATCAGGCCCTGCAGATCGAAGCCGAGCGAGGCAACGTTATCGACGATGTCGCCCGGACGCTCTTCGAACGTCACGAACACGCCCGGTTCGCCGTAGAGCCGTGCACCGTTGATCAGGAAGGTCGATGCGAACAGCGTCTTGCCGCAGCCCGCCGAGCCGCAGACCAAACTCGGACGCCCGGAGGGCAGACCGCCGAGGGTCAGATCGTCGAAGCCTTCAATACCCGTCGGGGCTTTAGTAATGCCGTCAGTCATCGGACCACAAATCGTTTTGCGATTTGTAGGAGAACGGCAAGTCTCTGCCTAGAGGACGGTACGCGAAAAACCCTCATCCGGGTGCAGGAACCAATTCCGACGTTCCGCGTTCCGCGCGACTAATTCGCCCCGACTGTCAAACCCACTTGACGATCGTCCCGCCTCCGCGCCCCATAGCCTCGGGCGCTTCAGTCCCCCCGACTAACGATCACCCCGTACCAGCCGAGGCCGCGATACGTCTCGTAGCCGGGTGTTAGGTGGAAGCCTATGAGGGCGCCGCTGCTGTCCCGGTAGGTCCCGTTGCGCGGATGGGCGGTTTGCAGCGGAAAGCGCTCATCCAGGCAGCCCCGCCCGTCCGAGGCGGCGATGACCCGCCGATCGGCATCGAGCAGCAACACACGTGAGCGGTTTGGATCATCGACCCGAACGCCCTGCACGATGGCTTTTGCCTGCGGCTCCCAATCGAAGTGAATCGCCAGAACGCCGAGCGGGGCGCCGTCGCTGCGCCCTTCGGAGCGAATGCTGGCGCAATAAGTCGCCACCTGAGCATCGGCCAGCAACGGCTGCCGTCTGATGTTACCGGCCACGTAGTCGTCGCCGCTGTGCAGCCGCAGCGCCTGCTTGAACCAGTCCTGACCGGCGACGTTCTGGCCTGCAACGGTAAAGCGGTCCGGTCGCCCATTGGCCAGGATGGTGCCGTCGAGACCGCACAGCCACAGATCGAGATAGACCGTATAGGCAGACAGGATCACGCCCAACCGCTGGGACGCATGGGCGACAGCTCGAGGCGACGACCCGGACGCACAATCGACCACAGCCGAATCGGTCGCCCACCAGCGCACATCGCAGGTCCGCTCGTAGAGATTCCGATCGATCAGTTCGACGG
This sequence comes from Rhodopseudomonas sp. BR0M22, assembly GCF_010907035.1. GTDB lineage: Bacteria > Pseudomonadota > Alphaproteobacteria > Rhizobiales > Xanthobacteraceae > Rhodopseudomonas. Next base: position 31,472 of record NZ_QUMK01000009.1, read on the forward strand.
CATTGAGCGCCAGATCGACCAGCCGGTCGCCCCGCGAACGCTCGGTCATGTTGCCGATCGAATCGATCAGTTCGCCGGTCCGTTTGGTGAGCTGCACCTCGAGATCCCGCGCGATCTGCTCGATTTGTGCACCGACGGCACGAACTTCCTGGGCCACGACTGCAAAGCCCGCGCCCTGCTTGCCGGCCCGCGCACTTTCGATCAGCGCATTGAGCGCCAGAATTTTCATCTGACTGGTAATTTTCTGGATTTCCCGGGTCTTACCACGGGCAACCTCGTCGACTTCCGAGGTCAGCCTGACAACGAGCGCGGAGACATCCACCCGATCATCCGCACCGGACTCAGCGACGGCATCGACCCTGCGAACCGCTGCAGCGCACATATATCCCCTCCCCCGGGCGCGACGCAGCGCCGGGAGCAAAGGTGATCAAATTGCCCTAATGATTACTAAATCTGAGGACGTTCGACACACATCTTGTAAAGCAAAAACTCTTATTCCGCGGAAATCCGCCGACAACCGGCAACTAACACCGCATCACCAAACTGAAACGACCAACCTTCGAAAGTTCACAGCCGCCGCGGCGCTCAGCACGAGTCATCGGCTTGAACGCCTGATACTTATCAAGCGAACAAATTACTCCATCAGAGTACAGACATCGCCGGCACCGGCAGCGCCGTCACCGACTTGATCTTCTCCATCGCAAAGCGTGAGGTCACGTTCTTCAACGGCACGGTGCCGATCAGCTTCTTGTAGAATTGGTCATAGGCGCGCATGTCGGCGACCACGACCCGCAGCATGTAGTCGACATCTCCCGCCATCCGATAGAACTCGATCACTTCCGGCATCGCGCTGACCGCATCGGCGAAGGTCGTCAGCCACGCATCGGAGTGATCGCCGCTCTCGATCGAGACGAAGACCGACAATCCCAGCCCGATCTTGTCCTGATCGACCAGAGCGACCCGCTTGGTGATCACCCCATCGGCCTCGAGGCGCTGAATCCTCTTCCAGCACGGCGTCGAGGACAGCCCGACCCGGTCTCCGATCTCGGCGACCGACAGCGAAGCATCCTGCTGGAGCACGGTGAGAATCTTTCGGTCGATGGCGTCGAGCCGCCGGCTGGGCTCGGCGGCTGCGGTCTCGATATCGGCCATGTCAGAGAACTTTCTTCCAATAATGACGTTAAACGTCATCTTACTTGGAATGAAATTTCTCGCAAGCCGAAGTTCCGCACGATCGGTCTGCCCGCCGGAGGGCCGCGTTCGACCAGCGGCTGCAGATTCGCCGCCAGTGGAGGCTCAGGCGACCCGCAGTTTGGCGCCGCGGCCACTGGAGCAGCTCTCGAGATGGCGTGCCGCCGCCTTCTGCGCGTCGCCGGGGGAGCGGAACCCCTGACCTTCGAGCCCTGAGAAATCCGCGCAGGCGGAATGGAAGCGGAAGCTGCGGCCGTCGCGCACCACGATTCCTGCGGCGCGTGAATCGACTTCGATGATGAAGGCATGGGACATGGCGGCACTTCTCTGGTCGGCGACTCGCTCGGTCGAGCGGCACGCCGGCCTGATAGCCGCGCACTGTATCAGGCAGATGAAGAGCGCTTAAATCTTTGATCTTACGTCGATCTACGGAGCCTGACGGAGCATCGACCGATCAGCAGCAGGACATCGGCGGAAACGCCGGCTGCAGCTTACGCAGCGCCCGATAGAACCGCGCGAACCAGCGGCGCGGCCAGGGCTGGGCTTGCAGCCAGCGCTCCTGCACGTCGTCATCGGGCTCGATCGGCGCCCCGGCCTCGTCGGTCGCGGGGGGGGCCTCGGTGGCAGGCGCCGCGGGCTTCGCCGGCGCCTCGAACGCAGCCGCGATCCGCGGCCGGTCGTCGTAAGTGAGCATCGCCATGTCAGCCTCGCTGGTCTGCCGGCGACTTGGCCGGCGGTGGCAAAGGCGGATCGTCGTCGGCGATCGCTCGCCAGGCGGCTCCGTCAAGATCTTCGTATTGACCGCTCTTCAGCGACCACAGAAACGCGCCCAGCCCGAGCAAGCCGAGCCCGAGTGCCAACGGCACGAGAATGACCATCACTTCCATCGGGCGCCTCCCCGGCGGACGCGGCGCGCCCGCATCGCGTTCAGCATCACCAGAAGCGACGAGCCGGACATTGCAAGAGCTGCGATCAACGGCGTGGCATAGCCGGAGATCGCGATCGGGACCGCCAGCATGTTGTAGCCGACGGCCAGGCCGAGATTCTCGCGCATCACAGCCATCGCCTTGCGCGAATAATCCACGGCAGCCAGCACAGGCGCCAGCTCCTTGCCCAGGAACACCAGATCGGCGGTGGCCTGGCTGAGATGCGTGGCGCTGATCGGCGACATCGAGACGTGAGCGGCGGCGAGCGACGGGGCGTCGTTCATACCGTCACCGACCATCATCACGGTGCGCCCCTGCTTCTTGAGCGCCTCGATATGCGCGATTTTCTCCGAAGGCGTGACGGCCGCACGCCAGACACCGACGCCGAGCGCGTCGGCGGCATGGCGGACCGCGGGTTCACGGTCTCCCGACAACAATTCCACGGCGATACCGCGGTTACGAAGCGCATCGATCGTCTTGGCCGCATCCGGCCGCAGCAACTGCCGAACCGCGAACACGACCCGCTGCTCGCCGCGGCTGAACGCAACGACGGAGACTTCGGGATCTTCACTGAGGATCTGATTGGCTTCGGCATCGGCACCGCAGAATTCAGGGCTGCCGAGGCGCAGTTCTTCGCCGCCGAATTCGGCACGAACGCCGCGCCCGGGTTCTTCGACCACGCCTTGCAGCGGCGATTTGGCCTGCGCCGCACGGGCCACCGCCGCAGCGACCGGATGATGGCTGGCGAGCGCCAGACGGCCGGCGAGTTCGAACACATCAGGCGGCACGCTGCCGGCATTGACGACATCGAGCTCGGGAAGCGTCAGCGTCCCGGTTTTGTCGAACACGACGGTATCGACAGCCGCGGCCCGCTCGATCGCATCGCCGGCGTTGAGCAGAACGCCAGCCCGGAACATCGCCCCGGAGGCGACCGTCTGCACCGCCGGGATCGCCAGACCGAGCGCACAGGGGCAGGTGATGATCAGCACCGCGATGCCGATCACGATGGCATCGTGCCAGCTCGCGCCGGCCAACACCCAACCGATGATGGTGAGCAGCGCGGCAGCATGGACCACCGGCGCATACAGACGCGAAGCACGATCGGCGAGCTGCACATAGTGCGAGCGCGCCTGCAGCGCATGATCGAGCAGCCGTGTGATCTCGGACAGCAGCGTGCCTTCGGCTGCGGCCGCCACCCGGACCCGCAGCGTTCCGGAAATATTGAGGGTGCCGGCGTAGACCTGCGTGCCGCGTTCGGCCGGCACATGCAGCGTTTCACCGGTGATCAGGCTCTGGTCGATCTCGGACCGCCCATCCACCACGGTGCCGTCGACGGCACAGCGCTCGCCGGGCCGCAACAGCACGATGTCGCCGGATCGCACGGCCGCGATCGGCACCTCGGCGATCTCGTCGGGACCGACGAACTTGGTCGCGGTTTCCGCCTTCAGCGCCGCGAGGTTGCCGGCGACGGCGCGGGTCTTCTGCCGCATCTTCTGGTCGAGGAAGCGCCCCGCCAGCAGAAAGGCGATCAGCATCACGGCGGCGTCGAAATAGGCGTGCTCGGCGTGGTTGATGGTCTCGACCAGCGACATGCCGAGCGCCAGCGCGATGCCGATCGTGATCGGCACGTCCATATTGACGCTTTTCGCCTTCAGCGCACGAAACGCCGACTGGAAGAACGGCTGCCCCGCATAGGCGGCGCACGGCAGCGCCACCAGCGCAGAGAGCCAATGGAAGAAGTCGCGCGCCTCGGGGCTGAGATCGCCGCCGTACCACACCGGCACCGACAGCATCATCACGTTCATGGTGGCGAAGACGGCGACGCCGAGGCAGCGCAGCAGATACTTGCTGCGCTCGGCCTCTTCGACTTCGGCCCGCACCGGCTCGTAAGGATAGGCCTTGTAGCCCAGCTCGGCGAGCCGATCGATGAACTGGCCGGGCTCCAGCGTGCTGTCCTTGGTCCACTCCACCGCGAGCCGGCGATCGGTGAGGTTGACGCGCGCCAGCGTCACATCCGGAATCGACTGCAGGCCACGTTCGATCTTGGCCATGCAGCTCGCACAATGGACGCCTTCGACGGCGAGGTCGAGGTGAGCGACCCGGCCGTCGACGTCTTTGACGTAGTGTGAGAAATCCCGCGTCTGCAGCATTCGGCGATCCTCGTCACGCCCGCCGGCTCGGCGTTCAGTTCAACATCAGTTTGTTCCTGGACAGGAACAGGCGAACGCCGCCCTTGTCGCCTTCCAGGACCAGATCCCAGCGGCCGGGCAGCACCCCGTCCGCACCGCCGCGGTAGACGCCGGTGCTAACTTCCGCCAGCGTCACTTCGCGATCGAACTGCTTGTCCGAAGGACGCTCGAGCCGACCGAAGAAGTTCAGGCCCTCGATCGGCAGCCCGGCTTTGTCGCGGGCTTCGACCCGCAACACTGCAGCTCCGTCGGGCTTGCGCTCGACTTTGGCGTCGACCTTCCAGCCACGCTGGTCCTGATCGCGCGCAGCGGCAATCTCTCGCTCGTAAGCAAGACTTGCCGCATACGCGCTGTCGACCTCGGTGCCCGGCAAAGTCTTGATCGCCAGCGTCATCATCAGCCCGTTGACTCCGAACACGATGCCGAAGAAGGCCACCAGGATGGCGAGGACGACTTTGCCGGTGAGCGGACGCGGCGATGATTTCGAACGGCTCATGATTCAGGCTCCGGTTCGGATCAGGGCGTGACGAAGACGTCCTTGGTGGAGGCGACCTCGCCGAGACCGATATCGGTGACATGGAACGTCACCGGCACCGAGCTCGGCACGTCGTCGCTGGAATTGGAGTCGACCAGAACACGCAATTCGGTGGTGGTATCGCGCCCCAAAATGATCATCGGCCTGGCCGGCGTGATCGAATCCGCACCGACCACATGAATCACCGCATTCGGCGGCCCATCGACGTCGACGGCGACGACCCGGTCGAAGCCGCGCTTGTTGAGGAAGCGGATGGTGTAACCGTTCCGGACCGAGCCGTCGGACAAGCGCACCGCGACCGGGTTGCGGTCGTGCAGCACGTTGATGTCGAGCAGGGTCCGGTTCGCCAGCTTGTAGATCATCGCGCCGCCGATCGCGACGATGATCAGCGTGTAGATCACCGTTCGGGCCCGGATCGGCTTGAAGATCTCCGGCTTGCCCTCCATCCGGCGATGGATGTTGATGTCGTTGTCGTAGCCGATCAGCCGGGTCGGCCGACCGATCTTCGTCATCACGTTGTCGCAGGCATCGATGCACAGACCGCACTGGATGCAGTCGAGCTGAGGCCCGTTGCGGATGTCGATGCCGGTCGGACAGACAGCCACGCATTGGTTGCAGTCGACGCAGTCGCCGACCGGCTCACCGATGGCACGGAGCTGCGCCGCTTTCTTGAGCGACGAGCGCTTCTCGCCGCGGTCGTACTTGTAGGTGACGTTGAGCGCCCACTCGTCGGTCAGCGCCGCCTGAATTCGCGGCCACGGGCACATATAGACGCAGACCTGCTCGCGCATGAAGCCGGCCAGCGTGTAGGTGGTGAAAGTGAGAATGCCGATCCAGATGTACGCCACCATCGGGGCGTCGAAGGTGACCAGCTCCTTGATCAGGGTCGGAGCGTCGGCGAAGTACAGCACCCAGGCGCCGCCGGTCCACCACGCGATCATCAGCCAGATCGAATGCTTGAGCGCGAGTTCCGCGGCGCGCTGCATCTTGAAGCCTTCGCCGGCCTTGCGCATCCGCTCGCGGCGATCGCCCTCGACGAACCGCTCGACCGCGTAGAACAGATCGGTCCAGACCGTCTGCGGGCACAGATAGCCGCACCACACCCGGCCGCCGAGCGAGTTCATCAGGAACAGCACGATGGCGGCGACGATCAACAGGCCGGTGAAATAATAGATTTCCTGCGGCCACAGCTCGATGGCGAAGAAGTAGAACCGGTTATTCGCGAGGTCGATCAGCACCGCCTGATCGGGGGCGCCGAGACCGCGGTTCCAGCGAACGAACGGCAAGAAGTAATAGATCCCGAGGCACACGGCCATCAGGATCCATTTGATGCGCCGGAACGGACCGGAGACGCTTTGCGGATAGATTTTCTTTTGGGCGAGGTACAGCGGGCCGTCGTCGTCCGGCTGCAATTCGGTCGCGCGCAGGGGCTTGTTCATAGCGGGGGTTCTTTTCCCTTCCAACGTCGAACGCAAGTTCAATTCCGGGCGCGCGGATCATAGCCTCGCGTGTCCCCCAACACGCGGATCCTGCGCGCCCGCAAGCGGCGGCTATTTGCCGCCGCCGAGCGAGTGGACGTACACCGCCATCGCCTTGATGGTGGTCGGATCGAGGCGACCGATCCACGCCGGCATCACGCCGCCGCGACCGTTGGTGATCGTCTCGATGATGGTGGCTTCGTCACCACCGTACAGCCAGATCTTATCGGTCAGGTTGGGCGCACCAAGTTCGGGATTGCCCTTGGCGTCTTCACCGTGACAGGCGACGCAGTTCTCCGCGAAGATCTGCTTGCCGGCCGCCAGATCGACGCCCGGCCGGGTCGATTGACCCGACAGCGAACGAACGAAGTTCGCGACCTGAACGATCTGCTCCTTGGTCAGCACGCCGTCCTTGCCGAACGCCAGCATGTTGCCCATGTGGCCGTCGTCGTTACCGGAGCGCGCACCGTACTTGATGGTCTTTTCGATCTGCTCCAGGGTGCCGCCCCACAGCCAATCGTCGTCGTTGAGGTTCGGGAAGCCCTTGCCGCCGGCCGCACCGGAGCCGTGGCACGCGGCGCAGTTGTCGCCGAACACCACCTTGCCCTTGGCGCGAGCCAGCGCGAGCAGCGCCGGATTCTTCTCGATCTCTTCGAGCGAGGCGTTCGCCAGCGCCTGCATCTTCTCGCCGCGAATCTGATTGAGCTTGGCGAGATCGACGTCGAGTTCGGCACGCGACGAGTAGCCGAACAGGCCGTGGGTGTAGCCGTTCATCAACGGCCAGGCCGGGTAGACGATGAAGTAGCCGATCGCCCAGATGATGGTGGCGTAGAAGGTCCAGATCCACCACCGCGGCAGCGGCGTGTTCAGTTCCTGGATGCCGTCCCACTCGTGGCCGGTCGTGGCCGTGCCGGTGACTTTGTCGATTTCGCCGTGATGTGCATGGTCAGCCATGGTCGTCTCAGTCCTCTCGAAGCGGCATCTGGGCGGCCTCGTCGAACGCCTGTTTGTTTTTCGGCCAGAGCGCATACACCACGATGGCGACGAAAATGGCCATGAACAGCGGCGTCCACCATGTCGTGACGAGACTGGACGCGATGTTGTCGAAGTAGATGATCGCTTTCATGTCGCCGCCTCAGCGAAGGTTCGCTTTTTCGTCGTACAGTTTGAAGTCGACCAGGGTGCCGAGCATCTGCAGGTACGAGACCAGCGCATCGAGCTCGGTCGGATCGCCGCCCTGGCCATCGAAATTGCGCACCACCGCCTTGGGATAGCGCTTCAGCAGATCGGCCGCGTCGGCGCCGTCCGGATCGACCTGCGCCTTGGCGTCGGCCGCAGCCTTGGCGATGTCCTCGTCGCTGTAAGGAACGCCGAGTTCGCGGTTGGTCTTCAGATGCGCGGACAGGCTGGCGAGATCGACCTTGTTGTCGGCGAGGAACGCGTAGTTCGGCATCACCGACTGCGGCACGATCGAACGCGGATTCTTCAGATGGGCGACGTGCCAATCGTCGGAATACTTGCCGCCGACCCGCGCGAGGTCGGGACCGGTTCGCTTGGAGCCCCACTGGAACGGATGGTCGTACATCGACTCCGCGGCCAGCGAGTAGTGGCCGTAGCGTTCGATTTCGTCGCGCAGCGGACGGATCATCTGCGAGTGGCAGAGATAACAGCCCTCGCGGATGTAGACGTTGCGACCCGCGAGTTCGAGCGGGGTGTAGGGACGCATCCCATCCACCTTTTCGATCGTGCTCTTCAGGTAGAACAGCGGCGTGATCTCGACCAGGCCTCCGATCGCGATGACGATCAAGATGCCGACGATCAGGATGACGGAGTTGGTCTCGAAGATTTTGTGCCGAGCCCAGATTGACATTTGTTGCTCTCCTTACTCGGCGGGCTGCAGGGCAGCTTGAGGCTGCGCCTCGGACCGTTCGCCGACGCGAACCGTCATCCAGAGATTGTAGGCCATGATCAGCGCGCCGATCAGGAACAACCCGCCGCCGGCGGCACGAATGACATAGAAGGGATGCATCGCTTCGACCGACTCGATGAACGAGTATTCGAGGAAGCCGAGCGAGGTGTAGGCACGCCACATCAGACCCTGCAGGATGCCCGACACCCACATCGCCGAGATGTAGAGGACGATGCCGAGGGTCGCGATCCAGAAGTGCCAGTTGACCAGGCGGATGCTGTAGAGCTGCTTACGGCCCCACACCCACGGCACCAGGCAGTACAGCGCGCCGAAGGACACGAAGCCGACCCAGCCGAGCGCGCCGGAGTGAACGTGGCCGATGGTCCAGTCGGTGTAGTGGCTGAGCGAGTTGACCGCCTTGATGGCCATCATCGGACCTTCGAAGGTCGACATGCCGTAGAAGGCGACCGACACCACCATCATGCGCAGCACCGGATCGGTGCGGAGCTTGTCCCACGCGCCCGACAGCGTCATCAGGCCGTTGATCATGCCACCCCAGGACGGCATCCACAGCATGATCGAGAACGTCATGCCGAGCGTCTGCGTCCAGTCAGGCAGTGCGGTGTAGTGCAGATGGTGCGGACCGGCCCAGATGTACAGGAAGATCAGCGCCCAGAAGTGGATGATCGACAGCCGATACGAATAGACCGGCCGCTCCGCCCGCTTCGGGATGAAGTAGTACATGATGCCGAGGAAGCCGGCGGTGAGGAAGAAGCCGACCGCGTTGTGGCCGTACCACCACTGGAACATCGCGTCCTGCACGCCCGACCAGACGATGTAGGACTTGGAACCGAGGAAGCTGACCGGCAGCGTCGGATTGTTGCCGAGATGCAGCACCGCGATGGTGATGATGAAGGCGAGATAGAACCAGTTGGCGACGTAGATGTGCGGCTCTTTGCGCTTCATCAGGGTCGCCAGGAACACCAGCAGGTAGGTGACCCAGACGATGGTCAGCCACAGGTCGGCGTACCATTCCGGCTCGGCGTATTCCTTCGACTGGGTGACGCCGAGCAGGTAGCCCGTGCCTGCGATCACGATGAAGAAGTTGTAGCCGATCGCCACGAACCAGGGGGCGAGGTCACCGGCGAGGCGCGCCCGCGTCGTCTTCTGGACGACGTAGAACGACGTCGCCAGCAGCACGTTGCCACCGAAGGCGAAGATCACCGCGGAGGTGTGCAGCGGTCGCAGACGGCCAAAATTCACCCATTGGGCGATATTGAGACCGGGATACGCCAGCTCCAGGGCGATATAGAGGCCGGCGCTGAAGCCGGCGATGCCCCAGAACATGGCCATGAAGGACATGAACTTGATCGGCCCCAAATTGTAGTTCGGAGCGCCGTTGATCTCCTGCGGCGGCAGGCCCGACCGGCTGCGATGCCGGACGATAATCGCGAACACCGCCCAGGCGCTGAACGCGGCCGCGAGCGAGGCGTGAAATGCGAAGGGAGCATCATGGGCGTAGATCGCCGCATAGATGGACAGGATCGTGGTCAATATGAACACGATCGTGAGACCACCCTCGCCAAGGGTGATCCGCTTCGAATTCAGGGCTTGATTCATCTGATCAATCTTTTCTTCGGCGGGCAGGTAGCTGCACCATCCCCGGTTTCGGGACCGCACATTTGATCGAAATCAAAATGCCCAAATTTGCGCCACTGTGGCGGGCGTTTTGTGCGGTGCGATCGACACCTCGTGCTTTTCGATGAAATGCCTCGAAATTGCAAGAACCATCGTGACTTGTCGCACCCGTCCTCGGCCGCTTACGAGTCCCGGTCGATGGACCGAGACAGCCGTTCGACGAAAGAATGAGGCTGAAATCAGCGAATGATTTTCAGTCGCGCAACCCAGGGCTGAACGCCCTCACACGGACACGATTTCGCGCTGCCGTTCGTAGGTCTTGAGGTGGGTGTAGACGACCCGCAGCAGGGGCGTCCGGACGTCGCCGGCCTCACCGCGCGCAATCAGATCGCCAACGACATGATCGGCCTCGATCCTGGCGCCGGCCTGGATGTCACGGAACATCGAGGCGGTCAGCTTGGAGCCTTCCGCGAGCAGCATGGAACGGGTGCGATCGACGGCGGCCTGGCGCGGCGGGTGACCGGCCGCGGCTGCAATTTTGGCGATCTCGTCGAGCACCCCGAGCATGAAACCGGCACCGCCGGGCGCCGCCAGGATGTCACCGACCGCGCCCCGCATCAGCGATGTCGACCCCGCCAGCGTCGCAAGAAACACCCATTTTTCCCACATTTCCTGCACAATCACCGGCGAGGCGTTGACGCCGAAATCGCAGCCACCGAGCGCCGCAGCAATTTGCGTCACCCGCTCCGACATCGCGCCGTCACGCTCGCCGAAGGTGATCGCGCTCATCGGCGCGAGCTGCACGACGTGGCGCTTTGCATCGAGGGTCGCCGCGATGACGCATTGGCCGCCGAGCACCCGGTCGCGGCCGAACGCGGCATCCAGCACGTCGAGATGCTTCATGCCGTTGAGCAGCGGCAGGATCGTGGTGCGAGGACCGACGCCGGGGCGGAACGACGTGATCGCGTCGTCGAGGTCGAACGCCTTGCAGCTCAGCACCACAAGGTCGTAGTCGGGCTTCAGCGCCGCAGCCTGCACGGCGGGCGGATTGGGAATCGTCGCATCCCCGTGCGGACTCCGGATTACCAGCCCGTCGCGCGCGAGTTCCGCCGCCCGGCCGGGCCGCACCAGGAACGTGACATCACGGCCGGCCTGCAGCAGGCGCCCGCCGAAATAGCCGCCGATCGCGCCGGCACCAACGATCAAAACCCGCATCGCGTCCTCATGGCATTTTTGCGTGTCTTAGCCGGATCGCGCCGCAGCCGCGAGCGGCGTAACGACATACCTCTCACCACTTCTCGCCGTAGGGGCGGATCTCCATCTCGAAGGTCCAGGCGCTCTTGGGCTGCTGGTAGAGCTGCCAGTAGGCCCCGGCCACGGCTGCGGGCGGCATCAGCAGATCGGGATTGGCGAGCGCATCCTTGCCGAACACCTGCTCGCGGCGCTCGCGCACCCAGGCGGTGTCGACCCCGGAGTCGATGATCAGATGCGCAACGTGGATGTTCTTCGGCATCAGTTCGCGCGCCATCGACTGCGCCACCGCACGCAGGCCGAACTTGGCCGAGGCGAACGCCGCGAACCCCGAGCCGCCGCGCAAGGACGCTGTCGCGCCGGTGAAGAAGATCTTGCCCTGCCCGCGCGCCAGCATCAGCCGCGCCGACTCCCGACCCGACACGAAGCCGGCCCAGCACGCCATTTCCCAGACCTTGCGGAACACCCGATCGGTGGTGTCCAGGATCGGGAAATTGACGTTGGCGCCGACGTTGAAGATCGTCACTTCCAGGGGCGCGTGGGCGTCGGCGTCGTTCAGGAACGCCGTCACCTCGTCCTCTTTGCGGGCATCCAGAGACCGCGCGACGATCTTGCCGCCGGCGGCCTCGATCTCCGCCACCAGCGGCGCCAGCTTGTCGCCGTTGCGACGGCCGGCGAACACGGTGAAGCCCTCGGCGGCAAACTTCTTGGCGATCTCCGCACCGATGTAATCGCCGGCTCCGATCACCGCGACGGTTGCGTTGCGTGGCTGCACGGGCGTCTCCCTCAAGCTCGTCATTGCGAGCGAAGCGAAGCAATCCACGTTCTCAGCACGGAGCGACTGGATTGCGTCGTCGCTTCGCTCCTCGCAATGACGGGAGAGATCGATTGAAGCTAGCCGTACATCTCTTCGACGTCGCGAAGCTGTTCCTTGCCGAAGAACATCTCCTTGCCGACGAAGAAGGTCGGCGAGCCGAACGCGCCGCGCTGGACGGCGTCTTCGGTGTTGGCGATCAGCTTCGCCTTTACCTCCGGCTCCTGCGCACTGGTCAGCAGGGCCTTGCCGTCGAGGCCGGACGACGACAGCGCCGCGGCGGCGACTTCGAGATCGTCCATCTTCTTGGGCTCGACCCACATATGGTGAAACGCGGCCTCGACGTATTTGTCGAAGACGCCGTCGAGCTGCGCCGCGACCGCGGCCCGCATCAGGTTGAGGGTGTTGACCGGGAAATTCGGATTCCAGACATACGGCTTGACCGCATAGCGCTTCAGGAAGCGCTCGGTTTCGAGCGCGTGGAATTCGCGCTTGTTCTTGATGCCGGCCAGCGTCTCCGCCGGGGATTTGTTGTTGGTGGCCTTGAAGATGCCGCCGAGCAGCACCGGCACGTAGTCGAATTTGACGCCGATCCGCCGCTCGATCGCCGGGATCGCCTCGTGGGCCAGGAAGGCGTTGGGACTGCCGAAGTCGAACAGGAATTGCGGGGCGGGCTGGGTCATGGTTTCCTCCGGCAGCGGCAGGGTCGCCTTATATGATTATCGTCATTCTACGAAGACCGTAGCGCGTCTGCCGCGACCGATCAACCGGGTCGGAAGCGAGGCTGGCGACCTTCGGAACTGTGATGTCCCGCGCCGCGGAAACTTTGCTAAGGCGGAGCGCGTTCTCACGCCTGGTGCCGCTTCAATCACTGACAGACATCCGGGATCTTCGCGACATGCTGACCGTCCATCACCTCAACAATTCCCGCTCGCAACGCGTGCTGTGGCTCCTGGAGGAGCTCGGCACCCCTTACGAGATCAAGCGCTATCAGCGGCAGCCGGACATGATGGCGCCGAAGGAGCTGCGCGCCGTGCATCCGCTCGGCAAATCCCCGGTGATTACCGACAACGGCAACACCATCGCCGAGTCCGGCGCCATCATCGAATACATCGTCGGCACCTACGGGGACGGCCGGCTGATCCCGCCGCCGAACACCCCGGAGCGGCTGCGCTACACCTATTGGCTGCATTACGCCGAGGGCTCGGCGATGCCGCCCTTGCTGCTGAAGTTGCTGTTCTCGATGATGCCGAAGCGCGCCCCGGCGCTGGTGCGGCCGCTGGTGAAGATGGTGGCGTCCGGCGCGCTGACCGGCTTCGTCGATCCGCAGCTCAAGCTGCACATGGACTATTGGGAGAGCGAACTCGGCAAGGCCGCGTATTTCGCGGGCGACGAATTCACCGCCGCCGACATCCAGATGAGTTTCCCGCTGGAAGCCGCCGCCTCACGCGGCGGTCTCGACCAGCGCTACCCAAAGGCGCTGGCCTGGCTCGACCGCATCCACGCCCGCCCCGCCTACAACCGCGCGCTTGAAAAAGGCGGGCCCTACGAGATCGGCAAGGCGTAAACGGCGACCTCTCTCCGTCATTGCGAGCGAAGCGAAGCAATCCAGTCCCGTGCTCGGCTCTGGATTGCTCCGTCGGCTTCGCCTCCTCGCAATGACGATCCGGTCTTATTCGGTCACCCCATCGGCAGCGGCGTGACGGTCACACCGGGCGGGGGAACGTCGTCGTCGGGGACGAAGAAGTCGGACATCAGTTGCGCGGTCGGGTCGACGCGGTAGCGTTCGAAATCGGTGACGCCGGACTCGTACAACACCCTGTCGTCGATGCAGAACTGGCCGGTGAAGTCGCGCGACGGCTTGGTCAGGATCGCGTGGGCGGCATCGCCCATGATCTCCGGCGTGCGGCTGGCGCGGATCATCGCGTCGCCGCCGAGCAGATTGCCGACCGCCGCCGTGGCGATCGTGGTGCGGGGCCATAGCGCATTCACCGCAACGCCGGCGTGCTTCAGCTCGCCAGACAGGCCGAGCGCCACCATGCTCATGCCGAACTTCGCCATGGTGTAGGCGGTCGACGCCGCGAACCACTTCGCCTTCATGTCGAGCGGCGGCGACAGCATCAGGATGTGCGGATTGGCCGCCTTCTTCAGATGCGGGATGCAATATTTCGACACCATGAAGGTGCCGCGACTGTTGATCCCCATCATCAGGTCGTAGCGCTTCATGTCGGTGGCCTGCGAATTCGTCAGGCTGATCGCGCTGGCATTGTTGACGCAGATGTCGATGCCGCCGAACTCCGCCACCGTCTTGCCGATCGCGTCGATCACCTGCGCCTCGTCGCGGATGTCGCAGACCAGCGGCAGCGCCTTGCCGCCGGCCGCGACGATCTCCTCGGCTGCGGTGTAGATCGTCCCCTTCAGCTTCGGGTGCGGCTCGGTGGTTTTGGCGGCGATTGCCACATTGGCGCCGTCCCGCGCCGCCCGCAGCGCGATCGCAAGCCCAATGCCCCGGCTCGCCCCGGTGATGAACAGCGTCTTGCCTTGCAGTGATGCCATCTGATGCAGCCTCCTGGTCGCCCAAATCGATTGGCCGAACAGATTAGCAGGGCGCCGCTGCATCTGCTTGCGGCGAGACGTTGAAACACCCGTGCAAGCCGAGGCCTTCGCCGCACACGCGGCGAGCTCCCTCCCCCGCTGGCGGGGGAGGGTTGGGGTGAGGGCAGCCGCGAGTCGCAGCGCGCGCCTCGATCCTGGATTGAGCAAGTCGTTAGTTCACTGCCTGGGGCGCCCTCACCCCGGCCCTCTCCCGCAAGCGGGAGAGGGAGCGCGCTGTGCTTGCGGCAAACTCAACAGCTGGATCGCTAATATCCCGCCGCCGTCGCCCCCCGTGTTCGCGGGTCCGGCGCGCCATGGAAGCCGGCGCTGTCGATGAAGATCGAATTTGCCGAGGTCTGGCCGAGCGGAGTGACGACGCGGTGGCCCATGGCGCGGAGTGCGTCCAGCGTCGCGTCCGGAAATCCGTGCTCGACCCGGACCTCGTCCGGCATCCATTGGTGATGCAGACGCGGCGCCGCCACGGCGTCGGCGACGTTCATCCGGTAATCGATCACATTGGCGATCACCTGCAGCACCGCCGAAATGATGCGGCTGCCGCCGGGCGAACCTGTGACCAGCACCGGCTTGCCGTCCATGAGCAGAATCGTCGGCGACATCGACGACAACGGGCGTTTGCCGGGCGCCGGCAGATTGGCCGCGAACCCGACCAGTCCGTAGGCGTTGGATGCGCCGGGCGCGGCGGTGAAATCGTCGAGCTCGTTGTTGAGCAAAACGCCGGTGCCGTCGGCCACCAGCCCGACGCCGTAAGAGAAGTTGAGCGTGTAGGTGTTGCTGACCGCATTGCCGTCGGCATCGGCAACAGAAAAGTGCGTGGTGTTCTGGCCCTCCCGCGGCTGCGGCAGCGGCTCAGCGACCGGCGTCGCCCGCTGCGGATCGATGCCGGCGCGAAGGCTCGCCGCGTAGTCCTTCGATAGCAGCTTCGCCACCGGCGCCGAGCTGAACGCCGGATCGCCGAGATAGCGGGCACGGTCCGCATAGGCGCGCTTCATCGCTTCGATCAGCAAATGCAACGACGGCGGCGTGCCCTGCCCGAGATCGCGCATCGCGTAGCCTTCGAGGATGTTCAGGCTTTCGATCAGCACCACGCCGCCGGACGACGGCTGCGGCATCGCCACGATGTCGTAGCCGCGATAGGTGCCGCGCAGCGGCGCGCGCAGCACCGGCCGATAGCCGGCGAGATCCTCGGGGGTGATCAGCCCGCCGGCGTCGCGAATGCCGCGCGACAGCTTCTCGGCGACCGGGCCGCGATAGAATCCATCCGGCCCCTGCTGGGCGATGGCTTCGAGCGTCGCGGCCAGATCGGGCTGCAGCAGCCTGTCGCCCGCCTGCAGCGGCGATCCGTCGGGACGGGCGAACACCTTACGGGTTGAAGGCCAGCGCGACAGCCAGCGGTGCCAATCCGGCAGCGTATCGGCGGTGTCGTCGGCAACTTCGATGCCGTCCCGTGCCAGCGCGATCGCCGGCGCGATCACGTCCGCGAGCTTGAACTTGCCGGAGCCGTATTTGTCCAGCGCCAGCGCCAACCCGGCCACGGTGCCGGGCACGCCGATGCCGAGCGCCGATTTGCGCGATTTGTCCGGGTCGGGTTTGCCGTCCGTCAGAAACATGTCCTGTGTGGCGGCCTGCGGCGCGGTTTCGCGATAATCGATCGCCACGTCCTCATTCTTCGTCGCGGAATGAATCACCATGAAGCCGCCGCCGCCGAGATTGCCGGCGCGCGGATAGGTCACCGCCATGGCAAAGCCGGTCGCCACCGCCGCATCGATCGCGTTGCCGCCGCGGGCCAGAAAGCTCGCCCCGATTTCCGCAGCCAGCCGTTCCTGCGCCACTACCATGCCGTGTTTGGCGACCACGGCTTGGGCCGGCTCGCGCGCCGTGCCGCCCCGCATGTCCTGCGCCGGCGCGGGAAGCGGGCGCACCACCAGCACCAGCGCGGCCAGCGTCATCAAAATGCGTTGCGGGACGCGCAGTGTCGTCATCGAGTGGCTCCGATTTATGCGGCGCAGGCTGCCACGCGGCAGGCGAATCCTATAGGCAATCGACGCCGCGAGGCAAAACAGGGCCGACGCGCGGAAGGAACAAGATGTCGTCATCTGTCGCGGAAGGCATGGCGCAACCTCGTGAACCGATCCGCTATCCGTCGCAGGGCGCCGTCATCGGCTGGATCCTGTTCGATTGGGCGGCGCAGCCATACTTCACGCTGATCACCACCTTTATCTTCGCGCCCTATTTCGCCACCTACGTGGCGCCGGATCCGGCGACCGGCCAATCGCTGTGGGGGTTCGCCACCGCGGCGAGCGGTTTCATCATTGCGTTGGCATCGCCGGTGCTCGGTGCGATCGCGGATGCCAGCGGCCGGCGCAAGCCGTGGATCGCGCTGTTCGGCGCCATGCTGGTGATCGGATCGATGCTGATGTGGTTCGGCAAACCGGGCGAGCCACATACGATCCTGCCGCTGCTGATCGCCTACGCGGTCGCCACTATCGGGGTCGAATTCGCCACCGTGTTCAATAACGCGATGATGCCCAACCTGGTGCCGCCGGAGAAGATCGGCCGCCTGTCCGGCACCGGCTGGGCGACCGGCTATGTCGGCGGCATCCTGTCACTCGTCCTGGTGCTCGGCTTCCTCGCCGCCAGCCCGGACACCGGCAAGACGCTGCTCGGCATCGCGCCGTGGTTCGGACTCGATCCGGCGCAGCACGAAGGCGATCGGATCAGCGGCCCGCTCACAGCGGTGTGGTTCGTGGTGTTCGTGCTGCCGATGTTTCTGCTGACGCCGGACTTCCCGGCCAAGCTGGCGCCGCGCGCCGCAATCCGCGAGGGATTGCGCGAGCTCCGCGAGACGCTGCGCGATCTGCCGCGTCGTCGTTCGCTCGCGATCTTTCTGCTCGCCAACATGATCTACACCGACGGGCTGGTGTCGCTGTTCGCGTTCGGCGGCATCTACGCCACCGGCACCTTCGGCTGGAGCACGATCCAGATCGGCACCTTCGGCATCATCCTGGCGATCGCCGCCACCATCGGTGCGTTCGTCGGCGGCAGGCTCGACGATGCGTTCGGTTCCAAACGGGTGATTGCCGGCTCGCTGCTCCTCCTGCTGGTCGCAATCGCCGGCATCCTGCTGATCGATCCCAGCCATGTGCTGTTGATCGAAGTGACGCCGCCGCAGCCGGGAGGCGCATTGTTCGCGTCACCGGCGGAGCGCGCTTATCTGCTGCTCGGCTGCCTGATCGGCATCGCCGGCGGACCGCTGCAGGCCGCATC
Organism: Rhodopseudomonas sp. BR0M22; assembly: GCF_010907035.1. Classification (GTDB taxonomy): domain Bacteria; phylum Pseudomonadota; class Alphaproteobacteria; order Rhizobiales; family Xanthobacteraceae; genus Rhodopseudomonas. The sequence goes on from NZ_QUMK01000009.1 coordinate 49,283, forward strand.
CCGCACGCTGCTGATCAGGATCGCCCCACGGGACCGGATCGCTCAGTATTTCGGCCTGTTCGCCCTCACCGGCAAAGTGACGTCGTTCATCGGCCCGCTGCTGATCGCGACCGTCACGGCGCTGGCCAGCAGCCAGAAAGCCGGCATGGCCGTGCTGGTGCTGTTCTTCGTCGCCGGATTGGCGCTGCTGACCCAGGTTCGGCGCTCGGCGGAGTGATCGCGCCGGTGCGTGGACAAACGCACCGACCTGGTCTATATGAGCGGGCATGATCCACCTGACCGCCTCGTACTGGTACTTTTATTTTAGCAGCTCGCTGGCGGCGGGAGGATTTCGCGCGATCTGAAGATTGCAGCATAGAGATCCGACAAGCCGCCAGACCTGGCGGCTTTTTTGTTTGAGCCGGCAGGTCTCCTGAACAGGAGCAAACTGCCGTGTTGACCACCACAGACGACCTTCGCCTTCAGAAAATCACCGAACTGAGTACGCCCGCCGAAGTGATGGGCGAGATTCCGCGCACACTGACCGCGACACGCACCGTCGCGGCAAGCCGTAGCGCGATTCACGCCATCCTGACCGGAGCCGACGACCGGCTGCTCGTCGTCGTCGGCCCGTGTTCGATTCACGATCCGGCCGCGGCCATGGACTACGCCAATCGTCTGGCGGCGCTGCGCGAGACCCTGGCCGACCGGCTCGAGATCGTGATGCGGGTGTATTTCGAAAAGCCGCGGACCACGGTGGGTTGGAAGGGGTTGATCAACGATCCCGATCTCGACGGCAGCTTCCGGATCGACAAGGGATTGCGGCTGGCGCGTGACGTGCTGTCGGCGGTGAACAATCTCGGCCTGCCGGCCGCCACCGAATTCCTGGATCTGATCACGCCGCAATACATCGCGGATCTGGTCGCCTGGGGGGCGATCGGCGCGCGAACCACCGAGAGCCAGATCCACCGCGAACTGGCATCGGGGCTATCCTGCCCGATCGGGTTCAAGAACGGCACCGACGGTAACGTCCGGATCGCCGCGGAGGCGGTGAAATCCGCGGCGCAGCCGCATCATTTCATGGCGGTGACCAAGGGCGGGCGCAATGCGATCGCGGCCACCACTGGTAACAGCGACTGCCACGTCATCCTACGCGGCGGCGTCGCGCCGAACTACGACGCCGCAAGCGTCGAAGCCGCCGCAGCGGTGCTCGGCAAGATCGGCCTGGCGCCGCGGCTGATGATCGACGCCAGCCACGCCAACAGCAGCAAGCAGCCGGACAACCAGCCGAAGGTGACGGCCGATATCGCGCGCCAGTTGGCGGCGGGCGAGAGCCGCATCTTCGGCGTGATGATCGAAAGCAACCTAGTTGCCGGTCGGCAGGACGTCGTGCCGGGTCAGCCGCTGCGCTACGGCCAGAGCATCACCGACGGCTGTATCGACTGGGAGTCGACCGAGACGGTGCTGCACGAGCTGGCCGCCGCGGTCGAGAACCGGCGAGCTGCGCGGCGTAGCGCTCAGCAAGAAGGTGCTGCGGCTTGATCGCTGAGCGGGGCAGCGGCCTCGGGTCGCCGCCCCGCTTTTCGCAAAACAATGGTCGTCGCCCGGCTGCAAAGGCGATGACGGTTGAGGCCGTCGCCTCTTCCCTTCTCCCCTTGTGGGAGAAGGTGGCGTGGACGCAGTCCGCGTCGGATGAGGGGTGAGGCGGGCATTGAGCCTCGGCTGCGTCCCCCTCACCCGGCTCGCTGCGCTCGCCACCCTCTCCCACAAGGGGAGAGGGTTCAAAGATTAGTGCCGGAAGTGCCGGGTGCCGGTGAACACCATGGCGATGCCGGCGTCGTCGGCGGCCTTGATCACTTCGTCGTCGCGGACCGAACCGCCGGGCTGGATCACCGCGGTGGCGCCGGCCTCGATGCAGGCCAGCATGCCGTCGGCGAACGGGAAGAACGCATCCGACGCGACCACCGAGCCCTTGGTCATCGGCGCCGCGAGCTTCAGCTCAGCCGCCGCATCCTGCGCCTTGCGGGCGGCGATGCGGGCAGAGTCGACGCGGCTCATCTGACCGGCACCGATACCGACCGTGGCGAGGTCCTTGGCGTAGATGATGGTGTTGGACTTGACGTGCTTGCCGACGCGGAACGCGAATTTCAGGTCGCGCAGCTCGGCTTCGGTCGGCTGCCGCTTGGTAACGACCTTCAGCGCCATGTCGTCGACCACCGCATTGTCGCGGCTCTGCACCAAGAGGCCGCCGGCGACAGTCTTGTAGGTCAGGCCGTTGGCACGCGGATCGGGCAGCGCGCCCGCCAGCAGCAGCCGCAGATTCTTCTTCGCCGCGACGATCGCGATCGCTTCCTCGGTGGCGTCGGGCGCGATGATCACTTCGGTGAAGATCTCGGTGATGGCGCGCGCGGCTTCCGCATCGAGGGTGCGGTTGAGCGCCACGATGCCGCCGAACGCCGACACCGAGTCGCAGGCCAGCGCCTTGCGATACGCATCGAGCAGGCTTGCGCCCTCGGCGACGCCGCAGGGGTTGGCGTGCTTGACGATGACGCAGGCCGCGGTGCGCCCGGCGTCGAACTCGCCGACGCACTCATAGGCCGCATCGGTGTCGTTGATGTTGTTGTAGGACAGTTCCTTGCCCTGCACCTGGCGCGCGGTGGCGACGCCTGGGCGCTTCTCCGGGGTGGCGTAGAACGCCGCGGTCTGGTGCGGGTTTTCGCCGTATCGGAGGCTCTGGATCAGCCGACCGCCGATCGCGCGGAAGTCCGGCGCGTCGGTCTTGAGCTGCAGCGCGAACCAGTTGGAGATCGCCGCATCGTAAGCGGCGGTGCGCGCATAGGCCTTGGCGGCGAGGCGGCGGCGCAGGGTGAGCGTGGTCGCGCCGTTGTTGGCCGCGAGTTCGTCGAGCACCGCCTGATAATCGCTGGCCTCGACCACCACGGCGACATCGTCGTGGTTCTTGGCCGCGGCGCGGATCATCGCCGGGCCGCCGATGTCGATGTTCTCGATGCAGTCTTCGTAAGATGCGCCCTTATCGACGGTCGCTTCGAACGGATACAGATTGACGACGAGCAGGTCGATCTGCGCGATGCCGTGATCGGCCATCGCCTTCTTGTGCTCGGCATTGTCGCGGATCGCCAGCAGGCCGCCATGCACCTTGGGGTGCAGGGTCTTGACCCGGCCGTCCATCATTTCGGGGAAGCCGGTGAGATCGGAGACGTCCTTCACCGGCAGGCCGGCGGCTGCAATCGCCTTGGCGGTGCCGCCGGTCGAAACCAGCTCGACGCCGTGGCCGACGAGCGCCTTGGCGAAATCGATCAGGCCGGTCTTATCGGATACGGACAGAAGGGCACGGGTGACGCGGCGCGGCTCAGTCATGGGGCAAGATCCTCTGATGGAAGGAAACAAATGCCCAGGCGCGCGGCAGATACGTCCCGCGCTTCCCGATGGTGCTCCATCCTAGGTCGCCAGTCGCGCGAGGCGAGCGTGGATTAGCAGTTTTCGCCGGCCGCGACAACGGCGACCAAGGTTTCAAGTGCACCCAGTCCTCATCTTGAGGAGGACGGCGCTTCGTGCCTCCTCACCATGAGGTTCTGCCTGAGATGAGCGCTCGGCCATCGGAGCGACCTACAGCGGCAGCTCCGGCTCGCGACGGGCGGCGCGACGGGCGCTGGTAGCCTGCGGCGACGCATTGGAGCGGATGAAGCTCCAGCGCACGTTCGGCGCCTCGATCGAATTCTGCCGGATCACGATCTGGGTCGAGCGGCGTGGCCCGTCGTTGCCGGCCAGGAACACGGTCTCTTCGAGATCGACCTTGTCGTCGGCCGCCTCGAAGGTCCAGACCTCGCGATTGGGCAGCACCAGCATCACTCCGCGGGCATCGTGGAGCCGGCTGGCCTTGACCGACGGATGAAGGTGAAAGCGCACGGCGTAGTCGGCCTGGGCGGCACGGTGGCGGCCGCCCTGCACCGGCGTCAGGCTGTCTTCGCCGTCGATCCGGCTGCCATCGTGCTTCACCATCAGCACCCGCCGATGCAGCACGCCGAACTTGTCGCGATAGCCGTCGTGTGCGGTCGTCAGCAACACGCCGCCGGCGACTTCCTCGCGGCGGTTTTCGACCTGCCGCGGTCCGCCAACCACCGGCGAGCCGTGCAGGAAGCGCTTCATCGCCGAGCGCTCGACGAAGCTGCAGGACGAGGTGTCGTGACAGGTGACGGTCGAATGCGCCACCGTCGAGCGGGCAAAGCCGCGCCAGCTCTCGCGGTTGGTGGTCGGCATGCCGCTGTTGATCACGATCCGGCACGAGCCGGACGACAATTCGAACGACAGGCAGCCGGCATGGGCTTCCTGGCTGACATTGGAAGGCGGCGGCGCGCCGGCGTCGACGATCGCCAACGTCGCACCGGCATCGATCCGCTGGTAGCCGGAATGCGGCATGCTGGCGAGCGGCGTGCCCTGGCTGTCGTCATAGGCGAGCAGCGTCGCCAGCAGATCGGACGGCGTCGCGCTCATGCCGTTGAACAGCGCGAAATTGCCGTCGCCGTGGCGGAAGAACCGCAGCATCGGCATCATCCGGTCGATCGCGTTGAGAAGCGCCGGCGGCGGCGCGATGTTGCGGGCCGCAAACGTCTGCCGCAGCGGCAACAGGTCGATCAACAGCTCGATCAGCGCGCCCGGATTGCGCGAGATGTGGCCGCCATCCGGCAGGATCTGGCGCTGCAATTCGTCGGACAGCCGCTTGGTGGCGCCGCGAATCTGGCGTGCCTGGTTCGCAAGGCACAGCGACGCGTAGCACAGCGCGATCGTCACCTGCAGCCGCGGCACGCCGTCCTGAACATCGACCAACGCGTAGCGCAGCGCCCGGATTTCGCGGGTCAGGGCACGCAGATAGCGGCGATAGAACTTGCCGTCGGTGTCGGACAGCACCAATGGCGCCTGCGACAGCAGCGAGATCACCCGCCGCGCCAGCACGTCCGGCCGTCGCCCGACCGGACCGGTGCGCGACATGTTGCTGAGCCAGTCGTCGACCAGCGAGCGGGCATTGGCGCGGGTGATCGCGGTGTCGGCGGCGCGCAGATGGCGCAGCCAGCCGAAGCCGAGCAGCGCGGCTTCCCAATCATCCGAAGGCGGTTCGAGATCGAAGATCGAGCGGCCGTGACAGGTGACGATCTTGCCGGCGAAGACGAAGCGGCCGGCATAGATCTCGGCAGCACGGGTCGCGTCCGCAGTGCGCAGATCGTGCGGGGCGATGATCAGCCGGTCGGTGCGGCCAGGCCACAGCCTCGTGACCGCGACGGAGCCGCTCGACGTGCGCGCCCACACGGTGCGCGCGAAGCGGCCCATGATCAGCGTCGAAATTCGTCTGCGGGGTGCGACCGACACCTGCGCTAGAGCCCCCAATCGTTGATACGCATCACGTTGCTGCCTTCTGCGGACGGCGAATGTCAGATCACGCAGGACGTCGGACAAGCGTCCAGTCCGGTACAGCTTCGATTGGAACGGCTCTGCGGACATGCGTGCGGCGGAGACGAAAGATCGTTGTGAAACAAGGCAACCTCGAATTAACGAAAATTCGTTGCGAATCCTTTTAATCTGGAAACCCGCCCCACACACCCTGGCGATAGACGAATGTGGACAGGCGCTGCTGCGCCACGTCCTGGCAGCGGGTCAATTGGCTGATTTTACAGCGACTTCACCAGTCGCGCCGCGTAGAAGCCGTCGAATCCGGCGAGCCGTGGATCGCTGTGCGGCAAATGGCACGGCAGAGTCCGGAGCGCGCCGTCCGCGGTCACGATGTCGGCGAGTCCTGCCACTTCGGCCGGATCGACCGGGGCCCGGCGCATCGACGGCTCCGCATCCAGCAGCGACGCGATCGCCTGCTCGCCCTCCTCGGGTTCGAGCGAGCAGGTGCAGTACACCAGCGTGCCGCCGGGCCGCAGCAAAGACACCGCCTTCTTCAGCAGTCGGTCCTGCACCGCAGCGAGCGCGCCGATGTCGCTCTCCTGCTTCAGCCAAGCGACGTCGGGATGGCGACGAATGGTGCCGGTCGACGCGCACGGCGCATCGATCAGCACGGCGTCGAAATCCGCTGCGGCGCCATTGCGCCACTCCGCCGCATCGGCCACGCCGGTTTCGGCGTCGAGCGAGAGCCGCGCAAGGTTTTCACGCAACCTAGCCACACGCGCAGGCGAACGATCGATCGCACTGACCCGCGCACCGGCCGACACGAGCTGCGCGGTCTTCCCGCCCGGCGCCGCACACAAATCGGCGACGGCTTTGCCCTGAAGATCGCCGAACAGACGCACCGGCAATGCCGCCGCCGCATCCTGAACCCACCATTGCCCCTCGGTGAAGCCTGGCAGCATCCGCACCGAACCCTGCAGCAGCGTGCGGACGGTGCCGGTCGGCAAGACTTCGCCGTGCAGCCGCGCGGCCCAATGCGGCGCGTCGGACTTTACCGTGAGATCGAGCGACGGCTCATGGCTGATCGCGACCGCAATCGCGCGGGCCGTCTCCTCCCCGTAATGCGCGCTCCAGCGCGCCAGCAGCCACTGCGGCACATCTGGAGTCGCAGCGGCGAGTTCTTCGACCAGCGGCAGACCCTCGCGCGCGCAACGTCGCAGCACCGCGTTGACGAGCCCGGCATATTTCGCAGCACGGCGGTCAGATTGTACCAGCCGCACCGACAGATCGACTGCAGCGTGGTCCGGCACCTCCATCCACAGGATCTGCGCGGTGCCGATCAACAGCGCGCTCTTGGCGCGAGGCGCATCGGTCGGCACGCCGCGATCGAGCAGCCTTGCCAGCAGTCCTTCCAGCGTTCCAAGCCGGCGCAGGATCGTCGCGACCAGCCGGCGCATCAGCGCCCGATCGCGATCCGACAGCGTCTTCAGCCCCGGATGCGCGGCCGGACCTTCGAGCTGGTCGTCGAGCATCCGGCGCTTTTGCAGCACCCCGTCCAGAATGTCCGCGGCGATACGGCGCGCGGCGAGGCCGGGCACCTCGGAAGCTTGGGCGAATCTTGGAGCAGGCATGAATCGAGGGTATCACAGCACGAGGAGAGGCGCCGCGCGATGCTGCGCGCCGGTCTGCCGTGAATGGCAGTTGAATATGCCAAATGTAAGAATCGCCGCCGCGTTCCACGACAGCGGTGATCCGTGTCTGCCCTGTGAACAGAAAGGCGTCTGCCGATGACCGAATCCGATCCGCATGCCGCGACACCGGCGGCCGCCCCTCCCCGCAAGGATCTGCCGGAAGCCGCCAAACGCGCGCTTGCCGAGGCCGAAGCGCGCCGCATCGAGGCTGCCCGGCAGGCGGAGGCGCGGGCCAAAGAGGTTCAGGGGCCGAAGGGTCCCGAGCCGACCCGCTATGGCGACTGGGAAGTCAAAGGCATCGCGTCGGACTTCTGAGACGAGGTGCCACAACCTGCGGGTTATTCCGCAATCCCACCCTGCAGTCCTGGTTGCTTCGCCTCCCGACTCGACCCATTGCAGCAACATGCCCTCGAATTTCAGAACGAACCGGCCACGAATCTCGCGACTGCCGTGGCGCAGCCGGCTGTGGCCGTGGGTGTTCGTGCTCGGGGTTGCGGCCGGCACGATGCTGCCCGCACGGCATTGGCTGCATCTGTCCTGGTTGAAGCCGCCTCCATCGCAGGGCCTCGATAATGACAGCGAGACGGTGTGGCGACGCGCCGGCAATCCGACCACACGCCATTCGGTCGACGTGCTGTATACGATCGATGGCGATACCTTCGATGCGACGGTGCATCTGTGGCCGGGGGCGGATCTGCGCACACGGGTGCGGCTGCGCGGCATCGACGCGCCGGAGCTGAAGGCGCAATGCGCCCGCGAATTGCGGATGGCAGAGGCTGCGACCGAAGCGCTGCGCCGGCTGCTCGCCGAGGGCGAGGTCGCGATCTACAACATCGGGCCCGACAAGTATCAGGGCCGCGTCGTCGCCGACGTCGCCACCAGACGCACGGCCAACGTCTCCAGCGCGCTGCTCGAAAGCGGCCACGTCCGCGCTTATGGCGGCGGGCATCGGCTGGGATGGTGCGGCGATAAATGAAGTCTACAATCTTCGAATTGGAAGCGAACAAAGACATTGATCGACTACGAATCGATCAATGAACGCCGGACACTTAAATCAAATCATTGAAATTTTTAGATCCTGGAATTCTGTATCCAAGCCCCTAATGCTTTCATCGCTGGCGGGATCGCGCCCATCGATTAGGGCCCTCATCGTCCTGATGAATCGAACACCCAAATAGTAAATGGCGCTCGAAGTATCGATGACAAAGAACTGTTCACCAGTATAATTGCTTCCCGAACTCCTCCGAATTGAATCGGCGAATCCAGAAACATGATCATCGTAGTGCGCCGCACTCTTGTTTGCCATGTCACGTATCAAACGATTTCGATTATCATATTCTCGCGTTACATCATTGTAATACGCGCGTACTAATAGCCTATCACGCAATGTGTACCGACAAAAATCACCTCCGGGCAGCACGGACCAAGTCTTATAACCAATAATACTACCAACCAAATTTGGCTCAGCTTTACGGGGCTTGGGAGGCCTTGAGAATAGCGAAAGCTCGATGCCGAATTTATCGGCCTGATTAAGCAGCAAGGGCCGCAAGGTCTTCGACTTTCCTGTTGGGTCGAATCCAACGAGTGCGCGAAGCTGCGTTACTATGCCAAGGAGATAATGCCCTTCCCGCCTTTCGTGAAAATGCCTCGCCAAAGCAGAAATATGGACCAAGGCCGTCTCCAACTCCAATAGCTGCTCTTCATCGGACTTAGGAACAATAACCATCGTTCAGCCAATCGGACTCTTCAAATGGGGTCAAACGCCTTGCGAATAAGCGAACGTAAATTGTATCAAAGATAAAATCTAGGCCGCGATTTAAAGCCGCCAGGAACGCACCACGCCGGCTGCTCGCCGAGGGCGAGGTCGCGATCTACAACATCGGGCCCGACAAGTATCAGGGCCGCGTCGTCGCCGACGTCGCCACCAGGCGGACCGCCAACGTCTCCAGCGCGCTGCTCGAAAGCGGCCACGTCCGCGCTTATGGCGGCGGGCATCGGCTGGGCTGGTGCGACACGCGTTGATGCGGCACGCCCCGCTCAGGCGACCGCGCTGACCTTCGCGGTCGCGGGGCCGTCGAGCACTCCGTCGGCTTCTGCCGCTTCCGGCACGATCGAGGGCGCCGGTTGAGCAGCTTCGATGGCGCTCTGTAACAGACCATCGCCGTCGACCAGCGGCTTGGGTTTGTCCGCCCAGTGCAGCGTTGTGTAGTCGAAGCCGTTGACGATGGTCGGCTTCACCACCTCGAAGTACGGCGAGATGTCGAAGTCGCGCGGCATGTAGAGAGACGAATGCCTGATCTGCAGGATCTCCCGCCGCGCCGCCCGGCTGCCGGCCTTGGTGATCTTCGGCAGGATCGGATAGCGCACCGCCTCGAACGCCTGGGCGATCAGCGCCGAGCAGATGATCTTGGTCGGGTCGCCGGAGCCGAGCGCGATCATGCGCCGCCGCCAACGCTGCGGCACCGGCATCGGAACGAGATAGCGCATCAGGTCGATGATGTTCTTGGTATCGTAGCCGAAGCCGATCCGATTGATCGCGTAGCGGCACACCGTATGGCGATCCTCGTAGGACAGACCGACCGGACGGCAGACCCTGGTGTGATAGGCCAGATGCCGCGACAGCGGCGATGAACTCACGCCCTCGCCGATATTGGCCTCGACCAGCACATGCGGCTCGCCGTCCGGCTCGGTGACGCCGTCGATCGGCCCGACGTAGAGCGCGGCATGCGACCAGGTCGATTGCGTCAGATACTTGATGATGCCGGCGATCCGGCTGTTGCCCTCGACCAGCAAGACGTCACCCGGCTCCATCATGGTGCGGAGGTGGTCGGGATCGCTCGGGGTGAACGGCTCGTAACCCGGTTCTTCCTTCTGCAAGTAGCTGGCGATCAACTTGCCGATGGCTTCGAGCACCACACCCATTGCTGCGCTCCTGCGGGGATCATTGCTGCGACATCGTCACATTTTGTTCGTCGATGATCGTCGAGCAAAGCCGTTGCAGTTTAGTTCATCTGGTTCCTCGCGCGGTTACGCATCGTTCACCACGAACGGTTGCCGGCTCGCAGCGATTCCGGCAAGTTGACGGCAGCGGCAGCGCCTTGCGGCGCCGCCGAAACGCTCTGCGGACGACGCGAAACGCGACGGAGTTCAATAGATTGGCCACAGTCGCGCAGCGCCGTGCCGTTACTCTCCGAGACACGTCCCGCGCCGGCGGCTTTGCGCCGGACGGCTCGATCGTCTCGGCCGCCTTCAAGCTTCCGGAAACCATGCCATGACGATTTCGCGACGCAGCCTGCTCGAGGGCCTGCTCGGCGCCACCGCCGGCCTAGCGTTGCTGCCTGCATTGGCGGGCCGGGCGAGCGCTGCTCTGCCGCGCGAGGCGGAGGTCGTCGTGGTCGGCGCCGGCGCCGCCGGCATCGCGGCGGCGCGGCGCATCGCGGCGGCCGGCCGCAAGGTGATCGTGGTCGAAGCCGCCTCGCAGGTCGGCGGACGCTGCCTGACCGATACCACCAGCTTTGCGGCGCCGTTCGACCGCGGCGCGCGCTGGCTGCACAATCCCGACAGTAACCCGCTGGTCCGGCTGGCGCGCAGCTCCGGCTTCGCGGTGACGCCGGTCGCCCCCGGCCAGAAGATCCGGATCGGGCGACGCAACGCCCGCTCGCGCGAGACCGAGGACCTGCTGGCCACTTACGTCCGCGCCAGCCGGGCGATCAGCGAGGCCGCACGCGGCAAGACAGACATCTCCTGCGCGGCCGCGATGCCGAACGACCTCGGCGATTGGACGGCTACGATCGACTATCTGCTGGGGCCTGCGACCACCAGCAAGGACCTGCGCGCGCTGTCGGCGATGGATGCCGCGCGGACGCTGGATCGCACCGCGCTGATCGGCTGCCCGCAAGGCATCGGCAGCCTGCTGACGCAGCTTGCAGCGTCGCTGCCGGTTGCGCTGTCGACCCCGGTGAAGCGGATCGTCTGGAGCGGGCGTGATCTTGCGGTCGAAACCGCATCCGGCCGGATCGGCGCGCGCGCCATCATCGTCACCGCATCGACCAACGTGCTGACCTCGGGTAATCTGGCGTTCTCTCCCGACCTGCCGAAGCGGCAGCTCGACGCCGCCGCGCGGCTAAGCCTCGGCAGCGCCGACCGCATCGCGCTGCAGTTCAAGGGCAATCCGCTCGGGCTGTCGCGCGACGAGACCATCATCGAACGCGCCGACGACATCCGCACCGCGACGCTGGTCGGCAATATCGGCGGCTCGTCGCTGTGCACGGTCGACGTCGCCGGCTCGTTCGGGCGCCAGCTCGCCGCGCAAGGCGAAGCAGCGATGCAGGATTTCGCGATCGAATGGCTCGGCAAGCTGTTCGGCAGCGACATCGCCGGCGCCGTCGAGCGCAAAGCGGCAACGCGCTGGAACGAGATGCCCTACGTGCTGGGCGCGATGTCGGCGGCGGAGCCGGGCGGCCAGCCGTCGCGCAAGGTGCTGGGCGAGCCGCTCGGCAATCTGTTCTTCGCCGGCGAAGCCACCCACGAAACCCTGTTCGGCACCGTGCAGGGCGCCTGGGAATCCGGCGAGCAAGCCGCCGAGGCCGCACTGAAGAAGATCGGCGCGATCAAGCAGCCGGCGCCCGAGAAGCCCGCAGGGAAACAGAGGCCGCGGCGCGAGCCGAAGCCCCGCCGCGAACAGCGACCGCCCGCGACCGCGAGCGGCGCGTCGTCGTGGTGGCGCTGACCGGCCTTTAGCCGCGCAGGCTGCCGCCGGTCTTCTTGGTGACTTCCGCCACGATCTTGGCCGCGACCGCCTCGATCTCCTGATCGGTCATGGTCTTGTCGCGCGGCTGCAGCGTCACCGCGATCGCCACCGACTTCTTGTCGGGGTCGATGCCCTTGCCCTCATAGACGTCGAACACGCTGACTGATGTGATCAGCTTCTTGTCGACGCCCTGCGCGGCACGGACAATGTCGGCCACCGCGACCTTGCGATCGACGATGAAGGCGAAGTCGCGCGACACCGGGTGGAACGCGGACAATTCCAGCGCCGGCTTGGCGCGGGTCGGCCGCTGCTTCGGATCGGGGATCTTCTCCAGCATCACTTCGAACGCCACCAGCGGACCGTCGGCACCGAGCTGTTCGAGCACCCGCGGATGCAATTCGCCGAAGTAACCAAGCACGTTCTGCGGCCCGATCTGGATCGCGCCGGAGCGGCCCGGATGCAGCCAGGCCGGCAGCTTGTTGGTGGCGATCTGCAGACCCGCCATCGGCGCACCGGCCGCGGCCAGCACCGCGAACGCATCGGCCTTGGCATCGAGCGCGGTCGCCTGCGCCGAACCCGACCAATGCCGGCCGAGGCCGGCGGAGGACGCGACGCCGCGGCGGACACCGCTCGCAGCCATGAACTGATCTTTCGGCAGGTCGCCCTTGAACACCTGCCCGACTTCGAACAGCGCGAGGTCGGGCGAGCCGCGGTCGGCGTTGGCCTGGGCGGCGGCGATCAGGCCGGGCAGCAGGCTCGGCCGCATGTCGGACAGATCGGACGCGATCGGATTGGCGAGGGCCAATTCGGCTTGGCCGCCGCCGAACGCTTCGGCAGCGGGCTTGGAGATGAACGACCAGGTCACCGCCTCGGTCAGGCCGCGCGCCGCCAGCGCACGCTTGGCACGGCGGGTGCGGGTCTGCATCTGGGTGAGCACCGGCTTGCGCGGGGCATCGCCTCGCTCGAACGGCGTCAGCGGCACCTTGTCGACGCCGACGATCCGAACGATTTCTTCGACGATATCGGCCTTGCCGTGAACATCGCTGCGCCACGACGGCACCGCGACCTTCACCACCGGCGCCTGACCCGCAACCGCGAAGCCGAGGTGGTTGAGGATACGGCGGACCTCGGTCAGCGACACTTCGATGCCGGCGAGCCGCTTCACCTCGGCGAGCGGGAAGTCGATGATCTTGTCATCGGCGAACTGATTGCCGACCACCACCACGTCCGACGGCGTGCCGCCGCAGAACTCCATCACCAGCTTGGTGGCCAGTTCGAGCCCCGGCAGCATGAAGGCCGGATCGACGCCGCGCTCGAAGCGATAACGCGCATCGGTGTTGATGCCGAGCTTGCGGCCGGACTGGGCGATATTGATTTCGTTCCACAGCGCCGATTCGATCAGCACGTCGGTGGTCTCGGACGAGCAGCCGGACAACTCGCCGCCCATGATGCCGGCGAGCGACTCGACACCGTGATCGTCCGCGATCACGCAGACCGACGAATCCAGCGTGTAGGTGCGGCCGTCGAGCGCCAGCAGCGTCTCGCCATCGTGAGCGCGGCGCACCACCAGATTGCCCTTCACCTTGGCGGCGTCGAACACATGCAGCGGGCGCGAGCGATCGAACGTCAGGTAGTTGGTGATGTCGACCAGCGCGTTGATCGGGCGCAGGCCGATCGCGGTCAGACGCTTCTGCAGCCATTCCGGCGACGGGCCGTTCTTGACGCCCTTCACCAGCCGCAGCGCGAAGCCGGGGCACAGCTTGCTGTCTTCGACGGTGACGCTGACCGGGCACGGGAATTCGCCCTTGACCGGCTTGATGGCGGGATCCTTGAACTTGCCCATATCGGCGGCGGCGAGATCGCGCGCGATGCCGTGCACGCCGGCGCAGTCCTGCCGGTTCGGCGTCAGGTTGATATCCAGCACCGGATCGCCGAGCCCGGCCCAGGCCGCATAGGCGGCGCCGACCGGCGCATCGGCCGGCAACTCGATGATGCCGTCGTGGTCGTCGGAGATCTGCAATTCGGCGGCCGAGCACAACATGCCGCGGCTCTCGACACCGCGAATATTGCCGATACCGAGCGTGAAATCCTTCGCCGGGATGTAGGTGCCCGGCGCCGCGAACACGGTGACGAGACCGGCGCGCGCGTTCGGCGCACCGCACACCACCTGCACCGGTGCGCCGCCGTCACCGACATCGACGGTGCAGACCTGCAGCTTGTCGGCGTTGGGATGCTTGCCGGCGGTCAGTACCTTGGCGATGGTGAACGGCGCCAGCGCCTTCGCCTTGTCCTCGATGCCCTCGACCTCGAGCCCGATCATGGTGAGCTTGTCGGCGAGCTTCTCGAGCGTCTCGTCGGTGTCGAGATGATCTTTCAGCCAGGAGAGGGTGAGTTTCATCGGTTGTTACTTCCGTCTGGCAGCGCGGAAAGACGCGCCGTGCTGAATTGTCGAAACAGTGCCCGCGTCGCCCTCACCCCACCCCTCTCCCGCAAGCGGGAGAGGGAGCCGGCCGTGCCGAATGGAGGGGCTGCGGGTCATATGGTTAGTCCAAATGGTCTGATGACGGGCGCTGCGTGCGTGCAGGTCGCTGCTTCGCCGCCCGCTCGGCGCGCTCCCTCTCCCGCTTGCGGGAGAGGGTTGGGGTGAGGGCCCTTGCCGCAAGCTCGGTCGCAATGCTCTGCAACACCCCGTCCCGATTGCCCATCACCTCGGCATTGCTGAAGCGGACTACCCGAAATCCGCGCGCCTCGATCTCCGCGGTGCGCGCCGCATCTTCGCGCTCACTGTCGTCCGAGAAATGCTGACCGCCATCGAGCTCGACCACCAGCTTTTTCGCGTGACAGGCGAAATCCGCAATGAACGGCCCGATCGGCACCTGCCGCTTGAACGAAAACCCATTGAGCTTCTTGTCGCGCAGCTCGCCCCACATCAGCCGCTCGGCATCGGTCGACTTCTTGCGCAGCTCGCGCGCGTGCCGGCGCTGGCTCGGGGAGACGTTCCAGCTCGGCTGCTTCGGATCGTCCATCGCGATCTCCATGCCCGCGTCGCCCTCACCCCAACCCTCTCCCGCAAGCGGGAGAGGGAGTTCGCCGTGCGGCGTTGCGAGGGCTTCAATCATTTCAACAACAGATCGTTTTCAACTATCAGCGTCCGAGTTCAGTCGCGTAGCTCCCGTGAGCCGCAGCCTGCCCCCTCTCCCGCTTGCGGGAGAAGGCTGGGGTGAGGGCACTTGCGCCGCGCACGGCGCCAGCGCTCGCCGAGCTCACGAACTCAATCCGCCCGCCAGCGTCGGGATGTCGAGCGGCTTGAAGCCGTAGTGATTGAGCCAGCGCACGTCGGCTTCGAACAACTGCCGCAGGTCGCTCATGCCGTATTTCAGCATCGCGATACGGTCGATGCCCATGCCCCAGGCGAAGCCCTGATACTCGTCGGGATCGAGGCCGCAGGCGGTGAGCACGTTGGGGTGCACCATGCCGCAGCCGAGAATCTCGAGCCAGTCTTCGCCCTCGCCGAACCGAATCTCGTCCTTGCCGCGGCGGCACTGGATATCGACCTCCAGCGACGGCTCGGTGAACGGGAAGAACGACGGCCGGAACCGCATGTTGACGTTGTCGACCTCGAAGAACGCCTTGCAGAACTCGTGCAGGATCCACTTCAGGTGGCCGAGATGGCTGCCCTTGTCGATCACCAGCCCTTCGACCTGATGGAACATCGGCGTGTGGGTCTGGTCACTGTCGCTGCGATAGGTGCGGCCGGGACAGATCACACGGATCGGCGGCTTCTGGCTCAGCATGGTCCGCACCTGCACCGGCGAGGTGTGGGTTCGGAGCAAGAGGCGCGAGCCGTCTTCCTTCGGGTTGAAATAGAAGGTGTCGTGCATCTCCCGGGCCGGATGGCCTTCGGGGAAGTTCAGCTTGGTGAAGTTGTAGTCGTCGGTTTCGATGTCCGGACCTTCGGCGACCGCGAAGCCCATGTCGGCGAAGATCGTGGTGACTTCGTCCCACACCTGGCTGAGCGGATGCAGCCGGCCGGCTTCGGCCGACGGCTCACGCATCGGCAGCGTGACGTCGATGGTCTCGGCCGCCAGCTTGGCGTCGAGCGCGGCAGCCTTCAGCACGTCGCGGCGCGCGGCCAGCGCTTGCGCCACCGCGTCCTTGGCAAGGTTGATCGCCGCGCCTTCAGTCTTGCGCTGCTCGGGGTCCATCTTGCCGAGCGTGGCGAGCAGCGCCGAGATCGAGCCCTTCTTGCCGAGCGCGCCGACACGGACCGCTTCCAGCGCGGCCTCGTCGGACGCGGCGGCGATGTCGGCGAGGATTTGGGATTGAAGATTTGCTAGATTGGACATGAGCCGCCGTTCCCCTCAAGAAGTCATGCCCGGGCTTGACCCGGGCATCCATCGCTTCTCGAAAAGATGGATCGCCGGGTCGAGCCCGGCGATGACGGTCAACCCGGTGGCCATTCGGGCCGCAGACGCGGCCTCGAATGCATTAGGCCGCGAGCGCGGCCTTGGCCTTCTCGGCGATCGCCTGGAACGCCGCCGGCTCGTTGATCGCGAGATCCGACAGCACCTTGCGGTCGACGACGATCCCCGACTTGGCGAGACCGTTGATGAACACGCTGTAGGTCATGCCGAGCGGGCGCACAGCGGCGTTGAGGCGCTGAATCCACAGCGCGCGGAACGTCCGCTTCTTGCGCTTGCGATCCCGGAACGCGTACTGGCCGGCCTTGTCGACCGCGGCCTTGGCGGTGCGGATCGTGTTCTTGCGACGACCGCGATAGCCCTTGGCGAGCTTGTAGACCTTCTTATGCTTGGCGTGAGCCGTCACACCGCGTTTGACGCGAGCCATGACTGATCTCCTTCATCTGAATTGGGTTTGCTTGGCCGCGCGGACGCGGCCCGATGATGAGGTTGCCGCGCGGAGCGCGGCCAGAACGGTCAGGCGTTCGGCAAGAAGTACTTCTTGATGTTGTCGCCGTCGGTCTTGAAGATCACGCGGGTGCCGCGAAGCTGACGGATCTGCTTCTTGGTGCGCTTGATCATGCCGTGGCGCTTGCCGCGCTGGGCGGACACCACCTTGCCGGTGGCTGTGACTTTGAAGCGCTTTTTGGCGCCCGATTTGGTCTTCAACTTGGGCATTTGGCTCTCCTTTGCCACGCGCGAAAAGCGCCCAGGAGGCGCTCAGCGGCGGCGGACATGCTCGTTAGAGCGTTGAAATCGCACGACCTTTTGCCCGAAAGCAACGAGATCGGCAGGACCATCGCCACGGCAGCCCTTGATCAGCCGGGCGACGAAGGCTGCGCTTATGGCAGAGCGGAGGCCGGTTGGCAACGTGTAAAGGCCGCAGCCCGCACCGGAGGCAGCCCGGCCGCCTCAAGAAAAAGGCCCGCCGGATCAACTGGCGGGCCTTGTTCGTCCTGAAATCGAAAACCGGATCCGGCTCAGCGCGGCGCCAGCACCATGACGACCTGACGGCCTTCGAAACGGGCGTCCTGCTCGACCTTGGCGATTTCGGCGACGTCGTTCTTCACCTTTTCGAGCAGCTTGGTGCCGATCTCCTGGTGAGCCATTTCGCGTCCCCGATAGCGCAAGGTGATCTTGACCTTGTCGCCTTCCTCGAAGAAGCGCTGCATCGCCTTCATCTTCACGTTGTAATCGTGGTCGTCGATCATCGGGCGGAGCTTGACCTCCTTGATCTCGACGATCTTCTGCTTTTTTCGCGCCTCGGCGGCCTTCTTCTGCGCCGAATACTTGTACTTGCCGTAGTCCATGATCTTACAGACCGGCGGCGACGAGGTCGGCGAAATCTCCACCAGATCCATGCCTGCATCCATTGCCATTTTGATCGCGACAATGGTCTCGACCTTGCCCTGGTTCACACCGGTCTGGTCGATCAGTTGGATCTCGAAATTGCGGATTTCATCGTTGGTGCGCGGCCCGTCCTTGGCTACGGGGGGCGGCGCTCTGTTGGGACGGCGAATGGGTGCTTCTCCACACTTGTGAACGTTGACGGCGAACAATGGATCGCGGCAGAACGGCTGCTGATCGGATCACGCACTTTCATATAGGTCGAAGCGCGACCGGACGCAAAACCATCCCGCGTGTCGACACCAGGGTCAATGCCCTTCTGATCCGCGTGCAGTGTGACGGAAGAACCGCCGACCGGCAAGCCGACTTCCGCATAAATGAAGCCCGTTGTTTCGCCGCGCAGCACCTTGGCACCGCACGCCGCCGCGGGAGACGCCCGGCATTGACGGCGCCTCTCCGGGTACTGCAAACCAACCCGGCAACGAGGTTGTTGATCCATGACAAAATCATCCGAACCGGCGCCGGAGTTCATCACCGTCGGCGACAGCGCCGCCCCGCGGCGGATCGCGGTCCGGCCCCGGCCGGGCGCCTCCCCCGGCCTGTTCTGGCTCGGCGGCTTCAATTCCGACATGTCCGGCACCAAGGCGACCGAGCTCGACCAATGGGCCGAAGCCCGCGGCCGGGCCTGCGTCCGGTTCGATTATTCAGGCCATGGCGAATCCTCCGGCAGCTTCGCCGAGGGCACGATCGGCCGCTGGCTGGAAGAGAGCTTGGCAGTGTTCGACGCCTACTGCCGCGGCCCGCAGATCGTGATCGGCTCGTCGATGGGCGGCTGGATGGCGCTGCTGCTGGCTCGCGCACTGCGCCGCCGCGGCGGCGAACAGGCCGCCAGTCTGGCCGGCCTGGTGCTGATCGCGCCGGCGCCGGATTTCACCGAAGCCCTGATGTGGAAGGGGTTTTCACCCGAGATTCGCGCCGAGATCGAGACCAAGGGTGTCTGGCACCGCCCCTCGGAATACGGCGAGCCCTACCCGATCACCAAGGCGCTGATCGAAGACGGCCGCAATCACCTCGTGCTCGGCGGCATGATCGAGGTCGGCTGCCCGGTGCGCATCCTGCAGGGCAAACAGGACCAAGACGTGCCGTGGCGCCATGCCTTCGAACTGGCCGAGCGGCTGCCGACGGACGACGTGGTCCTGACCATGATCCAGGACGGCGACCACCGCCTCAGCCGCCCGCAGGACATCGCCCGGATGCTGGCCGCGGTCGAGGAGCTGGGCTGACGGCAGGGCCCGCCGACCTCGTCCAGCCACATCACACATCGTCCTCGCCCGCGCAGGCGGGCGAACCAGTATTCCAGAGAGGTCGGTTCATGGGCGCCCTGGGATACTGGATCCCTCGCCTTCGCGAGGGATGACGATCTTTTAGGGTAGCGCCCTACTCAGCAGCGCCCGCGTCCCACTCCGCCCGCACGCCGTCATCTGCCTCGGAGCCGAGATGCGTTTCCTTCAGCCCAGCGAAGCGCTCCGGCTGCAGCTGCGCCAGCGCCCAGACTGCAGCGCCGCGGATGGTCGGGCTCGGATCGGCGAGCATCTGCTCGGCCTCTGACGCCAACCCGCTGTCCCCCGAATTGCCGATCGCGATCAGCACGTTGCGGACGAAGCGGTCGCGGCCGATGCGCTTCACCGGTGACTTGGTGAACAGCGCACGAAACGCCGGATCGTCGAGACGCACCAGCTCGCCGAGCACCGGCGCCCGCAGGCTGTCGCGGGCGGCCAGCTTGGCCTCGCGCCCGGCCTGGGCGAACTTGTTCCACGGACAGGCAGCCAGACAATCGTCACAGCCGTAGATCCGGTTGCCGAGGCGGGTGCGAAACTCGCGCGGGATCGGCCCTTTGTGCTCGATCGTCAGATACGAGATGCAGCGCCGGGCATCGAGCCGGTACGGCGCGGGGAATGCTGCGGTCGGGCAGGCATCGAGGCAGGCGCGGCACGAGCCGCAATGATCGCGCTCGGCCGCGTCCCGCGGCAGATCGAGCGTGGTGAACACCGCCCCGAGAAACATCCAGGAGCCGCGGCCAGTCGACACCAGATTGGTGTGCCGGCCTTGCCAGCCGAGACCTGCGGCCTGCGCCAGCGGCTTTTCCATCACCGCGGCGGTGTCGATGAACACCTTCACGTCGCCGCCGGCGGTGGCGATCAGCCAGCGGGCGAACTGCTTCAGCCGGGCCTTGATCACGTCGTGATAATCGTCGCCTTGCGCATAGACCGAGATCGCGCCGCGATCCTTCCGGGTCAGCACACCGCGCGGGTCGACGTCGGGGCCGTAATTGAAGCCGAGCAGGATGACGCTTTGCACCTCGCCCCACATCACCCGCGGATCGGACCGCCGCTCGGGGCGATCGGCGAGCCAGGCCATGTCGCCGTGATAACCAGCGTCGAGAAAGGCGCGCAGTCGCGCCGGGGCTTCGGGAATCGAGTCCGGCGCGCAGATTCCCAATGCGTCGAAGCCGAGCGCGCGCGCCTGTTCGGCGAGCCGCTCCTTCAACACATAGCCGGGTTCGGCCGATGCGGGCTGACCGCCGGCGGTGTTCAGAAATCCAGATCCACGTAGGTGCGCGACGCCGGCACGCCCGCCAACCACTCGCTCAGCAGCGGACGGAACGACGGCCGCGACTTGATCCTGACGTACCAAGCCTTTGCCGCCTCGTCCTCGATCCATGGCACATCGCCCAGATAGTCGATCGCCGACAGATGCGCCGCCGCGGCGAGATCCGCATAGGTCATGCGATCACCGGCGAGAAAGTTCCGGGTGCGCGCCAGCCAGCCGATATAGGCGAGATGGTAGCGCACATTGGCGTTGGCGGCACGGATGACGTCCATCGCCGGCGGGCCGCCGCCATCTTCTTCGCTCATGAAGCGCTTGTAGATGCGCTCGGTCATCAGCGGGCCCGAGGCCTCTTCGAAGAACTTGTCGTTGAACCACGACAGCAGCCGCCGCACCTCGATCCGCTCGGCGGTGGACTGCGGCAGCAGCCGGCGGTCGCCGAGCTCGCTGCCGTGCACCTCGTCGAGAAACTCCGTGATCACTCCGGCGCCGGGAACCGGCGGCCGCCCCTCCGCGACCAGCACCGGCGTGGTTCCAGCCGGGTTCAGCGCCAGGAAAGCGGTTCGACGCTCCCAGGACCGCTCCTCCACCAATCTGAGATCGAGACCATGTTCCCCAAGCGCAAGACGGATGAACCGCGACAGCGGGCAGAACGGGTGGTGGAATAGGGTGTACATGCTGTCCTAGATAGTTTCGAAGAGCTTAACAAACCGTGGCGGATTGCAACGAAACGGCCCTTCGCGAGGCGGCCAAACTAGTCTCATGCGACGCGGACGCAAGGCACCGAAAGGCGCATTTTTGACGTTGCGACCCCTGGGGGAATAGGCGACAAGGGCCGGCCTTGCGGGCACCCGATCCCTTGCAGCGGACAATTCCATGCTCACCGATATCATCAGAGCCGTCATTCTCGGCATCGTCGAGGGTGTCACCGAATTCCTGCCGGTGTCTTCGACCGGCCACCTGTTGCTGGCAGAGCGGTTCTTCAACCTCGGCGAAGGCAGCTTCTGGAAGAGCTTCGCGGTGCTGATCCAGCTCGGAGCAATTCTGGCGATTCTGGCGCTGTATTTCGTGAAATTGTGGCGAATCGCGACCGGAATGTTCTCCGATCCGGCCGCGCAGCGTTTCGTGATCGGCGTGTTGGTGGCGTTTCTGCCCGCCGCGGTGATCGGCGCGGCGTTCGGCGGCTACATCAAGCACTATCTGTTCAACCCATGGGTCGTTTGCTTTTCGCTGATCGTCGGCGGAGCAATCCTGCTGTGGGTCGACCAGCTCGACCTGAAGCCCCGCTATCACGACGCCACCGCGTTCCCGCTGCTGACCTACTTCTACATCGGCTGCGCGCAGTGCACGGCGATGATTCCGGGGGTGTCGCGGTCGGGCGCCAGCATCGTCGCGGCGATGCTGCTCGGCACCGACAAGCGCTCGGCGGCCGAATTCTCGTTCTTCCTGGCGATCCCCACCATGGTCGGGGCGTTCGTCTACGACATGTACAAGAACCGCGCCGACATGACCGCGGACAATCTCACCATCGTGGCGATCGGCTTTGTGGTGTCGTTCATCACCGCGATCGTCGTGGTGAAAACCTTCCTGAACTACGTCACCCGCCACGGCTTCGAACTGTTCGCGTGGTGGCGCGTGATCGTCGGCACGCTCGGACTGATCGCGCTGGCGCTCGGGATGTAATCGTCCGGATATCGGCCGAAGCCGCACGCAAAAAACAAAGGCCCGCCGCAGACGCTGGCGGGCCTTTCTCGATGGCGCGGTCGCCGCTTAAGCAGGCCGACGCGCGAACTGTCCGGTCTTGCGGAACCGCCACAGATAGGACGGCACCACCGCCTCCAGCGAATCGGGCTGAATGCCGAGCCCCTGCAGCGTCAGCCCCGCCGTCTTGGCGGCTTCCGACACCACGTTGTCGACCTCGAGCATCCGCACCTGATCCGGCGTCAGCTTGAAGGCGCCCGGCGCGAACTGCAGCAGCATCGCCTGCAGGCTGGCGAGACCGAACGGCAGCGGCACCAGCAGCGGATTGCGATCGGTGGTCTGCAGAATGATGCGCATGATTTCGCGCATCGTCAGCTGTTCCGGACCGCCGAGTTCGTAGGTCGCGCCCGGCTTGGCGAGACCATCGACCGCATCGGCGATCGCGGTGGCGACGTCGCCGACATAGACCGGCTGCAGCTTGGTGTCGGCGCCGACCAGCGGCAGCACCGGTGACAGCCGCGCCAAGGCGGCGAAGCGATTGGTGAACTGGTCTTCCGGACCGAACACCACCGACGGACGGAAGATGGTGGCCTGCGGCATAGCGGCGAGCACCGCCTGTTCGCCGGCAGCCTTGCTGCGGGCATAACGCGCCGGCGACTCCGGATCGGCGCCGATCGCCGAGACGTGCACCATCCGGGCTCCGGCGGACGCGGCTGCCTGCGCCACGTTGGCGGCTCCGGCGCCTTGCACCGAATCGAATTTCTGGGCGCCGCCCTCGGCGAGAATGCCGACCAGATTGATCGCCACATGCGCGCCGCGCATCGCGGCCGCGACCGATTCGGGGTAACGCAGATTCGCCTGCACGGCGTGAATCTGGCCGACCCGGCCGAGCGGCTGCAGATGACCCGCCAGCTCCGGCCGACGCACCGCGACCCGAATCCGATAGTCGCGGCGCGCCAGCGCGCTGACGACGTGCCGGCCGAGGAAGCCGGAGCCACCGAAAACCGTGACGAGCGTGTCGATATTCGAAGTCATGCGGGCTGATCCTGATCGCAAAGAGCGTCTTGTGACGTCCGGGAATTCGCGGACATTCTGGCGGTTTCGCGTTACGTCATCAACCTTTCCCTGTACAGCGCATTTGGTCGGCGGAAGCCATTTGACTTTTCCGTAACGCATCCCTATCAAGCGCCCCGGGCCCAGGTGGCGGAATTGGTAGACGCGCTGGTTTCAGGTACCAGTGGGTAACACCGTGGAGGTTCGAGTCCTCTCCTGGGCACCATTGCCCACGCCCTTCTCCTCACATCGACATCCGTCAAAGACCTCGGTCGTCAAAGACCTCGGGTCGAGGCGTCCACCGCCAGGTGGCGGCGCCTCTCGCGTCGCGCCGGACGGGGCGATAGGTTGAGCGGCCGATTCGGGGCGTTCGGCGCCCTCCTCCATGGCCCAAGGGTTTGCGACACATGACGATCCGCCTGCATCGCGGCGACCTGCCGGATCTTTCCCGCTATACGAATTCCGTGGCGATCGACACCGAGACGATGGGGCTGCATCCGCATCGCGACCGGCTGTGCGTGGTGCAGCTTTCGAACGGCGACGGCAGCGCCGATGTGGTGCAGATTCCGCAAGGTGCGACCGATGCGCCGAATCTGAAGAAGCTGCTCGGCGATCCGGCCGTGGTGAAGATCTTCCACTTCGCCCGATTCGATCTGGCGGCGCTTTACAAGGCGTTCGGCGTGATGCCGCAGCCGGTGTACTGCACCAAGATCGCCTCGCGCCTGACCCGCACCTACACCGACCGCCACGGCCTGAAGGATCTGGTGCGCGAACTGCTCGGCGTCGATCTGTCGAAGCAGCAGCAGTCCAGTGACTGGGGCGCCGACGCCCTGAGCGACGCGCAGCTCGCCTATGCGGCCTCCGACGTGCTGCATCTGCATGCGCTGCGCGACAAGCTCGACACCATGCTGGCGCGGGAAAATCGCACGGATCTCGCCGCCGCCTGCTTCGGTTTCCTCCCCGTCCGCGCCCGGCTCGACCTCGACGGCTGGAGCGAAGAGGATATTTTCGCTCATTCGTGACCGGTTCGGGGGCCCGATCGACGGTTCAGGCGCTTCGGCAACGCCCTGCGCCGCGTTTCGGTCATACTCGTCCGTCTGATGGGCCCATCCGGCCATGGTCCTCCCCGGCCGGGGTGATTAAGATAAACTTAACGGTGTGTTGCAGACTGGAGTCCGCGCCGCCAAGCGGCATTGCGGAGGACGGAGCCCACCGCTCCGTAACAAGCGCGAAACGAGTTCGGGAGCAGCGGTGACGGCGGTTCAGTTGTCGTCCTATCAGGCCGGAATGGAGGCGCGCTTCGCGGCAGCGGCGCGCCACAGCCGCTTGGTGCGCACGCTGCGGATCGCGGTGCCGCTGGTCGTGGTGCTGTCGATGGCCGTGATCGTCGCGATCTCGGTGTTCAACCCGTTCCGCTATCTGTCGAAACTGCCGCTCGACATCGGCGATCTGGTGGTCTCGGGCACCAAGATCACGATGGAGGCGCCGCATCTGGCCGGCTTCACCAATGACGGCCGCCCCTACGAGATGTGGGCCCGCACCGCGACCCAGGACCTGACCAGCCAGGACCACGTCGATCTGCATACGCTGCGCGCCAAGGTGCAGTCGGAAGACCAGTCGACCGTCATCATCGAGTCGCGCGAAGGCCAGTTTCAGACCAAGGCGCAGCTTCTGAAGTTGAACAAGGACGTCTATCTGCACAATTCCACCGGCACCGAAGCGTGGATGACCCAGGCGGATGTCGACATGGGCAAAGGCACCGTCACCTCGGACGCGCCGGTCGACGTGAAATGGGAAGGTGGCACGCTGCGAGGTCAGCGGATGCGCATCACCGAAAAAGGCGACCTGATCCGGTTCGAGGGCGGCGTGGTGATGAACCTCGACAACGCCTCGCTCGGAGAACCGGCCGCCGCTGCGCAGCCAGCGCCGCCGCCCGCCCCGACCAAGCAGCGGGCGGCCCCCAATTCCGGCCAGCGGGCCGTCGCGAGGTGATCTCGACAATGCACATTGCCGTTTGGTTTCGTCGGCTTCGTGGCCCGGCCGCGCTGGCCAGTGCCGCGCTGTTTGTTCTGCCCGTTGGCGGCATCGTGCCGGCTGCGGCGCAGAGCGCCGTGCAGGGCGTGCCGAACGCGATGCAGGGCTTCTCGCAAAACCGGGACAAGCCGATTCAGATCGAGTCCGACACCTTGGAAGTGCGGGACAAGAACAAGGAGGCGACGTTCTCCGGCAACGTCAAAGTGGTGCAGGGCGACACCACGATGACGTCGCAGACGCTGGTGGTGTTCTACGACCAGGATCAGACGCCGGCGAAGGGCGCCAAGGGCAAACCGATGCCGGCGGCCGCGCCGGGCCCGGACGGCGCCTCTTCGATCCGGCGGCTCGAAGCCAAGGGCCACGTCGTGGTCACCCAGAAGGACCAGGTCGTCACCGGCGACAAGGCGGTGTTCGAGACCAAGACCAACCTGGTGACGATGACCGGCAACGTGGTGTTGACCCAGGCGCGCAACGTGGTGCGCGGCGACCGGCTGCTGGTCGACATGACCACCGGCGTGTCGCGGGTGGAATCCGACAGCGGCCGGGTGCAGGGGCTGTTTCAGTCGTCCGGAGCCAATGCCAGCGGCGGAGGCGGAGGTCCGTTGCCGCTCGTGCCCCAGAGCGGCCCGAGCAAGCCGAAGTGACCGGCCGGAAACGCCAGCAAGGACCACCGATGTTGAACCGGATGCCGCCGGCCTGTAACAGCGACCGGAGTGCACTGCCCCCGCAGCCTCGCTGCGTCCGCGCAGTGCCAGCACATGACACCGGTACTCCAGCCCGGACGATGGCGGAGCGGCAGATCATGGGACAGGTTTGGTAACTGCATGGTGGATCTTCGCGGCATGTTCAGTCGGCGCAGCCCGAAAACTCCCGGGCCCGCAGCCGCGCAGAATGGAATCACCGGGTATGGCGCCGCGGTCGGCGATCTCTTGACCGCACCGGTCCGAGATGCGCCGCCGGTCACGCGGAATGACGCCTACGACGCTCCGCAGCGGCAACCGGCCGCAACGGCCGCGCCGCGCCGCGCCGCAGCCCCGCAGGCGGCCGCACCGCAGCCGGCGCCAGCATCCAGTTACCTGGCGGTCCACAGCATCGAAAAGAGCTTCGGCACCCGCAAGATCGTGCGCGGCGTCAGCATCTATGTTCGCCGCGGCGAGGCGGTCGGCCTGCTCGGTCCGAACGGCGCCGGCAAGACCACGGTGTTCTACATGATCACCGGACTGATCAAGGCCGATCGGGGCGCCATCGAACTCGACGGCCACAACGTCACCAAGCTACCGATGTATCAGCGCGCGCGGCTCGGCATCGGTTACCTGCCGCAGGAAGCCTCGATCTTTCGCGGCCTCACTGTCGAACAGAACATCCGCGCGGTGCTGGAAGCCGTCGAACCCGACCGGCGCAAGCGCGAAGCGCAGCTCGACAATCTGCTGCAGGAATTCAACATCGAGCGCTTGCGCAAATCGCCGTCGATCGCACTCTCCGGCGGCGAGCGTCGCCGTGTCGAGATCGCCCGCGCGCTCGCGAGCCGACCGAACTACATGCTGCTCGACGAACCGTTCGCCGGCATCGATCCGATCGCGGTCGGCGATATTCAGGATCTGGTGCGCCATCTGACTAATCGCGGTATCGGCGTGCTGATCACCGACCATAACGTCCGCGAAACGCTCGGCCTCACCGATCGCGCCTACATCGTGTACGCGGGCGAAATCCTGACCGAAGGGACCCCGGAAGAGATCGTCAATGATCCGGACGTCCGACGGCTTTACCTCGGTGAGGAGTTCCGGCTCTGATACCGGTTGCGGTTTGAGGCGGGACGGTCCATGATATTCGGGTCGGACTGATAGAAATACGGGGTCGCCCCACCAAGATACCGACACCTGCGGCAGATCGAAGCGACGCCGCCTCTACTCCAAATTTCCCATCCGTCAAGACGTGTACAACCGGCCTGGAAAGGCGTAAGCAAGAAACGGACCAACTACCGTTTCTGGCCACCATGGCGCTGACGCAACGTCTCGAATTCCGCCAGACTCAGTCTCTGGTGATGACCCCGCAACTGATGCAGGCGATCAAGCTGCTTCAGTTGTCGAATCTCGACCTGGCGGCTTTCGTCGAGGACGAGATCGAGAAGAACCCGTTGCTCGATCGCGCCGGCGACAACGCTGAAACGCCGGTCGCCGGCGAAGCGGCGGCAGAGGGCGCCGACGGCGGCGGTGACTTCGGTGCCAGCGCCGGTGACGACAGCGGTGGCGAAGGCTCGTCCGATTTTACCGACGCCTCCAGCGCCGGTGCGTTCGAGCCGGGCGCCGAAGAATGGATGCACCGCGATCTCGGGAGCCGCAGCGATATCGAGCAGACGCTCGATACCGGCATGGAGAACGTTTTTCCCGAAGAGCCCGCCGAAGCCGCAGCCCGCGCCGCGCAGGACAGCGCGCCGGCGTCCTATACCGAATGGGGCGGCGGGGCTTCATCGGATGAGGGCTACAATCTCGAAGCCTTCGTGGCCGCCGAATTGTCGCTCGCCGATCACTTGGCCGAACAGCTTGCGGTCGCGGTAACGACTCCGTCGCATCGCCTGATCGGGCAGTATCTGATCGATCTGGTCGACGACGCCGGTTACTTGCCGGCCGATCTCGGCGATGCCGCCGACCGGCTCGGCGCCAGCCAGGCCGATGTCGAAGCGGTGGTGCAGATTCTGCAGACTTTCGACCCGCCCGGCATCTGCGCGCGCAACTTGAGCGAATGCCTCGCGATTCAACTGCGTGAGCGCGACCGCTACGATCCGGCCATGCAGGCGCTGGTCGAACATCTCGATCTGCTCGCCAAGCGCGATGTCGCAAGCTTGCGCAAGATCTGCGGCGTCGACGACGAAGACCTCGTCGACATGATCGGCGAGATTCGTCATCTGGATCCGAAGCCGGGGCTGCAGTTCGGCTCGTCGCGGGTTCAAACCATCGTGCCCGACGTGTTCGTTCGTCCCGGCCCGGATGGCGGCTGGTTGGTCGAACTCAACAGCGACACGCTGCCGAAGGTGCTGGTCAACCAGACGTATTATTCCGAGCTGTCGAAGACGATCCGCAAGGACGGCGACAAATCGTACTTCTCGGACTGCCTGCAGAATGCGACTTGGCTGGTACGCGCGCTCGACCAACGCGCCCGCACCATCCTCAAGGTCGCGACCGAGATCGTGCGTCAGCAGGACGGCTTCTTCACCCATGGCGTCAAGCATCTGCGGCCGCTGAACCTGAAGGCCGTGGCGGACGCGATTCAGATGCACGAATCGACCGTGTCGCGCGTCACCGCCAACAAATACATGGCGACCAACCGCGGCACTTTCGAGCTTAAGTATTTCTTCACCGCGTCGATCGCTTCCGCCGACGGCGGCGAAGCGCATTCGGCCGAAGCCGTGCGTCACCAGATCCGGCAATTGATCGACGACGAGGATCCGGCAGCGATCCTGTCGGATGATACTATTGTCGAACGGCTGCGTGCAGCCGGCATCGACATCGCACGCCGCACCGTCGCGAAGTATCGCGAAGCGATGCGCATCCCATCTTCAGTGCAGCGCCGCCGCGACAAGCAGAACATGCTCGGCACGCAGTCGGCGGCCGCGAGCCGGTCCCGCGACACCGCCCCGGCTTGATTGCACCACCCTGCTCTGACTACTGTCAGATCCCCTAAGACGAATCGAGGTAATCCCCATGACTATCCGGATATCCGGCAAGAGCATCAGCATCGGCGAAGCGCTCCGCGGCCGCGTGAGCGAGCGCACCGAGGAGGTGCTGCGCAAGTATTTTGATGGGAATTATTCGGGACACTTCACGCTCAGCAAGGACGGCTTCGGCTTCCGCACCGATTGTGCGCTGCACCTCGATTCCGGCATCACCCTCGAGGCCGAGTCCAACGCCGCCGATGCCTATGTCAGCGCCGACCAGGCGCTGGCGCAGATCGAGAAGCGGCTGCGTCGCTACAAGAGCCGTCTGAAGGATCGCTCCGCCCGCAAGGCGCATGCCGAAGCGAATGCCCTGGCTGATCTCAGCACGCTGATGGACGTGCCGAGCTACGTCATCGAAGCGCCCGGCGACGAGGAACATCCCGAGGACGCCTACAACCCGGTGATCATCGCCGAATCCACCACCGCGATGAAGCGGATGTCGGTCAGCGAGGCCGTGGTCGAACTCGACCTCACCGGTGCACCGGTGGTGGTGTTCCTGCACGGCAGCTCGGGCCGCGTGAACATCATTTATCGCCGCGCGGACGGCAATATCGGCTGGATCGATCCGCCGGTGCCGAACGGCGCCAACTGACGCGCCGAAACGTCACGCGGGAAGACCGCAGCCGCACCACGCGCAAGGCATTGACGCCCTTGCAACGCTCTGCCTATGGTCCGCCGCGTTTCGGCGGACCACCGGCGCCATTTTACGGCCGCCGGCAGGAATGCTAGACTTAAGTTAGGATCATGAATCCAGAAGCGTTTTGACCGCGATGGGGAAATCGCGCGACCGCTTTCCGGATCGAACGCTTGACGCAACCCACCGCTGTCCTATTTCACACCCCGGACCGCACCAACACCCCCGGAACGCCTGATGACGATTACGGATCTTGTCGCGCCCGAGGCCGTCGTCCCGGCGCTGAAGGTGATCAGCAAGAAGCAGGCGCTGCAGGAACTCGCGGCGCGTGCCGCCGAACTGACCGGCCAGAACGAGCGCTCGATCTTCGAGGTGCTGCTGCAGCGCGAGAAGCTCGGCACCACTGCGGTCGGCTACGGGGTGGCGATTCCGCACGGCAAGCTGCCCAAGCTGGAAAAGCTTTTCGGACTGTTTGCACGGCTGGAGCGGCCGATCGATTTCGAAGCGATGGACGGCCAACCTGTCGACCTGATCTTCCTGCTGCTGGCGCCGGAAGGCGCGGGCGCCGATCATCTCAAAGCACTGGCACGGATCGCCCGTCTGCTGCGCGATCAGGACGTCGCCAAGAAGCTCCGCGCCTCGCGCGACGCCCAGGCGATCTATTCGGTGCTGGCACTGCCGCCTGCGACCGCGGCCTGACCGCCGAGGCCGATTGATCGGCCTTCCGCCGACCGACCAATTTGGTGCGGGCGACGCGGTTTCCCGAACAAGCACCCGCGTCCGGCTATCTCAATCCGAGTATCGGATCTCCGGCCACACGTCTCCGATAGTGACCGGCCAACGAGACGCCGCATCGATGATCGGAACGAGCTGTCCGCTCGGGATGCGGCGCGGCGCTCGATGTTCATCCAAGTCCTCACAGCCCAAAGATCGTGCAGGCCGCGCCTATTTTCTGGCGCTCCAACGTCCAAGTAATAGGGCGTTTGGAGACAAGCCGGCCGCCGGCGGCTGCTTTTACGCTTCTTCGCGGTTCGAACATGGCCTCCGCCATGACGATGTCGAAGGAGCGATCGAATGGTCTCAACCCCTGCCCCCGCATTCCGCAAACTAACCAGCGCCGCCCTGCTCGGCGCGGTCGTCATCGCCGGCAGTGCCGCGCCGATCACCGTGCACGCCGCACCGGCCGCCTGCGTCGCCCTCCAGGAGAAGTATCCGGACTGGAAGGGCAAGACGTTGGTCAACGCCATCAACCCGCATACGCCCGGCTACGAGTCGATCGACCCGAACGATCCGACCAAGTATGTCGGCTACGACATCGATCTCGGCGAAGCGATCGGCGACTGCCTCGGCTTCAAGCTGACCTACAAGGCCGTGACCTTCGCGGCGCTGCTGACCACGCTGTCGAGCGGCCAGGCCGACATCGTCATCTCCGACATCTACGCCACCAAGGAGCGCGCCAAGGCGGCCGACTTCATCACCTACTCGAAGGTGTTCGACGGCGTGCTGGTGGCCAAGGGCAACCCGAAGAAGATCACCGGTATCAACACCTCGCTGTGCGGCGCCGCCGCGGCCGAGAACACCGGCTATGTCGAAGTGCCGCTGATCCAGGCGATCGCGCCGGAGTGCAAGAAGGAAGGCAAGCCGGAGCCGACCATTCAGCTCTACGACAATAACGCCAACTGCATCCAGGCGATCCTCGCCGGCCGCGCCGACACCTACATCAACGACGTCAACACCGTCGACAACGCGGTGAAGGCCTATCCGGACAAGCTGGAAAAGGCGATCGCGGTGACGATCCCCTATCAGGTCGGCATCGCCGTGCCGAAGGACAAGCCGAAATTCCGCGACGCCGTGAAGGCCGCGCTGACCGAGATCCACAAATCGGGCGATCAGCTCGCGCTGCTGAAGAAGTGGAAGCTCGACCCTGAAAATCTGATCGAGCCCGGCCTGCTCACCGCCGACTAAGCCAGTCCATCGGGTGGGCATGGGCGCGAAGCGCCGTGCCCACCCCTCCGCATCGCGAGCAGGTTGGCGGGCACGCTACGCTTTGCCCACCCGACACACGACAAGCCAGGATCGTCCGCCATGGAGCTGTTTCTCCATTATCTGAGCATGCCCTACATGATCCAGGGCATCGAGGTGACCTTGCAGGTCACCGCCCTCGGTCTCGGCGGCGGACTGATCCTCGGCGTGATCCTGGCGGGGATGCAGCTCAGCCGGTTCCGGCTGCTGTCATCCACCGCCCGGATCTACACCGTCATCTTCCGCGGCACGCCGCTGATCCTGCAGATGGTGTTCGCCTACGACGCGCTGCCGCACATCGGCATCAAGCTGCCGGCGATCCTCGCCGCCGGCCTCGCGCTCGCCTGTAACGAAGCCCCTTTCATCGCCGAGATGTTGCGGGCCGGCGTGCTCGGCGTCGAGAAGGGCCAGCTTCTCGCCGGCCAGGCGCTCGGCATGACGCCCGGCGTCCTGATGCGCCGGATCATCGCGCCGCAGGCGATCCGCACCATGATCCCGGCGTTCGGCAACGAGGCCGTCAGCGCGCTGAAGAACTCGTCGCTGGCCTCGGTGATCGCCGTGCAGGAACTGACGCTGCGCTCGACGCAGCTCGCCTCCTCGACCTTCGATTTCTTCTCGATCTTCTTCGCTTCCGGCCTGATCTATCTGCTGCTCACCTCGGCGATCTCGGCACTGCAGATCTTCCTCGAGTGGCTGTTCGATCTCGATCGCACCTCCAAGCAGGTCAAGCTGATGCGCTTTTTGCCCTGGTATCGCGCCCAGGGGATCGACGATCCGCTGCAGGATCAGGAGCCTGCGCCGGAGATCTTGCCGGACGGCGGCGTCGCCGAGCTGCCGCCGCCGCGTCTGCCGCCAGCGCCGATCGATCATGCCGCCCGCGCAGCGGCGCTGGCCCGCAACGATGTTGCCGTCGCGGTCAAGGCATTGCGCAAGAGCTACGATGCGCAAATCGTGCTCGACGGCGTCGATCTGTCGGTGCGCAATGGTGAAGTAATCGCGCTGCTCGGTCCGTCCGGCTCCGGCAAGAGCACGCTGCTGCGCTGTATCAACAATCTCGAATTGTGGAACGACGGCACCATCGAGGTCGGCGGACGCCGGCTCGGCTTCAATCATCTCGGCAAGCCGCTGTCGCCGAGGATGGCTGCGCAGGCGCGCGCCGAAGTCGGCGTCGGCATGGTGTTTCAGCAGTTCAATCTGTTCGGCCATCTCACCGCCAAGGAAAACGTCGCCGGTCCGTTGCGCTGGGTCCACGGCGTCGCGCCGGCCGAGGCCGAGCGGCGTGCGCTCGAACTGCTCGAACGGGTCGGCCTGTCGCATCGCGCCGATGCGCTGCCGCGGCATCTGTCGGGCGGCCAGCAGCAGCGCGTCGCCATCGCCCGCGCGATCGCGCCGAACCCGAGCGTGCTGCTGCTCGACGAGCCGACCTCCGCGCTCGACCCGGAACTGGTCAACGAGGTGCTGGAAGTGATCCGCCGCCTCGCGGTCGAGGACGGCCTCACCATGATCATCTCGACGCATCAGCTCCGCTTCGCCAGCGAGGTCGCCGACCGCGTCGTGCTGCTCGCCGGCGGCGCGATCATCGAGGAAGGCACCGCCGACGAGGTGCTGAACCATCCGAAGAACCCGGTCGCACAGCGCTTCCTCAGCGCCATGGAGGCCGAAATCTCGTGACCGCCTTTTGCTCTCTCACTCGTTTCCCGTCGAGGACCTCAGCATGAAGCATCATCTTCTCCCGGTGTCGCCGAAGACCGTCCACTGGGGCTATTTCAGCAAGGTGGTGGCGCCCGCGCTGACGCTGAAGTCCGGCGACCGCGCCACGATCGAGACGCTGACCCACCACGCCGGCGACGATTACGAGCGGATGATCGAAGGTGATCCGGGCGCCGAGAGCGTGTTCAAATGGACCCGCGAGCACAAGGCGGTGGCGCGCCGCGGCGCTGGACCGACCGAGGGGCCGTTCATCCGCGGCTCGGGCGAAGGCGTCGGCGTGCATCTGCTCACCGGCCCGGTCGCGATCGAAGGCGCCGAGCCGGGCGACGTGCTCGAAGTGCGCATCCTGGACGTCAAGCCGCGGCCGGCCTGCAAAGCCTGCCACGCCGGCAAGTGCTTCGGTTCCAACATCGCGGCGAACTGGGGCTTCCATTATCACGATTTGATCGAAGAGCCGAAGCCGCGCGAGGTGATCACCATCTTCGA
The DNA here is from genome assembly GCF_010907035.1 of Rhodopseudomonas sp. BR0M22. Taxonomy (GTDB): domain Bacteria; phylum Pseudomonadota; class Alphaproteobacteria; order Rhizobiales; family Xanthobacteraceae; genus Rhodopseudomonas. The sequence continues at coordinate 82,872 of NZ_QUMK01000009.1, forward strand.
GCTCGACACTTCCGGCGAGCCGTTCGCGCGAGCCGTGTACAACTACGTCTGGACGCCGCAGACCGATCCGGACGGCATCGTGCATCCGACCATCGACTATCCGGGCGTGCCGGTCGATCACCGCACCATCATCAAGCGCGAGAACATCCTGAGTAACGTCAAGGTGCCGGCCCGGCTGCATTTCGGCACGATGGGGCTGGCGCCGTCCGAGGATGACTTCGTCTCGTCGATTCCACCGAGCTACACCGGCGGCAATATCGACGACTGGCGCGTCGGCAAGGGCGCCAAGATGTACTATCCGGTCGCGGTGCCGGGCGCGTTCTTTTCGGTCGGCGATCCCCATGCCGCGCAGGGCGACAGCGAACTCGGCGGCACCGCGATCGAGACCTCGCTGACCGGCGATTTCGAATTCGTGCTGCACAAGAAGAACGACCTCGGCGGCACGCCGCTCGAAGGCCTGACCCACCCCATGCTGGAGACACCGGACGCCTGGTCGGTGTACGGCTTCACCTATCCGAACTATCTGGCCGAGCTCGGCGCCAATGCGCAGCTCGAGATCGCCAACCACTCCAGCCTCGACCGGGCGATGCGCGACGCGTTCCGCAAGATGCGGCGCTTCCTGATGACCGTGCACAAGCTGAGCGAGGACGAGGCAATCTCGCTGATGTCGGTCGGTGCCGATTTCGGCGTCACCCAAGTGGTCGACGCCAATTGGGGGGTCCACGGCACAATTCGGAAGAACGTGTTCCGCTGCGATTGAGCAGGTTGTGGCATTGCGATGAGCCGGATCGTGGTCGGGACATGCGCCGTCTGCTTCGGGATGGCACGGGGGTTGCTTGGTTTCGGCCATGAAGGTCGAGCCATGAGCCTGCGTCCTTACTCCAGCGAGTCCTATTGCGAAGGCGAGCGCCCGGAAGCCTGGCGTGACGTGCTCGCCTTACTCGGCTTGCAGCCGGCCGCGGCCGCAACCAGCCATGCAGGCCACGCCACCGCGGTGCGCCGCAGTTCCGCCGGCGTGACCTTGGCGACGCTGTCGGCCGGGCCGCAGGCCGTGGTGGCGCACCCAGACGCACACGGCGACCATCCCCTGGTGCTGCTGCCGCTCGAAGACGGCGCTTCGTTGAAGACCGCCGCCGGCCACCGGATCGTCGCGGCCGGGCAGTTGCTGCTGCTGCCGCGGGCGAGTAGCTGGAGCGTGTCGTTCGGCCGCGATTTCCGCGCGGTCGTGCTGTCAGTGGCGTGCGACGCGGCGCGCAGCCGGACAGTCGCGGCGCGCCTCACCGTGGTTCAGCAGATCGCGCCGAGCGGCTTCGGCGAGTTGTTCGTGCGGATGCTGGACGCCGCCGCCCGCCATCTTGAGACCTTGTCGGACGCGGAGTGGACAGCGGCGGCGCAGAGTCTGCTCGATCTGATGCCGACATTGCTGCGCCAGACGCCGACAACCGCCGATCTGAACGCCGGCACCGCCAGCAAAGCCGCAACGTTGCAGCGCCTGTGCCAGGCGATCGAGCGACGGCTCGACGATCCCGATCTGACGCCCGCGAAAGTCGCCGCCGCCGAGGGCATTTCGGAGCGCTATCTGCAGAAGCTGTTCGGCGGCACCGGCTCCAGCTTCACGCACTACTTACGCGAACGCCGGCTGCAGCGGACTTGCGCCGATCTGTCCAATCCGGCAGAGGCGCATCATTCGATTTCCGAAATCGCATTCCGCGCCGGCTTCAACGACTCGGCGCATTTCAGCCGCGCGTTCCGCCATCGCTTCGGCGTGTCGCCGCGCGAATATCGGCAGACGGAGGCGGAGCGTCATGCGGCGACCGCCGCGGCGGCGGCCCAGCGCGGCTGGCCGCAGCAAGCCCTGGTACAACTTCGCAACCGGCCGACGGCCGCCGCGGCCCACCGGACCGCCACCAAATTCCCGGCGCTGACTTTCTGCGCCGAGACGACGCCGCAGCACCATCACCTTTCGGCCGATGCCTCGAAAGTGCACTGGGGCTATTTCAGCCGCTCGCTGGCGCCGCAGATCGAGATCGCCTCCGGCGACACCATCACCATCGAGACGCTCACGCAGCACGCCTCCGACGATCCCGAGCGGATGATCCTCGGCGATGCCGGGGCCGAGAGCGTGTTTCATTGGACGCGCGATCAAAAGAACGTCGACCGCCGCGGCGCCGGGCCGATCGACGCGTCGATCTACGGCCGCGGCGCCGGCGAAGGGTTCGGCGTGCACATCTGCACCGGCCCGGTCGCGGTGAAAGACGCGCAGCCCGGCGACGTGTTGGAAATCCGCATTCTCGATATCGTGCCGCGCGCCAGCCGCAATCCCGACTTCAAGGGCCGCGTGTTCGGCAGCAGCGTCGCGGCGTGGTGGGGCTATCACTACAAGGAATTCCTCGCCGAGCAGACCGCGCGCGAAGCCGTGACGATCTACGAGATCCATCACGACGGCGACGCGCCCTATGCCCGCGGCCTCTACTCCTATCGATGGGAGCCGCAGATCGATCCGTTCGGCACCGTGCATGCGACCTACGACTATCCGGGCGTGCCGGTGCAGCCGTCGTCGGTGCGGCGGCGTCACGACGTGCTCGACGGCATCCGGATTCCGCTGCGTCCGCATTTCGGCGTGATCGCGCTGGCGCCGCGCGAAGTCGACTTCGTCGACTCGGTGCCGCCCGCTTACTTCGGCGGCAATCTCGACAATTGGCGGCTCGGCAAGGGATCGACGATCTATCTGCCGGTGTCGGTGCCGGGCGCGCTGCTGTCGGTCGGCGATCCGCACGCCGCGCAGGGCGACGGCGAGCTCGGCGGCACCGCGATCGAGTGCTCGATGACCGGCACCTTCGAGGTGATCCTGCACAAGAAGAGCGAATTCGCCGACAAGCCGTTCGCGGATCTGAGCTACCCATTGATCGAAACCGAGACCGACTGGGTGCTGATGGGCTTCAGCCACCCGAACTATCTGGCGGAATTCGGCGCGGGCGGCCAGAGCGAGGTCTACGCCACATCCTCGCTCGACCTCGCGATGAAGGACGCGTTCCGCAAGATGCGGCGCTTTCTGATGACCATCAAAGGGCTGAGCGAAGACGAGGCGATCGCCCTGATGTCGGTGGCGGTGGATTTCGGCGTCACCCAGGTGGTCGACGGCAATTGGGGCGTCCATGCAATTCTCAGCAAGCGCGTTTTCACCGATGCGCGCCGCTGATCCTCATCTGGTGAAAGGTTCGTCTTGCAGTTCCACATGATCTCCGGCGGCCCGAAGCCGGTCGCGCCGTTCAGCCACGCCGTCGAAACCGATGGCTTCGTTTTCGTCACCGGTCAGATGCCCGACACGCCGCAAGCGCCGGGCGTGCTGCCGGACGGCATCGCGGCGCAGACCCGCGCCGTGATGGAAAATCTGCGCGTGGTTCTGACCGGGCTCGGCCTCGGCCTCGACCACATCGTGATGAGCCGGATCTATCTGACGGAATTCAAACGAGACTATGCGGAAATGAACGAGGTCTATCGCAGCTACTTCCCGGCGGGCCGTCTGCCGGCGCGGACCTGCGTCGGCGTCACCGGACTGGCCTATGAGGCGCTGATCGAAATCGACCTGGTGTGCCGGCGGCAGGCTTGAGAGCCGCTGCCGGCGGGATTCGAGCGATCGATATGCCTGATCGCCAGCAGGCGCGGGGGCCGTCACCGGACACCCCGCGTCGCGTAACCATCTTTTCAGCCAGCGCTTAGTGGACGCTGACGGCCTGCAGTTCCTGGCTCCAGGCATTCGCGATCGCCGCTTCGCGGCTGTCGGTCAGCATGATCGGCGTGCCATCGGCCGAATGCAGCGCGAACAGCTTGAGGCCCGGCGCGATCTGCGGCGCCTGCGGGAATAACCCAGGTACGTCTTCGGAGCGGATCTGCTTCACATAGGCGATGTGGCCTTCGCCCAGATGCGCCAGCGCTTCCAGCGTGACGCCCACATTTTCATGCGTAGTACCAGCTTCAGTCATGGTCTCGACTCCTCTAGGAGACTAAGCGGTCGAGTCCGCTACTCGTTCCATTATTCGTGTTCGGTGATGGCGATTGTCTTAATGACCCTTTCCGGCTCCGGCCGGATCAGATCGATGGACAACAACCCGTTCTTCAGGTCCGCACCCAGCACCTGCATCCCGTCGGCCAGCACGAACGTCCGCTGGAAGTGACGCGCGGCAATGCCGCGGTGGATGTATTGCCGAGTCTTGTCATCCTGCTGCCGGCCCCGGATCACCAGTTGATTTTCCTCAACTGTGACATCGAGTTGATCGCGGGTGAACCCAGCCACCGCCAGTGTGATGCGCAGCTTTTCGGGATCGCCGTTGCTGCGTTCGCACCGCTCGATGTTGTACGGGGGATACCCGTCGGCGCCTTTGACGACGCGGTCGAGCGCACGCTCGATCTCGTCGAATCCCAGCAGAAAGGGACTTGATAACGAAGGAACACGAGACATCACAAAGTCCTCTCGAAGCGACTTTGAGGGGGTCCTTGCGGCACCCCATCGACCGTCCGGCACCTCGCCGTCCAGTCCAGACCAATATGGGCAGTGCAAAAGAACTGTTCAAGAAGGCCAGAACCGCGAATTCCACCAGTAGCTTACGGTCGGCTAGCCGGCAATGCGGCGGCGCCCGTCGGCGGAAAACAGATGCAGGCTGTGCGGCGGCGCCGCGACCGTAATGCAGTCACCGACCGGCGGCGCAACCTGGCCGGGTACGCGCACGATGATATCCCCGCCGGCTCCTGCGCCGGGCTCGCCCGCGACCGTCGGCTTCGCGCCGTGGCCGCTCCGGACGCCGTACACAAAGGTCTCGGGCCCGACCCGCTCGATCGCCTCCACGGTGATGTCGAGCGTCAGGAAGCCGTCCCCGGTCGCGCCTGGGCCGATCACGAGGTCCTCCGGCCGCACCCCTAAAATGCCCGCGTCCGGCGGCGCACCGCCGAACTGCGCCCGCAGCTCGTCCGACAGCGGCAGCAGGTTCATCGGCGGTGCGCCGATGAACGACGCCACGAAGGTGGTGGCCGGCTTGGCGTAGACGTCGAGCGGCGAGCCGATCTGTTCGACCATGCCGCCATTCATCACCACCAGAATGTCGGCGAGCGTCATCGCCTCGAGCTGGTCGTGGGTGACGTAGATCGCCGTCGTCGCCAACCGGCGCTGCAATTTCCGGATTTCGACCCGCATCGCCACCCGCAGCTTGGCGTCGAGATTGGACAGCGGCTCGTCGAACAGGAACACTTTGGGCTGGCGCACGATGGCCCGGCCCATCGCGACGCGCTGGCGCTGGCCACCCGACAATTGCCGCGGCTTGCGATCCAGCATCGCGCCGAGCTCGAGGATGCGCGCCGCTTCCTGCACACGCGCGTCGATCTCGACCTTGGCCATGCCGCGGTTACGGAGCCCGTAAGCCATGTTGTTGTAGACGGTCATGTGCGGGTAGAGCGCATAGTTCTGGAACACCATCGCGATGTCGCGATCGGCCGGCTCGACCTGATTGACGACGCGGCCGCCGATCTCGATCTCGCCGGAGGTGACCGTCTCCAGCCCCGCGACCATCCGCAGCAGCGTGGACTTGCCGCAGCCTGAAGGGCCGACCAGCACGCAGAACTGGCCGTCTCCCACCGCGAAGTCGACGCCCTTGATGGCCTCGAAGCCGCCCGGATAGGTCTTGCGGACATTGCGGAGAACGACCTCGGCCACGATTACTTCTCCGTCTCGACCAGTCCGCGCACGAACAGCTTCTGCATCAGCACCACCACGGCGACCGGCGGCAGCATCGCCAGCACCGCGGTCGCCATCACGATCGGCCATTCGGTCAGCGCGTCCGACGTCACGATCATCTTGCGGATTCCGATCTGGATGGTCTGCATGTCGTCGCGCGTGGTGATCAGCAGCGGCCAAAGATATTGATTCCAGCCGAGGATGAACAGAATCACGAACAGCGCCGCCATGTTGGTGCGCGACAGCGGCAGCAGCGTATCCCAGAAGAACCGCAGCGGCCCGGCGCCGTCGATCCGCGAGGCTTCCAGCAATTCGTCCGGCACCGTCATGAAGAATTGCCGGAACAGCAGCGTCGCGGTCGCCGACGCGATCAGCGGCAGCGCCAGCCCGGCGTAACTATCCAGCAGATTGAGATCGGCCGCGATCTTGTAGGTCGGATAGATCCGGACCTCGACCGGCAGCATCAGCGTGATGAAGATGATCCAGAAGATCGTCATCCGGAACGGAAACCGGAAATACACGATCGCATAGGCCGAGATGATCGAGATCGCGATCTTGCCGAGCGCGATCGACATCGCCATCACGAACGAATTGAACAGCATGCTGGCGACCGGCTCGCGGGTGGTGCCCGACGAGCCGACGAAGATGGTCTTGTAATAGTTCTCGAGAAAGTGGCCGCCGGGCAGCAGCGACATCTGACCGTTGGCGATGGTTGCGTTGTCCTGGGTCGAGGCGACGAACGCCAGATACACCGGGAACGCCACGATCGCGACGCCGACCCACAGGATCAGATGCGGCAGCAGATTGCCGAACTTGCGGTGCTCGACCATCAGTAGTTCACCTTGCGCTCGACGAAGCGGAACTGAATCGCCGTCAGGGCGATCACGATGCCCATCAGGATCACCGATTGGGCCGCCGAACTGCCGAGGTTGGAGCCGAGCAGGCCGTCCTGATACACCTTGTAGACCAGCGTTTCGGTCGCCTTCGCCGGCCCGCCGCGCGTCATGGTGTCGATGATGCCGAAGGTGTCGAAGAACGCGTACACGACGTTGACGATCACCAGGAAAAAGATGGTCGGCGACAGCAACGGAAAGATGATGGTCCAGAACCGCCGCATCGGCCGGGCGCCGTCGATCGCCGCCGCCTCGATCACGCTGGACGGGATCGCCTGCAGCCCGGCGAGGAAGAACAGGAAGTTGTAGGAGATCTGCTTCCACGCCGCGGCGAGCACGATCAACAGCGCCGCCTGATCGCCGTCGAGCAGCGGATTCCAGTCGACGCCGAGCGCGCGCAGCCCGTGGGCGATGACGCCGAGCGACGGATTGAGCATGAACACCCACAGCACACCGACCACCGGCGGCGCCACCGCGTAGGGCCAGATCAGCATGGTGCGGTAGAACGTCGAGCCGCGCAGCGGCCGATCCGCCATCACCGCCAGCAGCAGCGCCAACGACAGCGACGACAGCGCGATCGCAAAGGAGAAGACGAAGGTCCGGATGATCGCGGCGAAGTAATCCGGATCGGCCAGCAGCTCACGATAATTGTCGAGCCAGACGAACACGGTCGACAGGCCGAACGCGTCCTGCAGCAGGAACGACTGGATCACCGCCTGCGCCGCCGGCCAATAAAAGAACACCAGCACCACCGCGAGCTGCGGCAGCACCAGCAGATAAGGCAGGAATTTGGATTGAAAGACGGCGTGCTTGAGCATCGACTAGCTCCCCTCCCCCCGCTCTTGCGGCGGGGAGGGGTCGGGGGTGG